>JBDTKZ010000001.1:0-34068 GCA_039935075.1 Bradyrhizobium sp.
ACGACAAGGGATTTTGTCGCGATTCCATCAACCCGCGGCGCCGAGGGGCCGTGCCAGGACATGATTGGCGATCTCCTGCGCGAGCGCGGCTATGAGGTCGATGACTGGCATATCGATGTCGACGATCTCAAGGATTTGCGCGGCTTCGGTCCGATCGAGCATGATTTTTCCAAGGCACGCACGGTGGTCGGGACCTATCGTCCCGCAACCAATGCGGGGAAATCGCTGATCCTGCAGGGGCATTGCGACGTGGTTCCAACCGGGCCGCTCGATATGTGGGAGACGCCGCCGTTTTCGCCCGCGGTGAAAGACGGCAAGATGTATGGTCGCGGCGCCTGCGACATGAAGTCCGGCACCATCGGTGCGCTCTATGCGCTCGACGCGATCAAGGCCGCCGGCCTCAAGCCGACCGCGCGGATTCACTTTCAGTCTGTCATCGAGGAGGAGAGTACCGGCGTCGGCGCGCTCTCGACCCTGCAGCGCGGCTATCGCGCCGATGCCTGCTTCATTCCCGAGCCGACCTCCGGCAAGATGGTGCGCTCGCAGGTCGGCGTGATCTGGTTTCGCCTGAGGGTGCGCGGCTTTCCCGTCCACGTGTTCGAGGCCGGCGCCGGCTCCAACGCGATCACGGCGGCCTATCATCTGGTTCACGCGCTGGAAAAACTCGAAATCGAATGGAATGAGCGCGCCAGGAGCGACACGCATTTCAAGGCGGTGACGCATCCGATCAACTTCAATCCCGGCATCATCAAAGGCGGCGACTGGGCCTCCAGCGTGCCGGCGTGGTGCGATGTCGATTGCCGGATCGCGATCCTGCCGGGCTGGTCGGTTGCCGATTGCCAGGCCGAAATTCTCGCCTGTGTCTCGGCCGCGGCGCGCGATCATCGGTTCCTCTCCAACAATCCGCCCAGCGTGGAGTGGTCAGGTTTTCTGTCGGAAGGCTATGAGCTGAAGGATTCAGTCGCACCCGAAGCTGCGTTCGGCAAGGCGTTTAACGCGGTGTATGGTGGTGCGGTGCAGGATCTCGTTTTCACCGCGCTCACCGACACCCGGTTCTATGGGCTGAACTACAACATCCCGAGTCTCTGCTTCGGCGCCAGCGGTGCGGCGATGCACGGTTTTAACGAATATGTCGATCTGGATTCGTTGCGCAAATCCACCAAGGCGACCGCGTTGTTCATCGCGGAATGGTGCGGGGTGGAGACGATCTAGCTCGATGATTCCGCAGCATCAGCTCAGCGGCGGCGCTTGTGCGCCGTTGCGCCGAACAGATCGAACGTGACCGACCTGAACCAGCGGTGGGCGGCATCGCGATGATACCGTTCATGCCAATATTGTGAAATTTCGATGCGCGGCAACGCAATCGGCGTGTCGAAGGCGGTCAGCCCGAGCGGGCCGGCAAGGCGCTTCGCCAGATTAGCGGGCAGAGTCGTAAGGCCGTCGGTTTCGGCAGCGACAATGGCGCCGGCGATGAAGCTTGGGACCTGCAGCATGATATTCGCTGGCGATATTTGCGCTGCCAGCACGCGCTGCGCTGTCCCGTGCGCGGCATGACCGGTCTCTGATGCCGTGACAAGGATATGCCGCTCGGCGAGGAAACCGGCGCGCGACCGCAAGGTCGAAATTCTGGGATGCTCTTTGCGCGCGACGGTCACATAGCCGTCGAAGAACAATCGCTGGCGCCGCAGGTGGCAAGCTGCATTCGGAAAAGCGCCAAGCGCCAAATCTGTCTCGCCCGCTTCCAGCTTGCGTTCGAACTGGCGTGAGTCCAGCGGCATGGCCCGGATGTTGACCCTCGGCGCGATCGCCGCAATCTGGGCTATCAGCGGCGGCAGGAAACGGATCATCCCGACATCGGTCAGCAACAGGCTGAAGGTGCGGTCCGATTGGACGGGATCGAAGGCCGTCGCCGAGGCGCGCAGACCATCGGCGGCTCCAAGCAGCATGCGCAGCTGATCGGCGATGTCGAGAGCCTTCGCTGTCGGCTGCATCGCGTGGCCGTTCCGGACGAACAGGGGATCGGCAAATTGCGCCCGGAGATGTCCGAGCACCTTGCTGATGGCGGGTTGCGTGGTCGCCAGAAGCTGCGCGGTTTGCGTAATGCTGCGCTCGTGCAGCAACGCGTTCAGGATCCGCAGTTCTCTCAGGTTCAGTTCCGATGATGTACTTTCGTCCATATCATCTATTCCCGTATAGACATGGCGTCATTGACGCGCGTCGGGTACGCTGCTGTCAAATAGAAACTTCAAGGGTGCGCTTTAAGGGAGATTCGCCGTGAGCAAATTCATCATCGAGCCGCATTTTCGCCTGCAGGAATGGGTCGCGGAGGAGAAGGGCTATTTTCGCGCCGAAGGCCTCGATTATGAATTTCGCGAATTGATCCGCTCCACCGAGGGGCAGCATCACAACAAGGCCAATCAGGGCGCCTTCCAGAGCATCGAGAAGGGGCGTGAAGCCAATGTGAGCTGTGCCTGCCATTGGACGGTGAATGTCGCGGCCTCCAATGGTCACGCCAAGCTCTATGCCGACGTTTATTCGGTCGCGCCCTCCGGAATCTTCGTGCCTGCGGATTCGCCGGTGCGCACCCCAAGCGACCTGGCGGGGGTACCGATCTCCGTCGGATTTCAGTCGGGAAGCCACTACTCGACGATCCAGGCCCTGGAGCAGTACATGGCTCCCGGCGAGATCAACCTGACGTTCGAAGACGGCATGCTGTTTCACCGCATGGAGCTTCTGATCGAGGGCAAGAGCCCGGCAGCGGCGCTGTTCAACGGGCCGTATTATCTGGCCGAGCAATTGGGCTTTCGCAAGGTGATCGATACCACCTTCATGATCGCAGCGATGATCAAGGGCACGGTGGATGCGGAGGACGTTCGGCGATACTTCCGCGCCTTGCGCGGCGCGCAGCGCGATATCGATCTGCGGCCGGAACTTTACACGCACTACTACAAGAACGAATTCCCGGATCGTTTCCATGCCGTCATGGACACGCGTCGCTGGGGACCGGGTGAGCGGATCGTATTCGAGACCTATTCGAAAGAAGTATTCGAGCAATCGTTCGACTGGATTGCGGAACACAAGATTTTTGCCGATGGAGGCATGGGATCGGGAGAATACGATCGATCCACCGTCTCGTTTGCCGCAGAGTAGAGTGACGTCCCGGTACCGTCTCCGGGAGCGGCGACGTCACTGCGGCCACAGCGCCTTCACGATCGCATCCAGCCCATCGGTCAGCGCCGCCGGCCCGGGCTGCAGGATCAGCGGCGACTTGATCTCGACGATGCGATCGTTGCGCACGGCGGGAATATCGCTCCAGCCCGGCCGCTGCCTGATCCGGTCAGGCACCACCTTCTTGCCGCACCATGACGCCAGGATCACATCGGGCGCCGCGACGCGGACGAGGTCTGGCAGGATGATGCGGTCTTTCGCGGCTTTCTGTGATCGCAGCCCCGGCAGAATGTCTTCGCCGCCGGCGATTTCGATCAGCTCGGACACCCAGCCGATGCCGCTGATCAATGGATCGTCCCATTCCTAGAAATAGACCTTTGGTTTTGGAAACACTGTATTTGCTCGGCGAGCAGAACCGTATTGTCTCCGTTGTCGCTGTGGCCATTACCACAAACGTCATTGCCGAGTTCAATTCGGCAATCCATCATTCAAAAAAGCTCTGTTATCCGGGTCAGGCCCGGATATCACGCCAGCCATAACCGGAAGGGACGATCGCCGATGACGCCGCTTGAAAAGATACAGTCGATGAAGATGCCGTTTGCCGAGCTGAAGGGCGTCACTTTCACCGAGGCTGACAAGGATCGCGTGGCGGCGAAAATGCTGGTGCGGCCGGACCTCTGCACGTCGAACCACACCATCCATGGCGGCGCGGTGATGGCGTTCGCGGATTCGGTCGGCGCGGCCGCCACCGTCATCAACTTGGCCGCGGATGCCAAGGGCACCACCACGATCGAGAGCAAGACCAATTTCATCGGCGGCGCCAAGGAGGGCACCACCGTGATCGCCACGGCGACGCCGGTGCATCGGGGGCGGCGGACCCAGGTCTGGCAGACGCGGCTGGAAACCGAGGAAGGTAAACTGGTTGCGATCGTGACGCAGACCCAGATGGTTCTGTAGCTGCGCCGACGACCGGCGATCGCGACCTTTACGGCATCAGGCCTGCACGGCGTTCAACATGCCCGTCCTCGGATGGCAGCCGGCATATTCGAACAATGCGTCGTCTGACCTGACGACCGTGACCTCGTGATAGAGCCGCAGCTTGGCGGCAGGCCCCAGCGTCGACAGATATTTCATGGCAGCGCCGAAAATCCTGACATGGGTCGGATGTGATTCAGCCCACCGCTCCAGCGCGGCGAGGCTCTTCCACCAGCTCATGCCGTAGGATTTCTCGGCCGCCGTGCCATCGGACGCAATCACCGTCATGTAACGGTTGGCGTAACAGCCGATCGCGCGGCCGTCATCGCGCAGGAAATCCATGCCTTCCCGCAACACCGGCTCGACGTCGTCGAGATACATCTTGCGTTCGGATGCTTCGGTGTCGCCCCAATCCTGACCGGAGCGGATCAGACACAGATTGTCATGCGCGATGACCCGGATGCAGACGCCATCGCGCACAGTGCGCGCCGCGCCTGACGGCGCCATCTCGCTGGTTTGCGACAGCGGAATGCGGTCGCGCATGCCGCCCCAATAGGCGTGCTCCTGAACCTCGCCGCTCAGGCCATCGGCGAGCACCGCGACGCCTTCGGGCCGCCCCAATGAGGAGAACAAGGTTTCGTAGCCCTCGACCGACGGACAGAGTACCTCGATGAACGTGCCTGCTCCGTCGGTGGCTCGCGCCTCGCCGGTCCAGCCGTCGCGCGCTGCCGGAAACCAGCCATCGAACTTTTTGCGGTCGTCCCAATAGGCGACCGTCACGATGTTGGTGAAACCGGATTCGTCGACATAACGCGCCCGGTCCCAATGCGTCGGGCCGCCATCCAGTCCGAAGCGGGACACGATCCAGCCCAGCGCCTGCTCCGCAGCTTTCGAAGGTGCGGCAGAAGTCTGGACGCCGAAATAGGCCATCACCACTTGTGCCACGCCCGGTTTGTGGCGCGCCACGAAGGAGGGGTAGGGCGGCGCGTAGTCGTCGGGAACGCGGCGGTGGCGGGTCCGGGCGGTTTTGAGATGCTCAGGGATCGCGGATTCCATGGCGGGCTCCTCGTGTGGCTTTCTCGTCAGGCCTGAAGCCTGATTTCGCTCATCACCTCGGCGTCGACGGGCAGACTGAAATGCTCGACGCGGTTGGCGCGGGTGGTGTTGAGCAGCAGGCGGGTGACGTCGGGCCTGGAATAGTGTCCGGCCGGATCGGCGGCGTTCTTGGCCACGCCGATCATGCCAAGATCGATATCGGCGTAGAGGATGCCTTCCTGATCGGGTGGAAGCTTTTCGGCAAGCGAACTGCCGTCCGGCCCGTAGATCACCGCGTGCCCACCGCCGGTGTGCAGGAACGCATGCTTCTCGGGGCTGTCGCAGAGTTCATCGATCATGGCCTGCGAGACCACCGCGCAGGGGGCGAGGACAAAACAGGAGCCCTCCACCGCGTAGATCTTGCTCGCGGCGTTGTTGACCTCATAGCCAAGCGCGTGCGCGAACGGATCGTATAGCGAGAAGCTCGGCCAGGCACCGACGTGAACCTGTTCGTTCTGGGCGTACATCGCGTATTTCGACAGCGGCTGCAGATGTTCCCAGCAGCACAAGGCCCCGAGCCGGCCGACGTCGGCGCGATCGTGGACGGCAAGGTCGCTGCCGTCGCCTTCGCCGAATACCGTGCGTTCGGCGTGCGTGGGCCTGAGCTTGCGGCGCTTCGCGATGGTCTCGCCGTCAGGCCCGATCAGCCATTGCGCGATATAGAGGCTGCCGCCGTTGCGTTCGGACAGGCCGACAACCGCGGTCAAATTGGCACGCTTGACGGCTTTGCGAATTTTGTGGGCCTGCGGGCTGTCATAGGACAGCGAGTTATCGAAATAGCGCTGCACGAAGCCGCGTCCGATCGCCCAGGCGGGCGCGCCGAGCCATATCTGCCATGGGTATCCGGGAATGAAGGTCTCGGGAAACGCGATCAGCTTCGCGCCTTTCGCGGCCGCCTGTTCGATCAGGGCGATCGTCTTGTCCACGGTTGCGTCAAGATCGAGAAAAACCGGCGCCGCCTGAACCACCGCTACTTTGTATTTCTGGTGAACGAGACCCATCGAAATCATCCTCTTCACATGGTTGGACAGAACCTGGCTGAACAGAACCTGGTTGAACAAAATTTGGCGGGACAGAAGATCAGTGCGGCGCAGCCTACCGCTTTGCGTTGCCGCAACGCTTGTCCGCGGCGGCACGAAAACTTGTCTTAATCGGCGAATTGGCAGACCAAGCTTGCCGGTTGCCGGCAACGCGCGGCCCAAACGGAAAGGGCCCGATGGAAAAAGGTTAGTGCGTCGGGTGCTCGCGCCATTCACGCGGCGAGGCGCCGAACCGCTGTTTGAAGATCCGGCTGAAATGCGCGAGGTCGTTAAAACCCCACGCGAAGGCGATATCGCCGACATGGCGCGCCGCGTGGGCCGGATCCGACAGATCGCGCTTGCATCGATCGAGGCGCTGCATCTGGACGTAGCTGCGGAACGATATCTGCTCGCCGGCCATCAAGTCGCTGGCATAGCGCGGCGAGATTCCGATCGCCGAGGCTGCGCGAGACAACGACAATTCGGGATCGTGCAACTGGGTCAGGATGTAGTTCTTGAGACGATAGAGTAGGGCGGATCGGTGAAACGACTGGTCCGGCGAACGCGCATGCATTCGCTCGGCAAAGGCCATCGCGATGAGGTCCAGCCCTTGATCCAGCAGGCGGGTTGCGGTGGTGGGATCGACGCGGTCGATGGTCTTGCTCAACCTGACCAGGAACTCATAGGTCAGGCCTTCGAGGGGGCGATCGCTGGAAAAAGTGGTGGCGGTCAGCGTGTCGAACGCGCCGACGCGCTGTTGCAGCAATTTTCTGGGCATTTGCAGGATGGTCTGCGCAAAGCTGTCGTCGAACCGCAACTCGTAAGGGCGGGTGGTGTCGTAGATCACGAACTGGCCCGCGGAAACGACGGCCTCGCGGCCGTCCTGATACACGCCGTTGACGCCGCTGTTTCCGAGCGCCAACAGCACGAAATCCTCGGTGGCGCGCGCGATCCGCGACGGCGTGCGGAACACCCGTTGGGCGCAGGAATCGACCTTGGTAAACGTCGCGGGCCCGACCGCGGATTGCGAAACCGCGCCCCAGAACGTCTCCTGCATGTCCGAGCGGCAATCGAGCCCGACAAAGACGTCGCAAACGATGTCCTGCCAGACCGCAAGCCGCCGGTCTGGAACGGAAGCGCTGGTGTCGAGCACGACAGACACGACGGACCCCCTGGAACGAGCGTGATACTGGGCCAAAGCCCGGCTCGAATCCAGTATCTGCAAATAGCTTGCCGGCCGCCCAGGTGGGCGCGGGAAATCCATTGGAGTCTCGGTGATAGGCAGTCCTTAATGGACGTTAAGATATTCGAATTGCTGCCTTTATTTGAGGCAGCGGGCCGTCTTGAATTTCATGTTGCGATGCACAATATCTGTGGTCTAGGGATTCGACGCCTCCTCGAGGGCTTTCTGAGAGGAGTTACAGACATGCGCCACCACGATATTGCAGGTTCGACGTTCGCCAATGGCAGCGTTCGAACGCTGCGCCAGCAGGAAGAACTGCCGCTGCTGCGCGACCACCTTTTGAGGCTCGATCGCGCCAGCCGCCACGATCGCTTCCATGGCTTCATGGATGACAGCTTTATTGAGCGTTACGCCGAGAAGTGCGCGAACGACGGCACCGTCATCATTGCCTATATCGAAAACGGTGTGGTGCGCGGCGCGGCGGAGTTGCATCCACCGGAACAGTCGCCGGATGCGCAGCCGGAAATCGCCTTCAGCGTGGAAGCGTCGGTGCGACGGTTAGGCGTCGGCAGCATCCTGTTTCGGAAGCTGATCGCGGAAGCGCGCGCAAAGGGATATCGCAGCCTGCGGATCACCACCGGCGCGCATAACGAAGCGATGCGGGCTTTGGCGAACAAGTTCGGCGCGCATCTGACGTTCCGCCATGGCGAATCCACCGGCAGTATTGATCTGGCGCCGCAGCGTCAGCCCGAACCGGCAGCGCCTGCGATCGCCAGTGCGATCGATGCCGCGCGCGCGATGACGAACTTCAATCGCGCGTATTGGCAGATCTGGTTGCGGATGTATGGCTGGGGCCGGACGGCCTGACCGACGATTTCGGCTGAAGCCGTCGGTCGATCCGCCGGGACAGGCGGATGCTGGTCGGTGACTTAAGTGCCGGTACGCTTGTCGTTTCCGAACTTCCGGATGACCCGGCGCTCCACCACGATCGAGCGCTGCGCGCCTTGCTCTCCCGCGATTACCCGCGTCGCCGAGCGCGACGCCGATCGCGCGATCTTCCTGACTTCCGCGAGCACGGCTTCGAGTGGCATCCCCATCAAGGAGGCCGCAATCTCTGCCTGCGCTTCCAGGTCGTCGGTGATGCCGATCGCCGCGAAAATGGCCTCGTCCAGCGTTGGCGGGTCGCGCCGCACGCGTCGGGATCCGTACTTGGTATTCCAATCTTCGCTCATCGGGGCCTCATCCTTGATACGGCATTACCTAGGAGCCCTTATGTTGCATTGCAATATGAATTTCGCATGGCAAACCAGCTATGCGCTACAATTTCTCCAGTTTGGTGGCGTCGTAGAGCTCCAGGGTCGCCGCCGCCGCGGCGAGGGGACGTAGAGCGCGCACGAATTCGCCCGACGCAGGCACCGCGAAATGGGTTAACAGCGCCGCCCGATCGGCCCATTGCTCGATGAACACCAGCCGCAGTGGGTTCTCGCAATCGACATGCACCGCGTGCGAGATGCAGCCGGGCTCCTGGCGTGAGCGATGCACGTGCTCGAGGCTCAGTTTGCGGACCTCGGCGAAGCAATCGTCCCGCGCGGTGACGCTGCCGGTCACGACGATCATGCTATTCCCCCTGGTTTCCGTTGATGTTTTCCGTTCATGTTTCCTTGGCTGTCATGAAACGGTATCGCCTGCGGCGGCAAAATCGATCGGCTGCTGTGGCCAGCGTTTCAGCGCGGCGCGTCCGGCATCGGTCAGCACGTAGATGCCGCGCTCGGCGCGATCGAACCAGCCGTAGACATTATGCAGCAGGATCTTTGGGGCGTCCGGAATATCGGGCTTCAGGTCGCGCACCCGCCGCGGCCCATGCGACAGCGCCGAGGCGCAGGCCAGCGCCTGCTGGCGGTAGGCCGTCATGATCGGCGTGCGCGTGCTGCCGCCCAGCACCGGGTCGCCTTTGCGGCGCCGGTGCTCGGCAACGAGACGAGAGCGCTTCTTCGGATTGCGTCGCGGCGCCGTTGTCGGCGGTTTGACGATGACCTCGACGTCGCCGGTGTTGGTGACCGCGAGCATGCCAAAGCCGAGCCGGCGGCACAGGTTGCGATAGCGGGCGTCACTCTCGCGTCCCTTGCCGCGTGCGGACATCTTGGCGGCAAGCCAGACTTCGTCGGCGGCGGCGGCACGATCGACCGCCTGCAGGATTAGTTCGAGATTGAAGGATAATTTCAATTCGCCGATCACCACGACGGGCGGATCGCCGTCGCTCAACGCCACCAGATCGCAACCGCCGACTTCACCCTTGACCGTGAAGCCGAGATTTTCGAGGAAGCGTTTGACAGGCAGATAAAGCGCGGTTTCCAACGGGAACTCCAAGTGTCGCCTCGCGCGACTCAATATCGAAGTCTAACCCGAATCGCCGCATTGGATTTGATCAAACAGGGCCAGAGCGGCTATCCTGTATCAGGGACAAGACGGACGCCGTGCGGGTGGCGCGGCGGGGACACCGTCGATTTGCGGGCCGGAAAGGCCTGCCAGGGCGTCGATGTTGAAGGGGCTGTACAAGGTCGAGATGAGCACGGTGCACGGCTCTCGCCGTGGCGTCATCTATGTCTATGACGGCAAGATGATGGGCGGCAATTCGGCTTTCGCGTTCATCGGCACTTATCAGCGATCCGGCGACGGCGAAGTATCGGTCGACATCTCGACGCTGCGCCACAATGACGATCCGAATTTCCAGCCTTTGTTCAAGTCCGACAAGATCACGATGGCGCTTAGGGGGCGGCAGCAGGGCGAGCAGTACCATTTCGAAGGCGGTACCACGCAATTGCCCGGCATTGCCTTCAGTTCGGTGATGACGCCGATCAGCGAGGACGCCGCGCCGCCGGTCCCGCCGAGCCAAACCGGCGGCATCAAAAACGGACTCTATTCAATCCACATCCGGATGCTCGACGGCATCGACGCCGGCAACACCGGCGTCATGGTGCTGCATGATGGCCTGATCCGCGGCGGCGACGGTTTTTTCGGTTATCTCGGCTCCTATTCGAGCTCGGGCGGCAAATGGAAGGGCGAGATCGTCAATCAGGAGCACACGCCGAACCAGGGCGAGCAGCCGGTGTTCGGTGGCCATGAGGTCGGCATCGGCTTTTCCGGCACCTACACCGACGAGGGCGCGGTTGCGGAGGCCACCGCGCTGGCCGGCAAGCGCAGCATCCGCTTCAGCGCCGTCTTGAAGAAGCTGGCTGAAGCCTGAAAATCAGACCCGTCCGGTAACCGGCAGCAGCGCGCCGGTGACGGCGCTGGCGGCGTCGCTGGCCAGGAACAGGATCACGTCGGCCAATTCTTTTGGGCTCACCCATTTGGCAAAATCCGCCTTCGGCATGCTGGCGCGATTGGCTGCGGTGTCGATGGTCGATGGCAGCACGGCGTTGACCGTGATCTTGCCCTTCCACTCGGCGGCAAGGGCTTCGGTGAGGCGGTGCACCCCGGCCTTGGACGCCGCGTAAGGCCCCATGCCCGCACCAGCCTGCTGGGCGCCCATGGCGCCGACATTGACGATGCGGCCGGCGCCGGAATTGGCCAGATGCGGTATAGCCGATTGCGACGCGTTCAGCGCGGTCAGCACATTCATCGCATACATGCGCTGCCAGCTTGTTGGATCGCCCTCGGCGACGGCTTCGAACACAAAGCCGCCGGCGATATTCACCAGCGCATCGAGCCGGCCGAAATGCGACACGACAGCATCGATCGCCTTCCGGGCCTGGGCCGCATCGGTCAGATCGACGCCGCCAAGTTCCATCCGGGTGGGGGTGGCCGGGACTTGCGTCGGTGCGTGATCGACCGCGGCGACGCGCGCGCCCCGCGCCTGAGCTTGTTCCGCAACGACCCGCCCAAGCGCGCCGAGGGCACCGGTCACGACAATCACTTTTCCATCCATGACGGCTCTCCACGCGCGAGGGATCAGGAGGCGAACACTAGCGTCAGGACAATTTGATTTGCAATGCGGCGGAATTCCGCCGCCGCGACCGGGATCATTGCCACGCACTGGCAGCCTGAAACGTCGCAAACCGACGCGCCCGGTGCCGATCGCTAAAATTTGCCGGAGTTTTGTAAAGAGATATCAGAGGTCGCCGGCCTATAGCTGGATGCTGTTCAATCCAACGGCTGGGGACATCATGATGCGATATCTACCCGATCACGGTTTGCCGCTCATTCAGCTGAAGGAGCAACGGCGCGATTTGATCGTCGGGCTGCAAAACCGCAATGGTCCGGTCAATGGCTGGGAATTGATGCAGATCGCCACGATTCAACAGGCGATCTCGGCGTTCGAGGACGTGATCTCGGATCTTGATGCCGAAATGGAAGCCGCGGCATAAACCGAAACCGACCCGCGCGGGGGCGCGCGCGGGAAATAATCAGGCCTCCAGGTAACGCGCCTGGAGCCGGGCGCGTTCGGCGGTGCCGAGACCCAGCCCGTCCGTGAGATAGTTCCGCAGATCGCCATAGTCGGCGCGGATCGCATCGAAGGCGGCGGCGAGGAACGAGGCCTCGACCGACCCGAGTACCTGCCTGACGTCATCGGGAAGGTCGTTGCTGGCGACGGGATCGCGCCGGTAGTAGCGGTTGGTCAAAAGATAGTCCTCGGCAATCACATCCTCCCGGACGCCGAGCGCATGCAGGATCAGCGCGCAGGCAAAGCCGGTGCGGTCCTTGCCGGCGGTGCAGTGGACGACCAGCGGCGCGGGATCATCCAGCAGATGCGCGAACAGGCTGCGGAAGCGCGGCGTGTTATGCTGCACGTAGTTGCGATAGGACTCCCGCATCACCTCCAGCCCGTCGGTCGGCGACAGCGATTTGGCTTTCGCGAGGCGCGCGCGCAACGCGGCGACCACGGTCGGCTCGATCGGCAGCGAATGAACCGCGATTTCAGCGATGGCGCAGGCCGCGGCGACACGCTCCTCCGTCCCCCGAAAGTCGAATGCATTCCTCAAGCCGAGGCCGCGCAGCACACCGATATCGGCTTCGGTCAGATGCCCCAGATGATTGGAGCGGAAGATCTGTCGCCAGCGGACGTTTCGGCCGTCCTGGCCCGGATAGCCGCCGAGGTCGCGAAAATTGCTGGCGCCGATCAGGTCGAAGTGGCGGATGGGAGAAGCTGACATCTGATGATCCTGGATCCCCCCGCCGCGGCGGATGATGACGGGGAGGCGTGTGGCGCGGTGTCCGCCTCTATACTCGCTTCCCGATATTGGCTAGGAGCACTTTATTCGTAGCAGGCCGGATTCCGCGCAGCCGGAAACGGGGTGGGGATAATGATGGAACGGCGCAAAGTCCGGGTTATTCTCGGCGCGGCATTTTTCGCAAGCTTTGTTGCGATGGGCGCAGTCCCGGCGGCGGCGCAGTCGTTCCAGGCCTACCGCTGTGCTGACGGCACCCGGTTCATCGCCGCGTTCTACCGATATGATTCACGCGCCTACCTGCAGATCGATGGCCGTGCGGTGACCTTGGCCAAGCGGCTGAACTGGTCCGGTTCGCGTTATTCCGGGGAGGGCATTACGCTCACCATCACCAAGGCGGGTGTTGCGGTCAGACACGCCAGACGGCCAATCACGGCCTGTGAGGTCGATGTAAAGCAGCCATGAAAAAGGGCCGAAACGCTTTCGTTTCGACCCTTTTTTAGTTCTCGCTATCTACTGAACTGGGGCAATAGCCGCCCGTTGCTGAACATGCGCTTGGCATCAACGCTCCCACGCGGGTTTGGACTCGTCGATCGCTGCCTGATGATACCAGCTGCCGCTGCAGTTGGTTTCGGTGACCCGTGCTGAGGCAAGATCGCTGGCGGTTTTGGCCTCGTCATAACGACGTCCGCCGAGAGCTGACCGGCCCCCGGCCGGGAATTGGTAGATCTTGGCGGACTCCTGATTCAACCCTGTACTCATCGTCTTCTCCTTGGTCGAAGGACCCAAGCCTCGAAGCACCGGCTTCGAGGATTCTGGCTTCATGGTGCGCCCGACTCGTTCCCGAGTGGTTACGTAAGTCGATATCGTTCGTGCCCTCCGCAGATGCAACCTGACCAAAAGAAAATCATCAGATGTATATTTTCTAGGCAATTTTGGCGTTGCTACGTGCGAGGCATTGAGCGGATGACTAACGCTTGAGCCAACGCGAAGGTTGCTGATGGGGCCGGTGTTGTTGACGAATGTTGCCGAGGATTGACGCAGCTTTAATCGCCGCTGGCGGTTAGCGCCGGGCTGCTGCAGAATCGGGCGGGATTCCGGCCCGAATTACATCGTTTTGTCATGTTCGGCGCTGGCTGCCCGTGCGCCTTTGCCGCACCTCCTGCGGTGTGGATGGCGGCCCGGTCCGGGGCTTTATCGGGGCTTTGCCGATCGAGGGTGGCTTTACCGCAGTGCGGCGGATTGGCACATTAAATGCTTGGTAAGACTTGGCCGATGGTGGCCGGGTATGCGTGTGGCAGCCAGTGGCTTCGGCTCCGCACCTTTCGCATCGTCAATATGAGAGGCTCAATGACCAAATATAAGCTCGAGTACATCTGGCTCGACGGATACACGCCGGTGCCGAACCTGCGTGGCAAAACCCAGATCAAGGAATTCAGCTCATTCCCGACGCTCGAACAGCTTCCGCTGTGGGGTTTCGATGGCAGCTCGACCATGCAGGCCGAAGGCCACAGCTCCGATTGCGTGCTGAAGCCGGTCGCGCTCTATCCGGACGCGGCGCGGGAAAACGGCGCGCTGGTGATGTGCGAAGTCATGATGCCCGATGGCAAGACCCCGCATGCCACCAACAAGCGCGCTACCATCCTCGACGACGCCGGCGCCTGGTTCGGCTTCGAACAGGAATACTTCTTCTACAAGGACGGTCGCCCGCTCGGTTTCCCGGCCTCCGGATATCCGGCGCCGCAGGGTCCGTACTACACCGGCGTCGGCTATTCCAACGTCGGCTCGGTCGCTCGCGAGATCGTCGAGAAGCATCTCAACCTCTGTCTCGCCGCGGGCATCAACCACGAAGGCATCAACGCCGAAGTGGCGAAGGGCCAGTGGGAATTCCAGATCTTCGGCAAAGGCTCCAAAAAGGCCGCTGACGAAATGTGGATGGCTCGCTACCTGATGCAGCGCCTGACCGAGTCGTACGGCATCGACATCGAATTCCACTGCAAACCGCTTGGCGACACCGACTGGAACGGCTCCGGCATGCACGCCAACTTCTCGACGGAGTACATGCGTACGGTCGGCGGCAAGGAGTACTTCGAGGCGCTGATGGTTGCCTTCGACAAGAATATCATGGACCACATCGCGGTCTACGGCCCAGACAACGACAAGCGTCTGACCGGCAAGCATGAGACCGCGCCCTGGAACAAGTTCAGTTACGGCATTGCCGACCGCGGCGCCTCGATCCGCGTTCCGCACTCCTTCGCCAACAGTGGATACAAGGGCTATCTGGAAGATCGCCGCCCGAACTCTCAAGGCGACCCCTACCAGATCGCTTCGCAGATCCTGAAGACGATCGCATCGGTTCCGACCAGCGCCAAAGCTGCGGCCTAACAAGGCGGTGGCCTAACCGTTACAACGAATACGGCCTGGATTCTTTGGCGCGTCCAGGCCGTAGCTACCGCTTTGCAACGGGGCTGTTTGCGCCTCTTCTCCAGCGGCCCTTGACCGGTCTGCGGTGGCTTTAGCCCCGTTCAGGCTGGTCTTTTTTTCGGGCCGGCAAGAAGCATGCGTCGCATGCTTCAAATGGTCCCGTCCCAACTCCATTCTCTGCTACGGAGATCCGCGCTAAGACCAATTGGGAATCGGTTGAGGGGACGTGATTTTTGCTGGAGGGTTTTTACAAGGTTCGTTTTCAGGTCGACGACGCAGTCGGCCGCAGCGTGATGTACGCCCATGCCGGCAGCATGCTCGGCGGCAACTCCGCATTTGCCCATTACGGCAGCTTCGAGGAGGTTGACGGCGTCGTCACCTCCGAGATCACCAGCCATCGTCACAACGAAGATCCCAATTACCAATCGCTGCTTGGCTCCGATATCGCGACCATCGACGTTAAGGGCAGCGCGGAAGGCGATATCTACAGCTTCGTCGGCGCGTCGCCGCAAATGCCCGGCGCGGTGTTTCGCTCGGTCATGACGCCGATCGAAGACGAGATCATGCCCGCCATGGACGCGGTCGGCGAGGGCGGTATCGTCAACGGACTCTATTCGATCCACATCCGGCTGCTCGACGGTGTCGATGGCGGCCTCACCGGTATCATGCTGATCCATGATGGCCGCATCCTCGGCGGCGATGCGTTCTTCTATTATATCGGAACCTACACCTCGGCGAATGGCCGCTGGAAAGGCCAGATCCTTAATCAGGAACATACGCCGGCCAAGGGCGAGCATCCGATTTTCGGCGGCTACGAGGTCGGGATCGGTTTTTCCGGCACCTGCGACCAGCGCGGCGCGCTCCTCGACGCGACGGCGCTGGCCGGTAAGCGCAGCCTGCGCTTGACCGCCGTGCTGAAGCTGATGCGCCGGGCTTAGCGTTATCAGGCTTCGCTCGTAGTAGTATGGCGTAAGCCGGGGTCCAGCGCTAAAACGCCCCGCGCGCAGGCTGCCGATAGAAAAAGGTTGTCCATGGAAAATGTCGTTCGGGTGCTTTCGACGCTGGCCCTGAAGGGCGCCGTCGGCCATCTCGCCGGCCACTTTGAGGTCGACACGCAGCTGCGCATCGATGCCGATTTCGCGCCGACGCTCGGCCTGCTGGAACGGCTGCGCGGTGGCGAGGGCGCTGACGTCCTGATCCTGACCAAGGAGGCGCTTGACGATCTCGCGAGCAAGGGAATCGTGGTGCCGGAGAGCTGTGCCGATCTGGCGCGTTCCTATGTCGGGATCGCGGTCAAGGCCGGCGCTCCGCATCCCGATATCTCGACTGAGCCAGCGCTGCGCACGACGCTGCTTGGGGCGCGCTGCGTGGCCTATTCCCGGATCGGCGCCAGCGGCATTTTCTTTGCGCAATTGATCGAGCAAATGGGGATCGCCGCCGGGGTCAACGCCAGCGCCATGATCACGTCGGGGTTGATAGCCGAACGGCTCGTCAGTGACGAAGCCGATATCGCGATACAGCAGCTCAGCGAGCTGAAGCTGGTGCCGGGGATTGAACTGGTCGGGCCGCTGCCGCGGCATCTGCAAAGCAGCCCCGCGGTGTTTTCGGCGGGGCGTCTGGCGGCATCGCAGCGCGGCAGGCAATCCGACGTCTTGCTGAAATATCTTGCGTCGCCCGAGGTAGCGGCGGTGCTGCGCGAATCCGGGCTCGAGCCTTGAATCCGCCCGAACATCGACGCTACCCTCTATCGGCCATGATAAAACGATTTTATTCGCTAGCGCTTGCTACATGCTCCATCGCCGTGTTGGCGACGGTGATCGGCGCGATCTGCGCCGACCCGTCTCCCGTCCAGGCGCAATCGGCCGATCTCGTGCTGTGCGATCGGCTCGCTGCCGATTCCGCCGATCCGGACAAGCCGGCCGACGTCAAGGGCACGCCGGATGTCGCGCCCGCCGATATCGCGACTGCGATCAAATATTGCAAAACCGCCGGCAATTCGTCGCGACGCGCGATGTACGAGCTCGGCCGCGCCTACGCCGCCAACAGGCAGATGCCGGAGGCCATGGCGGCATGGCGCAGGGCCGCTGACAAAGGCTCGACCTCGGCCATGGTCGAGCTCGGCGTGCTCTATGGCACCGGCGCGGGTGTGCCTAGGGACGATGACCAGGCGCGCAAGCTGTTCGAGCGCGCAGCGCAAGCGGGTAATCCACGCGGCGTCACCAATCTGGCGGCGCTGTCGGGCGGCGGAGGCACACCCTCCGATCCCGCCAAGGCGCGTGAGCTGTTGGGGAAAGCGGCCGAGACCAATCCCGAAGCGCAATATCAGCTCGGCCTGATGCTGGCCAACGGCACCGGCGGCGCCCAGGACGATGCCGGCGCGCGAAGCCTGTTCGAGAAGGCGGCCGTGCAAAATCATCCGGCCGCTCTGGAGGAAATGGGTGAGTTCACCGAAGAGGGACGCGGCGGACCCAAGGATAAAAGCGCCGCCAAAGCCTATTACGAGCGCGCTGCCGCGCTCGGCGACGAGAATGCCAAAAAGGCATTGAAGCGGATGGAATGTCCCTACGCGATCAAGGACAAGCGCGGCAACCTCGTGACCAATCTTTGCTTCTGACGGTTACACGCGGCATCGGCATCTATTTCATATAATAGGCAACGTGATCGCGGGCGGCCTCGTAAGTGCTTTCGAGATAGCCGGGATTTTCCTGCCGTTGCGCCAGCGCGACCGCGCGCACCACTCGCTTCCAATAGTCGGTGCTATCAACCGTAAAATGTTTGAAGCAGGCGTCGTCGAATCTCACCGCGGTGATAATCGCAAGTTTGGTCTCGGTATCGTCGGCCCTTGGATGGGCGCGCTGCAGGCGGTCGAAGGTCGGTCCGTCCTGCGCATGGTCGCGCTTGTATTGTACCTTGGCGTGGACTTCCTCCGGCGACAGCGCGCGGGCAATGCGGATCTCCTCGCGCGTCATGGCGGGCCCCTCGAGCGTGTCCAGGCGCGGCCGCCGTCGCCACAACAAGAAAGCAGCGTCCTTGAGCGGCAGTTTCGCTGCCTCCGCGATGACGGTTTCGATTTCGATCAAGGGGGCTGGGCTCAAGCGGGGCGGGACATATGTCGTTTGTCGGCCTCGCTGACTTGCAGGTTCGAGCGATCTCGCATTCTCCAGCCAAAATTCAAGGGATTGATGCGAGCGACGAATCGTCGAACCCACTGGGATAGCTGTTTCGCAAAAATCGCAACTCATGAAAGGCATCGCTCAGGGAACCCGGGAACGAAGGTTCCGTTCCCGGATGCCCTGGCGATAGTGTCCGTCCTGGATTTCAGAACCCGGTCGGGCCCACGGCGCCGATCCAGCGCTTCACCTTGGTCGGATCCTTTTCGTCCATATAGAAGAAATGCGCCATCGACGGCCGTACCGGCTGAATATTGGGGTCGTCGAATTTCATCGCGACTTTGCCATGGAAGACCTTGAGCAGGGGGCTGTCCCAATATTCCACGACGTCGTGCAGCGCGGTAAAGCCCTTGTCGATGAACTGGCGCAGATTGTTGCGGATCGCCTCGCGGCCGTGCCAGTCAGCGACGCCGAGATTACAGATCGCGTCGTCGGCGAAGCAGTCGAAGCCTTTGCCGAAGGTCTTGTCGTCGATTTCCTTCCACATCGCCAGCAACCATGGTGGCGGGGCGGTTCTGGTAAAGGTCATGTCAGTCATTTTACTCTCCTGAAATCATCGTTGATGACGCCGCGCGATGGGCACGAAGGCGTCCTGGTTGTTGGGGACTGATCGGAGCTTGCGTGGCGCCGTGCGCTTCGATCAAAGTTCTGCGCGTCCGGCGTTTGCTCACCATGAGAAAGATAGGACAGACCGTTCTGGCGGGAGTGCCAAATACCCCTCGCTTTCCGCCAAACGGTCTTGCGATCATTTCACCGCCGTCGCGGACGCCGTAATGCCCAACCGCGCCGCCACGCGTTGTGCGGTCGCCTCGCGTTGCGCCGTGATGCCGGCGACCGATTGCCGGGCTTGCCGGAGGATGTCGGCGGGCGCGGTCTCCGGCGTACCGCTGTCGAATGGCGGCTCCGGCGCGTAGACCATGTAAAGTTGGATCGCGCGCGCCGCGTCGTCGCCACGCAGTTCGGCGGCCAACCGCAGCGCGCCGTCGATACCGGCGGTGACACCCGCGGCAAACACCCAATTGCCATCCAGCACCACGCGTTCGTTAACGGGGATGGCGCCGAACAGCGGCAGCAGATGAAACGACGCCCAATGCGTCGTGGCGCGGCGGCCCCTCAAAAGCCCGGCCGCGCCGCAAATGAGGGCACCGGTGCAGACCGAGAAGATGCTGCGGGCGCCGGCCGCCTGTTGCGCAATCCAGCCGAGCACCTCCTGATCCTCCATCAGCGCCTCCTGGCCGAAACCGCCGGGCACATGCAGCACGTCGAGCTGCGGTGCGTCCGACAACGCCGCATCCGGCGTCAGTCGCAACCCCTTGAGGTCGCGCACCGGCTCGGCGGTCTTGCCGTAGATGCGGTAGGTCGAATTCGGGATACGCGACAGCACCTCGAACGGGCCGGTCAGGTCGATCTGGTCGACGCCCTCGAACAGCAGGGAGCCGATTTGCAAATGGGTGTCATGAGGGATCATGGGAATCTCCTTGGGGGTTAGGGCTGGACAGATCGAATCTAGGCGCGCAGGGTCTGGCGCAAATGCCAAAGCCCCCTCGTTCTCCGCCAAACCTCGTTCGTGCCGCTCCGGCGGCGCGTCTCATTGAAGTGCTGGCTTACCCGTCGGTGCAATTGCTTGACGTGACCGGGCCGCTTCAGGTGTTCGCAACCGCCAACGATCAGATCACGCAAGCGGGAGGTGCGGCGCCGTATGCTCTCCACGTGATCGCCAAAGGCGGTCAGGCCGTGACGGCTTCGGCGGGGCTTACGCTCGCTGCAGATCCGCTGCCGCATGCCAGCTCCGTCGTGGATACGCTACTGGTGGCGGGAGGGCCGGGTGTCGAAGCCGCGGCCGCCGATCCCGCGCTGGTCGATTGGGTGCGCCAACACGCGACTAAAGCGCGCCGGGTTGCGTCGGTTTGCACCGGTGCGTACCTGTTGGCGGCATCCGGCGTTTTGGACGGGCGCCGGGTGGCGACGCATTGGTCGGTCTGCAAGGAGCTTGCCCGGCGCTATCCAGCTGTGCGGGTCGAGCCCGATCCGATCTTCGTGCGCGATGGTTCGGTTTGGACCTCGGCCGGCGTGACCGCCGGCATCGATCTGGCGCTGGCGCTGGTCGAACAGGATCTCGGTCGCACCGTGGCGCTGGCAGTGGCGCGCTATCTCGTGGTCTTTCTCAAGCGGCCGGGCGGGCAGGCGCAGTTCAGCGCGGCGCTGTCGCTGCAATCGGCCGAGGATGAATTCGGCGTGCTGCACGACTGGATCAACCGGCATCTGGCCGACGACATTTCACTGTCGAGGCTCGCCGATCAGGCCGGCATGAGCGAGCGCAGTTTCAGCCGGCATTATGCTGAGGCGACCGGACTGACGCCGGCCCGCGCGGTCGAGCGGCTGCGGGTGGAGGCGGCGCGGCGATTGTTGTCGGAGTCGCGGCTGCCGGTGAAACGCATCTCGCAGCGCTGCGGTTTCGGATCGGAAGAGACCATGCGCCGGAGCTTTCTGCGCGTGCTCTCGGCTACCCCGCAGGATTACCGCGCTCGGTTCAGTTCCTGAGTGTCACCGGGCGGTCATCTGGCGCGTAATCGCGGGTCTTAATAGCCAATCCAGCGCCTTTTTGGGCTTCCGTGCACGCGCCACATGGCCTAGAGACCGCCTCAACAATCCTTTCTCAAATCCAGGTTTCCATGATCCGTCTCGATAATGTCAGCAAGCAAGTCGGTCACCAGATTCTCTTCATCGAAGCCTCCGTGGCGCTCCTGAAAGGCGAGAAAATAGGCCTCGTCGGCCCCAATGGCGCCGGCAAAACCACGCTGTTCCGTATGATCGCCGGACAGGAACTGCCCGACGAGGGCCAGGTGTCGACGGATCGCGGCATTTCGATCGGCTATTTCAGTCAGGACGTCGGCGAGATGTCGGGCCGGAGTGCCGTGTCCGAAGTGATGGATGGAGCCGGCCCGGTCAGCGTCGTCGCCAGTGAGCTGAAAGAGCTTGAGACCGCCATGGCCGATCCGGATCAGGCGGATAACATGGACGAAATCATCGCCCGCTATGGCGAGGTCCAGGGCCGCTTCGAGGAACTCGATGGCTACGCGCTGGATGGCCGCGCGCGCGAGGCGTTGTCGGGGTTGGGCTTTAGCCAGGAGATGATGGATGGCGACGTCGGCGCGCTGTCGGGCGGCTGGAAGATGCGGGTGGCGCTGGCGCGCATTCTTCTGATGCGCCCCGATGTCATGCTGTTGGACGAACCGAGCAACCATCTCGATCTGGAGAGCCTGATCTGGCTGGAGCAATTCCTCAAGGGCTATGACGGCGCGCTGCTGATGACGTCGCATGACCGCGAATTCATGAATCGGATCGTCAACAAGATCGTCGAGATCGACGGTGGCACGCTGACGACGTTTTCCGGCAATTACGAATTCTACGAAGCGCAGCGCGCGATGAATGAGAAGCAGCAGCAGGCCCAGTTCGAACGGCAGCAGGCGATGCTGGCCAAGGAAATCAAGTTCATCGAGCGCTTCAAGGCGCGCGCCTCGCACGCGGCGCAGGTGCAGAGCCGGGTCAAGAAACTGGAGAAGATCGAACGCGTCGAGCCGCCGAGGCGTCGCCAGACCGTGGCGTTCGAATTCCTGCCGGCGCCGCGCTCGGGCGAGGATGTCGTCAGCCTGAAGAACGTGCATAAGGGCTATGGCTCGCGCAGCATCTATGAGGGGCTTAATTTCCAGGTCCGGCGCCGCGAGCGCTGGTGCGTGATGGGCGTCAACGGGGCCGGCAAGTCGACCTTGCTGAAACTGGTGGCGGGTTCGACCGAGCCGGACGAGGGCTCGGTGGCGGTCGGCGGCAGCGTCAAGATGGGTTACTTCGCACAGCACGCGATGGATCTGCTCGACGGCGAACAGACCGTGTTCGAGTCGCTGGAGGATTCATTTCCGCAGGCGGGGCAGGGCTCGCTGCGCGCGCTGGCCGGCTGCTTCGGATTCTCCGGCGACGATGTCGAAAAGAGATGCCGGGTGCTGTCAGGTGGCGAGAAGGCGCGTTTCGTGATGGCAAAGATGCTGTTCGATCCGCCGAATTTTCTGGTGCTGGACGAGCCGACCAACCATCTGGATATCGCGACCAAGGAGATGCTGATCACGGCGCTGTCGGAATATGAGGGCACCATGCTGTTCGTGTCCCATGACCGTCACTTCCTGGCCGCTTTGTCCAATCGGTTGCTCGAACTGACGCCCGACGGCATTCACCAATACGGTGGCGGCTACACCGAATATGTCGAACGCACCGGCCAGGAAGCGCCGGGCCTGCGCAGCTGAGGCGCGCCATCGACCCGGCGCGGCCGTGGGCCTCGACGTGGTCGAACTGTCGACGATATAGTTCGCCAGGCGAACACCAGCGAAAGGGAGCCCATGTCGCAAGCGTCATCCTTTGAGACGGATTTCTGGAAGGACGCCAATCTGCGCAAGGTGTGGGATGACATCGTCCCGGGAGAGCCGCGCAAGACGCTGCCCTACAAACTGACCAGGGAAGCGATCCAGCTCTATTGCCGCTCGGTCGGCGAAGATCATCCGCTGTATTTCGACGAGGACTACGCCAGGAAGACGCCCTATGGCGGCCTGATCGCGCCGCCGTCGATTCATATCCTTTTGATGTTCTCGTGCACGCCGGCCGACGACTGGATGCGCACGCCCGGCACCGTCAACGCCGGACAGTCCTGGAGCTACAACATCCCGGCACGCCCCGGCGATACCGTCACGCTGCAGGCCCGCGCGCTCGACAAGTTCATCAAGCGCGAGCGGCTGTTTGTCGTGCACGACAACGTGTTTTCCAATCAAAACGGCGAGGTCATCTGCTCCGGCCGCGGCCAAACCATCCGGCCAATGTAACGGCATTTCAGGGAGATCAACATGACCACGAGCTTCGAAAATCTCTTCGCCGGCGATACCATCGACGGGCCGAAATTCGCTGTCTCGCGGGAATCGATCCGTCTGTTTTGCGACGGATCGCTCGACTACAACCCGCTGCATCTCGACGACGACTACATGAAGAACAATTTCGGCAAGACCAATTTCGGCGGTATCATCATGCATGGCATGAACAATTTCGGTCTCATCACGCGTATGCTGACCGACTGGGCCTATCCCGCCGGCGCGATCCATCGCCGCCTGGAAACGCGATGGGTCAAACCGGTGAAGCCGGGCGATACCATTCAACCCGTCGGCATCATCAAGACCAAGCAGACCACGCAGAAGTCGCGCTGGGTGCTGATCGATGTGCTCGTGAAGAACCAGAACGACGAGAAAGTCGCGACCGGCGAGGCGATGGTGGAGTTTCCGCTGTTGGCCAAGGTTTCGTAAGCAGGGGGCTTCGTAAGCACGGTCATCAGGAAGGGTACGGGTTACTCACCTCTGTCAGCGGAAAGGCCACGCCGGGACGGTAGAGCCGCACCGGACGAATCTCATAAATTGCGCTGGGGTTGACCCGGCGCAAGTCGCGCGCGGCCGCGATCGCGGCATCGCGATCGGCGCAATCGACGACGTAGAAACCGAGCAACTGCTCCTTGGATTCGGTGAACGGGCCATCGGTCACGCTGCCGGCGCCCGGACCACGCAACACGCAGGCGTCCTTGGTGGCGCCGAGCCGCGCCGCGGGTCCAAGGCGTTTTTCCGCGGTCAGCCGGTCGTGGATCTTGTTGAGCTCCAGCATCAGCGCGGCGTCTTGGTCCGCGCTCCAGGAAGTGACTTCGTCTTCCCTGTGATGGGCCAGAATGGCGTAAAGCATGTTTTCCTCATCATGATTGCTTGGCGGATAGACCAAGGACGTTTCAGGAAGTCCGATCCCGACATAGGAGCCGGGCAAAAACGCGCGGGATAGGGCGGCGCGCCATAGAGAATCCTATGCTAGACCGGATCTCAAGCATGGCACAGGAAACGCTTGATACGGCCCGCCCTCAGCAGGAATCCTCCACGGGAGGGATGATCCGGATCGTCCCGTTCCTGTTCGTGCTGCTGTGGAGTTCCTCCTTCGTCACCGCCAAGGTCGGCTTGCGGCATCTGTCGCCGCTGTTGTTCGTGGCGATCCGGCTGGTCGGCTGCGCCGTGGTGCTGACGGTGGCAATGCTGGTGTTGCGCCGGTCGTGGCGGACGCTCGGGAATGGGCGCTGGTTTCATTGCGCGGTGGCCGGTGCCCTGCTCAATGGTGTCGGCCTGATGGCGCCGCATATCGCGCTGGTGACGACGCCGGCCGCGCAGATCGCGCTGGTGCAATCGCTGACGCCGCTGCTGACGGCTGCGTTCGGCGTGCTGCTGCTCAGCGAGCGGCTGCGCGGGGCGCAATGGCTCGGTCTGATGCTGGGCTTGATGGGCGTCGGCCTCGTGGTCGGCGAAGCGGCACTGGAAAGCGCGGCGCGGCTGCAGGGCCTGATCCTGGCCTTCGTCGGCGTGATCGGCCTTGTCGCCGGCACGCTGTATTTCGGCCGCTTCTGCCGCGATGTGCCGTTGCTGGAGGGCGCCACCGTCCAGTTCATCGCGGCGGCGATCGTCTCGTCGCTCGGCGTGGCCTTTCTCGAAACGCCGCATCTGGAATTGACCGATGCCACCATCGTCGCGGTGGTCTGGAACACGCTGATGGTGTCGCTCGGCGGTATGGTGCTGTACTCCGTGATGCTGGTGCGCGGATCGGTCGCCCGCGCCAGCGCCAATTTTTATCTCGTCCCTGTCACCGTCGCGCTGCTGGCTTGGGTCATGCTGGGCGAGCAGCCGGGCCTGCATGTCATCGTCGGCCTCGTGATGGCGTCGGCCGGATGCTGGCTGGTAAATGCGGCGGCTCCGCCGGTGCTGGGCGATGAGGTCAGTCAGTAGAGATTTGGCGTAAGACGTTGTTCCGTTCGCCCCACACATCATTCGGAGACCCGCCATGAGCCTGTTCGACACTCCCTTCGATCCCGCGCGCGAGGCGGCGCTGGTCACCGGCGCAGGCAATGGCATTGGACGCGCGATTGCGCAGGCGCTGGTCGGCGAGGGCGTGCGCACGGTGTTCGCCGATCTGCGCGAGGATACCGTCAAGGCCGCGGTCGCAGCGTCGCCGCGGCCGGACCTTGCGGTGCCCTGGGTCGGCGATCTCGGTCAGCGCGACGCCTGCGATGCGTTGCTGGCTGAGGCGCGCAACGCGGTCGGGCAGGTGACGCATTTCGTGCACAGCGCGTCGCCGCCGCGGCGCGAGGCCGATCACGCATTGGCGGTGAGCCAGGAGACCTGGCGGCAGATGCATGCGGTCAATCTCGACGCCGGCTTTCACCTGTCGCGCGAACTGGCGCGCGGGCTGATCGCGGCCAAGTCGCCGGGTTCGTTCCTGCTGCTGACCTCGCTGCACGCGGGCACGCCGCGCAACCTGCCGCATTACTCGACGGCGAAAGCGGGCATGGCGATGCTGGTGCGGGAACTGGCAAAGACTTATGGCCGCTTCGGCATCCGGGTCAACGCGCTGGTGCCCGGCGCCATTGCCGCCGGCGGCTTTGTCGCCGATCCGTCGCTCGCCAAACACATCCCGCTCGGCCGCATCGGCCGCGGCGAAGACCTCGCTCCGATGGCGCTGGCGGTGCTGTCGAACCGGCTGTCGGCCTATGTCACGGGGGCGGCGATCGTGGTCGATGGCGGGCTGTCGCTGACCAACTGGTTCGAGCCGCCGGAACTGGGGGAGATGTGAAAAGCGAGCGCCGGCGTTGCGCCTGAATGGCGGCACCAAATGGTCATGCTCCGGGCACACTGCGGCCCGAGCCCGTTGCGACAACGCCGCCAGTGGATGGCGTACGCAGAGGGACGACAATTGGCTTACAGGAAGGTCGCAGAACGCGAAGGCTCGACAGTGAGCGTCGAACGGGAAAGCCCGCTGATCATGGTTGCGAAAGCGCGGATCTGGGCGAGTGAGGGATGGCAGGTCGTCATCACCGATGCGGACGGAAAATCCTATCAGGCTGCCGAGTTTGAAAGTCTGTTGGCGGCGTGATTGACCTGCGCTGATGCGCACGGCGATGGCCCTACCTCACCGGCATCGGCGGGCGCATCACGACGTCGTCGGACTGATCGACCGCTTGCGCGCGCGGCTCATACTGCGATGGGGCTGGTTGCATCGCCGGCGCTGATATCGCCGGTGGCAGGGCTGCGGAGGTTTGCGCGGGCGGATACAGCGGCCGCGGCTTGCGTGGCGGCGGGGCGAGAGGTCGCGGCGATAGGGCCGCGGTGACCTTGGCGCGCAGGCTCGGCTCGGCAGGCCTGATTTCTGAAGGTCTGGCTTGCGATGTCCGGGCCACCGGAGTCTTGGCGACGTCGCGCGACATCTGTTGCGCCATCTGGTCCTGGCTGGCCTTGAGCTGCTCGATGCTGGCCTTGAGCGACGCGATCTGTTGTCCCATCGCCGCGACGTCCTGCGCCATCGACTGCGCCTGGTCCGGTGCGGCGGCGGTCGGTGCGGGGCCCGTCGATGCAAGAGCTGCGGACGCGGCGTCTTGCGCGGGCTGTGCCGCGGGCGCTGGTGGCGCGGCGGCCTGATCCGCCGCCGCGGGTGCGCCCGGTTGCGCGGCGGCGCTGGCGGCTTGCGCCGGCTGCGATGTCAGCGCGAACGGTGTCCAGTTCGCGACGACAGCCTTGACCGTATCCCTGGCCGTATCGCCGTAATGATCCCAGCCCTCGGCCGCGGCGGCGCTGCACAGCGCGAACACGAAGCCGATGGTGGCGCGGGCCGCCCATCGGCCCCGGGGAGGCCGCTGGCCCGAGACATGGATGTCGCGGGGGATCTGGATATCGTCGTTGGCCGGCGCCTGAAGCGTCGTATCGACCGGCGGCAGCGGTGCCGATCGTTCGGGCGCGGGATGGACCGGCGGCGTCAGCAGCGAGCTGATCGGGTCGGCGTGATCGGCGCGCGCGGCCAGAACCACGTCCGGCTCGATCACGAAAATGTCGTGCGGATCGGCTTCTCTTGATGTTTGCGTGGATTGCATTGGCGGTCCCTCACTCCAATGTCACCCGCATCAGGGCGGCGGCGAAAATTTACCCAACGTTAATCCTCGGCACGCGTCCCCACTCGCCTGTCAGGTTTGACCAAAGCAAGGCGATGGGATGGAGAGGTTGCGGCCAGTTGTGGCGGGGGTGGGGAACCCTGTGGCAACGTTTGGTTTTGAACAGTACAACAGGGGCGATTCCGGGTTCGCGCAAGCGCGCGCCCCGGAATGACGCAAGAGACGCAAGAGTGGAATCCCGATGACATTGTCGCTGCCCAAACAAAAGATCCGCGTCCTGCTGCTGGAGGGCGTCAACGATTCGGCCGTGCGGATGTTCGAGGCCAACGGCTATACCGAGCTGCAGCGCCTGCCCAAGGCGCTGGGGCCTGCGGAATTGAAGCAGGCGCTGTCGGGCATCCATATGCTCGGGATCCGCTCGCGGACCCAATTGACCGCTGAGATCATGGAGGCGGCCGACCGGCTGCTGGTGGTCGGCTGCTTTTCGGTCGGCACCAACCAGGTCGATCTCGACGCGGCACGAAAACTCGGGATTCCCGTGTTCAACGCGCCTTATTCCAACACCCGCAGCGTCGCCGAGCTGACCATCGCCGAAGTGGTGATGCTGTTCCGCCGGGTGTTTCCGCGCTCGGTTTCCGCCCATGCCGGCGGCTGGGACAAATCCGCCGAGGGGAGCCGCGAGGCACGCGGCAAGACGCTCGGCATCGTCGGCTACGGCAATATCGGCTCGCAACTGTCGAACCTGGCGGAAGCCATGGGCATGCGCGTGATTTATTTCGACCAGACCGACCGGCTGCGTCACGGCAACACCGAGCCGGTCGAGACGCTGGACGATCTGCTGGCGGCCAGTGACGTGGTCTCGCTGCATGTGCCGGAGACGCCGGCCACCGCCAACATGATCGGCGAGGCGCAATTGCGGCTGATGAAGCCGGAAGCCTATCTGATCAACAACTCGCGCGGCACCGTGGTCGATCTCGATGCGCTGGCGAGCGCCTTGCGCGAGGGCCGGCTGGCGGGTGCGGCGGTCGATGTGTTTCCGGTCGAGCCGGCGTCGAACGCGGACCGTTTTGTTTCGCCGCTGCAGGGCCTGTCCAACGTGATCCTGACCCCGCATGTCGGCGGCTCGACGGAAGAAGCCCAGGACCGCATCGGCGGCGAGGTCGCGCGCAAGCTGATCGACTACTCCGATGTCGGCTCGACCTTCGGCGCGGTCAATTTCCCGCAGGTGCAATTGCCGGCGCGGCCGACCGGCACCCGTTTCATCCACGTCCACCGCAACGTCCCCGGCGTGATGCGCCAGGTCAACGACGCGGTCGCCCGCCACGGCATCAACATCCTGGCGCAATACCTGCAGACCGATCCGGAAGTCGGCTACGTCGTGCTCGAAACCGACGTGGTCGGCGGCGAGGGCGAAGAATTGCTGGCGGATTTGAAGGCCGTGCCCGGCACGATCCGCGTGCGCGTGTTGTATGATCAAAGTCGGCCGCAGGGGTGATGAGGGCGGCGGCGTAGCCCGGATGAGCGAAGCGACATCCGGGACCACACCAGCACCATCCCGGATATCGCTCCGCTCATCCGGGCTACTCCTTGATAACGACGGCGTCGAACAACCGCTTCGGGTGAACCAGCTGTTCGGCGCTCTCGACGATGCGCATTTCCTCGGTGCCGCTGATCGCGGTGCGCTCCAGCACGGCGAAGATCGCGGACGCGGCGTGTCCCAGCGCGTCCGGTGTATCTGACCCGCTGATACGCGCGGACACCAGCAGCGCCGCAAACAGGTCACCGGTGCCGGACGGACTGATGGGTAGCTTTGGCGTGCGCACGCGCCAGGCGCGGGAGCGTTCGATGGCCAGCGTCTCGATCTCGTCGTCCGGGGTATCTGCAAGTTCGGCTGACGTGACGACGATGGTCGATGGGCCGCGCGCCAGCAGGCTTTGCGCCTGCGCGATCACCTGATCGATCGTCGTGGCTTGGCTCCTGCACAGCCATTCGAACTCAAAATGATTGGGGGTGATGATATCGGCCAGCGGACACAACCGGTCCCGCACCAGCGGCGGGATATCGGCGTGGACGAACAGGCCGCGGTCGCGATCGCCGAGCACGGGATCGCAGCAATACATCAGCTTCGGATTGCGTGCCCTGGCGCGCGCGACGAAGTCGGCGACCACGACGGCGATCTCGGCCGAGCCGAGATAGCCCGACAGGATCATCCGGCAGGTATCGACCGCGCCGCGTTCCTCGACCCCGAGCAGGAGATCGGCGACCAGCTGCGCATCGAGCACCTGGCCGCGAAGGGTCGGGTAACCCGGCCGGTTGCTGAGCAAAGTGGTCGGCACGGCGATGACGTCGATGCCGTGCATCTGCATCGGAAACATGGCCGCGCTGTTGCCGACATGGCCGTAAGCTACCTGCGACTGAATCGAAATCACGCTCATGCGGTGGGCCGGATCATCCAAACAGCGCGACATAGATCACGTAGAGCCAGCCAAAAATGCCGTGAATGATCGCCCACAGGATCGAGTGGTTGTTGGTATAGGAGATCGCAATCGCGAGTGCCGAGCCGAAGCCTACGCCGTATTTCGCGCCTTCGACCCGAATCCCGTAAGTTCGATTTCCGTTCATGGTGATCCCTCTGGGTTGAAGGCCGAGTCAGCAGTCTGAGACGCGAGCCTACTCCTGGAAGATATCAATCGGAAAGAGCCCGCAGTGCGTAGGGCGGATTAGTCACCGGGTCGCGCGAATGCGCGCCCGATGATAAACTCCGCGTAATCCGCCATCTTGTCTGAATGGCTAACGGCGGATTACGCTGCGCTAATCCGCCCTACATATTTCAGATAGCCATCCGCATTCTCGCGACGCGATGCGCCCGAGCTGTGCCAATCGTTTCGCCCCAAAAAGAGAGGGCGCAGGGAAAGCCGGGTGCCCGCTGCACCCATAGCCCCGTGTGCAAAGGGTAGTAAGCACACGGTAGTCGACCACAGGTTCACCGGGACACCCGGCTTTCCCCGCGCAATGGTTTTACGGCTTACTTCGGGCTCTCCCCGGTGACCGGGCTTTATTGTCACCGTCGCCTCTGAGAAGCTTGCTTCTCAAAAGACTTGACGCCAGCGTCGGGGCGTCAGGACCACACGACTTCACCGTCCGCAACAAGCGTTTCGCCCGGCGCTTCGCGCCTGACACCGTTGCGGCCACCGCATCCCACACCCAACGTCCGTGACGATCGCGATACGCCCCTCTCAGAGGGCGTGGGACGGCGGAGAATAGGCCGGTGATTTGGGTCAAAAGAAAACAGGAATATTTTTGTGCGGAGGGCTGGACACGATGTCAGTGATTTGCCCGTCGGGTTACTTTGTCGCATGTGGCGCAAGCAAAATTGATTTGCGCGCGAAGCGAAGCAACATGCGAGGCGATTGCCGCGAAGGCGCAATCGGCGACTTTTGAAAATACGTGACTGCGGACGACTCGGGTCTTCTCAACGAGTCGTCCCTGCGTTCGCAGGGACGACTGGCTGAGAGCGCCCCGTGTTGGCATTTCGCTTTATTTGTGAATGGAAGGATTGGTATTGCTCCAGGTGGGGACGGCGTTTGTCACGCCGACCGAAGGCCAATTATACGATCCCACGGATGGAGCGGTGACAGTGCCAACGGTGGTTCCGGATGTCCCGTAAATTCCGGAGCGCGTTGTCGAGGTGCCTGACACCCCCATTGCTGACGTCCCATAGCTGCCGGATTGCGTCGTCGAGATGGTGTGCCTGGTATGCCTGTGCTTCCTGGCTTGCGCGGCAAAGGGCGCAGCGGCCAAGCCCGCAGCCACCAGCGCCGCAATCGCCAGTCTGGTCGTCATCATGATTTATCCTCTCATCGTGGATAGGGGACGACGTCCTCTTTCATGGTAGATAGGGTCCGACGCGCCGTCTGCACGTCCCCGACATTGTAAAATCTTGTTGAGGCGGTAGAGGCCGTAGGGCGGATTACGTCTTCGGCTAATCCGCCCTACCGGCTACTTTCGGGGAAAGACCTAACATGGCATTTCGTGTCTTGATCATCGGTGGTACGGGGCAGGTGGGCGCCGCGGTGGTGCGCGCGCTGGCGGCGGAGCCGTCCTGCGCTGAAGTCGTAATGGTCAATCGCAGGGCGATTTCCCTGACCGCCGATCCCCGTGTGCGGCAGGTGATGCTGGATACGGCGTCGGCCCAGTTTCCTGCAGAAGTGACCAGGCTTGCGCAGGGCATGGTGGCGCAAGGCGATGCTGTATATGGCGCGTCCTGTGTTGGCATCGGCAAAGGCAGCCTGAACTGGAGCGAGGAGGAATTAAAGGCCCTCGAAATTGGCGTGGTCGGTGGTTTTGCCCGCGGTTGTCAGGCCGGGGGCATCACCCGGTTTGCTCTGCTCTCGGCCGCGGGAAGCACCGCGAAAAGCAGGATTCGTTATGCGCGAATCATGGGGTTGAAAGAAGAGACGGTTCAAGCGACAGGCTTTCAGCGCCTCGCGATTTTTCGTCCGGGAATTATCGCGGGCAATGCTCACACGTCGGGCTATGTGGCCTGGTTGGGGCGTTTGATTCCGGGATCGTTTGGCACCATCGAGCAGGACGATATCGGGCGCGCTTTTGTCGCTGAATTCATCGGCAACTCGGCGCCGAACGGGGGTGTGTATCTCGAAAATCGGGCGATGAGACAGATGTCTCGTGCGCTCAAATAATCCGCAGTAAGGGCCGAGACAAAGAAATCCACCCCCGCTTTGGGCGGGGGCGGGATATCGGCTTACTTTTCGGGGTGGCCGGTGCCGGGCTTGGTGGTCTTGGGATCCTTGCCGTCTTCGACCCTGCCTTCGTTGCGCAGATCACGGCCTTCCTGCGCCTTGCGCTGGCTTTCGGGCGTCTTGCCGTGCTCGTTCATCTCTTCCTTGACGAACCCTGCACCTTCCTTGACTTCACCCTTGACGCTCATGTCGGTCTCCTTTTCGCGGTTTCTCCACGGCTATCCGTGTCCATCAGACCAATGCGCCGGATGCCGATTTGCTCCTGTTCCATCGGGAAATTTAGAGCTGGTATCGGCATTCTTTTCAGCACGATGGACGGAACGATTTCGTGTTGCGGCCAAACGATTCATTCGCCATCGGCTGCGAGGCGCAGAGGTGTAGGGCGGATTAGCGGAGCGTAATCCGCCATCTTGACTGAACGGCGTAACGGCGGATTACGCTCCGCTAATCCGCCCTACGGCTAATTGCCGCCATCGGCGGCGAGCCGTTGGAACTGCCGCTTCATCGCGTCGACCCTGGCGACATAGGCCGCCACGAGATGATCGCCGCAGCGCTCGCCTGCCAGCATCTGAAAGTGGCGGCGTGCGTAAGCGGTGGCCGGGCCCGCACCGCAGAGATGGATGAAGGCGGCCAGATCCTGCGTCTGCTGCGGGCTTGGCTTCGGGTCTCCCGCGAGGCTGAGGACATAGGCCAAATTGCGATCCAGATACACCGATGCCAGTTCGGTCGAATGGCTCGGGAAGGCGCGGATATAGGGGCCGAAGCCGCAGCCGGTATCGGTGACCGCGTTCGCCCGGATGCAGAACCGCGCGATCTCGGCGTAGGCCGGATCGGTCATCTGAAACAGGCCGACGGCGCTGGAGGCGGGCTGGTAAATCGCGAACGGATTAAAACTCCATCGCCAGCGCCAATAGGTGCGATCCACCGGATTGCCCGAACTCTCGACCTGCGCCAGCGCGGCCAACAGCTCGGGCGTGATCGAATGGGTCGAATAGGTCCGAAACAGCGCACCGTATTGCCGCCACGTCTCTGGCGGCTCCTTGTCGAGCCGATGGCCGACGAAGAAGAACAACTCGGTTGGCTTGCGGATCACGTGATAAATCAGGTTCGTCAGCGTGAACGTTGCAAGCAGGATCGCGATGACGCCTGCGATCCGAACGATCAGCGGTGTTTTGGCAAGCTTCCGTCGCGCCCACCGCGCGCGCTGCCGCCAGCGGCGAAGGAGGAGGGCGAAGCCGTTGGGTTTTCTTGGCATACGTTTTCTGGCAGGACCGTAGGGCGGATTAGCGGAGCGTAATCCGCCGCGTTGGCAGAACAGTTAACGGCGGATTACGCTCCGCTAATCCGCCCTACGAACGCTACGCCGCGTATTCCGTCGATTTCGTTACATCGCCACGTCCAGCCAACAGGCCTGCGATGGAGATATCTTCGTCGAGGGCCTCCCAATGCAGGCCACACTGTTTTCAGTGCTGCGATGTAAACTTCAAGACAGCCTCGTTGAAGTCTTTTGGGTTCTCAATGTTCATTCCGTGACCCGCGCGCTGAATGATGACCGGCGGTCCGAAGTTGCCCCGCTTTCGCATTTCTGAAATCAGGGCTCGGTACAGAGGTGGCGATTTCTCACCATTCAACATTAGCACGGGGAAATTGAATTGACGCAGCTCCTCATCTTTGGTGAGCGGTACTGGACAATCAACAATTGCGGTCCAGATATTCTGCAGGAATTCCTTCTGCCGTTCCGCTGACAAGCTCTCCCACCAACCGGGGCCAATCAGGCGAAACATGAACCGCGCCGTGCCGCCTTCGACGTCGCCGTTCGCTACGTCTTTCCGCAAATCATCAAATAGGCTTTGCCTGAAGGCGATCGCCTTCAAATTCTCTTCTGTTTCAGGGAGTTCTAGCCTTACACCTGCATCCGCCAGAATGAGCGTTCGGATCGCGTTCGGGTACTTTTTCGCCACCTCGATAGCTACCGCGCCGCCGCGAGAAACACCTAATAAGTGAACGGGACCAAGGCTGAGGTTGTGAATGAAGGCCGCCAAATCGTCGGCATGCTGAGCGAATGAGAAATCGTATCCTACGCCGTCCCACACTTCAGGGAAGAAGTGCCTAAG
>JBDTKZ010000002.1:0-9699 GCA_039935075.1 Bradyrhizobium sp.
GGAAACCGTAAAACCATTGCGCAGGGAAGGCCGGACTGCCTCCGCTGAACCTGTATGCTCGTGTGCGTTTTCTTTTCTGCTTTTGCACACGAGATCGCGGGTGCAGCGTGCACCCGGTCTTCCCTGCGTCCCTCTGGGGATCGCACTGCGCCCTTTGTTTTAGGGGCGGATGAATTTGCAAAGCTCGGGCGCATGTTGTCGCGAGAACGCGGACTGACATCCAGCCGTCGTCCCCGCGAAGGCGGGGACCCAGTATTCCGAGGCGCCTGTGATTAGATCGATAGCTCGCGGCGTACTGGATACCCGCTGGAGCCTGTCATCGGGCTCGCCGAAGGCGAGACCCGGTGGCGGGTATGACGATCTCGGCTGTTTGAAAATCAAATCCGATGGCCGCCCGCGCCTCAGTTCGCATACCGCGCGGTCAGGTCGCGCGAGATCTTGGCGCCTTCCTCGATATAGCGGCGGATCGCGACGGATGCTGCCGGGGTACAGGTCCGGTAGGTCTGCTGGAAACCGTTATAGCCGCGGTTGAAGCCGGCGATCAGGCGGGTGCGGCGCTCGCCTGACGGGGTTTCGGCGTCGATCAGCGCCTGCATCTGGTTGCGCCATTTCGCGCCTTCATTGGTGCCGCAAATGCCCCGCAGATAATGCAGCGAGCCAAGGATCTCGGCCAGCCGCTGCAGGTCGCCGTCGAATGGCGCAGGCGCATCCTGGGCCCGCGCCGGGCCAAGCGTGCATACCGAGATCAGCAGGAGGGCGGCCAGAAAACGTTTCGACATGAATGGGTCCGGAACCCCAGATGCCGTGGGGCGGGCGCGTGGGCTGTATGCCTTTTCGATCCACCGGAAGCAAGGCGCGGATGGTCGCGAAGGTTGGAGCGAAGTAAGCGCCGGTTCGCGCGGGCAAAACCCATCGAAACTGGCGAATCAGGACCGGATCAGCCGCGCCGCCGCGTCGATGACGTCCTGCAGGCCGTCGGTTACCTTGAGGTCGCCCAGCGCATCCGGCGCCAGCCATTTGAAATCGTCGTGCTCGTCGTTGAGCACCGGCTCCTTGCCGGTCCAGCGCGCCGCGAACGACATAATCAGATAATGCCCGCCACCGCCGGCTCCCGGCAGCACCTCGCGCCATCCGGCGAGCCCGACGATCTCGATGTGAAGCACAGTTTCCTCGTCGACTTCGCGATGCAGAGCGGTGTGCAGCGATTCCCCGAATTCGACCCGGCCGCCGGGCAGCGAATAAAAGCCTTGGCCCGGCGAGCGCGCCCGCCGCACCAGCAGGATCTTGCCGTCGCGAAAAATCACGGCGCTGACGGCGAGTTGGGGATGCGACGGGGAGGCGGAGGCGACCAAGGCGTGATCCGGAAAGGGGGGAGAGCCGTCAGTGGCTCTGCATGATGGTTTCGACGTCGGCGTTGGTGTCGCCGTTGATGATGCCGCCGGCCTGTGCGACCAGCGGCTTGACCCAGCCGGTGGCCTGCTCCGCCAGCGTGGCGCGGGTCTTGTCCTGCTTGGCTTCGCGCATCGCGGTACCGACCGCGGTCAGGATCGAGGTCATCGCGCTGGTGATATTGTCGAACCCGGCGCGAATGCCGGCGGCGGCCGAATCATAGGCCTCGATCGCGAGATCGCGGCCCTTGAAATTCGATGCCGTGAAATGCTCGCAATAGGACAGCGGCTGCCATTCAAGAAAATCTTCCGCGCATTCCGGCATATCCGGAATCATCTCAAGCAGCATGATGGCTTCGTTGAAATGGTTCAGATAGTCGGTCGCAAGCCCGGTGCGCGGGTTGATGTTGGCGGCGCGCAAGGCCGCGGCCCGCGCCTCGTTTGGGGGACCCGGCGGGTTCGATAGTTGGCGTTCGGATCGCGCTGGGGCAGCCAATGAGCTCATCTATTCCACTCTTAACGTTTGGAGTTAAAAGGTGCTGAACGGGTGCTTATTTGGATACCACAATGTGCGGACGCTTCGTCATTACTTCACCGCCGGCGGCCTTACGGCAAATTTTTGGTTATTCGGAACTGCCGAATTTCCCGCCTCGGTTTAATATTGCACCAACTCAACCGATACCTGTGATAATCATTGAAAATGGGTCGCGCCATTTCCGCCTGATGCGCTGGGGGCTGCTGCCGTCCTGGGTCAAGGACCCGCGCAAGTTCACGCTGCTGATCAATGCCCGGTCGGAAACCGTGCGGGAAAAGCCGGCCTTCAAGAACGCGATCAAGCGGCGACGATGCCTGATCCCGGCGGACGGCTATTACGAATGGCGCACCTCGGAGGACCGCAAACGGCCGTATTTCATCCATCGCAGCGACGGCGCGCCGATGAGTTTTGCCGGTTTGGCCGAAACCTGGATGGGCCCGAACGGCGAGGAGCTCGATACCGTCGCGATCGTCACGGCGGCGGCGAACGCGGATCTCGCGGTGCTGCATCACCGCGTCCCCGTGGCCATCCGGCCCGGTGATTTCGAGCGCTGGCTCGATTGCCGCGGCGATGACGCGGAAGACGTGATGGCGTTGTTGACGGCGACCAACGAAGGCGAGTTCGCCTGGCACGAGATTTCGACGCGCGTCAACCGCGTCGCCAATGACGACGCGCAACTGGTGCTGCCGATCACCGCCGAGCAGATCGCGGCCGAACAACCGGCCCCGGCCAAACGCGCCGCGCCACGTAAACCGGCGCCGGTGGTTCCAGACGATGACGGGCAGGGGTCGTTGTTTTGAGGTTCACCGCACCATCGGCGCCAGCCGCTTGCGAAATTCAAGCCGCAGCAGCCACAGGCTCACCAGCGCCTGCAGGTTCGTGGTCGCGATCGACAGGTACCAGATGTGCTCGATGCGGAAGCCCGGCCGCGCCGACAGCCACAACACCGGGATCGCATAGGTGAGCAGCCGCGCCGTCGAACTGATCAGTTGCGGCGTGGTATGGCCGAGGCCTTGAAAGATACTCGAACACAGGAAAATCAGCCCCTGCGCCACCAGGTTCAACGAGACCATTTTGAGAAATTCCGCGCCAACCGCGACGGTGTCGCGATCGGCGGTAAACACTTCCGGCAGCAATTCCGGTTTCCATTGCGTGAAGATCGTCGCTGCGAGCATGAGTGCTGCTCCCAGCTGCGACACCTTCGCGAAGGTTTCCTTCACGCGGGTGCCGAGGCCGGCGCCGAAATTCTGACCGACGATCGGGCCGGCGGCGAAGGCGATCGCCATCGCCGGCACCTGAATAAGGCCGAGCACGCGCGAGCCGATGCCGAAGCCGGCCTGCGCCGCGGCGCCGAAATCCCGCAGCACATAATAGATCGCGCCCATATAGATGAACAGGATGGCGAATTCGCCACCCGCCGGCAGGCCGACGCCGAGGATACGCCTCCACTGCACCATGCGCGGACGCAACTGCCCTGGATCAAGCGTGAGATAGTTTTTCGATCGGTGAAAATAGATCCAAAGCATCACCGCGCCCAAGGCCATCGCAAGCGAGCTCGCGAGACCAGCGCCAGCGACGCCCAACGCGCGACCGGTGCCCCAACCGGCAATCAGCACCGGGGCCAGGATGATGTTGATCATCATCGTCAGCGCCTGGATCGCCATCGTCGGCGCTACGATGCCGGTGCCACGCAAGGCCGCAAATATCGCCAGCAGGGGAAACTGCAACGCGAGCGCCGGCATGAACCAAAGCAGGTAGGTGGTGCCGGCTTCGATGGTAGCATCGTCGGCGGCGAGCGAGCCGATGTAGCTGCGCGCCAGCATGCACCCGGCGATCAACGCCAGAATTCCGCACAGCACGGAGAGGCCGAGCGACTGGTTGAACACCAGACTGGCATCGGCCTGATCCTTGCGTCCCACCGCGTGCGAGACCAGCGCCACCGTGCCAACACTCAGCACCTGCGTGAACGCGTTGATGAGGAATCCTGCGTTGCCGGCGGCGCCGACACCGGCGACGGCAGCATCACCCAGGCCGGCAACGAAATACAAATCGATCAACTGGCAGAGCAGCGCCATGATGATGCCGACGAAAATCGGGGCAGCCATGGTCACGACATGGCCCACGATGGAGCCTTGGGTAAGGTCTTTCACGATCGAAATCCGATGAAGGAGGGCAGGAGCGTTGTGAACGCCACGGCATACGGGTCCGCGGCGAGCTGTCGGCTCGCAGCCAGATCCAACCGTAAGCGGGTCTCAACTGCCTTGATTCATCGTCCAAAACCTCGCGGTCTTCGCCGTCGGATCCAATGCATGGCTGCATCATCCGACGCGAGGTCATCTTACACGCCGGAAAAAACCATGCCTAGGGGCGGATTACGCGAAAATCCGCAGCGCCGCATATTGCAGCAGCATGATGGTCTTGGCGTCCTGGATGCGGCCGTCGCCGATCATGGCGAGCGCCTGATCGATCGGCAATTCCAGCACCTCGATATCCTCGCCTTCGGAAGCAAGGCCGCCGCCGTCGCCGATCCGCATCGACGGTTCGTATTCGGCGACAAAAAAATGCAGTTTCTCGGTGATCGCGCCGGGCGACATGAAGGCTTCGAACACCTTTTCGATTTTGCCGAGGCGATAGCCGGTCTCTTCCTCGGCCTCGGCGCGGATCCGCACTTCCGGAGAGGCGTTGTCGAGCAATCCGGCGGCGGCCTCGATCAGGAGATCGTCGTAGCCGTTGACGTAAGCCGGATAGCGGAACTGGCGCACCAGGATCACGGTGCGCTGCGCCAGATGATACGGCAGCAGCGTCGCGCCGTTGCCGCGGTCGTAGGTCTCGCGGTGCTGGGTCTGCCATTCGCCATTGGCGCGCCGGTAGTCGAACGTTGTGGTCTTCAGGATGTAATGATTGTCGCTGAGCAGGCGAACGTCCTTGACGCGGATGCGATCGGAAATGGTCATGCGGTGCCTGCGGATGTGCGGTTACGGTGTCGGCTCGCGGCCATCGAGCCATTTGGCATAGACGACACGTTCCTGCTCGAGATAGCCGAGCTGTTCGTAGAAGGCTTTCACCCCGGTGTTGTCGGACCGCACCATCAACTGCATTTTTTCGATGCCGCGCGCACGCAGCCAGTCCTCCGCGGCATCCATGATGACGCGACCGTATTTCTTTTGGCGATGATCGGGGTCGACCGCGACGTAATAGACCCAGCCGCGATGGCCGTCATGTCCGACCATGACAGAGGTAACGATGGAGTTTCCGTCGCGCCCGACCAGCACGGCCGAATTCGGCCCCTTGCGTGCGAACGCGATATCGGCGTCTGGCGCGTTCCACGGTCGCGTCAATCCGCAGGCTTGCCACAGCGCAACTACCGCAGCGACATCGGCATCCGCGATCGGCGCGATCGTGAGCGCAGCCGAGGTCACGATCACAGCACCTTGCCGGGATTCATGATACCAAGCGGATCGAGCATCGCCTTGATGCCGCGCATCAACTCGATCGCGACCTTGTCCTTGACGTCGGGCAGTTCGTCGCGCTTGAGCACGCCGATGCCGTGCTCGGCCGAGATCGATCCGCCCATCCGCATCACGATGGCGAACACCACGGCGTTGACGTCGTGCCAGCGCGCCAGGAAATCCGCCGCATTGCCGCCGATCGGCTGGCTGACATTGTAATGGATGTTGCCATCACCCAGATGACCGAACGGCACCGGCCGCGAGCCCGGAATCAGCTCGACCACGGCGGCGTCGGCTTCGGCGATGAAAGCCGGAACGGCTGCGACCGGCACCGAGATGTCGTGCTTGATCGAGCCGCCTTCGGGTTTTTGGGCGGCCGACATTTCGTCGCGCAGCTTCCAGAATGCCTGACGCTGGCTGAGATTCGCCGCGATCACGGCGTCGTCGACGATCCCGTCCTCGAGTCCCTGCGCCAGGATCGCTTCCAGCGTAGCGCGGGCATCGTCGCGCGACGACGACAATTCCATCAGCACGTACCAGGGATATCGCGCTTCGAGCGGATGGCGGATATCGATGCCGTGCCGCACGCTGAAATCGACCGCGATGTCAGCCAGCAATTCGAAGCTGGTAAGACCGCCGGCGGCTTCTCGCTGCGAGATCGCCAGCAGTTTCAGCGCATCGGCCGGCGACTTCAAGCCGACATAGGCCGTCTCGATCGCGCGCGGCTTTGGAAACAGTTTCAGCGTCGCCGCGGTGATGATGCCGAGCGTGCCTTCGGCGCCGATGAACAGGTTGCGCAAATCGTACCCGGTGTTGTCCTTTTTCAGCTTCGACAGCAGGTTCAGGATACGTCCATCGGCCAGCACCACTTCGAGCCCGATCGCCATCTCGCGGGCCACGCCATACGCCAGTGCGGCGGTGCCGCCGGCATTGGTGGAGAGATTGCCACCGATGGTGCAGCTGCCTTCCGCGCCGAGCGACAGCGGAAACAGCCGGTCGACCTCGGCGGCTTTTTGCTGGGCGATCTGCAGCACCACGCCGGCATCGCAGGTCATGGTGTTGGACGCGGCGTCGATCTCGCGGATCTTGTCCATCCGCCGCATCGAAATCACCACCTCGCCATTATGCGGGGTCTGGCCGCCGACCAGCCCGGTATTGCCGCCCTGCGGCACCAACGCGATCCGGTGTTCGGTGGCGAGCTTGCAGATCGCGGAAACGTCCGCGGTCGAGCCCGGACGCAACACCAGCGGCGAGCGGCCGTGAAACAGATCACGCTCTTCGGTGACGTAGGGCGCGATGTCGGCAGCGTCGGTCACCGCATATTTATCGCCGACGATCCTGCGGAAAGCCGTGATCAATTCAGGCGAAAGCGGTGCTGCGGCTGGTTGTACGATATTCATGATCCGGTCTCGTTTTTTGTTCTCGTTACGTCAGGTTCGCCCGATGGCGGCGCGGCGCAACCGGTCATTGATGGCCTCGCCGAGGCCATGATGCGGCACCGGCATGACGGCGATGGTATGCGCACCCCTGCTGTCGAGCGTGCGAAGATAACCGAAAAGATTGGCGGCGGCTTCATTCAGGTCGCCGCGCGCGGACAGATTCATGACGGCCTTGGCGCGGTCGGATCCCGCCACGATCCCGGGGCCGAATGCCAGCAGGGCCTCGTTGGCCTCGACCCGTTCGGCATTGAGCCGCACCGGCGTCCGCGGGGCGTAATGCGATGCCAGCATGCCCGGCGCCAGGGGAGCGTCGGCCTCGGAGCCGGCGTGCTCCGGCACGCCGGTCAGGGCGCCGCCGAGCACGCGTTCGATCGCCTCGCGCGGCAGGCCGCCGGGGCGCAGCAGCATCGGCGTCTCGAAACAGCCCACAATGGTGGATTCGACGCCGACCGCGACCGCGCCGCCGTCGATAATCAGGTCGATGCGTCCGGCAAGGTCGCTTTGCACGTGGAGCGCCGTGGTTGGCGACACGTGACCGGACAGATTGGCCGATGGCGCCACCACCGGGCCACCAAAGGCGCGCAGGATGTCCCGCGCCACGCCGTGGGCCGGAATGCGGATCGCGACCGTATCGAGTCCGGCGGTGGCAAGATCGGCGACCGCGCAATCGGCGGTTTTGGGCAGCACCAGGGTCAGCGGCCCCGGCCAGAACGCCTCCGCCAGCGCCGTCGCCTGGGCGTCGAAGCGGCCAATCCGCCGCGCGGCGGCCAGCTCGCTGACATGGGCGATCAGCGGGTTGAAGGAGGGTCGGCCCTTGGCCTGGTAGAGCCGGGCGACCGCTTCCGGATTGGTGGCGTCGGCGCCCAGGCCGTAGACAGTCTCGGTCGGGAACCCGACCAGGCCGCCCTCCGCCAGGCAGCGCGCGGCCGCGGCTGTGGCGGCCTCTCCGGCGGGCAAAATCTGGGTTTTCAGCTCCACATTCACAGGGAATTAAATCCTTTGGTCCGGCTTCTTGCGGTGTGCGAAGCCCAAGGCTATAAGCCGCCTTCTTGTCGGAGTGTGGCTCAGCCCGGTAGAGCACTGCGTTCGGGACGCAGGGGTCGCAGGTTCGAATCCTGCCACTCCGACCATGAATTTCTTATGCTTTTCGTCTTTTTTCACGATAGGCCGCCAAGTCAACCCCGGAAAGAACCCCAGATACGATGTTCTGCTTTGGTTTCGATGTGATCGCCGAGGCGGCATCGCGCAGGAACTCCGGGTGGTGATGGCCATAGGTTTCAAGCAGAACCTCAACAGACATGCCGAGAAACCCGGCCGCTTTCCAGGGATCAGCCCCGCGCTGCATCAGCCACGTCGCAGCCGTATGGCGCAAGGTGTGGGGCGTGACCTTGCCCTGTTCGGTCGATAGGCGCGCAAGCCTGACAGCACTTCGGAATCCGGTCTTCACGGATTTTACGGCCTCGCCGTTGAACTCAACGAAGTGCGATATCATTGCATCCGTTCGAACCCAGCGCCGCATATGTGCGAGCAGGCGATCCGGTAAAGGCGCCGGTGGTTGGCGCTTCTTGGTGCCTATCCGCCCCTGCGCAAGCCGGTAGAAAATGCCGTATTCGAGATCGACATAGGATCGGCCCTCATCGCGATACGGTGACGCCGACGCAATCGCGCCGGCACGCGTGCCGGTGTAGAGGCCGATCAGGATGAAGCGCGCGATATGACGCAGTGGACGCTTATCCGTTTCTATTTTTTGATTTTTCAAAGCGCCGCGATGATGCGTTTGCACTTCGCGATATCGCCAGCAGGTCCACAATAAGGCAGCCGCCTCGCTACGTGTCAGCCATCGGTCGCGGCCACGCCCTTTGGCCGGCAACGCCACGCGAACCAGGCTGCGGTGAAGGCCCTCGCGCGAATGATGATTGATCGCGGCGCGCAGATCTTCCAGGTCGCGGCGAGCTCCGCCGGGGCGGCCGCGTGCCTTGACGTACTTTGCGCAGGTATGCGCATTCACTTCGACCAACATCATGCCACCGAAGAAATCGTTCAGGCGGCCGATGCGATCCGTAAATTCTGTGATGTCGGTTTGCTTGGCTTTGCGCTCAAGATAGATACCCTCGCGATGGGCGTGGTAGATTGCAAGCACGTCCGCGATATCAATATCTTCAATGTCGCGCGTCCGACGTGAAGGTCGATATTTTGAAACGATGTAGTTGGCTAGGGCGTCCTCAGCGGCCTTTGGCGGCTTTCTTTCAGCTTCGCCCGCAAAGATTCCTGTGGCAACTTCCCGCTCTCCGTCACGGATGGTCCAGACGGCGTTGGCAATGATGCGCCCGTTCTTTCGCTTGGCCCTTCGCTTGTAGAGCCTTGGGCCCTTACTGATACGCGGCATAGTTCCCTCATGCGCTCAATATGTGCCAGCGTCGTAAAATCCTTGCCCGCAATGCGCTCGATGACAAGTCGACCGCGCAATGCTTCTTTGCGAAGCCCGGAACTGGTCATCGATCCGTCGGGAAATGCCAACGAAGCTGCCGTCGACAGTCGAATGGGATCGTCGGGGTTGACGTCGCTTCGGCGTGTTGACGATGCACTCATTGTAGCACGTTCGCGGGATGTTCAACGCTGCGCGCATGATTGCGCACCTCTGCGATGGTGATCCTCGCGATGACGAAAGAAAACGATATTCTCGTTGCATCCCAATACCCCACATCGAGTGCCCGCGTGTTTCCTCGGGTCCGCTCGTAGACAAACGTAAATCAAGCTGACGCCGCGTAGTAGAAAAACCTGCGCGTTTCGCCGGAGGATTCGACATCACAAACCGCAATTTAATCCCATGGCGCGCGACGACATGTGAATTGCGGCGCACTGGCCGCGTCAGGCTCATAACCTGAAGG
>JBDTKZ010000003.1:0-16784 GCA_039935075.1 Bradyrhizobium sp.
CGAGAGTTTCTTGGTTTTGAGAGCCGGCATCCTGGCCCGATCTCGACCGCCGGGATATCGCACAAAATAGGCATCGCGCAACGCTTCTTCGAGCAACCGGCCCTCCGAATAGCCACGCAGCGATTGCGGCCGTTCGACGCCGTCTTGCAGCCGCGGGCACGGTTCCGGCGCGCCGAGCACCGGCTGGCTGCTGGCGGAAACCTATAGCCGCGCAACCCCGCTCCCGGGATTTGTCCTGGGATTTTCCGGCCATCCCATTCCGCAACTGATCGCGGCGGCGGAAAAACTGGCCAAGGCGTCGCTGGCCAGCTTGCGCGCCAACCGCAAGCCGAACACCGGTGGAACCGGCATCGCCAAAACCTCGAAGCGCAAGCTCTCGCCTTCTCGATCGGCAGGTTGACGGCGGCCGCCCTATCAGAATCGTCTCCGCATCACTAAGCTGAGCATGGGAAGTATGCGTCACGACGGAGACACCGGATGCCCAACAATCGCAATGTTCTATATCTCATCATTGGCATTCTGGTGATAGCGGTCGGCGGGCTCGGCTATAATCTCTACCAAGCCAAGAAAGAGCCGGATGGCCTGCAAATCAACGTCGGCCCGAACGGGCTGAAGATTCAAAGCAAGTGAGGGACGCTCGGCCGATGATGAAGACCTCGCGCAACGTGGGTTTTTGGGTTCTGCTGCTGAGCGGGTTGGCGGTGATCGCCTGCGCGCGTTTCGCCACGGCGCAACAGGTGTCGCGCGAGCAGGACATCGTCAATTTGCGATTGGGTCAACGCATCAAGGTCGACGACGGCACCTGCCCTGCCGGACAGGTCAAGGAAATCTCAGGCTCGAAGATGGCGGCGACGGGAATCGTGCGAACCGCAAAATGCGTTCCGCGATTGGGGGCCAAGACCGGCGCGCACAAATAAGCGCATTTCGGGGCCGATCCTCCGGGCAGAGCGTCTTAAGTCTTCGGTGCGAACATGCACTGCAGCGTCGGCTTGGCGATCTTGGTGAAGGTCGCGCTGATTTCCGATCGCTTCGACGGCGGCACCCAATCGGTCTCGATGGTTGGTACGCCGGTCTCGCCGATGCCGCGCAGCAGAGCCTGGCGCAGATCGCTGTCTTCGACGCTGGCAGCGGCATAGTCATGCAGGCAGCCGCAAACGGCTTCGGGATGCGCCCAGCGGCCCTGCATATGCGGCACGCATTGGCGCACAAATTCATCGCGCGGATCTGAAAACTTCATCAGCGAGCGAACCTGAGCGTGGGCCGAGCCGGCCAGAATGACGGTGACGACGGTCGCAACTGCGCTGATACGAAGAAACATGATGCCCTTTACCCGTGGCTTCTCTTGTTGATGGCTGACGTAAATTAGCGAACGGCAACCATGATCGCCTGGGGCGCCGAAGGAACGATCGGCGAGCCGCTGTAGGCAAAGGTGCCGATGCCCGGAACACCGGTATCGGACGAGCCGGCCATCGAGGGACCGACCAACAGGAAGGCGAAGGCGAGGACGAAGCTGAGGGTCTTCATTTGACTGTCTCCGGGTTGGCTGCCGACGCTGTCCGCCGTTTCGTTGCCACCCTGATAACCATTCGCCGTTTCCGGATATCTGCGCCAAAGCAGGGAATGGTTTCGTCGCGAGGGAGAATTGTTTCGTCGCGCATCCCCGACGAAACAATCGCGAGAAAATCCAGGGATTTCAGGCGGGGATTTCAGATCGGTGCGGCCGGTTGGAAGAAGGCCGTGCGGGCCTACCCGGGGCGGGATGGAGGAGCGGAAGCCCGGCGGCGTTCGAAAAAAGCGCCTTCGTCATCTGGGCGAATCGCGCCGCGCTTCAGTGACCGAGGTTGATCGAGGCCATCACACGCGGTGCCGAGGTAACGACTGGCGATCCGTTATAGCTGAAGGTTCCGATGCCCGGCACGTCACGATCGGCCGAGCCCGCCAAAGAAGGCGCGCTCAAGAGCAGGGCGAGCGCTATCACATAGCTGAAGGGGCGCATCTGATGTCTCCAGTAACCGTCTGGAGATAAGACGCCTGCCGAGGCCCGATGGTTCGAGCAGGCGGCGAATTTTTAACCTTTATCTGGTGGAGACAGCCGGTGGGCGAAGCGGAAGGCGGTGAACCGAACGATCGGTGCGACCGACTCAATCGAGACGGCATGCAACCTTTTTAGGCAATTGCGCGTTGTCGTAGGTCTCCAACAGAGGATATCGGTCGTGGGCAATGGCAACATCGACGTTGGCACTAAAACCCCGACCCGCAAAACCGGCAAGCCGATCGTCCAACGTTTGTCTGGGAGTAACGGCTTACCCGAGCTGCGGATCGACCAATCCACTTCGGCGCGGGCAGAACGTGAAAAATTCTGCGGCGCGATGACCCTTCAGAGTGGCGACAGCGGCTGGGGCAACCAATCAGCCCCGCAGAAACTGCTTCATCTGGTGGGCTGCCGCGAACAGAAGACCCGGCCCGAACTGCCGCAACGCCCGGACCGGGCCAAACGCTAGATCACGGTCTTCCCGGTCGAAGCTTTCCAATCATTGGACGAAGTCGCCGCATTTCTCGACGGCGGCCTCGCCGGTTCCCCATGGCATGACCGGCACCGACGAAGTCGAATTCTTCGGCGATCCTTCAATCAGCCGGTCGGAATAGACCATATAAACCAGCACGTTTCGCTTGGCGTCGCAGCCACGGACGATCTGCATTTTCTTGAAGAACAGCGAGCGGCGCTGGCGGAACATGTCACCGCCCTGCTCCATCTTGTCCTTGAAATGGATCGGACCAATCTGGCGGCAGGCCAACGAGATATCCGAGACCTGCTCAGCGAGCCCGAGCCAGCCCTTGATGCCGCCCTTCTCGGGCACGGTGAAATGGCAGGCCACGCCCTCCACCTCGGGATCATCGACGCCATAGGTCGCCAGCTTGTCGTTCGGACTGAGCAGATTGAACACGGTCGAGCGACGAAAGATCAAATCCGGCTCGTCGGCCGCCGATGCCGGCGATACCGATCCCAGCACCAGCACGAACGCCGCCAACAGCCAGCGCCTCCATTGCATGTCACATTGGCTCAGGGCTTTGGATGTCATCGTGATCTCCGTCGGTGATACCTGCGTGTATGTAATGCGGGGGATGTCGGAGAATAAGGGTTTTCGTGTGCCGCCCCCCGGCGGCCTTTAACCGAATGTGAGGCTTTTTTGCTACGCTTGCGGCGAAAATCGCCGGAATTGCAGGCCTTACGCTGGTGAACCCGTACCCTCTCTGCAACACTAAATGTCAACTGATGGAATTGGGATTCGAAGAATGAAACGCACGGGCGGGCACCAGGTTTTCGGTGCCATCGGACGGCCGGAACCGGCTGTATCAACGCATCAGATTTCCGTGATTTCAGCACATCGATTTTGGCAAATTGCCGCTTTGACGGTGGCCGGAACGATTGGCTTGATGGCGCAGGCCGAGGCCGCGGTGTTCTGGTCGGATGATGACGCCGGCTACTCGCGACCGGCGCCCGCGGCGCCGCAACATGTGCAACGGACCCGCCGGCGCGCCTCGAAACAGCTCGAAACGTCGGCAAAGGAAGCGGCCAAGCCACAGGGACCGCTGATCATTTCGATCTCGATCAGCCGGCAAAATCTCAGGGTATACGACGCCAACGGCTTCTTCGCGGAAACACCGATTTCGACCGGCATGGCGGGCCATTTGACGCCGATGGGCGCGTTCAGCGTGATCCAGAAGCAGAAGCTGCATCATTCCAACATCTACAGCGGCGCGCCGATGCCGTTCATGCAGCGGATCACGTGGTCGGGTATCGCCATGCATGCCGGCGTGCTGCCGGGCTACCCGGCGTCGCACGGCTGTATCCGAATGCCGATGGCGTTCGCGGTGAAGATGTATGGTTGGACCAGGATGGGCGCGCGCGTCGTCGTGACGCCCGGCGAGATGACGCCGGCCAGCTTCTCACACCCGCTGCTCGCGACGCAGAAGGTCGTGCCGCAGCCGGTTGCCATGGACGCGCCCAAGACGGATGCCAAGATCGACGTTAGGGCTGACGTCACGGCGAAAGGCGACAAGGCTGCCGCCGCGGATCCTTCCAGCAAGCCCGAGACCTCCGTGGCGAGCCTCGACCTGCGATCAAGCGTTGGTCACGACAGCCACATGCAGACGGTCATGAATGCGCCGGCCGCGCCGAAGCCGTTGAGCGAGCAGACCCATACCGCTGACGCCACCTCGTCGTCGCAACTCAAGGCACCGGTCACGATGTCCGATGCCGCCCCGTCCGCCTCGCAAACCACTGGTAACGCCGCGCTGAGCGATAGCGCATCGCCCGCCGGCGAACATCCGACGGCCGATCAGGCAACCGACACGCCCCCGGAGCCAAAATCCGGGGCAGTGAAATCGGTGGCTGAACTCCTCGCGGCCGACAGCAGCGAGATGGCTCCGTCCGAGACCAAGCCAGTCGAGGCCAAGCCGACGGAGGCCGCCGCTCCCGACATGAAGGCCGCCGAAACCGCCGCCGCGGACCGGACTGACACAAAGAACGATCAAGCCCCGGCCAACCTCGACGTCGCGAAAACCGAAGCGAAGCTGGACGACGTCAAGGCGCAAGCGCCCCCTGCTGAAATTGCCAAGGCCGAGCCGAAGCCGGCCGAGAAGGCTAACGGTGGCAAGCCGGACGAAAGCGTCACGGCAACGAGCAATCCGCCGGCCGCCGACGTCAAGAAAGATCAGGCTCGCCCGTCCGATAGCGACAAGGTGGCCCCTGCCAAACCCGCTTTGGCGATGGCCAAGGGCACCGGCCCGATTTCGGTGTTTGTCAGCCGCAAGGACAGCAAACTCTACGTGCGGCAGAATTTCGCGCCGCTGTTCGAGGTTCCCGTGAGCATCGCGCCGAGCGACCGGCCGCTCGGAACCCACATTTTCACCGCGGAAGCCGACAAGAACGATTCCAACATCCTGCGCTGGTCGGTGGTCACCCTGCCGAACCGAAATGCCGAGCGGCGCGACGACGACGAACGTGCGTCTCGTCACCGCAGGATCGCGGGCGCGGCCGAAATCGCCAAACCTGTCCCCGCACCTGACAGCCCGGCAGAAGCGCTGGATCGTCTGACGATTCCAGCGGAAGCGATGGCACGCATCAACGACGCGATCTCGACCGGCGGTTCGATCATCGTTTCCGATCAGGGTATCGCCGCAGGCGAGACCGGCGAAGGAACCGACTTCATCGTTTCGCTGCGCTAGGCACTGCCGCAGGATCCGGCTAACAATGCCGGCCTCTCGCCAGGAGCCGGCATGACGACCCACCGCAGAGCCATCCTCACGGCAGCTTTGGCTGCGATCGCGAGCCCGATCTCGATCCGGGGAGTTTTCGCGCAAACCGCCATGAGCCGGATCACGGCTTACGCATTTTCGTTTCAGGCGCTGGCCGGTGGCGATATCAGGCTCGCCGAGTATGCGGGCCGTCCGCTGATGATCGTCAACACCGCGTCCTTATGCGGCTTCACGCCGCAATATGCCGGGCTGCAGCAATTGTGGACCGAGTTTCACGAGCGCGGCCTGACGATCGTGGGCGTTCCCTCCAATGATTTCGGTAGCCAGGAACCGGGAGGCGCCACCGAGATCGCGGAGACCGCGCAACATCAATATGGCGTTACCTTTCCGATCGCCGCCAAAGCCGTGGTGAAGGGTCCGAACGCGCATCCGTTCTATAAATGGGCCGCCGAGCAGCGGCCAAAGGACGTCCCGCACTGGAACTTCCACAAATATTTAATCGGCCGCGATGGCGGCATCGCTGAGGTATTCCCCGAGACCGTCGAACCGCTGGACACGCGCGTCAAAACCGCCATTGGACGGTTGCTGGTTTCGGTTTGAGCACACTGTTCCAGCGCCGAAATTAACCTGTTCGCCGGACAAGCAAATCGCGACCGAGAAAGCCGTTGCCGTGGCGGCGGGCCTGCAACTAAGCTATTGTGATCAGGGGCAGGAATGGCTCGGCCGAAGGCTTCAAAAGCCGCGGCCGACGCGGGATCAGTGTAAGGGGAATAAGATGCGTTTTGCGGCAGGTTTGATCTTGGCCAGCGCGGTATCGCTGTGCACGGGTAGCGCATGGTCACAGACCGCGCCCCCGAAGTCCGCCGCGGCGTCCCAGGCAGCCGCATCTCCGGCCGCCGCAGCCCAGGCTCCGGCAGCGCCCGCGCCCGCCGCGGCATCCAATGCCGCGCCGGCGCCGCTGTCCAAGGCCGCCTGCACCAATCCCGATGCGCTCGGCATCGCACGCACTGTTGAGATCGACACCACCGGCGGCCCCGGTTTCGGCTTCGAGCATTTCAAGCAGCTCGATTTCCTGCGCGACCATGAAGTAGTGCTGACGTTCGATGACGGCCCATGGCTGGTCAATACGCCGTCCGTGCTGAAGTCGTTGGCGGCCGAATGCACCACCGGCATTTTCTTCTCGATCGGCAAGCACGCAACCTATTATCCGGAAATCCTCAAGGAAGTGATGGCGGCCGGCCACACCATCGGCAGCCACACCTGGTCGCATGCCACGCTGACCAACAAGAAGCTCACCGAAGACCAGAAGAAAGAGGAGATCGAAAAAGGCTTCAGTGCGGTGAAGTGGGCGCTGGGCGGCGTTTCGCCGGCCCCGTTCTTCCGTTTCCCGGCGCTACAGCACCCGCCGGAAATGGTGACCTATCTCGGCACAAGAAACATCGCGATGTTCTCCTGCGATCTCGACTCCTTCGACTTCAAGGCGCGCAACGCCCAGCAGGTGATCGACGTCACCATGAAGAAGCTGGACAAGCTCGGCAAAGGCATCATCCTGATGCACGATTTCCATAAACACACCGCCGAAGCCCTGCCCACCTTGCTGCGCAAGCTGAAAGCCGGCGGCTACAAGGTGGTACGAATGATCCCGAAGGCGCCGGTGCAGACGCTGCCGCAATATGACGAAGAGCTGCTGAAGGACACCAAGCTGCCGACGGTGAGCGACCGCCCGGTCTCCAGCGTCGTGCAGACGATTTCGGAATGATCTCGCTGACCGCGAGATAATCCCGATGCCCGCGCTTCGTATCGAAGGCTATGTCATCGTGTCGGCGGATGGCATGCTGGCGAACGCGCGCCATGTGATGCCCGACGAATTGAAATTCGAGGGCGACAAGCGGTTTTTCACTGCCGCCCTCGACCGCGCCGACCTCATCGTACATGGCCGCCATTCGTTCGAGGATCAATCCAATTCACCGCTGCGGAAGCGCATTATCCTGACCGGCAAAATCGGTGCGCTCGCGCCCGATCCATCGAATCCCAAAGCGACGCTCTGGAATCCGGCCGGCGCCTCGTTCGAAGCGGCCTGCGAACGCGCGGGCATCGATCGCGGCACTATCGCGATCATCGGCGGGCCTGAGGTGTTCGGCATGTTCCTGGACCGCTACGATACGTTCTGGCTGTCGCAGGCGCCGCGGGTCCGAATCCCTGATGGGCAGGGCTGTTTCCCGGGCGTGCCCGCGCAATCCCCGCAGCAGATCCTGGCGGCGCACGGCCTGAAGGCCGGTAACGCCGAAATCCTCGATGCGGCCCATGATGTCAGCGTTACGCCCTGGCAGCGTCGCGCGTCGGCGAATTAGAGCGTTTTACGGAAAAGGCTCTAGACATCCCCGTAGGCGGGTACAATCGCCGACCGGGCCGATCGGCCATATCCGGCGATGATGAACAGCGCGCCGATGATCGACAGGTTCTTCAAGGCGTCCATCAGCGACTTGGCATTGTCGGGCGGCGACTGATTCCAGAAATCGTGAAAATAGAAGGTTGCCGCGGCCACGAAGAAGATCAGCAGAATGGCGAAAAACCGCGCGCCGAAATTGAGCGCGATCATCAGGCCGCTGATGATCTCGAAACAACCGACCGCAATGGCGAGCATTTGCGGCGTCGGCATCCCCGTCAGCGCTTCAAGCTGGGCCGTATAGGGCAGCAGCAGCGCGGGGATGGCGACCTTGGCCGCGATGAAATCCGCCGTGGCCGGGATGCCGAACAGCTTGGTCGCCCCCGAGTAAAGAAACAGCACGGCGAACAACACTCTTCCGAAAGTAACGAAGGCTGGCATGGTCGGCCTCATTGGATGCTGCAAATGCAAAGTCGCGCGACAACGGAGCGATTATGGGCGTTCCGTCCGGCTTTTCAAACAGTCAAATCGATTCAGCGGCGTCGGCGATCCCCGGAAGAGTTTTTGTGATTTAGCCAAACAGGCTGGGCTGCGCACGTCCGGCACGCTCCTGAGCTTCGACCGCGGCTACCGCGGTCATGTTGAGCACGCCGCGCGCCGTCACCGACGGCGTCAGAATATGCGCCGGCCGCGAGGGTCCGATCAGGATCGGGCCTACAGGCAGCGCGTCGGCCAGCGATTTGATCATCTGATAGGCGACGTTGGCGGTGTCGAGGTTCGGCATGATCAGGATATTGGCAACGCCCTCCAGCTTCGAATGCGGCAGAATCAACGCCCGCGCCGCTTCCGAAAGCGCGGTATCGCCCTGCATTTCGCCGTCCGCCTCGATCTCCGGATGGTTCTGTTTCAACAACGCGGTGGCGCGGCGCATCTTCCGGGACGAATCCGTATCATAACTGCCGAAATCGGAATGTGACACGAAGGCGATCTTGGGCTTGATATTGAAACGCTGGACGTGGATGGCCGCCAGCGCCGCCACCTCCGCAAGCTCCTCGGCGCTCGGATTCGGCCGCACCTGGGTATCGGCGATAAAATACGCGCCCTTGCTGGTAATCATCAGCGCCAGGGCGGCGAAGTCGGTCACTCCCGGCAGGAATCCGACGATCTCGCGGACGTGGCGCAGATGGCTCATATAGCGGCCTTCGACGCCGCAGATCATGGCGTCGGCTTCACCGCGCATCACCGCCAGCGCTGCGATCACGGTGGCGTTGGTGCGCACCACCGTACGAGCGGCGTCGGGCGTCACGCCGTGGCGGCCGGCGACGTCGATGTAGGATTGGACATAGGATCGATAGCGCGGATCGTCCTCGGGGTTGATCAGGTCGAAATCCTGGCCGGCCTTGATCGAAAGGCCATAGCGCTTGATGCGCGCTTCGACCACCGAGGGGCGCCCGACCAGGATCGGACGCGCCAGCTTCTCCTCAAGCACCACTTGAGTGGCGTGCAGGACGCGCTCGTCCTCGCCTTCGGCGTAGATCACGCGGACCGGCTGGGTTTTCGCCTTGGCGAATACCGGCTTCATGACCAGGCCGGAGCGGAACGCGAAGCGTTCCAGCTGCGCGGCATAGTCCTCGAAATTCGCAATGGGGCGCGACGCGACGCCGGACTTCATGGCCGCTTTCGCCACCGCCGGAGCGATACGCAGAATCAAGCGCGGATCGAACGGACTCGGGATCAGCGAACCCGGGCCGAATCCCTGGGTTTCGCCGCTGTCGAAACCTGGCGCGATCGCATCCGATGGCGGATCGCGCGCCAACAGCGCAATCGCCTCGACCGCGGCGAGCTTCATATCCTCGTTGATCGCGGTGGCGCCGACGTCGAGCGCGCCGCGGAAGATAAACGGGAAGCACAGCACGTTGTTGACCTGGTTCGGGAAGTCCGAGCGTCCGGTGCAGATCATCGCGTCGGGGCGGGCTTTTCGGGCTTCATCCGGCATGATTTCCGGATTTGGATTGGCCAGCGCCATCACCAGCGGCTTGTCCGCCATCTGCTTGACCATGTCGGGCGTCAAGACATTGGGCGCCGACAATCCCAGGAAAATATCCGCGCCGCCGATCACCTCGGCCATCACGCGCTTGTCGGTCTTCTGCGCATAGACCGCCTTCCAGCGATCCATCAGAGTGTTGCGGCCTTCATGCACCACGCCATCGATATCGCAGACCCAGATGTTCTTGCGCTGCGCACCAAGCGACACCAGAAGATTGAGGCAGGCGATCGCCGCCGCCCCTGCGCCCGAGGCGACGATCTTGCAATCGGCGAGCTTCTTGCCGTTCAGCAACAGTGCGTTGGTGATGGCGGCGCTGACGATGATGGCGGTGCCGTGCTGGTCATCATGAAACACCGGGATCTTCATGCGCGCCTTGAGCTGCGCCTCGATCTCGAAGCATTCCGGCCCCTTGATATCCTCGAGGTTGATGCCCCCGAAGGTCGGCTCCAGCGCCGCCACCGTTTCGACCACGCGCTCGATGGTGTCCGCGGCGATTTCGATGTCGAAGACGTCGATCCCGGCGAATTTCTTGAACAGGACCGCCTTGCCCTCCATCACCGGCTTCGACGCCAGCGGGCCGATATTGCCGAGCCCCAGCACGGCGGTGCCATTGGAGACCACTGCGACCAAATTGGCCCGGGCGGTCAGCGTTGCCGCTTCCGCCGGATTGTTGGCAATTTCCGTGCAGGCGGCCGCAACGCCCGGCGAATAGGCGAGCGCGAGATCACGCTGGTTGGCCAGCGGCTTGGTCGCCTGGATCTCAAGCTTGCCCGGCCGCGGCAGACGATGGTACGCCAGTGCTGCCGAATGAAGGTCCTCAGAATAAGACGACATGCGTACTCCCGCGTTTCCAACCCCGGATTTTTCCCGGGCGAGTCCAGAAGGGGTCGGTTTTCCTGCAGATTGGGCCGGATGTGAAGCACGTGCAACCGCTTGGATGCAACATCCGACTACACGCCCATCAACAGGGGTTTGCCGGAATAAATCATCGAAGCCGTTAGCTGGCGTGCCGCCCCTCCGTTCTATCGGACAATATGACAATTTACTCCCTGCACAATCCGCAACCGGAGCAGACTGAATGGTAAGGATCCTGACGGGTTTGGTCGCCGCGATCGCCGTTGCGGCGGGCGGTTTCTTTAGCTTCCAGTTCTATACGCAGCATCGGATCGCGGGCGAGATCGACGCCGCCTTCGAGCAGATCCGGGCCTCCGGCGGCAAAGCGAGTCACGGGCCGGTGTCATTCGACCTGAAGAGCCGCACCGTCACCGTCGCGGACATCGCCGGCCAATCGGCCGCGCAACCTCCGGTCAGCTTCCGGATCGCCAGCCTCACGGCTTCTGGCGTCGGTCAACCGGACGCAGCGCGATTTTCCGCCGATAGCATCGAGATCACCGACATCGAGATCGACGCGGCGATGGCCACCCCGCCCGGCCTCAGTGTCACCTACAAGGTGCCGCGGATCACCGTGAAGGACTATTCCGGCCCCGCCAGCCTGCAGCGGCCGCCGGCTTCGTCGTCTTTCATCGATGTCTACCGGTTCGGGCTGGAGCAATTCGCAGCCGTCACGGCGACGTCGATCACTGCCCCCAGCGTTGCCGGAACCATGAAGTTCGGCGCGGCGACACCGGGCGGTGGCGAGGTCGCCTATTCGGGCTTTGCGATGCAGGACATCAAGGACGGCAAGATCGCCAGCACGAAGGTCGACGGCTTCGTTTTCACGGTCAACCTGCAACAGGCGGGCAAGGCCGAAAAGCTCAACGGCAATATCGCAAATATCGCCTCGTATGACGTCGATATCGGCGCCATGGCTGCGATATTCGATCCGCAGAAGGCCAACGACGATAAGTATTACCGCGCGTACCGGCAGATCACGGCTGGTCCCTATATCCTTACATCCGGGCAAGGCATGAATATGCGGATCGATGGCATGACCATCGATGACGTGGAGATCAAGCCATCGCGGCTGCAGCTGCCGGCGCTGCTGGCGATGATGCCGCCACCCGGAGCGGCGCCGCCGACGCCGGCGCAAGCGCGCGAGATGATGGAGAAGGTGGCCGGGCTCTATGAGGGCATTCGGGTCGGAAATGCCGAGATGCGGGACCTCTCGCTGCAGACACCGCAGGGCCCGATCAAGCTGTCGGCGATGCGGTTCAACTTCGACGGCGGCAAGATCGGCGAGCTGGCTTTCGAAGGTCTCGATGCGCGCTCGCCGAAGGGGCCGGTCAAGCTCGGACGCTTCGCGCTGAAATCCCTCGACGTCTCCGGCCTGATGCACATGGCGGCGCAGTTCACCGGACAGAAGCCTTCGCCCGACCAGCTTGCCGGGCTGCTGACGCTGCTCGAAGGCATCGAGGTCAAAGGCCTGGTCGCGCCCTTCAAGAACACCGGCAAGCCGGTCACGATTGACACATTCGACCTGAACTGGGGCCAATTTATCGGGCCGATCCCGAGCAAACTGCGTTTGACCGCGAAGATGAGTACCCCGGTCGATCCGAGCGACCCCAAATCGGCGCCGCTCGTCGCAGCGGGCCTGAATATGCTGGCGGCCGATTGCGATATCAATGCGGCCTGGACCGAGGCGTCGCGCGCGTTCGTGCTGGACGCCCCCGCGTTTGATGTCGACGGCATCGCGAAGCTGTCGGCGCGCGTCTCGCTTGCCAACGTGCCGCGCGGCGTATTCTCGACCAGTGCGGCGCAAGCGACAGCCATGGCGGCACAGATCGAGGCCGGCACGCTGGAACTGACGTTGCGCGATATCGGCGGCGGCGACATTGCCATCGCACAATATGCCCGCGCGCAGAACGTCAGCCGCGAAGCTGCCCGGAGCAGCATTGCCGACAACATCAGGGCGAGCAGCGAAAAAGCCGCGGCCGCCAATCCCGATGTCGCGGCGGCGGTGGAGACGTTGGCCCGCTTTGTCGAGACCCCGGGGCAGACGCTGACCATCAAGCTGACGCCGCGTGGCAAAGTGCCAGCGTTGCAATTGATCCAGGCGATGCAAACCGACCCGTTTGCTGCCCTGGCACAATTTAAGATCGAGGCCTCGACAGGTCTGTGAGCTATCCCTTGTCCGGCAGGTTCAGCCGGATGTGAAGCTCCCGCAACTGCTTCGGCGCGACCTCTGACGGCGCGCCCATCAGGAGGTCGACTGCCTGCTGGTTCATCGGGAACAGCGATATCTCGCGCAAATTATTGGTGCCACACAGCAGCATCACGATGCGATCGACACCCGCCGCCATGCCACCATGCGGCGGGGCGCCGTACTGGAACGCGCGGTACATGCCGCCAAAGCGCTCGACCACGTCCTTTTCGCCATAGCCGGCGATCTCGAACGCCTTCACCATCGCTTCGGGCCGGTGGTTGCGGATACCGCCTGACGCGATCTCGTAGCCATTGCAGGTGATGTCGTACTGGAACGCCTTGATGGTCAGCGGGTCCTGGCCGTTGAGCGCATCGAGGCCGCCCTGCGGCATCGAGAACGGGTTGTGCGAGAAGTCGACCTTCTTGTCGTCCTCATTGTATTCGTACATCGGGAAATCGACGATCCAGGCCAGCTCGAACCGATCCTTGTCGATCAGGTTCAGCTCTTCGCCGAGTTTTGTCCGCGCCAATCCCGAAAACTTCCAGAACTTTTCCGGATCGCCGGCGACGAAGAATGCGGCATCGCCTTCCTTGAGGCCGAGTTGGGTGCGGATCGCTGCCGTGCGCTCGGGACCAATGTTGTTGGCCAGAGGACCAGCGCCCTCGCCGCCCTCGCGCCACATGATGTAGCCGAGGCCCGGCTGGCCCTCGCCTTGCGCCCACGAGTTCATGCGGTCGCAGAACGCGCGGCTGCCGCCGCCGGGTCCGGGGATCGCCCAGACCTGGTTTTTCGGATCTTCCAGCATCCGCGCGAACACTTTGAAGCCGGAGCCGCGAAAATGCTCGGAGACGTCCTGCATCAAAATCGGATTGCGCAGGTCGGGCTTGTCGCTGCCGTATTTCTTCAGCGCTTCCGCGAACGGAATCCGCGGCCAGACTTTCGTCACCGGCTTGCCCTTGGCGAACTCCTCGAACACGCCGGTGATGACCGGCTCGACGGCGGCGAACACATCGTCCTGCTCGACGAAGCTCATCTCGAGGTCGAGCTGATAGAACTCGCCCGGCAGGCGGTCGGCACGCGGGTCTTCGTCGCGAAAACACGGCGCGATCTGGAAATAGCGATCGAAGCCCGACATCATCAAGAGCTGCTTGTACTGCTGCGGCGCCTGCGGCAGCGCGTAGAACTGGCCCGGATGAATCCGTGATGGCACCAGGAAGTCGCGCGCGCCTTCCGGCGACGAGGCCGTCAGGATCGGGGTCTGGAATTCGAAAAAGCCCTGCTCCTTCATTCGCTTGCGCATCGAATCTACGATGGCGCCGCGGGTCATGATGTTCTGGTGGAGCTTCTCGCGACGCAGGTCGAGGAAACGGTACTTAAGCCTGATGTCTTCAGGGTATTCCTGATCACCGAACACCGGCATCGGCAATTCGGCGGCCGGACCCAGCACCTCGATCTCGCTGATGTATACTTCGACCATGCCGGTCGGCAATTCCGGATTGTCGGTGCCGGCGGGCCGCCGCCGCACCTTGCCGTCAATTCGGACCACCCATTCCGAGCGCAGCTTTTCGGCGTCCTTGAACGCCGGCGAATCCGGATCGGCGACGCATTGCGTCAGGCCGTAATGGTCGCGCAGGTCGATGAACAGCACGCCACCATGGTCGCGGATACGATGACACCAGCCGGACAAACGGACCGTCTGGTCGATATGGCCCTCCCGGAGGGCGCCGCAGGTATGGGAGCGGTAACGATGCATGGAATTTCCAAAAACAGATGTCGGAGGATCGAATCGGGCGGCCTCAAGACTCTGAAACAAGGCCTGCCCGAAGTGCCGGAGGTTTACCCGACGCGAACCTGCGCGGCAACCAATGCCGGGGGCGTTTTGGCCCCAAAAGCGGCGTTTCGGGGCCCTCGAACGAGAATCCTTTGCCTAATCCGCGGGCGTGCCTATCTTGATGGTCATGACGGTCCATTTCCCCTTCCAAAATACCTATGCGGCGCTGCCGGCGAACTTCTTCGCCCGGGTAGCGCCAACGCCGGTCGCCTCCCCGCGGCTGGTCAAGTTGAACCGGCCCCTTGCCGTGCATCTCGGCCTCGATCCGGAACTGCTGGCGAGCCCGGAAGGCGCCGAAATCCTCGCTGGCAAGCGCGTCCCTGACGGCGCAGATCCGATCGCGATGGCCTATGCCGGCCACCAGTTCGGCCATTTCGTGCCGCAACTCGGCGACGGCCGCGCCATCCTGCTCGGCGAAGTCATCGACGTCGACGGGGTCCGCCGCGACATCCAGCTCAAGGGAAGTGGCCCAACGCCGTTTTCGCGCCGCGGCGATGGCCGCGCCGCGCTCGGCCCGGTGCTGCGCGAATACGTCGTCAGCGAGGCGATGGCAGCCCTCGGCGTTCCAACCACGCGATCGCTCGCCGCAGTCGTGACCGGCGAGAGCGTGATGCGCGACACGATGCTGCCCGGCGCGGTGCTGACGCGGGTCGCGTCGAGCCATATCCGCGTCGGCACCTTCCAGTTCTTCGCCGCCCGCGGCGATACCGATGGCGTGCGGCGGTTGGCCGATCACGTCATCGCCAGGCACTATCCGGACGCAGCGAAGGCCGAACGCCCCTATCAAGAATTGCTGGCCGGCGTGATCGGCCGTCAGGCCGAACTGGTCGCGCGTTGGCTCCTGATCGGCTTTATTCATGGCGTGATGAACACCGACAACAGCTCGATCTCGGGCGAGACCATCGACTACGGCCCATGCGCGTTCATGGACCATTACGACCCGGCGAAGGTGTTCTCGTCGATCGACGAACAGGGCCGCTACGCCTACGCCAACCAGCCGCGGATCGCGCTGTGGAACCTGACGCGACTGGCGGAATGCCTGCTGCCACTGTTTTCCGACGATCAGGAAAAGGCCATTGCCGAAGCGCAGGCCCTGCTCGGCGATTTCTCGGAAGAATTCACCGCGGCCTATCAATCCGGCTTGCGGAAGAAGATCGGGCTGTTCACGACTCGCGACGGCGACGAGGCGCTGGTGCAGGATCTGCTCGATGCGATGGCGCAGCAGCAGGCCGATTTTACGCTCACCTTCCGGCGCCTCAGCGACGCCGCGCGTGATCCGGCAAACGATCGCGAGGTCCGGCAATTGTTTGCCGAGCCCACGGCCTATGATGAATGGGCGGCGCGGTGGCGCGAGCGCATCGGCGGCGAGCCGCAATCGGCCACCGAGCGATCGGCTGCGATGCGCGCGGTCAATCCGGCGTTCATTCCGAGGAACCACCGCATCGAGGCGATCATCGACGCCGCCGTGAACCGCGACGACTACGCGCCGTTCGAGGATCTGCTGAAGGTGTTGTCGAAGCCGTACGAGGATCAACCTGAATTCGCCGATTATGCCGAGCCGCCAAAGCCGGAACAGCGCGTGCTGCAGACTTTTTGCGGGACTTGAGGGGCGATTAGCGGCACGCGCTCCAACGTCGTCATACCCGCGCAAGCGGGTATCCAGTATTCCGCGACTTTTCGATTCCATCACTAACGCCCTGGAATACTGGGTCCCCGCCTTCGCGGGGACGACGGTTGGATGTGAGTCCACGATCTCGCGACAGCATGCGCCCGAGTTTTGCAAATTCATCCGCCCTGAAAAAAGGGCGCAGGGAAGACCGGGTGCGCGCTGCACCCGCGGTCTCGCGTGCAAAGGCAGTAAAAAAGGCGCACACGAGCATACAGGTTCAGCGGAAGCAGTCCGGCCTTCCCTGCGCAATGGTTTTACGGCTTATTTCGTGCTCTCCTTGGCGACCGGCTTTGTTGTCACCATCGCTGCACAGAAAAGCTTCCGCACAACTTGACGCCAGCATCGGGGCGTCAGGACCACACGACTTCGCCGTCCGCATCACACGCTGTTCGTCAAAAGCGCATCCGCGTCCACCGCATCCCGCACCAACGTTCGTGACGATCGCGAAACGCCCCTCTTGGTGGGCACGGGATAGCGAAGAATAAGCCGGTGATTTGGGTCGGAAGAAAA
>JBDTKZ010000004.1:0-21654 GCA_039935075.1 Bradyrhizobium sp.
ACGGCTTGCCCATTGACGCCGGCAAATCAGCGTAGGAGATTTCAGTCAAGTCGCAAGCGATCGGAAGTGGATCCATGGACGTCTATCATTTCAAAAATTTCGAAATGCTCGATCCCGACGCCGGTGAATTGCGCGACGGCCATGAGCTGGTGGTCGAAGGCGACACGATTAGGGAAGTCTCGGCCAAGCCGATCAAACTCGCAGCGGCCAACGTCGTCGACTGCGGCGGCCGCACGCTGATGCCCGGCCTGATCGACAGCCATGTGCATGTGGTGCTGTCCGAGGTCTCGATCCGCAACCTTGAAAACATACCGCTGACGCTGATGACGGCGCGCGCCGCCGCGCTGATGCGCGGGATGCTCAACCGCGGCTTTACCAGCGTGCGGGACACCGGCGGCGCCGATTGGGGCCTGAAGGAAGCAACCGACAAAGGGCTGTTGCCGGGGCCGCGGCTGTTCATCGCCGGGCGCGCGATCGGCCCGACCGGCGGCCACAGCGACAGCCGGCGCCGCACCGACTTCGGTACGCGCTGTCATTGCTGCAACGCCATGGCGTTCTCGATGGGCATTGCCGATGGCGTTACCGAGGTGCGCCGCGCGGTGCGCGAGGAAATGCGTCAGGGCTGCGACCAGGTCAAGATCATGATGTCCGGCGGCGTCGCCTCGCCCTACGATCCGCTCGACAGCCTGCAGTTCTCCGTAGGCGAGGTGGAGGCCGCGGTGGAAGAGGCGCACGCCTTTGGCCGCTATGTCTGCGCGCACGCTTACACGCCGCAAGCCATCACGCGGGCGGCCAACGCCGGCGTACGTACCATCGAACACGGCAATCTGATCGACGATGCGTCCGCCAAGCTGATGGCCGAAAAGGGCATGTTCCTGGTCGCCAATCTCGTCACCTATTTCGAGATGAAGAAGCATGCCGCCGAATACGGCATGAATTCGGATATGCTGGCCAAGAACGACCTCGTCATCGAGGGCGCCCTGAAGTCGCTCGAAATCTGCAAGCGACACGGCGTCCCGGTCGCCTACGGCACCGATCTGCTTGGCCAGTTGCAAGTGGCGCAGTCGGAGGAGTTTATGCTCCGCGCGCAGGTGCTGTCGCCGGCCGAAATTATCCGCTCAGCGACCACGATCGGCGCGCAGATCGTGCGGATGGAGGGCAAGCTTGGCTGCCTGAAGCCGGGTGCGTTTGCCGACCTGCTCGTCGTCGACGGCAACCCGCTCAAGGACCTGAAGCTGTTTCAGGCGCAAGGCCAGCATCTCTCGGTGATCATGAAGGGCGGGCGTTTCCACAAGAATCGGCTGCAGTGAACCCGCCGATGTCCCGACAGATCCTGTTCAAGAATTTTGAATTGCTCGAACCTTCGTTCGGCGAACTCCGTGGCGGCTATCAGTTGCTGATCGAGGGCGATACGGTCAGGGAGCTCAGCGAAAGACCGATCAAAACCGCTGAGGCTGATGTCATCGACTGCGGCAAACGCACGTTGATGCCGGGACTGATCGACTGCCACGTCCATGCGATCCACAGCGAGGTCAATGTTCGCTTCATGGAAGCGCTGCCGCTGACCCTGATCACCGCGCGCGCGGCGACGCGATTGCGCGCCATGCTCGACCGCGGCTTCACTACGGTGCGCGACACCGGCGGGGCCGACTGGGGCATCAAGACCGCGATCGAAACCGGACATATCGTCGGCCCGAGGCTTTATATCGCCGGCCAGTCGATTGGGCCTACGGGCGGCCATTCGGATTCGCGCCGGCGCACCAAATGGGGCGGCGACGGCGAATGCGCCTGCTGCAACGGCCTGCAATTCAAATCCGCGGTCGCTGACGGCGCCGATGAGGTCCGCAAGTCCGCGCGCGAGCAGATGCGCCAGGGCGCCGACCACGTCAAGATCATGATGTCCGGCGGCGTCGCGTCGCCCTACGATCCGCTCGATAGCCTGCAATTCTCGGATGGCGAAGTCCGTGCGGCGGTGGAAGAGGCGACCGCCTTCGGGCGTTACGTTTGCGCCCATGCCTATTCGGCGGAGTCCATCAGCCGTGCCGCGCGCCTCGGCGTCCGTACCATCGAGCACGGCAATCTGATCGACGATTCCAGCGCCAGGGCGATGGCGGCAAAGGGCATGTACCTGGTTGCCAACCTCGTCACCTATTACGCCATGAAAGATCGGGCGGCGCAGTTTGGCATGACCGGCGAAAGCCTGGCCAAGAACGAAATCGTGCTGCAGGGCGGGCTGAAGTCGCTGGAGATCTGCAAGCGCCACGGCATCCCGGTCGCCTATGGCAGCGACCTCCTGGGTGAGTTGCATTGGGACCAGTCCAAGGAGTTCACCATCCGCCAGGAAGTGGTGTCGCCGATCGAGATCATCCGCTCGGCAACCACCATCGGCGCCGAGGTCCTGCGCATGCCGGGCAGGGTGGGTACATTGCAGCCCGGCGCCTTTTCCGACGCCATCGTCGTCGACGGCAATCCCCTGAAAGACCTTGCGCTGCTTGGCGATCAAGGCAAACATCTTTCGTTGATCATGAAGGCCGGGGCCTTGCACAAGAACCGGTTGAATTGATCGAAAGGGCTCTCATAAAGGGACGATCTTGACCGTCGCACCCGGGTGGACCTCATCGCGCGCTGTCGGCCGGATGGCGCTCGGAACCGCGGCCGGCGTGTCGCTGGCGTATATCCTGCTGCCGATGTTCTTCGTGATCTGGCTGGCGTTCTTCGCACAGGAAATTCCGTCGTTTCCGCCCGAAGGCTATTCGCTGAAATGGTTCCGCGCCATTCCCGGCAACGACCGGTTCGTCTCGGGATTTCTGCTCAGCCTGCAGGTTGCCGTGGTCGCGACGTCGATCGGCCTGGCGATCGGCGTTCCCGCCGCCGTTTGTTTGGTGCGAGGGCGTTTTCCCGGACGGGAGGCGGTGAACAACCTGCTATTGCTGCCGCTGATCGTGCCGGGCATCGTGCTCGGCATCGCGCTGTTTGTCTTCCATGTCGAAGCTGAGATCGCCACCGGCTGGCCTATACTCGGTTCGCTCGGTGGCCTGGTCGCGGGTCACGTCTTGGTAGCCATCCCCTGGACGGTGCGGCTGATTACGGCCAGCCTCATCGGCATGGACCGTGCCGTCGAGGAAGCCGCGGAAAGCCTGGGCGCCAATCGCCTCACCACGTTCCGGCGCATTACGCTGCCCGGCATTTTGCCGGGCATCGTCGCGGCCGCCTTATTTGGCTTCATCGCCTCGTTCGGGAATTTGGAAATGAGCCTGTTCCTGGTCGGTCCGGGCCGCACCACCCTGCCGATCGCGATCCTGCAATATCTCGAATGGAAGATCGACCCGACCATCGCGGCGGTGTCGGTGCTGCAGATGCTGTTCATCGGCGGGGCCATGCTGTTGACCGATCGCTTCGTCAAAATCGGCCGCGTGGTCTGACGATGGCGCGCCTGCAATTGACCGGCATCACCAAGTGCTATGGCGACTTCAAGGCCGTTGATGACGTGTCGCTCGAAATTGCCGATGGCGAGTTCCTGGTGCTGCTCGGTCCCTCCGGCTGCGGCAAGACCACCACCTTGCGCATCGTTGCCGGTTTCATTGAGCCGACCGCCGGCAGCGTGCGGCTGGGCGAACACGACATCACCGCGCTGCCGCCATGGAAGCGCAACGCCGGCCTCGTGTTTCAGAGCTACGCGCTGTTTCCGCACATGACGGTGGCCGAGAACATCGCGTTCGGCCTTGAGATGCGCAAGATGCTGAAGGCGGAGATAGCGCCGAAGATCACCGAGGCATTGCGCCTGGTACGGCTCGATCATCTCAGCGACAGGCTGCCGCGACAATTGTCGGGCGGCCAGCAGCAGCGCGTGGCGTTGGCCCGTGCGCTGGTTTTCCGGCCCGACGTGCTGTTGCTCGATGAGCCGCTGTCCAATCTCGACGCCAAGCTGCGTCAGGACGTGCGGGTTGAGATCCGCGAACTGCAACGCAAACTTGGATTGACGACCGTGATGGTGACCCACGACCAGGAGGAGGCATTGACCATGGCTGACCGCCTCGTGGTCATGAGCGAGGGCCGTATTCGCCAGATCGGGTCGCAGCAGGATCTCTACGAACGCCCTGCGGAAAAATTCGTGGCCGATTTCGTCGGCCGCTCCACGTTCATCGACGGCCGCATGGACGGTCCCGGACGCTTTGTCTCGGCCGGCGGCCTTGTGGTGGCCTGCGAAGGCACCGGCGCCGGCAGCGCGTCGCTGGCGCTGCGCCCGGAACGCCTTGCGCTGATGAGCGCTGCGGCACCGGCGATGGACAACAGCTTTCCCGGCGCGGTTGAATTCATCTCCTATCTTGGGTCGCAGGTGGATCTGCACGTCCGCCTGTCGCCCAAGGAACGGGTCATCGTGCAGATCCAGAACCGGCCGGAACAGCCGCTGCCGGTGATCGGAGAACAGGTCCGCCTCGGCTGGAGCAAATCGACAGGCCGTGTATTCCCGTCGTAACGTAACGCCAACTCGAAAAACGCCCCGGAGGCGCCATCATGACCAAAGCAAGATCCCGCCGTGAAGTCCTGCTCGGCGCCGCGGCGCTGGCGGGCGCTGCCAGCCTGCCGCGCAAGGCTGCCGCGCAGGCCAAAGGCCGCATCGTTGTCGGCACCTGGGGCGGCGACTACGCGCGCCTGCTCAACAAGAACATCGAGGTGCCGATCCTGATCAAGGACGGCTGGGAGGTGGTGCAGGATCAGGCCGGCGACCCCGAGCGGCGCTCGAAAATGATTGCCGAGCAGCGGCTGCCGCGCGGCAGTTGCGATGTGCAGGGTCTTTCGGCAATCAACATGGCGCAGATGCAGGATGCCAGCGTCGTGCAGCAGATCGACTACAGCAAACGGAAGAATGCCGCCAATCTGCTGCCGTCGATGAAGTATCCCTATGGCGTCGGCCAGATCTATTCGGGCAAGGTCGGTGTCTACAATCCGAAGCTGATCCCGGCGGCGCCGGTCAGTTACAAGGATGTATTCAATCCCGGGCACGGCAACAAACTCGGCATCATCGACATTCAGTACCAATACACGCTGGTCTGCGCGGCGCTCGCCGCCGGCGGCAAGGTCAACGATCTCGAGCCCGGCAAGAAACTGCTGCTGGAATGCAAAAATGCCGGGATGAGGATCTATCCGACCAACGAGGCGTTCGCCCAGGGCCTGAAGTCGGAGGAATTCGGCATCGGCGTCATGTGGAAGGCACGCGTCGTGCAATGGCAGAACGCAGGGATTCCCGTTACCGCAATTGCCCCGACGGAAGGCGCGCTCGCCTATATCTCGGGCTTCGTGATCCCGAAGAACGCGCCCAACAAGGACGGCGCCTACGCCTATCTGGACGCCATGCTCGACAAGGGCGCGCAGGAAGCGTTTGCCGTCGACATGGGCTACAATCCCACCGTCACCAACGCGACGGTCGCGCCCGATCTCAACAAGCGCATCGGTTTTACCCCCGACGAAGTCAAAAAACTCGTCGATCTCGACTACGACTACATGAACAAGAACGACATCGCGTTGAAGGAATGGTGGGACAAGGTGCTGAAAAGCTGAGCGACGGTAAAGCTGGCGAAACCATCAATGGCCACGGCACCCGCAAGGCAATTCCAGTCGGACGAGACGCCGACGTCATGGCTCTCGGCCACGGCGCTGGTCGGGCCGGCGACCGCTTTCGTGAGCCTCGGTCTGCTGGCGCCGCTGGCGATCCTGTTGCGCTACAGCTTCAATACGCTCGACCCGCGGCGCATCATGGTGGAAACGTTCTCGCTGGACAACTACGTCAAGTTTTTTGCCGATTCCTATTACACCGACATATTGTGGACGACGTTGCGTGTGGCGGCACTTTGTACTGTCGCCTGTCTGGTCATGGGTTTCCCGCTCGCCTACGTGTTGGCGCGCACCCGGTCGCGGTTCAAGAATGTCCTGATCATGCTGGTGGTACTGCCGCTGTTCGTCGGCAATGCTGTGCGTGCGGCCGGCTGGATGACCATATTCGGCTCGAAGGGCTTTCTCAACGTGACCCTGATGCAGTTCGGGGTCATCAATGAGCCGCTGCAGATCATGTACACCGAGAGCGCCGTCGTTGCCGGCATCATTGCCGTCAGCCTGCCCTACATGGTGCTGACGTTGCAGAGCGTGATCGAAGGCATCAACCGCAATGTCGAGGAGGCCGCCTTCAGTCTCGGCGCCGGGCCGATGACGATGTTTCGCCGCGTGCTGCTGCCGCTGTCGCTGCCGGGCATCCTTGCCGGCACCATCCTGACTTTCATTCTTGGCATGAACGCCTATGCGACACCCGTCCTGCTCGGCGGCCCCAAGTTCAAGATGATGGGGCCACTGATCTACGGGCAATTTCAGCTCAACAACTGGCCGTTTGGCGCTTCGGTCGCGTTCGTGCTGATGACAGCAACCCTGGGACTGACGGCCACCGCAAATATCCTGATACAGCGCCGGTTTCGGCGATAGCAGTTGAAAGAGGCTTGCCATGACGGTTGGCGTTGGCGGATCGACGGCGGAGGCGGAACTCGCCGCCATGACGACCATGCGCGGAGACGTACCGCCGATCGGTGTCGATGAGCGCCTGCGGCGCATCGCCCGCGCCCAGGCGATCATGCGCGAGAAGGGCATCGACGCTCTCTATCTCGATGTCTCGTCGAGCATGACCTATTTTACCGGATTGAAGTTCCGCCGCACCGAACGCATGCACAGCGCGGTGCTGCCTGCCAAGGGCGAAATCGTCTATGTCTCGCCGGCATTCGAGGTCGAGAAACTCAAGACCATGATCTCGTTCGGCGACAATATCGTGGTCTGGGAGGAGGACGAGGATCCGACCGCAACCGTCACCGAGACCATACGCGCCCTTGGCTATCCGAGCGGCACCATCGCCGTCGATGAGGCGACGCCGTTTTTCACCTTCGACGGGCTGCGCCGCGCCGGCAACGCCTACACGTTCGTCAACTCGATCGACGTCACCGCCGGCTGCCGCATGATCAAGTCCGAGCACGAACTGGCGCTGATGCAGACCGCCAAGAACATCACGCTCGAAGCCCACAAGGCCGCTGCCCGCATTATGCGCGAAGGCATCACCACTACCGAAGTGCAGGCATTCATCACCGCTGCGCACCGCAAGCTCGGTTCGGAAGGCGATCCGCCTTTCAACGCGGTGCTGTTCGGTGAGGCGTCGGCGTATCCGCACGGCGTGCCCTATCCGCAGACGCTGAGGGACGGCGACATGATCCTGATCGATACCGGCGCGCCGGTCGATGGCTATCTCTCCGACATCACCCGCTCCTACGTGTTCGGCGAACCGACCCGGCGCCAGCGCGATGTCTGGAATCTGGAGAAGGCGGCGCAGGCCGCGGGCTTCACAGCCGCCAAGCCCGGCAACCGCTGCGAGGACATCGACATCGCCGCCCGCGCGGTCATCAACGGCGGTGGCTTCGGGCCAGGTTATGCGACCCCCGGCCTGCCGCATCGCACCGGCCACGGCATCGGCCTCGATGTGCACGAATGGCCTTATCTTGTGAAGGGCGACAAGACCGTGCTGAGGCCCGGCATGACATTTTCGAACGAGCCGACCATCTGCATCTACGGCGAATTCGGCGTGCGCCTCGAGGACCATATGGTCATCACCGAAACCGGCGCCCGCTGGTTTACCCAGCCGGCCCATTCGGTCGACGATCCCTTCGGCTTGGAGAAGTAAGGACGGACCGCAGCGCGCGTCGAAGATTTTCCGGAGGCTTGTTTGGGCTGACGCGATTTTGGTAAATGTGAGGTGCTTCACACCTGCGTTCGCCATTCTAGGTGTAGCCTCCCGCCACCAACAAAAGCTTGCACGAGATAGCGGCCTCGCGCGTGGTGCTAATTTTTTGCAATCTTTGCGCGTTAAGCTCAGAACATTTTTTACGCGTTCAGCCCGGATTTTAAGCCTTTCAAACCAGGCCGATTCTGCTACCATATGTTACATATTGTAAAAGATTAAAATGATTGCGGGGCAAGTTTTATGAAGAGGCCCTCACAGACAAGCCACGTTGTATATCGACTTCGACCGGGCGGCGGTGAACCCGCCGTGGATACGATCGCTCAATTTTATGAGCTTACGACCGCCGAGAGCCGCGTCCTCTCGGCAATCCTGGATACAGGAGGTGTGCGAAGCGTCGCACTCGCGCTTGGCGTTGCCGAGGCAACCATCAAGACGCATCTACAAAACATCTTTGGAAAGACCGGCGTGAGACGGCAAATCGATCTCGTAAAGCTGGTAATTGCGGGCGTTTCCGAGTCGCGCAGGAACGAGCGGGCCGCCCGTCGGCTGATGGGTATCGGCACGCGCGCCGAAGGTAAGTCATACGAGTCGTCTAATCGAAATGGTCGCGGGCACAATTCCTCGCGGGCACAAAAGTCCGTTATGTAATTCGATTTCGGTCGGCAGCACAGAAGGGCCTAAGTGCAGGGCGAGGCAAGCTTCTCAAGCACGGCATCGCGGGACGAACGGGTCGACGTTTCGGCTGCGGATTCGGATATTTGGCGGATCTTGCTGCAGAGTGAACGGCTTTCGGATTTTGCGCGCGCCTGGATCACTCTCCTAAGCCAGTCTGCGGCCGGTGTTCGGCGCAGTGCGCTTCTGCTGGGTCCCGCAGATCGCGGCCCCTATGATGTCCTTGCGCGCTATCCGGATATGCCGGGTTCGACCGGCGATGATTTTGCTTCGCAATGCGCCAACGTGCTCAGCGTTGCCATCGAAAAACGGCGGCCGGCAATCGAAGGCAACGACGAAACCGGCACGCGGATCGGCTATCCGCTGTTATTTTCCGGCCTGCTTCATGGCGCCGTGATCGTCGAAGCATCGGCGGGCGATGCGGCTTCCGCGCGCCGTATCGTGCGTCATCTGCAATGGAGCGCGGCGGGCATCGAGGCATTCCTCGGCCGGGATATTTATCGCCAGAGTTTGACGACGGTCGACAAGGCGCAATTCCTCATCGGTGCCATCGACGCGCTCGCCGCCGAAGAACACGGAGCGGACGCCGCGCGCGTCCTAGCCAATTGCGCGGCGCGCCGTCTGGCGTGCGACAGCGTCGCCATCGGACAGTCCCGGCGCAAAAAGAGCCATCTCGTGGCCGTCTCGCAGAACGCCACTGTCGATCCGAGGGGAGGCCTTGCCCGCGCTATCGAGGCAGCGCAGGACGAAGCGATCGATCGTGAATCGGCGCTGATCGCTCCCCGCCCCGATGCGCCATTGTTCATCGCAGCCAGCGCGCACGACAGGCTCTCGCATCTGCTCAAGGACGCGCATCTGCTGACCGTACCACTCTTCCTCAACGACACCGCCATCGGCGCGATGACGTTGCGCCGGAACACGGATCCGTTCAGGCAAGACGAAATCGATCTCGCGGATGCGCTGGGCGCGGCGGCGGCGCCGTTGCTGCTGGAGAAGTGGCGGCAGGATCGCTCGTTGCCGGTTTTGGCCTACGAGCGCGGCATTGCGCTTGGGAAGAAGTTCGTCGGCCCACATCATTTCACCCTCAAGGCGATCACGGTGGCGGTCGTCGCCGTTGTCGGTTATCTGGCGCTAGCGACAGATACCTATCGCGCCCGCGCCCGCGCACAGATCCAGGGCGAAACACGCCGTCTCGTTTCGGCGCCATTCGATGGATTCGTCCGTGGCCAGTACGCGCGCGCCGGCGATGTCGTGCAGGCCGATACCGTGCTGGCGGAATTGCAGGACAATGACCTTCAGCTCGAGCGCCTGCGGCAGATTGCGCGCAAGCGGCAATACCAGACCGAACTCGATAAAGCGCTCGCCAAGCCTGATCTTGCCGCGGTCAATATCGCGCGGGCGCAGATCGAGCAGACTGCCGCGGAAATCGACCTGTCCGACCAGATGATTGCGCGAGCCAAATTGCAGGCCCCCTTTGCCGCCGTGGTTGTCAGCGGCGATCTGAGCCAATCCGTGGGAAAGCCGGTGTCACGCGGCGACACGCTGTTCGAGCTCGCGCCGCTCGATCGCTATCGCATGACCGCCGTCGTGCCGGAAACCGACATCGGATGGGTCAAGGTTGGACAGCACGGCGAACTATTGCTGTCGGCGCTCCCCGACCGCACCTATCCCGTTGAGATATCGTCGATCACGACGGTTGCGCAGGCGGATGCAGGGGTCAACGGATTTGAAGTTATCGGAACCATTGAGGCCAAGGACCAGGTGCTACGCCCGGGAATGGAAGGTGTCGTGAAGATCGAAGTCGGTCAGCGCAATATCGCCTGGATCTGGATTCATCCCATTATCGATTGGATGCGCATCAAGATTTGGGGCTTTGTTCCATGACAACTGCGAGCCCGTTATGAGTGGAAAATCGATCCATTCCTCATTATGGCATCGGGTCGAAAAGCTGAAACCGCGGCTACGTGAAGACGTCGCCATCGAGCGCCACATCATTCGTGACGACGTCTGGTACACCGTCAACGATCGTTTCTCGACGCGGGCCCATCGTTTTTCGCCGGCCGTCTATTTTATGCTGATGCGGATGGACGGAACGCACAGCTTTGACATGATCTGGCGCGAGGCTGTCGAACAATTCGGCGAAGACGCGCCGTCGCAGGATCAAATTCTGCAAACCGCTTCGCAGCTTTATCTGGCGAACATCCTGCAGTCCGATGCGCCGGTGGATGAGCACGATCTCACAGAACGGGCGAAAGCCGAGCGTAGCCGGCTGTTGGCGTTCAATTTCAAGAATCCGATGTTCCTGCGGATCCCATTGTTTGATCCGGACCGCTTCCTCAATGCGACCCAGCATTTGGTGCGGCCGTTCTGTAACTGGCTGGGTGCCTTGGCGTGGCTCGGCGTGGTCGGATGGCTTGCCCTGCAAATGAGCGTAAATTGGGCAGAGCTCACAGCCGATATCACCGACAAGGTGCTGGCGACGCAAAGCCTTGTCTTTATTCTTCTGATCTATCCCCTGTTGAAGATTCTGCACGAATTCGGGCACGCCTACGCGACCAAACTGGCGGGTCAGGAAGTTCATGAAATGGGCGTTATGTTGCTGACCATGCTGCCGGCGCCTTATGTCGATGCCTCGGCCTCGGCGACGGTTTCGAGCAAATGGCAACGCGCGCTGATCGCCGCCGCGGGCATGATGGTGGAACTGGTCGTTGCGGCGGGCGCCATGCTGGTCTGGGAGAAAGCGCAGCCAGGCGTGGCGCGCTCGCTCGCCTACGAGACGCTGCTGATCGCCAGTGTGTCGACGGTTGTCTTCAACGGCAATCCGCTGTTGCGGTTCGACGCCTATTATATTCTCTGCGACGTTCTCGAATTGCCCAATCTCGGCTCGCGTTCGCAGCGCTATTATCTGTACCTTGTACAGCGTTATTTATTTGGCTCTTTCGATGTGCGCGATCCGTCGACGGCGCGCGGCGAGCGGCTCTGGTTTGCCGTGTACGCTCCGGCATCCTTTGTCTATCGGATGTTCACGCTGTTCGGGATCGCGCTGTTCGTCTCCTCGAAATATTTTGTCGTCGGCATCGCGCTGGCCGTCTGGGTCCTGACGGCGTCGATCCTGTGGCCGATCCTGAAGGCGCTCAGGTTCATTATTTTGTCGCCGGCGCTGTCGAGCATGCGCTGGCGGGCCGTGACCGTGACGGCGGCGAGCCTGGCCGTGATCGCAGCGCTGCTTGGGGTGTTGCCGATACCGAACGGGACCGTGGCGCGAGGGCTGGTCTGGATTCCGGAGGAGGCGCGGGTCGTCGCGCAGACGTCCGGGCGATTCGACAAATTTCTGGTCGAGCCGGGAGCCATCGTCGCATCCGGCGATGCGCTCGTGGCCCTGGACGATCCTTTTAAGGCCACCAAACGGAAAGATGCGCAGGCAAAGGTCACGGAGATCGAGGCGCGGCTGCGGGCGGCCGAGGCACGCTCACCATTTGATGCCGTGGGACTGGAGCATCAGCGCAACCTCGCTATCCAGGAACTGCAGGATATTCAGCGCCAGGAGCGAAATCTGGTTTTGCGAAGCCCGCGGGCGGGTGTGTTTGTTGTGCCCCACGCGGTCGATCTTGCCGACAACTTCATCAAGCAGGGCCAGACAATCGGATTCGTGATGCCGAACGGGGGGCTCGACATTCGCGTTGCGGTGCCGGAAAGCCAGATCCAGATCGTCCGCGATCAGACCAGATCGGTGGCCGTTCGTTTCGACGAAGCGCCCTGGACCCAGATCGATACGGTCTCGATCGAACGCCAGGTGCCGGAATCGACGCACACGCTTCCAGCACCGGCGTTTTCGACTGCGAATGGCGGTCCCCTCGACGTCGACCCCTCGACCAAGGAGAAGGACAAGGTGCTGGAGCCGATTTTTGAAGTCGATATCGCCCTGCCGACCGCATTTACCGCGGAACGCTGGGGGGAGCGCGTCTGGATTCGGTTCGATCATGGCGCGAGCCCGGTCATCGAGCGTATCTACCGCGCCACACGGCAACTATTTCTCGGCCGCTTCCATGTCTGATGTTGCTACGCCATCCGTTATTGCGGCAGACGCGGACATTGTTCTGCCACGGGCGTCGGTGCGTAGGTCCACCCGCAGGAACCACCCGGACATTGATTCACCTGCAACGTGGGCTCTGTCACGCATTTCGGTCGCGGCATCCGGCTGGCGTTCGCGGCAGGCCATGCGTCTTGGCGGCCGCGCAGCGAAACGCTCCAGCAAACTGACCGATCTGTCGGAGGAGGCGCTCGCGCAGCTCCGCACCGGCGTGAGGACGTCCTTGCGTGCAACGGGAATGCCGGACGACATCGTCGTCGAGGCACTCGCCATCGCGGGCGAATATGCTCGTCGAACGCTCGAATTGACCCCTTACGCCGAGCAACTCGCCTGCGCATGCGCGCTCTTGAGGGGGGCGGTCGCGGAAATGGAAACCGGCGAGGGCAAGACGCTCGCCGCCTTTCTGGCGGCCGCCGTGTTCGGCCTTGGTGGACGCATGGTTCATGTCGTGGCGCCCAACGATTATCTCGCCGCCAGAGACGAACAAAATCTGCGGCCCGCCTACCACGCGCTCGGACTTGTGACCGGTACGGTTGTCGGTGGCGATACCGTGCAGTCGCGGCGGGCGGCGTACGGCGCCGACGTCGTCTATATTTCGAGCAAGGAAGTCGTGTTCGACCATTTGCGCGACGGGCTGACGCGCACCAACAATGGCTACAATTCCGGCTTGGCCGCCAAGCTGTCGCGGACCCTCGGCACGGCGAGGGACCGCGACGCCCAGCCGCTGCAACGCGCGCTCGACGTTGCCATCATCGACGAGATCGACAGCGTGCTCGTCGACGAGGCGGGAACGCCGTTGCTGATTTCGACCAACCGCGCCGGTGACATTTCGGAAGACATCGCCCGGCAGGCGCTTGACCTGGCGCTCACCTTCAAGCCCGGCCTGGACTTCGTTGCGGATCCCTTCGAATTCATGCCGACGCTGACGATGCATGGTTTGCAACGGTTGGAAGACGAAACCGCCGATCTGACCGGTCCATGGCGCGTTCGCTTGATCCGCGAGGAATTGATCCGTGCGGCGATCGCCAGCCATTTTATTCTGAAGCGCGATCTCAATTATCTTGTCCGGGATGGCAAGATCGTCCTTATCGATCAGCAGAGTGGCCGGGTCACGCCGGACCGGCACTGGAACCATGGCCTGAGCCTGATGGTCGAGGTCAAGGAAGGCTGCACGTCGACTGGTGAAAGAAAGTCGCTGGCGAGCATCAGCTTCCAGCGCTTCTTTCGCGGTTATTCGTCCATTTGCGGAATGAGTGGCACGGTCCGTGAGGTCGCCGCCGAGCTGCATGCGGTCTATGGGCTCAAAGCAACAACGGTCAAGCGCCGCCTGCCGCTACGCCGTACATGCAACAAGCGCGAGATCTATCCTGATCGTGACGGCTTGTGGGCGGCCGCGGCGCGCACGGCGTCCCGTCTTCATTCGCGTGGCTTTCCGGCGCTTGTCGCGGTGCGCAGCGTGGGTGAGGCCGACCGGGCGAGTGCCGCACTTTCGGCACTCGGCGTGCCGCATAGCGTCCTGAGCGCGGCACAGGACAAGACAGAAGCGGAGATTGTCGCCAACGCCGGCCAGCAGGGCGTCATCACCGTTGTCACCAATATGGCAGGCCGGGGAACCGACATCAGGCTCGGTTCCGGCGTTGCCGAACTCGGCGGCCTCGTCGTCATCCTGTGCGAGCGCCACGATTCGCGGCGCGTCGACCGGCAGTTGATCGGCCGCTGCGCCCGCCAGGGCGATCCCGGCCTGGTGCTGGAATTCGTCTCGCGGGAGGACAGCGCGCTCCGCTTTCTCGGTCCGGGCTGGCACAAATTGTTGACGCGCTGGCCGCGATTGACCGGCGTTGCGATTTCCTGGTCGCAGTTTTTGTCCGAGAAACGCAACAGGAGCGGGCGATTGCAGCTGCTGCGGCGTGACGAGCAATTGTCGAAACTGATGGCTTTCGCGGGAGGTTTGGATTGATGGCGGGACTGTGCCGGCTCACGGCCATCGCGGGCCTTCTGATGGTGCTTGCGAGCAGCAGCGCCGGGGGCCAATCACTCGCCGACTATGCGAGCCATTCGTCGTGCCTGATCGGTCCGAACTACGTCTACAAGCTTTCGATCGCGGCGCAGGGAACGCTGGCGACCGTGAAAGTCGACCGGTCGCAAAAAGTCAGGAAAGGCGAGATCATCGCCGAGCTGGAATCCGGCGTGGAGAAGTCCCAGGTCGAGGCGGCGCGAACCCGGGCTTCGACCGATGCGATCATCAAGCTCAAGTCGGCCGTGCTGGCGGTGGCCTCGGCCAAGCTCGAGCGGATGAGAACGCTGCGAGCCCAGGCCATCGCCAGCCAACAATCGGTCGACGACGCGGAGGCGGCGGCCGCGCTCGCGGAGTCTGAACTCGGGCAAGCCGAGCTCGATAAAAAAATGGCGGGTTTCGAAGTCGCGCGGCTCGAAGCCGTGTTGGAACGCCGCACCTTGCGATCTCCGGCCGACGGCGTCGTTACCGCCGTCGATCTGCATCCTGGCGAATATGCCGATGCGACAAATCCCATCGCCACGGTGACCGAAATCGATCCGTTGAAAGTTGCGGTTTATCTGCCTGCAAACGCGTATCCCCTGGTGTCGGTCGGCGCACGCGTGCTGGTCACTCCGAAAGAGGCGTTGAGCAAGCCACGCGAAGCGGTGGTCTCGGTGAAGGATCCGCAGATCGACGCATCGAGCGGACTATTTCTGATCCAGTTAAAAATGCCGAATCCGGAGGGCGATATTCCCGCCGGAATTAGCTGTGCTGCCGAGTTTTTGAGCAACAAATAGTTGCCGCCGTGTCGGCGCGGGGTGCCCGATGTTGCCGTCGTCCTCAAAAATAGCGTCACCACAGCAGGTTGCGGGAACCCTTGCAAAGCGAGCAGTTGCCGTCATTGCAACTTTCAGGATTGATATGCCCGGGAAATTTGCAAAAAGAACAAATGAGCTTCGATGTACGCGCGTAAACCGTTCGGTTGATGTATCGGCACCCCGCGTCGTATAGGCTTACGAACAGTTCAGGTGCGGGAGCCACTACGTTTCAACGAGGGCGGCTACGGTGCGCAAAACCTCGAGGCCGGGCTTTCTAAATGGCGCAGGTGCCCGCCAAAAGAAGCATGCCGTTCTCCACGGGTCTGATCCTGCCCGTCACAAAGGCGCAAACTTCAAACACTTATTTGCCTTCGAACAATTGGAGCCGCGACTGCTTTTGTCAGCGGACCTTAATGCTGCCGCCGGCTTGGCTATCGTCAATGGCTTGCATGCGCTAGATACCGCCACCAACAGTCTTTCCAGCGGGACCGCGCTGTCGTCGAACACGCCGTTCATCAATCGCACGCTCGGCGATCTCGCGGCGCTCGGCGATCCCATCGCCGCCGTGCAGTCCGCCGCATCGAATTATCTCAACAACAACGCGACGGCCACCATTCAGGGCCTGGCTGCCGCCCTGCAGCAGATCAATCCAGCGACTGTTACCGCGAATGCGACAGTCAACGGCAACGTCGACAATATAGCGCTGACATTGTCAGGGACGAACAACGCCGCCGCGAAAAGCTATGGGCTAGGCGTCAACGCCAGCGGTCACAGTTTTTCGAGCACCCAAAACTTGACCCAGGCGGCGACGCAAAATCTTTCGTTGACTTTCGACATCGATCTGACGAACCAGTCTTCGCCCGTTTTCCATGTCGACAGTGCCACGGTGTCGTCCAACAGCGAGCTCAAGAATACCAACCTCGGCGGTTCGGCAGCGGTCGACGGCAATTTGCAGACGGTGGCCAATGGCTCGGCCGACATCGTCGCCAACGTCTCCGCGCAATTCAATACCAGCGGCGGTCCGCTGACGACGAGTGCCCTGCAGTCGACTCCGGCGTCGCAGATTGCCCAAATCACCACGACCGGCAACTCGACGATCAGTGCCGTCACCGTATCTTCGGGCAACACCGACGCCGCCGAACAGGTCAGCGCCGGCGACAATCTCGCAACCAGTGCCGTCAGCCTGTCAGTCACGCCGATCCCGCCCTCAGCGCTGGAATCGCAGGTGCTGGCGGTGTTCAACGAACTGAACAGCGATATCAGCCGTGTCGAAAGCGATATCAGCAGCGCTTCATCGTTCGCGTTCAATCTGCCCTTCATCGGCAACCAGCTCGCCAACGATCTCAATCCGTATAAGCTGTTTCAGCCGATCACGAATGAGATTTCGGCATTGGAGACCCAGGTCAAGGCCGACCTTGCCAACAGCGGCACCCTGCTGACGACGCTGCAGATGGACATCGTCAATGCGCTGTCGTCGGTCAATCTGCTGCCGGACGCCAATTCCGCGAGCGACGTCGTCATCAAATATCTGGACACCGACACGCCGGGCACGCAGACGCTCGGCTCCGGTTCGACGGTCGACTTCACGCATGTCACTCAGCTTGAGATTGATCTCACCCTCGGACAGACGGCCACCAGCCAGGTTCCGCTCGGTGCCAATATCGGCCTGCCGGGCCTTGGACTGTCGCTGACGCCGGGCTCGCAGGCGACCGCCTCGATCGGATGGACATTCGACATTGGGTTGGGACTGATGGCCAACACCGCCTATCTGGTCGGCGGCAACGCCCAGAACAACGGTTCGCCGATCAATTTCGACGTCAAGTTCTACCTCAACAACGGCTTTCAGGCGGTCGGCACTATCGGCTTCCTGCAAGCGCTGTTGACCGAGCCTAACCAGAATTCGCCGGATGCGCACACTGGGCTGTTCGGATCGATCGGTGTTGCGATCGGCGGCACCAGCGGCGGACCTGCGTTGAACGGCGGGACAGAAATCGTGTCGTCCGATATTTCCGGACTGACCGCCACGCCGAATTTCAGCGTCAATGCGCAATCAGACCTGAATCTCGCCTTCGGCGTCGACTTCCGTAAGGATCCGAACACCGGCAGCTACTCTGATATCAGCAAGTTTCCGAGCCTCAATGCGCAATTGAAATTCACTTGGGCGATCGATGGTACCTCGTTGTCCGCATCGTCGCTGCCCGCTCCGACAGTCGGAATCGACAATATCCAACTCGATCTCGGCACAGCGATCACAGATTTTCTCAAACCGGTTCTCAAGCCGTTCTACGACGCCACGAATCCGCTGGTACCCTTGTTCGATTTTCTCACCAGCGAGATGCCCGTGGTCGGACAGGTGCTGGATCTCGTCGGCGGCGCCCTACCGGCGTCAGCGATCCAGGCCGTGCTGCCGAGCTATCAACCCAATCAAACCTATGACTGGCTCGACTTCGTCGTCGATATGATGGCGGATGACGGCGATATTTCACCGACTACGGCCAAGATCGTTTCGACTGTCGGTAACTCGGCCATGTTCGTCATCATCAACATGGACAAGACCTATGAGACCATTGGACAGGCGCCGACCACGCTCGAGATCCCGCTCGGCAATTTCGATTTTTCAGGCAAGAACCTTGCGCTGCCGCAAATCCTGGTTACGAGCGACAGTCAGCTCGCGAGCCTCGGTGCCCAAATCGGCAATTTCACCAATTTCGCCACGGCGGAGGGTGACAGCTCGATCACTAGCGCGATCATGGGCCTCGGCTCCAACCTGGCCGGTGACGCGGTGTCCACGCTGCAGGGTGCAGTTGGCGCGATCGGCCAGGTCGGCAATGACATCGAGGGCGTGATCGCGAACGCTCAAGCAGCCGAGGGGGCGGGTGGATCCTCGACGACGACAAATTCCGTCGAGGATGTCACTTTCCCGTTCTTCCAGAATCCGGAAAGCATCGTAGGCCTGCTGTTCGGCCAGCAGGTCCAATTCTTCAACCTCAATCTCGGATATTCCGCGCAGGTCGCCGACAAGATACCGCTTTTCGCGGTCAGCTTCTTCGGTATCATAACCGCATCGCTCGATCTCGATTTCAAGCTGAACTTCGACGTCGGCGTTCAGTTTGGCTACGACTCGACCGGCATTCTCGACATGCTGAGAGGTTCGACCGCGAGCGGCGGTGCGCCAAGCCTGCTCGACGGCATTTATCTCGGCGGTGATCCGCTGCTGGCGAATACGCCAAATCAGGGGGACGTGCTCGCGCTCGATGCCTCGATTGGCGCGCAGCTGGAGGCCAGCGTGCTGGCCGGTCTGGCCGACGCCGGGATCGAGGGTGGTGTTGATGTTCAGGCGCACGTTCATTTGCGCGATGCGACAACTGCCAAACCACTTGTGCATTATGACGTGTTTTCCCAGGAAACGACGTTTGACCTGAACCAGGGCACACTGGGCCCGTTCGACATTTCTGCGTCCGGCTCGGTCTTCGTCTCGCTGTTTTATGATACGTTCTGGGGTCTCGGCCCGAGCGGATCGGATGTGATTGCGCAAGCGACGTTCTTCCAATGGCCGAGTCCGCAACCGAAACCACAGGACGTGGCGCCGCTCGGTTTCTACGATCCGTCGTCGGGCGTGTTTGATCTCTATGCCGGCGCGACTGCGAACAAGCGGGACAACGGAAACTATACGCCGCTGCATGCCCATCCCAATACGCCGCAACAGGTGCTGGAGAACGACAGTTCGACCTATGTCGTCGACATCGGCGCCAACAACTCGGTGACCGTCCATTGGTACAACCCGGTCACCCAGGCCTGGGAGGACCAGACACCGAGCGGGCCGGTCTCAGAAATCATCGCGCGGACTGGTGACGGCAACAATACCGTCATCGTCAACAACAATGCGCCGAACACCGTCGAGACCTATTTCACGGGCACCGGCGGCATCCAGTACAATGCCGATCAGAATTCCGTGACCGGAGCGACCGATCCCCAAACCGGCGTGCCGCAGACCACGCCGCAGACGGGAACGCTGATCGGCGGCAATGACGTCTTCGAATCCGGCGGCGGCTCGTCCACCCTCCAGGGCGCCAATGGCAACGACGTGCTGGTGGGCAGCACCGACCCGGCCGCTGGATATACGTCCGCCGACGTGATCGACGGCGGCAACGGCAACGACACCATCATCGCCGGCACCGGCAACAGTTCGATCCAGGCGGGCTCGGGCAATACGGTCATTTACGCCGGGACCGGCAATCAGACCATCGTCAACCAGAAGCCACCGGCGGGACTGAGTGGGTCATTGCAGGTCGGCCAGATCCCGCCGGTCGGCAGCGGCGGCGGCGCGGACACGATGCCGGCTGGCAACGACTCGATCGTCGCCGGCTCGGCTGGCTCCTTCGTCACGCCGTTCGGGCCGGGCGGCAGCGAAAACATCAGTGGCGGCGGTGGGATCAATATTCCGGGCGGCCAGACCAATGACGTCCTGGTCAATTACGGTGGCGTTGGCCCGGGAGCGTCGACCTGGCATATGGTCGACGGAACCAACACGCTCGACTTTTCCACGCTGCAAAGCGCCGTCAATGTTAACCTTGCGAACGGCACGGTATCCGGATCGGACCTTGGCGATGTATCGGTGTCCGGCTTCAACATCATCGTGGGCGGCCCCGTAGCCTCGACACTGATCGGCGGAACCGCGGCGCAAGGATCGGATACGATCTACGGCGGATCCGGCGGCGATTTGATCGTCGGCGGCGGTGCCGACGACATTATCCATGGCGCGACCCCGACCAATCCCGCCTACACCGGCAACAACATCACCGGCGGCACCGGCAATGACATCATCTACGGTGGCAACGGACACGATTCGATCCTGGGTGGAACCGGCAATGATTCCATCATCGGCGGCTCGGGCGGATCCTCGATCGACGGCGGGACCGGCAACAGCACCATCCTGGGCGGCGCCGGCAATGACACGATCTCCGCCGCTGATGGCAACAACCTGATCAAGACCGGCGCCGGCAATGATTCCGTGGTTGTCGGTAACGGCCAAAACTCCATCACCGGCGGTGTCGGCAACGACAGCATCACGGCCGGCAACGGCAAAAATCTCATTCAGGGCGGTACCGGCGAAGACATCATCGTGGTCGGCTTCGGCAACAACGTCATCAATGCCGGCGTGGGCGACGAATCGATCACGGCAGGCGGCGGCGAGAACCACATCACCGGCGATCACGGCGACGATGTCATCATCGTCGGCGACGGTGAAAACACAATTTTCGGTGGCGTCGGCAACGATCTGATCGAAGCCGGGGTCGGTTCGAACTCGATCCTGGGCGGCACCGGCAACGACTCGATTACCGCCGGTGTGATCGGCACCGGCGCCAGCAGTGTGGTGGGCGGCACCGGCGCCAATTCGATCATCGGCGGTAACGGCAACGACCAGATCACGGTCGGCAATGGCAACAACACGGTCTATGGCGGCACCGGCAAGGACACGATCACCGCCGGCAACGGCAACAACAGCATCACCGGCGGCATCGGCGACGATGTGATCACGGCGGGGAACGGCGAAAACACCATCTATGGCGGTACCGGCAACATGTCGATTACCGTCGGGGATGGCGATAACATCATCGACGGCGGCATCGGCAATGACATCATCGTCACCGGCTTCGGCAGTGACAGTATTATCGGCGGAACCGGCAACGACAGCATTACGGTTCACGGCGGCAACAACGTCATCAATGCCGGCACCGGCAACAGCACCGTTGTCGGAGGCACGGGATCTGACATCATCACCGCCGGCGACGGAGCCAATTCGATTATCGGCGGGGCCGGCACCGATTTAATTTCGCTCGGCGACGGTGACAATACCGTGCAGGGCGGGATCGGCCCGGACAACATCGCCGTCGGCAACGGCGACAATTTCATTTACGGCGGCACCGGCAACGACTCGATCGTCGCCGGATCCGGCAACAACGTGATTTTCGGCGGCAAGGGCAACAACTGGATTTCCGATGGCGCCGGTCACGCCACCATCGTCGGCGGCGCCGGCAATAACACCATCTATGGCGGCGCGCTTTCCAGTCTGATCATGGGCGGCGGCGGCAATGACAGCATCGTCGCCGGCCGCGGCGGCAACATGATCATCGGCGGCAAGGGCAACGACAGCATCCAGGGCGGTGCCGGCAACGACGTCATATACGGCGGCCTCGGCAGCAATATTATCTACGCCAACGGCGGCGCCGATCAGATTCACGGCGATTATGGCGGGCTTGCCTTTGTCATCTCCGCGCTTGGCGTGCTGACGACGTCGCAAGCCGCGGCT
>JBDTKZ010000005.1:0-56583 GCA_039935075.1 Bradyrhizobium sp.
TAAGCAGACCAACGGCGCACGCCTTTGCCCGTGCAGAAGCTCTTAACTAATGCGCAACTTCAGAGTGCTTCGTTGAAAATCTATAACCTTATGCCCGCTCTACTTCCCCTTAGACGAGCATAAGGAGCCTTCAATGATGTTTCTATTCGTAGAGCTGGGCAAATCAAGCGCCATCGCGCACAACTGGGCGTGATCCGAGCAGCCAGCGGTTTACTACGCTCGATATCTTCTAGGACAAGTCGAATCATGCGGTATGAACTCTCGAATTTACATGTATCCGCGAGAGGAGTTTCCTGAATTCTTTCAACGTGATTTGGGCTGTCCAGCCCCTTTAGCAAAAATATTTTTGTTTTCATCGGACCCAAATCACCGGCTTATTCTCCGCTATCCCGTGCCCACCAAGAGGGGCGCTTCGCGATCGTCACGAACGTTGGTGCGGGATGCGGTGGACGCGGATACGCTATTGACGAACAGCGTGTGATGCGGACGGCGAAGTCGTGTGGTCCTGACGCCCCGATGCTGGCGTCACGTTCCTGAGAAGGAAGCTTCTCGGGGGCAACGGTGGCAAGAAAGCCGGTCACCGGGGAGAGCTCGAAATAAGCCGTAAAACCATTGCGCAGGGAAGGCCGGACTGCTTCCGCTGAACCTGTATGCTCGTGTGCGTCTCTTTCTACACTTTGCACGCGAGACCGCGGGTGCAGCGCGCACCCGGTCTTCCCTGCGCCCTCTTTTTTCGGGGCGATGAATTTGCAAAACTCGGGCGAATGCTGTCGCGAGAACGCGAAGTCATACCCAATTGTCGTTCCCGCGCATGCGGGGACCAAGTATTCCGAGGCGTCAGTGATGGAATCGAAAAGCCACGCCTACGCCATACCCGCGGTCGCGGGTACGGCGGTTGGTCCTGGGGCAGACGTCTTCCGCACCACAACCACGGGGGGCCATGGGTCCCGGCTCAAGGCCGGGACGACAGAAAGCCTACTCGCTCTTCGGTTCTTTCGACATCCGATCGAGACGATCCTGCATCTCTTTCATTTGACGGCGGAGCTCATCCATATTGTCGGCTTCCGCGGCCGGCTCCGGCACCTTTTCAGGCTCGACGGCAGCCGGCACGCCACCGCGCGGCGGCACGAACGGCTTGAACATCGAGAAGGTCTGCTGGAACAATTCCATGTTGCGGCGAACATGCTCTTCCAGCGGCGCGAACGGCGTTCCACTGAAGGTTGTCGTCAGCTGCTTGCGAAATTTTTCCTGTTCGCGCGTCAGCGTGTCGATCGATTGTTCGAGATATTTCGGCACCACCATCTGCATGCTGTCGCCGTAGAAGCGGATCAACTGGCGCAGGAACGTGGTCGGCAGCAGATTTTGCCCGGCCTTGTTTTCCTGTTCGAAGATGATCTGCGCCAGCACCGAGCGGGTGATGTCGTCGCCGGTTTTAGCGTCATAGACGAGGAAGTCCTCGCCATCTTTCACCATCGCCGCGAGATCCTCGAGCGTTACATAGGTGCTGGTGCCGGTATTATAGAGCCGCCGGTTAGCGTATTTCTTGATCGTGGTGGGTTGGTCTGTTTTCGCCATGGCTCACACAAATGCACACCGAGGACGGGAACCCGACGGCATCGCCGAAGGGTTGACGAGCAACGCAACGCAGCAAAGTAAGCATTTTCAATGAGGTTCGGCTACCGTTTTGTGCGGCACGGTTAATTCCAAAGCACCGCCACTGCTCAGGAAACCCCCATCCGGTCCAATTTGAATGCGCTGCGGCGTGATTTCCTGCTCTGGCCGATTGACACTTGACCACTACGTTAACAGGATAGGTCCGAGAGACAGGCCCGCCATCCGGCCGCCCGCCGTCCAAGAAACCTCACGTCCAAGCCTTCTCAAGCTTAAGCTCATATAAGGAGATGCCCATGTCAGACGATGTCGTCATCGTCAGCGCCGCCCGCACCCCGGTCGGCAGTTTCAACGGCGCGTTCGCCACCACCCCGGCCCACGATCTCGGCGCCATCGCGATCAAGGCAGCACTTGAGCGCGCCGGCCTCGAGCCAGGCCGCGTCTCCGAAGTCATCATGGGTCAGATCCTGACCGCGGCCCAGGGCCAGAATCCGGCCCGGCAGGCCTCGATCGCCGCCGGCATTCCGGTGGAAAGCCCGGCCTGGGGCGTCAACCAGCTCTGCGGCTCAGGGTTGCGTACCGTGGCGCTGGGCTATCAGGCGCTGCTCAATGGCGATTCCGATATCGTGGTCGCTGGTGGCCAGGAATCCATGAGCATGGCTCCGCACGCGCAATATCTGCGCGGCGGCGTCAAGATGGGTAACCTCGAATTCATCGACATCATGATCAAGGACGGCCTGTGGGATGCCTTCAACGGCTATCACATGGGCAACACCGCCGAGAACGTCGCCCGGCAATATCAGATCACGCGTGCGCAGCAGGACGAGTTTGCGGTCCACTCGCAGAACAAGGCCGAGGCGGCGCAGAAGGCCGGCAAGTTCAAGGACGAGATCGTCCCGGTGACCATCAAGTCCCGCAAGGGCGACACCATCGTCAGCGACGACGAATATCCGCGCCACGGCGCGACCATCGAGGCGATGGCCAAGCTCAAGCCGGCGTTCGAGAAGGACGGCACGGTGACCGCGGGGTCGGCCTCCGGCATCAATGACGGCGCCGCCGCCGTGGTGCTGATGACCGCCAGGCAGGCGGCCAAGGAAGGCAAGACTGTTCTCGGCCGCATCGTGTCGTGGGGCCAGGCCGGCGTCGATCCGAAGATCATGGGCACCGGACCGATCCCGGCCTCCCGCGCCGCGCTCAAAAAGGCCGGCTGGAATATCGGCGATCTCGACCTGATCGAGGCCAATGAGGCCTTCGCGGCGCAGGCTTGTGCCGTCAACAAGGACCTCGGCTGGGATCCGTCAAAGGTTAACGTCAACGGCGGCGCCATCGCGATCGGCCATCCCGTCGGCGCTTCCGGCGCCCGTGTGCTGGTGACGCTGCTGCATGAAATGCAGAAGCGCGATGCGAAAAAAGGCCTGGCCACGCTGTGCATCGGCGGCGGCATGGGCATCGCAATGTGCATTGCACGCGACTGAACATTAGGCAGCGGGATGCGCTAAGCGATGAAAAGATCATCTGTCATCTCAGGCTCACGCTGATAAAACTGAAATGCCCGGTCTCGCGCCGGGCATTTTCGTCTGGAAGGCAAGTCTCTTAAGGCAAGTCAAAGACCGGACAATTTCCGGCTTATAAAAAAGGTTATCCAAGGAGGGAATCGAAATGGCACGTGTTGCATTGGTGACGGGGGGTACGCGAGGCATTGGGGCTGCGATCAGCAAGGCGCTGAAAGACGCCGGCTACAAGGTCGCGGCAAGCTATGCCGGTAATGATACCGCCGCGGAAAAGTTCAAGGCCGAGACCGGCATTCCCGTCTACAAATGGGATGTCAGTTCGTTCGACGCCTGCGCGGCCGGCGTCAAGCAAGTCGAAGCGGATCTCGGTCCGGTCGATGTTCTCATTAATAATGCCGGAATCACCAAGGATACCGCCTTCCACAAGATGACGCTTGAGCAGTGGAATTCCGTCATCAACACCAATCTCGGTTCGCTGTTCAACATGACGCGTCAGGTGATCGAGGGCATGCGCGCGCGGAAATTCGGCCGCGTCATCTCGATCTCGTCGATCAACGGCCAGAAGGGCCAGTTCGGCCAGGTCAATTATTCGGCTGCCAAGGCCGGCGACATCGGCTTCACCAAGGCGCTGGCGTTGGAGAACGCCAAGATCGGCATCACCGTCAACGTGATCTGCCCGGGGTATATCAACACCGAAATGGTGCAGGCGGTGCCGAAGGAGGTGCTGGAAAAGAACGTCATTCCGCAGATCCCGGTCAATCGTCTGGGCGAGCCGGAAGAGATCGCGCGTGCGGTTGTCTTCCTCGCCGCGGATGAAGCGGGCTTCATCACCGGCTCGACGCTGACGGTGAATGGCGGGCAATACCACGCGTGATGGGTTTCTCCGTCATTGCGAGGAGCGTAAGCGACGAAGCAATCCATCTTCGCTATTGAGACAGATGGATTGCTTCGCGGAGTTTATCATCGGGCGCGCATTTCGCGCGACCCGTTGGCTCGCAATGACGGATCAATGACCCCACGCACCGCGACGTTGATCGGATTGACCGCAATCCTGATGTGGTCGCTGTTGTCGGTGATGACGGTTGCGACCGGCAAGATTCCGGCGTTTCAGCTCGCCGCCATGACCTTCGCGATCGGGGCCGCGGTGGCGTTTGCAAGTTTCATCTGGCGGCCGGCCGCGTTCAGCGCCTTGAAGCAGCCGCCGCTCGCCTGGATCGTCGGCGTCGGCGGACTGTTCGGCTATCACGCGCTGTATTTCCTCGCGCTGCGGTTTGCGCCGCCGGCCGAAGCTGGCCTGTTGAATTATCTCTGGCCGCTGCTGATCGTGCTGTTTTCGTCGTTCTTGCCCGGCGAGCGGCTGGCTGCGCACCACATCATCGGCGCCGTGCTGGGCCTCGCCGGCACCGTGCTGCTGTTCGCCGGCAACAGCAGTGGCGGTTTCGCGCCGGGTCAGATCCCCGGCCTCGCCGCGGCCTTCGTCGCCGCCTTTGTGTGGGCGGCCTATTCGGTGATGTCGCGCAAGCTCAAGGCGGTGCCGACCGATGCGGTGGCCGGCTTTTGCCTCGCGACCGCATTATTGGCCGCACTCGTCCACGGCATGGTCGAGACCACGCTCTGGCCGGAAACCACGCTGCAATGGCTTGCCATCGTCGCGCTGGGCGTCGGCCCGGTGGGAGCGGCGTTCTTTGCCTGGGATATCGGCATGAAGCGCGGCGACATCCGCGTGCTGGGTGCGGCGTCCTACGCCACGCCGTTGCTCTCGACGGCATTTCTGATTCTGGCAGGTTTTGCCAAACCGAGCGCCGCCATCGCCATCGCCGCCGTCCTGATCGCCGGCGGCGGTTTGATCGCAGCAAAGGACATGATCTGGAAGCGGTGAGCCCTACGAATGTAATTATTCTCGCGGCTGCCAGGCCTGGGGCGCCATCTCGAACTTCGCAAACTCGAATCCCGGCGCGACGGTGCATCCGACCAGGGTCCAGTCGCCGGTGCTTTCGGCGGCCTGCCAGGCCTGGGGTGGCACGATGGCTTGCGGTTGTTCGCCTGCGATCAAGTCGCCGCCGAGCCTGACGCTGCGTTGGCCGGCCTCGTCGGCGATCTTTAGCGTCAGCGCGCTGCCGGCGTAATAGTGCCAGATCTCGACCGCGTCGATGCGATGCCAGTGCGAGCAGCTCGCCGCGCGCCAGCAGGAAATAGATCGCGGTCGAAAACGCGCGACCGTCGGCGTCACACCTGGCGTCGCGGAAGGTCTCGCGATAATGCCCGCCTTCGGGATGCGGCTTAAGGCCCAGTTGCGCGATGATGTCGGCCGCGGTTGGCAGTGGGCTCATCGGGACTTTGTCGCTCAGGACTTGTTCTTGCGCTCGCGCAACTCGCCGAATATTTCCGCGGCGCTGGCGCCCTTCATGCGCACGCTGGCGGCGACCGCCGGGTCGTCGGCGCGCAGGAACACGTTGGCCTGTTTCTCGTTGCCGAGCGTCACCGGAATGGTCGGCTGATTGGCCGCGCGCAGCTTTGTCACTTGTTCGGCGCGGGCCCTGAGGGCGGCATTGTCAGGTTCGATGGTCAGCGCGAACTTGATATTGGAAGCGGTATATTCATGGCCGCAATAGAGATTGAAATCGTCGGGCAGCGCCCGCAGCTTCAACAGCGATTCCCACATCATCGGATAGGTGCCTTCAAACACCCGGCCGCAGCCGATCGAGAACAGCGTGTCGGCGGCAAACAGCGCCTTCTCATTGTCGAAGACGTAGCTGACATGGTCGAGCGTATGGCCGGGCGTTTCCAGCACCCGCGCCAAGAGGCTGCCGACCTTGATCACGTCGCCCTGGGCGACACGCGAATCGACATTGGCGATCTCAGTGGATTTGTCGTGCGGGGCGATCACCCGGCAGCCGTACTTCTGCTTCAACTCGGCGACACCGCCGACGTGGTCATGGTGGTGATGGGTGATCAGGATGTCCGTTAGATTCCAGCCCTCGCGCTCCAACGCCTCAAGGATCGGGCCGGCTTCCGGCGCATCGATCGAGGCCGTCGCCTTGGTGGCGGGATCGTGGATCAGGTAACCGAAATTGTCGGTAAGGCAGGGGAACAAGCGGATTTCGGCGGCCATGATATCTCCATCGTCCGGATCAGGCGGGCAGACTAGCGCGGGAACATATAGTCCCGAATTATGGCGTTAACGCCAAATGCGCAAGGCGATATTGGACGCGCCCAAGCGCCCGGGGGCATGGTAGATTGGGTTCATGACCATCGACGTGATCGATCTGCGCGATTTCTATTCGCGGCGCCTCGGCATCGTGGCGCGGCGGCTGATCAATCGCGGCATCCAGGCGCGCTGGCCGGATGCGCAGGGCCAGCGGGTGCTCGGCCTCGGCTATCCGACGCCCTATCTCGGATTATTTCGCGAAAACAGCGAGCGCTGCATCGCCTTCATGCCGGCGGCGCAGGGTGTCCTGAAGTGGCCGACCGCGCGGCCGACCCTTGCCACGCTGGTCGACGAATTCTCGCTGCCGTTGCCGGATGCCGCCGTCGATCGCATTCTTCTGGTTCATGCGCTGGAAATCTCCGACGATCCCGAAAGTCTGCTGCGCGAGGTGTGGCGGGTGCTGGCGCCGTCGGGGCGAATGATGGCCATTATTCCAAACCGGCGCGGGGTGTGGACGCGCACCGACAATACGCCGTTCGGCCACGGCCGGCCCTATTCACGCTCGCAGATCACGGAATTGCTGCGGCAGACCTGGTTCACGCCGACCGGTTGGGGCGAGGCGCTGTTCGTGCCGCCGGTAGCCGGTGGCTGGTTCCTGCGTTCGGCGACGGCGTGGGAGCGCGTCGGTGCGGCGCTGTCGCTGCCGTTCGCCGGCGTCCATATCGTCGAAGCCACCAAGCAGGTCTATCGCGCGATCCCGGCGCACCGCGAACGCACCCGGCTGATTCCCGCCTTGCGGCCGGTGCTGGTGCCGTCGTCGCTGAAGGGATGACGGACAATCCGCGCTCGTCGCAATGACGAGCGCAAATGTCGTCCTGCTATTTCACTCGTTACCCGGATTGAAATCGTCACCCGGAGTTACCGGCGCCGGGGCCATGCCGTCGGGGCGCGGACCGTGCGGCCGGCGGCGCCGGCGCGGCGGGAAACGTTCACCGCCATTATTGCCTTCGAAGCCAGCCGCGCCGCCATTGATCTGCGGCTGCGGTCCGGTGATGAACGAGGGCAGGCGATCGACGGTATCTGGAATTACAGGCTGCGGCTGAGATTGCGGCTGCGGCTGGAATTGCGGTTGCGGGCGATGCTCGCGATCGCGATTGTGTTCGCGCGGCGGATGCTGCTCGCGCGGCTGATAGGATTGGCCGTTGTCGCGCTGCTGCTCGCGCGGTTGATTGTCGCGCGGCACGAACGGCTGCGGCTGCGCCGGAACGAAGCCGGGCTCCTGTCCGAAGTTCGAGAAATTCTCGCTTTCGTCCTCGCTGTCCTCCGCGGCCATTTCGTTCTCGGTGCGCGGCTGCGGCTGATTCTGGCGGAACTGTTCCTGCGCCGCGGCGATCAGGCGGAAGTAATGCTCGGCGTGCTGGTAGTAGTTCTCGGCCGCCACCGGATCGCCGGAAGAGCGGGCGTCGCGCGCCAGTTGCACGTATTTTTCAGCGACGTGAGAGGCGGTGCCACGAATCTTGATGTCGGGTCCGTTGGACTCGAACACCCGGGTCATCGGGTTCTGGCCGCGCCGGTTATTATTATTGTTGTTGTTGCTACTATTGTTGTTGTTCCGGTTACGCATCCGCTTGTTGTTATTCTGACCGTTTCTCATGTCTTGCCTTTATTCCAGCCCTGAAGTTACCAGCCTTGAGATCGAAGCCTTGAGGTCGAAATCGTGCGATTGAAGCCTTGCGTTAAACGCCTTGAATTGTCGGTATCGTTGTCGCGGCGCTCAAAGCGGCGCGCGTCACCTGCGCAAGCGCGGTGCAGTTCGATTTCACCCGGATTTTGCAATATGTCGCAGTCAACAAAGACGCGTTCCCCAGCAATCCAGCGCTGCCGCTGGCTGCGCCAAATCATTCAGCCTGCCAAAACAAGCCCAAGTGTTCACAAGCCCTGGTCTTTCACGTGAGGTATCAAGCGCAATATCAGGCTTTCGTTCGCTTTGCGGTCGGCAGCGGCACAGCTCTCTAAAGCCATCGCGCTCAATTGGACCAGCGTTTTGGAACCTTTCAATCGGGGCGGGCTCTCGCTTTGAGAACTCTGGCCTTCACCCGCAACATCCCTCAAGGGCATCTACGGGGCCAGCAAACCCTGGACCGACGTTATGTGCGGAACGTAGTCGCTCCCGCCGGATATTCCAAGTGGTTTTTTTGCACCTTAATCGGGCTTTATGAGGGCAAGTTTTCGGCCCGCGACCGCCCGCGGGATCCCCGCCAGATCGGCTTTGGGAGGCCGCTCATGCGTTAACCCTGCCGCCGTCATCAAAGCTTCAATATCGCGGCTCTGACCTTGCCCGGCCTCGACAATCAGGACGGCGCCCGGGGCCAGAAGACAAGCGGCCTGCGGGATTAGCGCGCGGTAGCCATCGAGCCCGTCGGTGCCACCGTCGAGCGCGGCCATCGGGTCGTAATCCCGCACCTCGGCGGCAAGATCTCCGATATCGGCCGAGCGGACATAGGGCGGATTGGACACGATCAGATCGAGCGGGCGGCTGAGCCCGGCTGCGTAATCGCAGGCGATGAAAGTCGCGCGATCGGCCAGTCCGGCGCGGGCGGCATTGGCGCGCGCGGTTTGCAACGCCGCTTCCGAGATGTCGGTGCCGAACCCCAGCGCGCCCGGCAGTTCCGACAGCAGCGCCAGCAAAATCGCGCCCGAACCGGTGCCGAGATCGGCGATGCGAAGCGGATGATTCGCGTCGCCATCGGCGCGCAACATCTCCAGCGCCAGTTCGACGATCGTTTCGGTATCAGGCCGCGGTACCAATGTTGCGGGTGTCAGCTGCAATGACAGGCCCCAGAACTCCTTGTGACCAAGGATCCGGGCGACCGGTTCGCCTCTCAAACGGCGTTCTGCGAATTGTTCGAGGCCCGTTGATTCGCTCGCCGTAAGCAGCCGGTCCGCGGCCGTCATCATGCCGGTCAGATCAAGGCCAAGCACCGCGCCCGCGAGCAGCCGTGCGTCGAGCTCGGCCGAATCGATCGCGCCAGCCTTGAAGCGCGCCGTCAGCGCCCGTCGCGCGCCTTGGATGGTTTGACCGGCGGGGTTGCCAACACTCACGCCGCCGCGCCCTGGGCCGCGAGCTGGGCGGCCTGATGCTCGGTTGTCAGAGCATCGATCAGTTCGCCCAACGCCTCGCCTGCGATCACCTGCGGCAGCTTGTAGAGCGTGAGGTTGATGCGATGGTCGGTGACGCGTCCCTGCGGAAAATTATAGGTGCGGATGCGTTCCGAACGATCGCCGGACCCGACCTTCTCGCGGCGATCTGCCGAACGCACCGCGTCGATGCGCTGTTGTTCGGCGTCGTAGATCCGCGAGCGCAGGATGTTCATCGCCGACGCGCGGTTCTTATGCTGCGAGCGGCTGTCCTGCATCATCACCACGATGCCGGTCGGCAAATGGGTGATGCGGATCGCCGATTCGGTCTTGTTGACGTGCTGGCCGCCGGCGCCCTGCGCGCGCATGGTGTCGATCTTGAGATCGTCGCTCTTGATATCGACATCGACCTCTTCGACTTCAGGCAATACCGCGACCGTCGCCGCCGACGTATGCACGCGGCCCTGCGTCTCGGTGTCGGGCACCCGCTGCACCCGGTGCGCGCCGGATTCGAATTTCAGTTTGGCGAATGCGCCGCGGCCGCGGACCTCGGCGATGATTTCCTTGTATCCGCCCATGGTGCCTTCGCTGGCCGAGATCACCTCGACCTTCCAGCCCTGCAGGGCTGCGAAGCGCTCATACATCCGGAATAAGTCGCCCGCGAACAACGAGGCTTCGTCACCGCCGGTGCCGGCGCGAATTTCCAGCACCACGTTGCGATCGTCCATCGCGTCCTTGGGCAGCAGTGCGACGCGAATCTCCTGGGCCCGCTCAAGGCTGCGCGCCGCGAGCGTCTCGCGCTCGGCTTCCGCCATCGCGCGCATCTCGGGATCGGTGGTGGGATCGGCAATCAGCGAATCGATGCCGGCGATTTCGGCATTGGCGGCGCGGTAGGCCTTGACGGCGTCGATCAGTGGATTGAGCTCAGCGAGCTCGCGGGTGATCCGTACATAGTTCTCAGAGCTGAGCTGACTCAGCAACTGGTCCTCGAGCGAGGCATGGTGCGCCAGCAGGATATCAAGTTTGGCTTCAGGGAGCATCGACATAATGTGGTCTCGAATGGCGAAGAGGGCGTGGCAACGACGAAGAGCGTCGCTACAACGAAAGTCCCTCGGCCTCGGCGAATTCGATCAGCTTCTGGCGTATCGATACACTGCCGGACGGTGCATCGAGCAGCGGCATCATCATCGCTTCGGCCTTCTTGGCATCGAGGTCGAGGATCAACGCCTTGACCGGGCCGTGGCCGGTGGCCGACAGCGACAGCGAACGGTAACCCAAAGCGATCAACGCCAGCGCGCCGATCGGTTTCGACGCCATCTCGCCGCACAGCGAGGCGGATTTTTTTGCGGCCTGCGCCTTTTGCACGATGTCGCGCAGTGCGCGCAGGATCGGCGCCGACATGGTGTCGAAGCGTTCGGAGACCTTGGCGTTGCCGCGATCGACCGCGAACAGGAACTGGAACAGATCGTTGGATCCGACCGAGACAAAGTCGACCTTCTGCAGCAGTTCGTCGAGCTGGTAGAGCAGCGCCGGCACTTCGACCATGGTGCCGACGTCGACCCGTTCCGGCAGCGCATGACCGTGTTGGCGCAAATAGGTCAGTTCGCGCTCGACGATGCCCTTGGCGAGATCGAATTCGGCAACTTCCGAGATCATCGGAAACATGATGCGCAGCGCACGGCCGCCGCCGGCGCGCAGCAAGGCGCGGATCTGGCCGCGCAGCAGGCCGGGACGGTCGAGGCCGAGTCGGATCGCGCGCCAGCCCAGCGCGGGATTTTCCTCGATCACGGTTTCCATATAGGGCAGCGCCTTGTCGCCGCCGATATCGAGCGTGCGGAATGTCACGGGCTTGGCGCCGGCGGCATCCAGCACCGTGCGATACAGCGCAAGCTGGTCGGAGGTGCGCGGCAGGCTCTGCCCGACCATGAATTGCAGTTCGGTGCGGAACAGCCCGATGCCGGCGCTGCCGGTGTCGTCGATATGCGGCAAGTCGATCGCGAGGCCGGCGTTGATCATCAGCTCGACCGGCTGACCGTCCTTGGTCACGCAGGGCTTTTCGCGCAACGTGGCGTATTGCGCCTGCCGCCGGGCGCGAAAGCGCACCCGCTCGGCATAGGCCGATTCGATTTCCGCCGACGGGCGTATGTAAATCTCGCCCGAAGTGCCATCGACGATGATGGCGTCGCCGGGGTCGGCAATGCCCGGCGCGTTTGGCACCTCGCCGACCGCGGGGATGCCGAGCGCACGCGCCACGATCGAGACGTGCGAGTTGGCGGTGCCTTCCTCCAGCACCAGGCCGCGCAGGCGCTTGCGGTCATAGTCGAGCAAGGCGGCAGGGCCCATGGCTCGGGCGATCAGGATGGCGTTGTCGGGCAGCTGTTCGCGCGACGGCGCATGATCCTGCCCGACCAGTTGCCGCATCAGGCGATAGCCGAGATCCTCGAGGTCATGCAGGCGATCACGTAAATAAGGATCGGTCGAGCGCAGCATGCGGGCACGGGTGTCCGACTGCACGCGTTCGACCGCGGCTTCCGCGGTCAGGCCTGTGGCGACCGCTTCATGCAGCTTGTGCGACCAGCCATGGTCGTTGGCGAACATGCGATAGGCTTCCAGCACGTCGCGGTGCTCGCCGCCATCGGCGACGTCGCCGCGTTCCAGCATGCGGTCGAGGTCGGCCCGCAGCTTGGCCAACGCGGCGTCGAGCCGCTTGATTTCTTTCGGCAGGTCCTCGGCAATGTAATTGGTGATGACGACGCGCGGCTCGTGCAGCACGACATGGCCGAGCGCGATGCCGTCGGACAGGATCGCGCCGGTCTTGTGCAGCGAATGCCGGGCGGCGGGTTCGGCGCCGGGCTGCGCCAGCGCCGACAATTCGCCCGAGGCGATCATCTCTGCCAGCACCATCGCGGTGGTCTGCAGCGCCTCGACCTCTTCCTCGACATAGGTGCGCTTGGCGCGGTTCTGCACCACCAGCACGCCGAGCGTATTGCCGGCACGCAGGATCGGCACGCCGAGGAAGGAGTGATAGATTTCTTCGCCGGTTTCGGGGCGGAACGAGAATGCCGGGTGGCTTTGCGCGTCGCTCAGATTGAGCGGGTTGGCTTCGCTGGCGACGAGGCCGACCAGTCCCTCATGCGCGCTCAGGACGGTGCGATGCACGGCGTCGCGGTTGAGGCCTTCGGTGGCGTAAAGCTCCAGCGTGTTGTCGACGCGCAGCACATAGGTCGAGCAGACCTCGGCCACCATATTGGCCGCGATCAACACCACGATCTTGTCCAGCCGTTCCTGGGCTGAGACCTGCTCCGCCATGGTTTCGCGGAGCCGTCTCAACAAGACGCGGGGGCCTCCCGACGCGCTCCGCATTCGCTAAAATCCTCCTCCGCGAAACCAGCCTGCCGGGTGGCCGGGAGCTGGCGTTAAGTTCAAACAAATCAACAATTTTATTCATTCGGCGCCGGCACAAGCCAGGTAACTGGCGCGATAACCGGCCGAATCGGAGTACCGAAACTGTGTCGCAGCTCGCGGCGGCCCGCCCTTCAGGCCGTATAGCGAATTGAGGCTTGTTTTGCCAAGCAAAACGCCTGCCAGAGGCGAGACTATCTCTGCGGGTATAATGCTGCGGGTGCTAAGGGAAAAATCTTCTAAACCTGGTCCAAACCGTACAGCGTGTGCAGCGTGCGCACCGCAAGCTCGGTGTAGGCGGCATCGATCAGTACCGAAAACTTGATCTCGGAGGTGGTGATGGCGCGAATGTTGATATTGCGCGCCGACAACGCCGCGAACGCCTTGGCGGCGACGCCGGCATGGCTGCGCATGCCGCTGCCGATCACCGAGACCTTGGCGACGTCGGTGGCGCTGTCGAGGCGCGCGTAGCCGATCGCGGTCTTGGCCGAGGTGATGGTGTCGCGGGCGCGGCTATAATCGGAGGCCGGGACGGTGAAGGTCAGATCGGTGGTCTTGCCGTCCTCGGAGACGTTCTGCACGATCATGTCGACATTGATGTTGGCGTCCGCGAGCGGCCCGAAGATCGAAGCGGCGACGCCCGGCTTGTCCTCGATCTGCCGGACGGAAATCTGGGCCTCGTCCTTGGAGAAGGCGATGCCGGTAACGACGTGACTTTCCATGATTTCCTCCTCGCTGCAGATCAGCGTGCCTGGCGGTGTGCCGTGCGGGTCGATATCTTCGGGCTTGTCGAAACTGGAGCGGACGAAAATCGGCATGTTATGCACCATGCCTAGTTCCACCGAGCGAACCTGCAGCACCTTGGCGCCCTGCGAGGCCAGTTCCAGCATGTCTTCGAACGCGATCTTGTCGAGCCGGCGCGCCTTCGGAACCACGCGCGGGTCGGTGGTGTAGACGCCGTCGACGTCGGTATAGATGTCGCAGCGGTCGGCCTTCACGGCGGCCGCGATCGCGACCGCCGAGGTATCGGAGCCGCCGCGTCCGAGCGTGGTGATTCGGCCCGTTTCCGGATTGATGCCCTGGAAGCCCGCGATGACGGCGACTTCCTTGCGGTCCTTGAACCGGTTGATCAGCTCCGAGCCGTCGATATCGAGAATCCGCGCCGAGGCGTGGACGTCGCTGGTCTTGATCGGGATTTGCCAGCCCTGCCAGGAGCGGGCCTGGATGCCGATCGCCTGCAGCGCGATTGCCAACAGGCCCGCGGTGACCTGTTCGCCGGAGGCGACCACGGCGTCGTATTCACGGGCGTCGTGCATCGGTGAGGCTTCACTGCACCATGCCACCAGCTCATTGGTCTTGCCGGACATCGCCGACACCACCACGGCGACGTCATGACCGGCGTCGACCTCGCGTTTCACATGCCGCGCGACATTGCGGATGCGGTCGAGGTTGGCGACGGACGTGCCGCCGAATTTCATGACGAGGCGACCCATGACGGCTGATTTATTCCCTGACAAGGTAATTCAGTTGACGGCTACGGAAACCGCGCGCGTCAGCCAAAAGGCGCGTATACATAACGGCGCAATTGGGGACAAGCAACCGGGCTCCGGCGCCCCGCGGCGATCTTTGGCGGCGCCGCAGGGCACCTGCAAGAGCGCAGCAAGAACCTGGAAAATAGGGATAATCGAGGCTGAAGCGATGGGGCGTTATATCGATGATATCCTGCAGCCCGGCGAGAAAGTGCTGTATTCGACCAACGCGCACTGGATATTCTATCTGCCGGCGATCGGAGCCGGGATGGTGGCGATCTTCTTTCTTGTCGTGTCGCGGGTTTTCGTCGAGGGATCGCTGACGCTGGTCTGCCTGGCGCTGGCGGCGATATCCGGCCTTTTCGCGCTGTACCAGATGCTGACCGCCTGGTTCCACCGCTGGACTACCGAAACCGACGTCACCAATCTGCGCGTTGTGCACAAGACCGGGTTCATCAAGCGCCGCACGTTTGAGATGAGCCTGGACAAGGTCGAGAGCGTCGATGTCTATCAGAGTATTCTCGGCCGCATACTCAACTATGGCGACGTCAAAGTGCGCGGGGTCGGCGAGGGCGCCGAGACCATCAAGACCATTGCGTCGCCGCTCGACTTCCGCAATCACATCACCGCGCGATAGGGAGCAGCGCGTTCATCCATGGCCATGCAGCAAAATTCGGGACAAAATTTCCCTGCGAGTGCCTCCGGCGTATCCGGCGGTACCGTCGATCCCGCCGAGATCGCGAAGTTTTCAAAACTGTCGGACGAGTGGTGGGATCCCAACGGCAAGATGGCGCCGTTGCACAAGATCAATCCGCTGCGGCTGACCTATATCCGCGACGCCGCCTGCCGCAAGTTCGAGCGCAACGTCAAAAGCCTGGGCTGCCTGTCCGGCCTGCGCATCCTCGATATCGGCTGCGGCGCCGGGCTGTTGTGCGAGCCGTTCACCCGGCTCGGCGCGCAGGTGATCGGGGTCGACCCGTCCGCCACCAACATTGCGGCGGCCAAGCTGCACGCCGACAAGGGACATCTGTCGATCGATTATCGCTGCACTACGGTCGAAGAGATGGACGTGCGCGAACGCTTCGACATCGTGCTGGCGATGGAAGTGATCGAGCATGTCGCCGATGTCGGCATGTTCCTCAACCGCTGCGCGGCGATGCTCAAGCCCGGCGGCATGATGGTGGTCTCGACCTTGAACCGTAACTGGAAGAGTTTTGCGCTGGCCATCGTCGGCGCCGAATATGTGCTGCGCTGGTTGCCGCGCGGCACCCATCAATGGGACAAGTTCGTCACTCCCGACGAACTAGCGAAGCATCTGCTCGACAACAAACTGGTCATTACCGAGGAAAGCGGCGTGGTTTACAGCCCGTTTGCCGACCGCTGGAGCCTCTCCTCCGACACCGACGTGAACTACATGGTGATCGCCGAGGGCGCGGTTTAAAGAGGCGCAATCCTGTCATGCGCCGCTCCGGTTGACCGCGCGGGCCGCGACCGGCACGGTACCCGCCGCTCAACTCCAACCGAATCTCTCCCCATGTTCAGCACCGCCTCGCTCTGGATACCCTTCACCATCACGGCCGCGCTTGGGCAGGTCGCGCGCAATGCGATGCAACGGAGCCTGACGGGACCGCTCGGGACCTGGGGCGCGACCAACATCCGGTTTCTGTTCGGATTTCCGTTCTCGCTGATTTTCTTCGGCGTGGTGATGGTGGCGACCGGTGACGCCGTGCCGTGGCCATCCGCGGTGTTCTGGCCGTGGCTGATGCTGGGTGCGCTGAGCCAGATCATCGCCACCGGCCTGATGTTGCTCGCGATGAACGACCGTTCGTTCGTGGTGACGACGGCGTATCTTAAGACCGAGGCGATCCAGACCGCGATCTTCGGGTTCGTGTTCCTCGGCGATCATCTGACGGTGCTGAAGGTGATCGCGATCCTGATCGCGACCACCGGCGTGGTCATCACCGCGCTGCGGCCGAATTCCGAGAAAAGCTTTGCCGAGTTGAAGCCGACCATCATCGGCCTGGTCGCGGCGGCGGCCTTCGCCCTGTCGGCGATCGGCTTTCGCGGCGCCATCATCACCGTGCCCGGCGTCTCGTTCGTGACGGCTGCATCTTACACGCTGGTGTTGGGGTTGTTCGTGCAGACGCTGGTGCTGACCATCTATCTGCTGGCGCGGGCGCCGGATGTGCTGAAGAAAATCCTGCGGCTTTGGAAGCCGTCGCTGTTTGCGGGCTTCATGGGCGCGTTCGCCTCGCAATTCTGGTTTCTGGCATTCGCGCTCACGGCCGCCGCCAATGTGCGCACGCTGGCGCTGGTCGAGGTCCTGTTCGCGCAGGGCGTGGCGTATTATTCCTTCAAGCAGCCGCTGTCGGTGCGTGAACTTTCAGGGATCGCGCTGATCGTGGTCGGCGTCGGGCTGTTGGTGGCGGTGTAGCGCTTGACAGCGCGACTGGCGTCCCAATATTTGCAACTGGCTAACTAATCTCGCGTCATCACGATCTGTCGCTCCATCGGAGGCTTCGGATGACCGCACACACTGGCGGCTGCAGCTGCGGAGCGATCCGCTACGTCATCACCGCCGAGCCTGTTCGGGGCTTTCTGTGCCAGTGCCGCGACTGCCAGAGAGATAGTGGCGCCGGTCATTCAGCGGTCGCGGTGTTCCCACGCCCCGCCATGCAAATTACCGGCGAGGTTGTCGAACATCCGAGAACCGCAGACAGCGGGGCACAGAAGCGCAAGGGGTTTTGCGGCAATTGCGGCTCGCCGCTCTACAACAAGCCGCAGAATGTACCCGATCTGATCGGCGTCTTTGTGGGCACGCTCGACGACCCGTCGCGGTTCAAGCCTGAGATGGTGATGTTTGCATCGCGCGGGCATGACTGGGACCATCTCGATCCCGCATTGCCAAAGCTGCCGAACATGCGGCGATAGCGTCAGCGCATCAGTTCCGGTCGTCCGGCAGCACCGGCAGCGGCGAGACCTCGACGCCTTCCTCGATCAAGGCGCGGGCTTCGTCGGGAGAAGCCTCGCCGTAGATCGGACGGTGCTCGATATCGCCATAATGCATTTTGCGCGCTTCATTGGGGAAGCGTTCGCCGACATTGTCGGCATTCTTGACGATGTGGTCACGCAATTCCTTGAGTTTGGCGCGCAACTCGCGCTCCTGCGCCATCAACAGTGGGGTCGGCGTGGAGGCGGGTGCCGCAGTATCCGCGGGCGCGGCCGCCACGGGTTCGGCTTCCGCCTTGTTCCGTCCCTTCTTGCCGACGATCCGCGGCGCCATGATGGCGCGCTCGACCTTGGCCGAACCGCAGATCGGGCAATTCACCAGCTTGCGCTTTTCCTGGGACTCATAGGCTGCCGAACTCTGAAACCAGCTCTCGAACGCGTGGCCGCGTTCGCAGCGCAGATTGTAATGGATCATGCCGATCCCCGAACCAGATGCAGATGTTCGGGGCCTGCCTTGGGATCGGCGACGCTGAAGCGCCTTCCATGCTGCAGCGACGGCACGGTTTTACGCGCAGTCTCGACCTTGGTGGGATCGATCTTGGCCAAGAACACGCCGGGCTCGACGCCGCCTTCGGCGAGGATCTCGCCCCACGGGGCGATGATCAGCGAATGGCCATAGGTCTCGCGCTTGTTCTCGTGCAGGCCAGCCTGGGCGGCGGCGAACACGAAGCAGCCGTTCTCGATGGCGCGGGCGCGCAGCAGCGTGTGCCAATGCGCTTCGCCGGTCTTGCGGGTGAAGGCGGACGGCACCGCGAGGAACGAGGCGCCGCTTTCGGCGAGCGCGCGATACAGCGCCGGGAAGCGCACGTCGTAACAGATCGTCAGGCCCATGCGGCCCCACGGCAGGTCCGCGATCACGGCGGTTTCGCCGGGTTGATAATTGGCGGATTCGCGATAGCTCTCGCCACCGGGCAGATCGATATCGAACATATGGATCTTGTCGTAGCGCGCGATCACGCCGCCATCGGGCCCGATCAGAAACGAACGGTTGACCGCCCGCTCGGCCGAAGCGCGCAAGGCCAGTGAGCCGATATGCAGATGGATTTTCAATTCCGCCGCCAGCGCGCGATACGCCTTGAGCGAGAGATCGTCTTCTTCCGCGGCCAGATGCTCGAACAGCGCCGTGCGATTCAACTGCATCATGTTGCTCACCTCGGGGGTGAGCACATAATCGGCGCCCTGGGCGGCGGCTTCGCGGATCAGCCGGGTGCCTTGTTCCAGGCTTGGCTCCGGCAACAGCCCGGTGCGCATCTGCACCATCGCGGCGGTAAAGGAGAGGTCAGCGCTCATGAGTTGGCCTTTTCGCCTGCCAGCAATCGGTCGAGCTTGCCCTCGCGGTCCAGCGCATAAAGTTCATCGCAGCCGCCGACATGGGTTTGGCCTATGAAAATCTGCGGGAATGTCGAACCGGCGCCGGCGCGATCGAACATCTGCTGACGCCATGTTGAATCCTTCGCGACATCGTATTCGGTGAACGCGGCTTTTTTGCGCGTCAGCAGCGACCTGGCGGCGCTGCAATAGCCGCAGCCCGGACGGGTATAGATTTCGATGGCAGCGGTCATGGCGCGCTCGGCTTTGCTGGGATCGACGGTCGAACTATCTGAATTATATGGGAGCTTTGTGGGTGTCCACAACCCGCGCGAACACCAGCACGTCGACCTGGGCCGCCTTGGCGCGCAACAGCGCCCGCGCGCAGGCGTCCACGGTGGCGCCCGAGGTCAGGACGTCGTCGACCAGGATCACCCGGCGTCCGGCAATATCGGCCTTCCGCTCGGGAGCGACCTTGAAGGCGCCCTGCACATTGCTCGCCCGCTCCGACCGCGACAGGCCGATCTGTTGCTGGGTCGGTCGTACCCGCCGCAGCGCTTCCGACGCCAGTTTGACGCCGCTTTGCCGCTCGATCACCCGCGCCAGCGCCCCGGACTGGTTGTAGCGGCGGCTCCAGCCGCGTTTCCAGTGCAGCGGTACCGGTACCAGCGCATCGGCCCCATCGAGCAGTTCACGGCCGGCCCGTGCCATCCAGCGGCCCATCGCGGGCGCCAGATCGGTGCGGTCCTGGTATTTCAGCGCATGCACCAGCGTGCGCGCGACATCGTCATAGCGCACCGCGGCGCGGGCGCGGCTGTAGGCCGGCGGATTGGCGATCGCCTCCATCGACAGCAGTTCGGGGCCGGGATCGTAGACAAAGGGAATGCCAAGCCGCGGGCAGTAAGGCGGCGCGATAAACGACAGCTTGGCCCAGCATTTGGCGCAAACGCCTTCGCCATTGACGGGTTCGCGGCAGGAAACGCACAGCGTCGGCAGTGCAATGTCGAGCGCGAGCCTTGCCGCATGCGACCACGCGCCCTGCGCCAGCCGAAACGCGCCGCGCACATGACTGGAGAGGGAGCGGGAGGGTGATGCGTCGGCGTCCATGGGCGAAAGGCTAGCGCTGCATCGACCAGGCCTCAAGGGGGCTGCCGGTTCAGGACGACGCGGTTTCCGGTACTTTCGGAAATACTGGCCGGAAGAACGATCGCTCATACCGGATGAAGCAGCGTGTTTGCCGGGCGAAGGCGATCGCTTTCTGAACGTCCGGATCTGAGACGCTGTCTGTCCGATATTGTTCGTAGGCCGCCAAGCTCGGGAAGCTGAACATCGCGAGGGCGACGTCGCTCGCCCCTTCGGATGGCAGGAAGTAACCGTGATGGATGCCGCCGAATCGCGGCACCAGTTCCAGCCACATCCTGCCGTAGGCTTCGAATTCGGCGAGCTTGCCCAGGGGGACTTCGTATCGCAGATAACACGTGATCATCGTCGGATGCTCCGTCGCGCCATGAACTTGGCGCATATTTGCACGGTGCTCAAGAGCGCCGGATTGCCAGACGAGGGTGGTCCGGCGTACCACCCGGCATGGCCTCGAACTCCACTGTTGCCCCGGTTTTGTTCGACCGCGCCCTGCTGCAGGCGCGGCAACGCCGTGCGCGCCAACTTGGCGCGGCCGAATTCCTGCTGGACCGGGTCGCGGAAGATATCGACGAACGGCTGCACGCGGTGTTGCGGAATTTTTCCAACGCCGCCGACGTCTGGACGCCGGGCGAGGTGCTGCGCGGGCCGATCCGCGAGCGCTTCAGGACATTGACCCATCTGGAGCTTGAGGGCTCGCCGAACGAAACGCTGCCGTTCCAGCCGGGATCGCTCGATCTCGTCATCTCCGCGCTGTCCCTGCAGTTCGTCAACGATCTGCCTGGCGTACTGGCGCAGATCCGCCGCGCGCTCAAGCCGGACGGCCTGTTGCTGGCGGCGATGATCGGCGGCGATACGCTGACTGAACTGCGGCAATCCTTTGCCGCAGCGGAAGCCGAATGCGAAGGCGGGGTGTCGCCCCGCGTCGCGCCGTTTGCCGATCTGCGCGATATCGGCGGTCTGTTGCAGCGCGCCGGCTTTGCCTTGCCGGTGACCGACGTCGACCGCGTCGTGGTGCGTTACGACAGTGCCTTCGTGCTGATGCAGGACTTAAGGCGCATGGGCGCGACCAACATTCTGCTCGAGCGCCGCCGCACGCCGACCCGCCGCGCCACATTGGTGCGAATGGCGCAGATTTACAGCGAACGTTTTGCCGATCCCGATGGCCGCATCCGCGCTACCTATGATGTGATCTGGCTGTCCGGCTGGGCGCCGCATGACAGCCAGCAGAAGCCATTGAAGCCGGGATCGGCGAAAGCGAGTTTGGAGGACGCGGTGAGGGGAAAGATGAAGTAAGCGGCCGGAACGGACGTCATCCTGAGGTGTGCGCTCTTGCGCGCCTCGAAGGATGGCAGCAGGCACCGTGGGCGCCGTCGCCCTTCGAGGCCTCCGCTGCGCTCCGGCACCTCAGGGTAACGGCGTTCCTCAACCCTTGCTCACATCAGCAAATCGATCAGATGCGGGATCAGCGGGATATCCGCGGGTGGCATCGGGTAGTCGCGCAGTTTGTTGGCGCGGACCCAGGCCAGGGTTTGGCCCTCGCGCGCGATCACCTCGCCCTCCCAGCGCCGGCAGATATAGAGCGGCATCAGCAGGTGAAAAGTTTCATAGGCGTGGCTCGCAAAGGTCAGCGGCGCCAGGCACGCTTCACTCACGGTGATGCCGATCTCTTCGTGCAGTTCGCGGATCAGGGTCTGCTCCGGCCGCTCGCCGGGTTCGATCTTGCCGCCGGGAAACTCCCATAGCCCTGCCAGCGCCTTGCCTTCGGGGCGCTGCGCGATCAGCACGCGTTTGTCGGCATCGACCAGCGCGCAGGCAACCACGAGGGTGAGTTTGAAATCAGCCATGCGGGGTCGATGCGTGCGAGGTCAGGACCGGTAATCGCCGTTGATCGCGATATATTCCTTGGTGAGGTCGCAGGTCAGCACGCGGTCGCGGCCTTTGCCGAGGCCGAGCGCGATCTTGATCTGCACCTTCGGGTTCTTCATCGCGTTCGAGACTTCGGTCTCGTCATAAGACGGATCGCGCGCGCCGCGGCTGGCGACGCGGATGCCGTTGAACGAGATCGAGAGCTTGTCGCGATCGGCCGGCTCGCCGGCCTTGCCGACCGCCATCACGACGCGGCCCCAATTGGCGTCCTCGCCGGCGATCGCGGTCTTCACCAGCGGCGAATTCGCCACCGACATCGCGATTCTGCGTGCCGACGCCTTGCTCTTGGCGCCCTCGACGATGATTTCGATCAGCTTGCGGGCACCTTCGCCGTCACGCGCCACTTGTTCGGCGAGATCGGCGAGCACGGCGTTGAAGGCTTTGGCGAAGGCTTTCAGGCGCGGGTCGCTGGCGCGGCTGATTTTCGGCGCGCCATTCGCGGCGGCAGTACCGGTCGCGAACGCCAGCAGCGTGTCCGAGGTCGATGTGTCGCCATCGACGGTGACGGCATTGAAGGTGTCTTCCACGCTGTTTTTGAGCAGCGCCTGCAGCGCACCCGCGGTGATCGGCGCATCGGTGAACACAAAGGACAGCATGGTCGCCATGTCGGGCGCGATCATGCCGGAGCCCTTGGCGATGCCATTGATGGTGACATTGGTCTTGCCGAGCTTGGCGGTCGCGGTCGCGACCTTCGGGAAGGTATCGGTGGTCATGATCGCCTTCGCGGCGCCCATCCATTCGCCGGGAACGGCTTGTTCGGCCAGGGTGCCGAGCACGCCGTCGAATTTGCTGCCGTCGAGCGGCTCGCCGATCACGCCGGTGGAGGCGAGAAACACCTCATTGGGGCTGCAACCGACGGCCTTGGCGGCGATCGCGGCGGTCAGCGCTGTGGCCTGCTTCCCGGTCTTGCCGGTGAAAGCGTTGGCGTTGCCGGAGTTCACCACCAGCGCGCGGGCAAATCCTGCCTTGGAAGATCCGCCGCGGCCAAGCTTGGCGCGGCACCAGTCGACCGGCGCCGATGGGCATTTGGACTTGGTCAGAACGCCGGCCACCGTCGTGCCCTTGTCCATCACCGCGAGCAGCACGTCGGTACGGCCCTTGTAGCGGATGCCGGCGGCCGCGGTCGCCAGCTTCACGCCAGCGATGACGGGCATATCGGGAACGTTGGTGGGTGCAAGCGGGGAGACGGCTGATGACATGAGCGTGCCCTGTATCAACGAAGAAAGTCGTCAACGAAAGAATTCTTGCGCCATGGCCGGATTTATTCCGGCCATCTACGTCTTCCCGGCCGTTGAGATGGCCGCAAGACGAGCATGGCCGGAATAAATCCGGCCATGACGATCGTAAATACTATTGGCTTCGAAGAAGCGACAGCGAATTTTTACTTCTTCTTCGCCGGCGCCATCTTGTCTTTTGCGGCGTCGGCCGGCTTGGCGTCCTTTGCTGCGTCCGGCGCCTTGGCGGCGTCGGGTGCCGCTGCCGGAGCGGGGGTATTGGCGGCCTGGTCCAGCCGCTCGATCTTGGCGCCTTCGCGCAGCTTGGCCACGTAATCGGCTTGCGCCTTGCGGGTTACATAGGTCTCGATCTGGGCCTTGACCTGCTCGAAATCGGGGGCCTTGCGGTTGCGCTTTTCCTCGACCTTGATGATGTGCCAGCCGAATTGCGACTTCACGGGATCGGATATCTTGCCCGGCTCCAGTGCGAACGCGACCGCGGAGAATTCCGGCACCATCTGGTCCTTGGTAAAGAAGCCGAGATCGCCACCGTCAGACGCGCCGGGATCCTTGGACTTTTTCTTGGCGAGCTCGGCGAAATCGGCGCCCTTGTCCAACTCGGCCTTGACCGCCTTGGCCTCGTCCTCGGTCTCGACCAGGATATGCCGGGCACGAACTTCCTGCTCGCCGGTGATCTGCTTGGCGGCGTCGTCATAGACCTTCTTCATGGCTTCGTCGGTGGTCGCGGCCTTGCCTTCGGTGGCCAGCAGGCTGTCCATCAAAAGCCGGTTGCGGGAGAAAGCGAGCCGCTTCTTGAACTCATCGTTGTCCTCGACCTTCTTGTCCTCGGCTGCCTTGGAGACGATCTTCATGTCGATCAGGAACGCCAGCAGGTTTTCCTGCTTGGTCGCGGGGTCCATCTTGTCGAGGCTCGGTCCCAGTTCCTCTTCGGCGAGCGCCATGTCGCTTTGGCGAATCTCGGAGCCGTTAACCTTGGCGAGTACCGGGTTCGTGTCTTCGGCGCGCACCGGGGCGGCTGCCAGCAAGGCCATCGCGAGGCAGCCCGCGACGGCCGCGGAGGCGAGGCGCAGGCCGGTTTTCGTTGCCGGGAACGAGGAGGTCATGAAAAATCCTTATGGGGCTGTTTGAGGCGGCGGGACACTCGCCCAATCGCGTGGCCTTGGCAACGCGAAAAGTCTGTCAAAATGATGAAATCCTTGACAGCTTCGCCCGGTCAACGTGACAGTTTCGTGCCGTTGACAAGGCTCGGACCCAGCCATATCTCTGCGAAACCGGGCCAGTGGCGACGGCGCCTATTTAGCTGCGTTTTGGCCGTTGAACCTCGGATAGCCGAATTCCCACTCATTTGGCGGATGCTCCCGGATCGGGGCGGGATCCGCGACGCGTCACGATGAGTTGATAGGTAGTCTGGTAGACCACGTCATGGCTGCAACGCCGAACCGCAAAGACAGGAATTTGGTATGATCGGCGCGCTCGCCCGCAAGCTTTTCGGCTCCCCCAACGACCGGCGGATCAAGGGATATCAGTCCCGGGTCGACGCCATCAACGCCCTGGAGCCCGACGTGGCGGCGCTGTCGGACGAGGCGCTCAAAGCCCGTACCGCCGAGTTCAGGCAGCAGCTCGCCAGCGGCAAGACGCTGGACGACATCCTGATTGCGGCCTTCGCCACCGTGCGTGAGGCGGCCAAGCGCACCCTCGGTCAGCGGCATTTCGACGTCCAGTTGATTGGCGGCATGGTGCTGCATGAAGGCGACATCGCCGAGATGAAGACCGGCGAAGGCAAGACGCTGGTGGCGACGCTCGCGGTCTATCTCAATGCGCTGGCCGGCAAGGGCGTCCACGTCGTGACCGTCAACGACTACCTCGCCAGCCGCGACTCCGGCTGGATGGGACAGATCTACGGCTTCCTCGGCCTCACCACCGGTGTGATCGTTCACGGCCTCGACGACACCGAGCGCCAGACGGCCTATGCCTGCGACATCACCTACGGCACCAACAACGAATACGGCTTCGACTATCTGCGCGACAACATGAAGTATCGCCTGGAAGACATGGTCCAGCGCGGCCACTTTTATGCCATCGTCGACGAAGTCGACTCGATCCTGATCGACGAGGCGCGCACGCCACTGATCATTTCCGGGCCGCTCGACGACCGCTCGGAATTCTACAATACGATCGATACCTTCCTGCCGAAGCTCGACAAGACCGATTACGACGTCGACGAGAAGCAGCGCACGGTGACGCTGACCGAAGCCGGCATGGAGAAGATCGAGACGCTGCTGCGCGACGCCGGCCAGCTCAAGGGTGAATCGCTCTACGACGTCGAGAACGTCTCTGTGGTCCACCACATCAACCAGGCGCTGCGCGCCCATTCGCTGTTCACGCGCGACAAGGATTACATCGTTCGCGACGATGAGGTCATCATCATCGACGAATTCACCGGCCGCATGATGCAGGGCCGGCGCTATTCCGAAGGCCTGCATCAGGCGCTGGAAGCCAAGGAGCACGTCCAGGTTCAGCCGGAAAACCAGACGCTGGCCTCGATCACCTTCCAGAACTATTTCCGGATGTACGACAAGCTCGCCGGCATGACCGGTACGGCGCTGACCGAAGCCGACGAACTGTTCGACATCTACGAGCTTGAGGTGGTGGAAATCCCGACCAACGTTGCGGTGGCGCGTCTTGACGAGGACGACGAGGTCTATCGCACCCAGAATGAAAAATACGCCGCGATCCTGACCGAGATCGAGCGCGCCAATGCACGGCTGCAGCCGGTGCTGGTCGGCACCGCCTCGATCGAGAAATCCGAGGTGATCGCCGAATACCTCAAGAAGCACGGCTACCGGCAGATCGATTTCGGCAACGAAAATTCGATGCAGAAGCTCTACGCCGCGGCGCGCGCCGGCAAGCCGGCCAAACTGTTCGCGGTCCTGAACGCGCGCTTCCACGAGCAGGAAGCCTATATCGTGGCTGAAGCCGGCGTGCCCGGCGCGATCACGATCGCGACCAACATGGCCGGACGCGGCACCGACATCAAACTCGGCGGCTCGCTCGACATGCGAATCCTGCAAGAGACCGCCGACATCACCGACGAGGCCGAGAAGGCCGCCAAGATCGAGCAGATCAAGGCCGACATCGAGCACTTCCGCAACATCGTGCTGAAAGCGGAAGACGTCGTCGAGATCGAGCCTGCGAAGGGCTCGAAGCCGGCCAAGACCGTCACCCGGCCGGGCGGGCTCTACATCATGGGTTCCGAGCGCCATGAATCGCGGCGCATCGACAACCAGCTGCGCGGCCGATCCGGTCGCCAGGGCGACCCCGGGCGCTCGAAATTCTTCCTGTCGCTGGAAGACGATCTGATGCGGATCTTCGGCTCCGACCGGCTCGATAGCATGCTGACGCGGCTCGGCCTCAAAGAGGGCGAGGCCATCATCCATCCCTGGATCAACAAGGCGCTGGAGAAGGCGCAGCAGAAGGTCGAGGCCCGCAACTTCGACATCCGCAAGAACCTGCTGAAGTTCGATAACGTCCAGAATGACCAGCGCAAGGTGATCTTCGACCAGCGTGTCGACCTGATGAAGAACGAAAGCGTCGCCGAGACCGTCACCGACATGCGCCGCGCCTTTGTCGAGGACGTCGTCACCAAGCACGTGCCCGAGCATGCCTATGCCGAGCAGTGGGATGTCGCCGGGCTGAAGGAAGAACTGAAGCGCGTGCTCGACATCGACCTGCCGGTCGATCAATGGGCCAAGGAAGAGGGCATCGCCGACGAGGAATTGCTGTCGCGGATCGAACAGCGCGTCGACGAGCACATGGCCGCCAAGGTAGGGCAATGGGGCCCCGACGTGATGCGTTACGTCGAGAAGACGATCCTGTTGCAGACGCTGGATCATCTCTGGCGCGAGCATCTGATCATGCTCGATCATTTGCGTCAGGTGATCGGCCTGCGTGGCTATGGCCAGCGCGACCCGTTGCAGGAATACAAGTCGGAAGCGTTCGGCCTGTTCGAGGCGATGATCGCGCACATGCGCGAGGCCGTGACCGCGCAATTGATGCGCGTCGAAATCGTGCCGCCGGAAGAGCAACAGCCGGCCCTGCCGCCCATGGAAGCGCATAAATTCGATCCGAACACCGGCGAGGACGAAATGGCGTTCGCCGGCGCCTCGCTGGTGCCCGTCGCCACGCCGGACCGCGATCCCAAGAATCCGGGGAGCTGGGGCAAGGTCGGCCGCAACGAGGATTGCCCGTGCGGCTCCGGCAAGAAGTACAAGCACTGCCACGGCCGGTACGGCTAGCCAATAATTTCAAAGACTTATCTAGCTCCTTGCCTGCCTGGCTGTCTGTGAATGCATTTCGTCTCAGTGGTGCTTTGCTGATCTTCAGGGCACCACGGATGGAAGGCGCTCGCTATCTTGAGGATGGCAGGCTCACGGTTTTTCGCCGAGACGGAACCTGCTGCGCCCGAATCAAAACTGCGCCTTCAGGCAAATACGCTTGGCGCCAGCTGAAGACCTCGGATGAGCGGGCTGCCATTCGAGAAGGTCGTCGATTGCTGTTTTAAATGGAACAGAGAGCCGACCAGGGGGCTTCCGCCGAAATCCAATTATTCGCAGCCGTCTTCGACGATTACATCAGCTACCGCACGGCAAGACCTCAGCTGGAATGCTGCGGCGAGATTATTATTCGAACTTCAAGAAACTACCGAAGAACGCAAAGCGCCATCCCGCTGACCGAACCATTCAATTCGACATGATGATCGGCAAGGCCATCATCAAATGGGCTCACGAGCAGGGGTCTCGTAAAAAGCAGGCGTTGCCGACCGTTACCTTCACTCCGAAAAAGAAACGAATTGAGATCTGCATTCGAGCGCTCGGAGTTTGGGGCGCTATGGCGGATTCTGTGCAAACGAATCAAATCCGGTCGAGATAAACGGATCAAGACAAGCAGAGAACTGCTGCCTGACTATGTGCTGGTTATCGCCCATTCGGGACTTCGACCGAGCGAAGCGACGATCTAACCGTGCGAGATGTTCACCCGTTCAAAGATGAAAAAGGAGGGAGCAATTCCGTCTTGTCGTGAAAGGCAAAACAGGTGAGCGGGACGTCATAATCAGGTCGGCCTCAGCCAAGCGGATAGACAAACTATTGGCGGCGCCGATACCGGCGGTCTTTCCGATCGAAATGGCGAGAGCATTGATGCTGGTGGCGGGTAGGCGGGGAGCAACCCGATCAAAGGTCCCTCCTTGACGGAGCGCTGAATGCAAAGCAAGATAGCCGTACGGGCCATGCCGTTGCCATTAGCATACGATTGCACGGCCGAAGATGGACTTATCAATTACTTTGTCGGTGTTTCTGGGAGAAGAACATGCCAGACCCTTCATTGGTTACAAAGCAAATTGCCTTTGCCGACGACGCTCATGTCATCCGCCCTTTTCACATTTGATGCGGCGACACCATCTGACGGTGACAGCGTAAACTAGATGCCAATCCTGACGTGTTCTTGTCCGGATCAAGCTTCAGGCCGGCTCCGAAGCTTTTAGTTGACATCCCAGGCGGTCCCTCACGTGCATGGCCTGGATCATTTTTACTGACGGCGGTGGCCGCAAATGATGCAAGTAGCCAGCGGACGACGTTAACAACGGTAAGGTTCACGGCCCATTGCGGATAAAATCCAAATGAGGTTCGTACATGACTACACTTGGATCCGGCTACCAATACTCTGAAGAGGACGTCAGTTCTGCAGGTACTTATGCAGATGTTGTTTACGACCCTCTATATGGGTTCGATGGCAGGTTCATTTCGTTTGACACAACTGTAGACGGCATCACCGTTGATGCTGGTGGCAAATTAGACGTAGGCTACCCGCTAGGCAGCTTCACCGGGGGCGGCACCGCGAGCGATACGATTGTTAATAGCGGGGGCGAGCTAAGAGTATACGACGGCACCGCAACCGATACAGTTGTTAATAGTGGGGGCTTCGCATTTGCGAGTGGCGGCGGCATCTTGGCCAACACGGCGGTCAATGGCGGCTATTTGGGTGTGATGGCTGGATCGGCCAGTGGTACGATCGTCGATAGTGGCGGACGATTCGATATCGGCGTCGGAAATTGGGAGAACGACGCCTCCGCAATTGGCACCACGGTTAGCAACGGAGGAGCGCTGTATATCCAGTCCGCCCCTGCAGGATCGTGGCAGACTATTCTCAGTAATACGACGATCGATAGTGGGGGGTTTGCCTATTTAGCCGGATATTTGTCTACAACTGGATTTCTGGTCGACGATGGAGTTCTTCTCTACGACGACTATGATGGAAGCAACGACCATCCATCGTTGAACTTGACTGGCAATGGATCACTCGTTGTCCGTGGTGCGTTTGTCCTCAGCGGCACTTTGAACTTTGCCGGAGCGGTTGTCGTTGGAGGTGATTTCACATCATATGGTTCAGGAACCGGTGTTTTCTCCGGCCAGGAAACTCTCTCCGCAGGCACCTTCTCGAACACCGTTGTCTCCTGGGGAGAGCAGGACGTCGAGCTGGATGCGATCGCGAGTGGCACGGTCATTCGCAACGGCAGCATACAAAATGTAGATTCAGGTGGAACAGCCCGGGACACGACGCTCTCCAGCGGTACTGAAAACGTCAATTTCGGTGGAACAGCCATCAGGACGACAGTGTTCGATGGTAGCGAGCAACTTGTTGCCGGAACCGCAGTCAGCACGATTGTTTCGAGTGGTGGCACGCTTCTTGTGTCGAACGGCGGTGTTGCATCCAACACGCAACTCTATGCCCACGGTCCTGCCGGAGAAGCGGTTCTATCAGGCGGCAAGACCTATAACGAGACGGTCTTCGCCGGTGGCGGGGAGTCCGTTCGCGACGGCGGCATCAGCTTTGATGCCGTGATATCGAGCGGAGGAACTCAGAACGTCGGCCTTGCCTCTATCTCCGGCGGCGTAGCTAGCCACACGACAGTCAGCGGGGGCGGCCGAGCCAACGTCATATCGGGCGGCACCACGGTATCGGCTGTATTGATCGGGGCCGGCACGAGTCAATACGCAATCGAATCCGTATCGGGCGGCGGCACAGCGTCGGCAACGAGCATCACGAATACCGGTGAACTCATTGTCTCCAGTGGTGGAGTGGCCAGTGACACCGTCGTCAACAGCACATTGTTCGGCGTCGGCTTCAACGGAGGATTATTCGTCGAATCTGGTGGTTCTTCGATTAATGCTCAGATCAACAGTAGCGGCCTTGAGGTCGTCTTCTCCGGCGGAACGGACAGCAACACAACGGTCGCAGGCGGCGGATTCCTGACGGTTTCATCCGGAGGGGTCGCGAGCGACACCGAGGTCAATGGCGGCGGTGTCCTGACGGTTGTTGCGGGGGGCGTCACCGTATCTGCCGCCCTTCTTGGAAGCGGTACCGCTCACAGCGCCCGCGAGATACTTTCAGGCGGCGTTGCTTCCGACACATCCGTTACGGATACCGGCAAGCTCGTCGTTTTGTCAGGCGGCGTGGCCAGCGGCACTGTGGTGAACAGCACTTCCTTCGGAGCTGGCAGCAACGGCGGCCTGTTTGTTTCCTCCGGCGGCTCTTCGATCAATGCTGATATCAACAGTGGCGGCGTCGAGGTCGTTTTCCTAAGTGGAAGGGATAGCAACACAACGGTCGATAGCGGCGGCTTTTTGACGGTTTCGTCCGGTGGAGTGGCGAGTGACACCGAGGTCAATGGCGGCGGTGTCCTGACGGTTGTTAGTGGCGGATCCAGCTTGTCCGCAGCCCTTCTTGGAAGCGGCACCGCTCACACCGCTCGCGAAATATTGTCGGGCGGCGTTGCGTCGGACACGACGATCACAGATACCGGCAAGCTCGTCGTTTTGTCTGGCGGCGTGGCCAGCGACACCGTTGTGAACAGCACGCTTTTCGGAACGGGCAGTAATGGCGGGCTGTTTGTTTCGTCCGGCGGGAGCGCGATTGGAACGAAAATCAACAGCGGCGGCGTTGAGGTTGTATTTTCGAGCGGGCAAGACAGCGGAACAACTGTCAGCGACGGTGGATTCCTCACCATTTCGTCCGGCGGCATCGCAAGTGGCACAAACGTCGAGAGCGGTGGCGACGTCATCGTCCAAGGTGGCGGAAGCGCGAACGCCGTAGTCGTCGACGATGGAGGCTTTCTCTACGTGTCGTCGGGCGGCACGGCAAGCGGCGCTACGATCGATAGTGGTGGCTTTGCCTACGTCGAGTCCGGCGGCAGTGAAATCGGTTTGCTTCTTAATGGAGGCGAAGTCTTTGATGAAAATCAAAGCGACGACCTTGATGCAACGATCAACAGCGGCGGCGTTGAATACGTTGAAAGCGGCGGAGTGTCGATTAGCTCAACGGTCAATGACGGCGGCTACGAATATGTGCTCTCTGGCGGAGTAGCGAGCGACACGATTCTCAATGACCCCGGCGTGCAAGTCGTTTCCTCGGGCGGCAAGGTAGTCAATCCCACGATAAACGGGGGCAAGCTCGAGCTCAAAGCTGGAGCGATGCTGTCTGGAACAATAAGCTTTGGCGCTTCGCCCGCGGGCGTCCTGCAGATTGATGCCACGGGCTTCAACCTAAACATCAACGGCTTTGTAAGCGGTGATGTCATTGATTTTTATGGGCTCGGAGACCTGACGCTGGCTGCTGGCATTGATACTTCAGGAGTTCGCGCGCCCGGTCAGGTCAACCTTTACTCTCAAGGCGGCTATCTCGCTACCTTGAACTTTAGCTCAGGTGCGGGCTACAAATTACTTGAGCCCATGAAGGATGGCGCCGGTGGCACCGAGATAGTCGTAGACTCAGCACCGGCATCAGAAAATCCGGCGGGCACAAAAATTGATTGGAGCTTCGTGCATGGTTGGGAGTCGCCGGGAGGCGTCACTCAACTCTTGCCTTATGTGTCGACGGGATTTTCTGGGCTCACCATGGCCCAAGGCGTCGACATCGGTGACCAAGGCAACAAAAGTCGTTTTTTTATTCAGGATCTTTTTGGTGATTGGCAGAACAATCCCAATCTTTCCTTTATAGATGAGTTTGCCGGAAGAGATCATCTTTCAGCCGTTTCTTTTCTGTTACCGCAAGCCAATATCGGAGGCAATCCGACGTCTCTAAGTGCGAGCCTCACAACGACCGAGGCCAACGCAATCACGTTGGAAGCTGAGACCGAGACATACGATCGGCTCAGCAGCGACTATACTGCAGCGGCTGCACAGTATGGGAACGGCGGGTGGGACACCCTATCATCCGACCGCCAAACCGCGATCTTTGACTTGGCCTATAACATCGGATTGCAACGCAACCCGCCCCAACACTATGGCATAGAAGATCTTCAACTCTGGACGTTGCTGGCGAAACAGGACTGGGCAAACGCCTCCGTGAGGATGGCGCACACCGGCGGGGATTTAGCGCGCCGCGCGGCGGATGCAATAAAGCTCTTCAACGGGCCGACTATGCAGCTACCGACCGTAGAAGCACCGCAGGTAATCGCAAGCAACGAGGCATCGTACAGCTTCCTGTCGGACGCATCGACGCAATACGCTCTCGATCCTACCGGTCCTTACCTGACACTGCAGGTTGACCCAGGCTCGCCTAAGGTTCAGTCACTCGAGTTGCCCTCGCAAGATGTCGCTGATCACTACCTAGTCAGCTATGAAATCGGCGCGACATGGTCAACTCCACAAGCTGCAAATCCCGACGACATCCTAACGTTTGCAACTGGCGGCGTAGACGGCCTAAAAATCGCGATGCTTGACAGTAATGGCCACGCGCTCCAGGGCAATCCGGAATTCACTTTCTTCCTCAGTTTTGCGTCGGCGGGAAATTTCTCGGGAACAGTCTTTAGCACCTCAACCACGGCTGTGACGGATAACGGCGTTAGTGACGTCAACGCAGGACACACCGTAACCATAAGCATCAGTGACGGTTTACCTCTGACCGTCACTGGATCTCCGACGCTTGCCTTGAGCAATAGTGAAGTTGCGACGTATATTGGCGGCTCGGGCACTCAGACTCTGACATTCAGCTATACGGTCCAGCCCGGCGACGATACGTCCGATCTGCTGGTTAACGGTCTAAATCTCTCAGGCGACGCCACGATTTCGGACGTTGCCGGAAATCCATTTACCGATGTGGCACAAGATCTCGGCTTGCAAATCGACACCACGCCGCCGCAAGCCGTAATTCCGATTTTTGCCACGCCAAGCTCTGGTATTGTCGGGGTACATCAGGACATCAAGATAACTATGAGCATGACAGAGCCAGTGGTCGTCGCTGGCGGTGTACCGGGCTTGTTACTGAATGACGGAGGGGTTGCAACTTACGATTCAGCTGCTTCTGAGGCGCTGAACGACCCGGATAAACTCGTCTTCGATTACGTCGTGGGAGCTAACGACGCCGACACGGCTGCGCTAGCAATCGTCGGCTTTGATGCGAAAGGAGCAACGGTTCATGACTTTGCGGGCAATAATGCGAATTTGTCTGGCTTTAAGTTTACTTTCGATGACTTACAGATCGAAACCGGAAACGTGGCTTGCTATTGCTTTGGAACGCTGATCGAGACTGGCCAGGGGCCAAAGCGCGTCGAGTTGTTGAAAATCGGAGACGAAGTCAGGACGCATCGTGGCGGGGTACGACCCATCAAATGGATTGGCAAGCGTAGCTATTCCGGCCGGTTCGCGCTGGGCCAGAAGCATATCCTGCCGATCTGCATCAGGGCTGGCGCGTTGAATGCAAACATTCCGCGCCGCGATCTCTGGATTTTGCCGCATCATGCGATGTATCTTGAAGGCGTGCTCATTGAAGCAAAGGACCTCGTCAACGGCGTATCGGTTGTGCAGGCCGAGCAAGTTGAAAACGTCGAGTATTTCCATATCGAGCTCGATACCCACGATGTGATCTTCGCTGAAGGAGCGTTATCGGAGACCTTCGTTGACGACGATAGCCGAGGCATGTTCCACAACGCGCACGAATACGCCAGGCTCTATCCGGAAGAGATCGCGGGTCGCGCGCGTTACTGCGCACCCCGGCTTTGCGATGGCTACATCGTCCAGGCTGTTCGTGACCGGCTTGAGGCACGTGCTGGACTGCCGAGGACGGCCCCCCTTCGGACGCCAGAATTGCGCGGTTATATCGATATTGTGGACTCCAACCTGATAGCTGGCTGGGCACAATCCATCGATCATCCGGAGACGCCTGTTTGCCTTGATATCCTGGCCAATGGCCAACTAATAGGCCAGGCTCTTGCCAATCGCTATCGCGAAGACCTCCAAAGCGCGGGCCTCGGTAGCGGGCGACACGGATTCGAATTTGCGCTTTCTGCGAGACCGGACATCAGGATCGAGGGAGTCGAGGTGCGCCGCTCACTCGATGGTGCTGCTGTTCATAGGTCCGAAATCGCAACTAAAACAATTTGCCGCGGCGCTCGTTTGTCAAAACCGATAGCCATGCATAAGGTGCCGCTTAAAATCGTGGCTGGTCCGCTTGAAGGTGAGGTTCTGATCCGGGCGTAGTAGGTCCCGTTACGGCGAAGTACCGTGAGCCTGCCATCCTCAAGATACACGCCTCGAAAACTCCTTGCGTTACGAGCCTCAGCGATAGTTTCGCTGTCCAGCAACATTCAACGGCATTCCCGAATTTCAGACGCATCGTCGGGCCTTCGTTTTGGGCTGTTGAGTGTCTACAGGCTTTATCAGCGACCGAGTTTTTCCGGCTGATGCCAATCAACGTGATCGGGTCGTCCATTTTCCCTCCAAGAGACGGTCCGCTTTGCTCGACGGGCAAATCAGCAAATCATGTCCAGCCCTATCGCGAAAAATATTTCGCTTAACATGAAGGCCAAATCACCGGCTTAATGGCGCGTCTCACCCGAAGGAGGGGCGGCTCGCGATCGTCACGAACGTTGCGGTGAGATGCGATGGACGCAATGCGCGCGATAGACGAGCGTGCGCTGTGCGGACGGCGAAGCCGTGTGGTCCTGATGCCCCGACGCTGGCGTCAAGTTTCGCGGATCTATCCGCGAGGCGACGGTGGCAAGAACGCCGGTCACCGAGGAGAGCACGAGGTAAACCGTAAAACCATTGCGCAGGGAAAGCCGGAATGCCTCCGCTGAACCTGTATGCTCGTGTGCGCCTTTCCAGGCATCTTGCACACGAGACCGCGGGTGCAGCGCGCACCCGGCTTTCCCTGCTCCCCTCTTGGGGTGGCACGGCGCCCTCTGCTTTCAAGAGGGTGAAGGCTAACGCAAGGCTCGGACATTTCATGCCGCGAGATCGCGCAGGCATGTCCTCAAGCTGTTTGAAATCTGAATAGGATCAACAGATGCCACCCGATGGGAACCGGGACAGTGGATTTACTTCACCGCCGAGAAGCGATTGTCGAACGAATTAGCCGGCACGATCGGCTGGGCGCCAGCCACCACGGCGTTCTGGGCGGTGGGCGCGGGTGCTGCGGCCGCGGTCGACGCGTTATCCGTTACCGATGGTTTCAGCACCGGCTTGGTCGCAGCCTGCCTGGTTTCCGCGGGCTTGGCGGGTTTCTGCCTGGCTTCGGCTTTCGGCTTCGCATGTACTGGCGGCGGCGGGGCGCTCGCGGTGGTATCGGCGGCGGCGTTACCCAGACCCACCTTGCGGGCGAGATTGCTGAAGAAGCCGCCCGATTGTTCCGCTGGCGCAGCCGTTGCCACGCGCGTCGCAGGCGCGGCCGGCGCAGGTGCTGCGATCTTCGGTTCTTCCGGCGTGCCGGCCAGCAAATTGTCGGTGGGCGAATGCGGCGGATTGACGTGATCGATCGGGATCGTTCCCGGCAAGCGCTCGCGCACCAGCGAAAGACCCTGGCCCTGGCCGCCCTCGGACAAACCGGTGTCGCCGTTCGGCAGCGCCGCGGCAAACACCTTGTTCATGCCGCCGTCGATGCCGGTGTTCATCCGGGCAACCGGCGTTCCCTTGGCGGTGAGCCGCGCCATTTCAGCGTCGTCGGCCTGCTGCTTCTGGCGTACGCCTTCGGCGATGTCATCGGGGATCACATAGGCCGGGCATTTGGCGGAAGCCTCGAACACCGGATCGTGGGTCGCGTTCGGCGCCCTGGCGGCATCGAATACGTATTTCTTCTCGCAGAAGTCGACCTTCGGTTCCTGCTTGGTCACCTCGAAATGGTCGTTGCCTTCCTTGATCATGCGCCAGAACGGCATGTTCGGATTGTTGCGGTGCTTGGCCATGTTCACCGACGTCATGTGGAACGGATAGGCCTGAAACTGAAACGCACGCTGGCCGCCGAAGAACGATTCCCGTCCCAGCGAATAGATTTCCGCGATCTGCTCGTCGGTCATCGCGTAGCAGCCGCGCGACGAGCAATCGCCATGCACCATCAGTTCCGAACCGGTGCGGCCCAAAGAGCGGTCAAAGGCGTTGGGAAAGCCGGTATTGAACGAAAGGTAATAAGCCGATTGCGGATTCATCTGCGCCGGCGAGATCGAATAGAAGCCCTCCGGCGCCTGACGGTCGCCTTCCCGGACCTTGGGTCCGAGGTCTCCCGACCAGCGGCAGATCGGATAGGTCTTCAACAGCGCAAAGTGGCCGGAACGATCCTGCTTCCAGACCTCCAGCTCGGCTTCCTGCTTGAACAGCCGGACCAGGATCGGCGATTGCAGATCCATGTCCTTCTCGACCATCGCGGCGATGAGTTTCGGGGAGACCGGCTGGTTCGCCTTGGCGTTGGTAGCGAGCGAGACTTCGTCGGTGTTGCAGCCGGCCAACAGCGCACCGGCCGCCAAGGCAGCCGACATAACCAGCGCGCGAACCAGCGAGCGATAAATCAAACCAAAGCTCCACACCCCAAAGTGCCCCACCTGGTGGGCAATTCCGCAGCCCGATTATGGCGTCCGCGCCCTGAAGCCATTGACTAAAATATTATCCTTTGGCCCCCCTGCTCGCAAGCCGATCAGGGTGTCACCGCAGGTTCCATATCAGGCATAGTCAACAGAGGTTAAATATTGCCGTCTGGGCCTAATTACGGCCGAAATCGCCGATTTTCTCAAAAATTACGCGCAGGAATTCCAGGGACGCGCCCGGGCCGGAACCGCGGGATGGCCCGGCCAGGCGATTCAGCCGAGTTTTCGGCCGATATCGAGGAACTTCTGGCGCCTCTGCTGACGGACCGCCTGCGGCGCGAGCGGGCGCAAATCGTCGAGCGCCAGCGCGATAGCGTCGCCGGTGGCGGCGATCATGGCGTTGGCGTCGCGATGGGCGCCGCCGGCGGGCTCCTTCAGGATCTGGTCGATCACGCCAAAGCGCAGCATGTCCTGCGCCGTGATCTTCATGCTGTTGGCGGCTTCCTGGGCCTTGGTACCGTCGCGCCACAGGATCGAGGACGCGGCCTCCGGCGAGATCACGCTGTAGATCGCATGCTCGAACATCAGCACCCGGTTGGCCGTGGTGATGGCGATGGCGCCGCCCGACATGCCTTCGCCGGTGATGATCGCGATATTGGGCACGCCAAGCGACAGGCAGGTGTCGGTCGAGCGCGCGATCGCCTCGGCCTGTCCGCGTTCCTCCGCGCCGATGCCGGGATAGGCACCGGCCGAATCGACCACCGACAACACGGGGATGCCGAACCGGTCGGCCATCTCCATCAGGCGAACGGCTTTCCGGTAGCCTTCGGGGCGCGCCATGCCGAAATTATGTTTGATGCGGGACTCGGTGCTGGCGCCTTTTTCCTGGCCGATGACGCAGATGCTCTCGCCGCGGAAACGGCCGAACCCGCCGATCAGCGCTTCGTCCTCGGCAAACTTGCGGTCGCCCGCCAGCGGCGTGAATTCGGTGATCAGCGCGCCGATGAAGTCGCTCAGATGCGGCCGCTGCGGATGCCGCGCGACCAGTGTTTTCTGCCACGGCGTCAGATTGGCGTAGAGGTCGTTCAGCGCCTGCGCGGCCTTGTCTTCGATCCGCGTGATCTCGTCGCCGATGTCGCTGCCGGTCGCAGCCAGCGCGCGCAGTTCATCGACCTTGGCGTCGAGTTCGGCGACGGGTTTTTCGAAATCGAGATAGGAGCGCATGGGGTCCGGCATCAACTCAATATAAGGAGGAACGTGCCCGGAGGCGAAACGGTTTCGGGGCGCGCGAAGAAATCAAGTGTATTCAATTAGTTAGCGTGAGTTCTGACGCGGGACCAGGGTCCGTTTTGTGGCAGCTGCCCGAAGCGATGCCACAGGCGGGAACGGCTCTTTCACGGCAGAAGGCGTCGAAGTCAAGGCATCCCACGCATCAGGCTACTTCTCCGCCAGGGGATGCAGGTCGCGCACCAGGCTCTTCAGGCGCTCCTCGACCACATGGGTGTAGATCTGGGTGGTCGAAATATCAGTGTGGCCGAGCAGCGTCTGCACGATGCGCAGATCGGCGCCGTTATGCAGCAAATGGCTGGCAAACGCATGACGCAGGACGTGCGGGCTGACCAGCCGCGGTGCGAGGCCGGCGGCGGCCGCGAGTTCTTTCAGGTCGCGCGCGAAATGTTGCCGGGTCAGATGTCCGCTCTCGCCGAACGAGGGAAACAGCCATTTCGAGGCTGGCGCGGCTTTCTTGCCCGGAGGCTTTTGCGCTTCCGTCCCCGCAAGGTAATCCGCCATTGCCTGCCGCGACGCTTCGTTGAGCGGCACCAGCCGCTCCTTGTTGCCCTTGCCGCGGACCACGATCATGCGGGCGTCGCGGCGCGACGCCGAGAGCGGCAGTGCTACCAGTTCCGACACCCGCAGGCCGGTGGCGTAGAGCACTTCGAGCAGGCAATACAGCCGCATCGCGCGCAGCCGTTGCGTGGCTGATGCGTCCGGCGCAGTGGAAAGCTCCTTCGCGCGCACCAGCAGCCGGTCGACGTCGGAAATCGACAGCACCTTCGGCAGGCCGCGGCCGCGTTTCGGGCCTGACAGGATCGCCGCGGGATCGTCGTCGCGGATCCGTTCATTGAGCAGGAAGCGAAACAGATGCCGCATCGCCGACAGCCGCCGGGCCACGCTCGACGATTTGAAACCGCGGCCGTCGAGGTCGGCGAGATAGTCGCGCAGAATTTGAGTTTCGGCGCTGGCAAAGCCATGGCTGGTGGGCCCGAGGAATTCGGAGAAATCCTCGAGATCGCGCCGATAGGCGTCGAGCGTGTTGGCGCCGGCGCCCTGTTCGGCGGCGAGCATGTCGATGAACAGGCCGATCAGTCTGGCGTCTGAGGTGCTGGCGCCTGAAGTCTTGGCGTCTGAAGTCCTGGCATCTTTGGTCGTGGCAATTCTGGTCCTGGAACGCATTCCTAGACCCTACCTGCTATTTCTTGAGGAACTTATCCGCAGGGATGGTCACGGTCATTTCCCGCGGCTTCGGGTTAACGAAATTGGCCAGCGCGAAGATGGCTCCGTAGACGACGCCGACGATGACGGCGACGGCCAGCAGAAAGCGGAACAGGCTGGGCATCGGCAAGCCTCAGGGGCGAATTAACCATTGAATCATCGGGATGGACGCAGCCTGACTTCCAACATGTTCCCCTGCCGGTTGCAAGACTCTCTGGCAAGGCTATCGGCCGCGGTAGTATAGGTGGCGTGGAACGCCGCTATCCCCGTGGCGACAGAGCTTTTTTGATGCCCGAGACGGCCCTGCCCGCGACCCCAAGCACTTCCCAGGAGACCGACATCAGCTCGGCGCTGGGAACGCGCTCGGTCGTGCTGGTGGGCATGATGGGGGCCGGTAAGTCCACCATCGGACGGCGCCTGTCGGCGCGGCTGCGGCTGCCGTTCCTGGACGCCGATACCGAGATCGAGACCGCGGCCGACATGTCGATACCGGATATTTTCGAAACCCATGGCGAGCCGTATTTCCGGGACGGCGAGGCGCGCGTGATCGCGCGGTTGCTCGACGGTGGCAGCTGCGTGCTTGCGACCGGCGGCGGCGCTTTCCTGCGCGAGGACACCCGCGACCGCATTCGCCGTCAGGCGGTCTCGATCTGGCTCAAGGCGGATACCGACATCATCATGCGCCGGGTCAAACGCCGTGCCGACCGTCCGCTGCTGCAGACCGCGGATCCGGCGGCGACCGTCGCGCGGCTGCTCGGGGAGCGCGAGCCGTTTTATCAATTCGCCGATCTGACGATCTGGTCGCGCGACGTGCCGCACGAAAAAATCGTCGATGAGTGCATCGAGGCCCTGCATATCAGGCTATGCGGCGAGGTCGCGACCGCAATCTCGCCCGATAGATTGGATTCCACTGGATGACTGCGCCGCTGAAACATTCCGCCTCGATCACGGTCGACGTCGCGCTCGGCGATCGTGCCTATGACATCATTATCGGCCGCGACGTGCTGCCATCGCTGGGCGCGCGTATCGCCGCGCTGCGGCCCGGTGCGCGCACCGCCATCGTCACCGACCGCACAGTTGCAAAACACTGGCTCGAGCCGACCGAGGCGTCGCTGGCGGAAGCCGGCATTGCGACGTCGCGGATCATTGTCGAGGAAGGTGAGGGCTCCAAGAGCTATGCGGGACTCGAGAAGGTCAGCGAAGCGCTGATCGCGGCCAAAATCGAGCGCAACGATCTGGTGATCGCGCTCGGCGGCGGCGTGGTGGGCGACCTCGCGGGCTTCGCGGCGGCGATCCTGCGCCGCGGGGTGGATTTCGTGCAGGTGCCGACCTCGCTGCTGGCGCAGGTCGACTCGTCGGTCGGCGGCAAGACCGGAATCAACTCGCCGCGCGGCAAAAATCTGCTCGGCGCGTTCCATCAACCCGTCCTGGTGGTGGCCGACACCGCGGTGCTCGACACGCTGTCACAGCGCCAGTTTCGCGCCGGCTACGCCGAAGTGGCCAAATACGGCGTGCTTGGCGACGCGGCGTTCTTTGCCTGGCTGGAAGCCAATCACACCGACATTTTCTCCGGCGGGGCGGCGCGCGAACACGCGATCGCAACCTCCTGCCGGGCCAAGGCCGCGATCGTGGCGCGCGACGAGCGCGAGACCGGCGAACGCGCGCTGCTCAACCTCGGCCACACCTTCGGCCATGCGCTGGAAGCCGCCACCGGATTTTCCGATCGCTTGTTCCACGGCGAAGGCGTTTCCGTCGGCATGGTGCTGGCGGCGGAATTTTCCGCCCAGCTCGGGATGATCGCGGAGGCCGATGCGGCGCGCATCAAAGGTCACCTTGCCGCGGTCGGCTTGCCGACGAATTTGCAGGACATCGCCGGCTTCGCCCAGGAGGGCCTCGCCGACGCCGATGCCTTGATGGCGTTGATGGCCCAGGACAAGAAGGTCAAGCGCGGCCGGTTAACCTTCATCCTGCTCGAAGCGGTCGGCCGCGCCGTTATCTCGTCAGATGTCGAACCCGTGCTGGTTCGCGACTTTTTGGCACGCAAACTGGCCGGCAAAAGCAGCATATGATCGCGAAACGCCGGGAAAAGCTCAAAGAAATTTTCCCGGCATCGCTCCAGCGACGAATGAAGTGATCGTTACCCATGGACTGGATTACGCTTTCGATCGTCCTCGCCTGTCTGTTGATCTCGGCGTTCTTTTCGGCGAGCGAGACCGCGCTGACCGGCGCCTCGCGCGCCAGCATGTTGCGGCTGTCGAAGCAGGGCAATAGCGAGGCGCTGTTCGTCTCGCGGCTGTTTGCGATGCGCGAGCGGATGATCGGGGCGCTCTTGCTCGGCAACAACATCGCCAATATCGGCGCTTCGGCGTTGGCGACCGGCATCTTCACGGCGTGGTTCGGCGACGTCGGCGTGCTCTATGCCACCGGCGTCATGACCGTGATGGTCGTGATCTTCGCCGAGGTGCTGCCGAAGACCATCGCCATCAATGCACCGGACCGGGTCTCGCTGCTGGTCGCGCGCCCGATGACCTTGATGGTACACATGCTCGGGCCGCTGCTTACCGTGATCGAGGCCGTGGTTCGCGTGCTGATGACCGCGCTTGGTATCAAGATCGGCGTCAACCAGCCCATCCTGTCGCCGACCGAACGCCTGCGCGGCGCGGTCGATCTGCTGCACCATGAGGGCAAGGTCGAAAAGCAGGACCGCGACATGTTCGGCGGCCTGCTGGACCTGAGCGAGCTGCAGGTCTCCGACGTGATGGTTCATCGTACCGAAATGGTGATGATCAACGCCGACCTGCCGCCGGAAGAACTGGTGCGCGAGGTGCTGGCGAGCGAATACACCAGAATTCCGCTGTGGCGGGACAAGCCGGAAAATATCATCGGCGTGTTGCACGCCAAGGATCTGTTGCGCGCGATCCGTAATGCCGACGGGGATACCGCGAAGATCGACGTCTCGACCATCGCACTGCCGCCGTGGTTCGTGCCGGAGATGCGCTCGGTGTCCGAACAGCTCAAGGCGTTCCGCCGCCGCAAGACCCACTTCGCGCTCGTCGTCGACGAATATGGCGAAGTCGAAGGCATCGTGACGCTGGAAGATATCCTGGAAGAAATCGTCGGCGATATCTCCGACGAGCAGGATGTGGTGGTGGCGGGCGTTCGCGCCCAGCCGGACGGTTCGGTGGTGGTCGATGGCTCGGTGCCGATCCGCGATCTCAACCGCGCGATGGACTGGAATCTGCCCGATGAAGAGGCAACCACCATCGCAGGCCTGGTGATTCACGAGGCGCGTTCGATACCCGACCGCGGACAGAGTTTTACCTTCCACGGTTTCCGCTTTCGCGTCCTGCGCCGCGAGCGCAACCGCATCACGGCGCTGCGCATCGTCGCGGTGCCACGCGACGCCGAGCCCGAAGAGAAAAAGCCGAAACGGGCAGGCACGGCGTTTTAAGTTGGGATATCATCGCAGCACTTGCCGGCAGGCGGTAGAACAGACGGACACCACAAACCCATGATCAAGCTGTATTACTCTCCGGGCAGCTGCTCGCTGGCTTCGCACATCGCGCTGGAAGAAGCCGGCGCGGATTATACCGCCGAACGGCTCAATTTCGCGGCCAACCAGCAGCAAAGTCCGGAATACAAGACGATCAATCCGAAAGCGCGGGTGCCGGCAATGGTCACCGATCGCGGCGTGCTGACCGAGACGCCCGCGATCCTGGCGTTCATCGCGCAAAGCTATCCGAAAGCCAATCTCGCCCCGCTGACCGATCCCTTTGCTTTCGCGCAGATGCAGGCCTTCAACAGCTATCTCTGCTCCACCGTTCACGTGGCCCATGCCCACAAGGGGCGCGGCACGCGATGGGCCGATGACCCCGCCGCGATCACCGAGATGAAGCGCAAGGTTCCGGAAAGCGTCAGCGCCTGCTTCGACCTGATCGAGAAGGGGCTAAATGGGCCGTGGGCGATGGGAGAGGGCTATACGGTGAGCGACCCCTATCTCTTCACGCTGTCGGGATGGATGGAAGGCGACGGCGTCGATCTGGCGCGCTATCCGAAGGTGATGGATCATCGCCGCCGGATGTTGGAACGGCCGACCGTGCGCAAGGTGATGGCGGCGGTCACGGCCTGACCGGGATACCCTGAAAAGCTTGGCTGGCTGAATATTAGGCGGCTTTTAGCCGCCTTCCCCCGGGGCTTGCGCCTTGATCGCCAACGCGTGCACGGAGCCTGCGAGTTCCGCCGCCAGCGTGCTGTTTATCATGCGATGGCGTTCGATTCGGCTCTTCCCTTCGAACGCGCGCGATACGATATATATCCTGAAATGTGTCTCGCCGCCCGGCCTGTGGCCCGAATGGCCCTCATGCAGATGTGACTCATCGATGACGTCGAGACTTTCCGGCGTGAAAGTTTCGCGCAACTTGTTTGTGATAGTGTGCTGGACGGGTTGATCGCTGGCCATGGCTGCGGCATTACGTCCGTGATCACAATTCGTCAATGGCGGATCAGGAGTGAGGTATTCGCAATGTCAAGACTTGAAGCCTTTCGCATTGCGTTGTCATAGTCAGCCATGCCGATTGATTCATCCAAATTCTTCGACTCCATTCGCATCAAGCCCAACAAGCTGAGCGCGAAGCAGCAGGCACAGGCGCGCGAAGAAGCCGCGATGTGCGAATGGCCGGAGTGCAAGAACAAGGGTCCGCATCGCGCGCCCAAGGGCCGGGAGAACTCGCGCGAGTATTGGCACTTCTGTCTCAACCACGTCCGCGAATACAATCAGGGCTATAATTTCTTCCAGGGCATGAACGCCGACGCGGTGGCGCGCTACCAGAAGGATGCGCTGACCGGTCATCGCCCGACCTGGAAGATGGGCGCCAACACCGCCGGCACGAAGGGCAAGCGCGGCGCCGAGGCCGAGCTTGAAGGTGCGGCTGATCCGTTCGCGATGTTCAGCGAGCTCAACGGCCGCGGCAGCTGGCGGCCGGGCCCGGGCGCCGAAGCCAAGGTCGAAACCCGCAAGATAATGAATGCCGAGCGCAAGGCATTGCAGGTGATGGGGCTTGGCCCCGATGCGACGCTGGAAACGGTGAAGTCAAAATACAAGGCGCTGGTCAAGCAGCACCATCCGGACGCCAATGGCGGCGATCGCTCCACCGAGGATCGCCTGATCGAGATCATCAAGGCGTATAATTATCTGAAAACCGTGGTCCGCGGCGCGTAAGCCTCGCGTCAGCCTCGCGTCAGCCCTGCGAAAGTCCTCGTAGCCCGAATGCAGCCAGCGGTCGCGCGACTGCGCGCCCGGTGGCTGCATCCAGGTCAGGGTGGATTACTTGGGCATCGCCCCGACATAGGATGAACTCGGCCGGATCAGCCGCCCCGTGCGCTGCTGTTCCCGCGCATGCGCCGTCCAACCCGCGGCGCGGGCGACCGCGAAGATCGGCGTAAACGCCTGCCGCGGTATCGCCAGCGCGTCGAGCAGGATCGCGGTGAAGAACTCGACATTGGTCTCCAGCGGGCGATCCGGATTTTTCCGCCGCAACGCGCCGCGGATATAGGCCTCAACTTCGCCGGCGAAGGGCAGGTCGGCGCCATTGGCGGCGAGCCGTGCGATCGCAGCCTTCAGGACATCGGCGCGGGGGTCGCGCACCCGATAGACGCGATGGCCAAATCCCATCAGCCGTTCGCCGCGCGCCAGCGCGTCGTCGACCCATGGCTTGATGCGCTCGCGGGCTCCGATCGCGTCCAGCATTTCCAGCACCGGCTCTGGCGCGCCGCCATGCAGCGGTCCGGTCAGCGCGCAATAGCCGGCGGTGACCGCTGCGAACAAATCGGCCTGGGTTGAAGCTACCACGCGCGTCGTGAACGTCGAGGCGTTCATGCCGTGATCGCACACGGTCACGAAATAAGCATCGAGGGCGGCGACCTCGCGTGGTTCGGGTTTGCGGTTGAGCAACATCGTCAGCGTATCGGCGGCGTGGCTGACGTTCGGATCGGGCGCGATCGGATCGCCGCCCTTTGCTCGCTGTACCAGCGCGCCCGCGATCACCGGAAACGCGCCGACGATGGTGGCCTCATGCTCCAGTCCGTTTTCCGCGCGCAGTCCCGCCACGGCGGCACGAAAGCCGTCGACGATCGACATGCCGTGCGTTGCCGGCAGCAGGTCGGCAAGCCTTGCGAAGGCGCGTTGGCGCGCCGCGCCGAGGTTGGCGCGGACGTTGGCTTCGCTGAGCGACTTCCCGCTGGCGCCGTTCCATAGACGCGCGGTGACGCCCTCAAAGCTCGACTTGCCCGCGAGGTCGGCGACATGCTCGCCGGCGATGATGAGTTCGCCGCGTTCGCCGTCGACATGGCTCAACGCGGTTTCGGCGGCGGGAACGCCGTCCAGACCGATCTGGCTCTTGGTGAGTTGGATGTTCATGGCCTGATCTCCTTTCAGATCTCAAAGGTCGGTCCTCTCGACAGATTGATCAATCTTGATTATGTAAATCAATATGAAAAAATCTTCGGCCCTCTATCTGTCCGCCCGGGAAGCCTCCGCCGAGCTCGCGATCTCGCCGGCGACGCTCTACGCCTATGTCAGTCGTGGGCTGGTTCGCTCCGAGCCTTCGCCGGATTCGCGCAGCCATCGCTACCGGGCCGAGGATATCCGGGGCCTGAAGGAGCGCCGCGTACCGTCACCGGAGCCGCGCGGCCTGCGCAGTTTTGACGCGGATTTGCCGGTGATGGATTCGGCCGTTTGCACCATCACGGAGGATGGCCCGATCTATCGCGGCGTGAACTGCGTCGATCTCGCGGAAAAGGACACGCTGGAGCACACCGCCACGCTGCTGTGGGACGTGACCGGCGTCGATCCGTTTTCTTCAGACAATTGCCCGCATGTTTCAGACGAGATGCGCGCGATCGCGGACGCCGCCCGCCGCGCCGCGCCAATCGACCGGGCAATCGCCGTGCTGGCGCTCGCCGCAAGCGCCGATCCGGGCGCGTTCACCCGCGCCGCCGACGGTCGCGCGATGGTGGGCGCGCGGATCCTGCGCCTCGTGGTCGCGACCATGCTCAACGCGGCGCCGTCGGCGGAGCCGCTGCATCTGCAGATCGCGAAAGCGTGGGCGCCCGACAACAAGCCCGCCGCCGATCTGATCCGCCGCGCGCTGGTGCTGCTCGCCGACCACGAATTGAACGCTTCGACCTTCACCGTGCGCTGCGCGGCGTCGACGGGGCTCAATCTCTATGACGCCATCATCGCAGGGCTTGCGGCGCTAAAGGGCCCCAAGCACGGCGGCGCCGGCGTCCTCGCCTCGCGGCTGGTCATGACGCTGGTCGATAATGACGTAGCGCCGGTGATCCGGGAGCGCGTCGCACTGGGCGAGCGCTTTGCCGGTTTTGGTCACGGCGTCTACAAGCGCGGCGATCCGCGCGCGCAGTCGTTGCTCGATGCGCTGACGCGGGCCGGCGCGGCGCGGAAATTCACCAAGGAAGTGCCGGAGCGGATCGCCGAAGCGACCGGCGAATTCGTGAATATCGATTACGCGCTGGCCGTGCTGGTGCATGCCCTGCGGCTGCCGGCGGGCAGCGAACTGGCGCTGTTTGCGATGTCGCGCACAGTCGGGTGGCTCGCGCATGCGAGCGAACAGTTGCAGCACGGCAAGTTGATTCGTCCTCGCGCGCGCTATGTCGGCCCGGCGCCGGGGCGCGGCGCTGTTTCCAGCCTGTAACGGGTTACCTGGCCCGCTTCGCCGGTTCGATGAACCCGCCGCCGTGCCGGCGCCGGGTAAACCACAGCACCAGCGCCGCGATCAAGGCGCCGCCAACCACCGCCAGGATCCAATAGTGCCTGGCGATCGCGCCGTGATGCGGCAAGCCGCCATATTCATGCAACGCGGAGATCGCGAGCACGCCGGGCAGCACATGGGCCGGCGCCCACAGCAAGATCGCCGGGATATTGACGGCGTAAAAGCGCATTGGCGGCATGCCGAGGGCGCCGGCGGTGAGCGGCACGAAGGCGCGGATCGGCGGCACGAAGCGCGCGAAAAACACGGCCAGCGCGCCCCAGCGATTGAAGAATGCCTCGCTCTGCGCGATCACGCCGGGATAATTTGCCATCGGCCATTTGTTGAGAATCTCGCGCTGGCTGCGATGTCCAATCCAGAACGCGGTTCCATCACCGAGCAATGCGCCGGCGACGGCGGATAGCAGCACCCATTCCAGCCGCAAGTCCCCACCCGGCACCAGCGCACTGAGCGCCAGGATAATGGTCGAACCGGGAACCACCGAGCCCACGATCGGGACGGCTTCCAGCAACGCCGCAAGGAATAGCGTGAGATAGCCAAGCCACGCATGGGCCGAGACGAAAGCAACCAATGGATCGATAAAGGAAGTCACACAATTCCTGGGCTGGCGTGGTGGCCGAGTGCGGCGTCGAGCTTATATAAGTAGCGACGGGGGCAGAAAGTGCCATCAAATCCGCAGGCCGTCGGGGATCGCCAAATTTCAGCCGCTGAAAGCACAGCGTGATTCGCAGGGCAGCCTTCCAAAAACCGCGTCCAGCCCCTATCTTGATGATAAGGCAACGGAACTTTGATTGAGCGGCGGGCTTCTGCCGGCCGTTGCTCTCTGCTAGGGTTCCAGAAAGCCCCATCCGCAGCCATACAGCAAAGCTGGTTTCGGGAACGCCCGGGACCTCGGAGGATTGATGACGACCGCCGCCATGACCAAATCGCCAGAAGTTACCGGTTTGCCTGACATGAAGGTGTCGGTCCGGCAGGTATTCGGTATCGATAGCGACCTCGAGGTGCCCGCCTATTCCGAAGTCGATCCGCATGTGCCCGATGTCGATTCGGATTACCGCTTCGATCGCGCCACCACACTCGCCATTCTCGCCGGCTTCGCGCACAACCGACGCGTCATGGTCACCGGCTATCACGGCACCGGCAAATCGACCCATATCGAGCAGGTCGCGGCGCGGCTGAATTGGCCCTGCGTGCGCGTCAACCTCGACAGCCACATCAGCCGTATCGATCTGGTCGGCAAGGACTCCATCGTGGTGCGTGACGGCAAGCAGGTCACGGAATTCCGCGACGGCATTCTGCCCTGGGCGCTGCAGCACAATATCGCGTTGGTGTTCGACGAATACGACGCCGGCCGTCCCGATGTGATGTTCGTGATCCAGCGCGTGCTGGAAGTCTCCGGCCGCCTGACGCTGCTCGACCAGAACAAGGTGATCAAGCCGCACCCCTCGTTCCGTCTGTTCTCGACCGCCAACACGGTCGGCCTCGGCGATACCTCGGGCCTCTATCACGGTACCCAGCAGATCAACCAGGGCCAGATGGACCGCTGGTCGATCGTCACCACGCTCAACTATCTGGCCCATGACGAGGAAGTCGAGATCGTGCTGGCGAAGGCGCATCACTATCGCACCCAGGAAGGCCGCGACATCGTCAACAAGATGGTGCGGCTCGCCGATCTCACCCGTAACGCGTTTGCCAATGGCGATTTGTCGACGGTGATGAGCCCGCGCACCGTGATCACCTGGGCCGAAAACGCCGACATCTTCAGCGATATCGGCTTTGCGTTCCGCGTCACCTTCCTCAACAAATGCGACGAACTGGAACGGCCGCTGGTCGCGGAATTCTACCAGCGCTGCTTCAATGTCGAATTGGCGGAATCGTCGGTGAACGTGGCGCTGTCGTAAGCAACCAAAGCGTCGTCGTCCCCGCGTTCATGGGGACGACGACGGTGAGATGAGAATGACAACGTCCAACACCAAATTCCGTACCGGATCCAAGGAAGCGCCGACCGAGCCGTTCAAGCGCGCGGTCACCTCCTGTTTGCGCGCCATCGCGAAGGCGCCCGAACTCGAAGTGACATTCGCCGCCGAGCGTCCAGGTCTGGCGCCGGGCAAGGCGCGGCTGCCGGAACCGGCGCGCAAGATGACCAAGCGGGATGCGGCGATCGTGCGCGGCCACGCCGATTCGATCGCGCTCAAGCTTGCCTGTCACGATCCGAAAGTTCACCGCAAGCTGATGCCGGGCAATCCGCAAGCCCGCGGTGTGTTCGAGGCGGTCGAGCAGGCGCGGGTGGAGGCGATTGGCTCGCGGCGCATGGCGGGCGTTGCGAAGAATCTCACCGCAATGCTCGACGATCATTTTCATCGCGGCAAGTTCGACGAGATCACCGACCGCGCCGATGCGCCATTGTCCGACGCGCTGGCGATGCTGGTGCGTGAGCGGCTGACCGGGCTCGCCCCGCCCGCCGCGGCGCGCAAGATGGTCGATCTCTGGCGTCCGGTGCTCGAGGACAAGATCGGTCCGCGGCTCGATCAACTCAGCCGCGTCACCGAGAATCAAGCCAAGTTCGGCGATCTCGTGCACGATCTGTTGTCGGCGCTCGATCTCGGCGACGAGACCAATGCCGATGGCGAAGACGACGACAATCAGGACGAGAGCCGCGACGGCGAGAACGACCAGTCCGGCGCCGAAGGCTCGCCCGACAGCGACGCGGCGCAGGAGATGAGCGCCGATCAGGCGCAGGCGACCACGGACGAAATGTCGGAAAGCGCCATGGAAAGCGCGCAGGCTTCGACCAGCGATACGTTCGACGATGGCGAACTCGGCGACGACGAGACGCCGGGCGAAGCGACGCGGCCGAATTCCCGCGGTGCCAACGAACCGCGCGGGCCGGAATACCACGCCTTCGCGCCGAAATTCGACGAAGTGATCGCGGCCGAGGATCTCTGCGACCACGACGAACTGGAGCGGCTGCGCAGCTATCTCGACAAGCAGCTGGCGCATCTGCAGGGCATCGTGGCGCGGCTGGCGAATCGGCTGCAGCGCCGCCTGATGGCGCAGCAGAACCGCGCCTGGGAGTTCGACCTGGAGGAAGGCATGCTCGATCCGGCGCGGCTGTCGCGCGTGGTGACCGATCCCTACCATCCGCTGTCGTTTATGAACGAAAAGGAAGCGACGTTCCGCGACACCGTGGTGACGCTGCTGCTGGATAATTCCGGTTCGATGCGGGGACGGCCGATTACGGTGGCCGCCACCTGCGCCGACATTCTGGCGCGGACGCTGGAGCGCTGCGGCGTCAAGGTCGAGATTCTGGGTTTCACCACCCGGGCCTGGAAAGGCGGCCAGTCGCGCGAGGCGTGGTTGGCGGCGGGCAAGCCGGCCAACCCCGGCCGCCTCAACGATCTTCGTCACATCATCTACAAATCCGCCGATGCGCCGTGGCGGCGGGCGCGGAAGAATCTCGGGCTGATGATGCGCGAGGGCCTGCTCAAGGAAAACATCGACGGCGAGGCGCTCGACTGGGCGCACAAGCGGCTACTGGGGCGCTCCGAACAGCGCAAGATCCTGATGATGATTTCCGACGGCGCGCCGGTCGACGACTCCACGCTGTCGGTCAATCCCGGCAATTATCTGGAGCGCCATCTGCGCCACATCATCGAGGAGATCGAGACCCGCTCGCCGGTCGAGCTGATCGCGATCGGCATCGGCCACGACGTCACGCGCTATTATCGCCGCGCCGTCACCATCGTCGACGCTGAGGAACTCGGCGGCGCCATCACCGAAAAGCTCGCCGAACTGTTCAGCGAGACCAGCGGTGCCGCGCCCGCGCCATCCGGTCGCCGCCGCAGGCTGCATTCGTAGAAACAACGGAATGAGCCACCGCGGGCAGAGACTGCCTCTCATGGTTCGAGACGGCGCAGATGCGCCTCCTCACCATGAGGCATAACTCATCGGCGCTCTCCCGCCGTCACCTGCTTCAATCCGCCATCGCCGGATTGTCGTTCGTCGCGATGCCCGGCGCCGCGCGGGCGCAGTTTGCGACGCCGTCGCCGGCAAAATCGTCGACGCCGGATGAATATTCGGTCGCCGCCCCGGTCTCGATCGAGGTCAACGCCCGGCCGATCACCTCGTTCGATCCGCGCGATCGCTCGCATGTGCGGTTCGGTTCGCTGCAATATCGCAGCGGGCTGGTGCTGACCTCGCCGTTCCGCAGCTTCGGCGGATTGTCGGGCCTGCGGCTCGACAGCAAGGGCGAGCGCTTCATTTCCTTCAGCGACAAGGGCAGCTGGTTCACCGGCCGCATCGTCTATCAGGGCACCGAGATGACCGGGCTCGCCGATGTCGAAGCCGCGCCGATGCTCGGACCCGACGGCAAGCCGATCACCGCACGAGGCTGGTTCGATTCCGAATCGATCGCGCTCGACGGCTCGCTGGTGTATATCGGGCTTGAACGCGTCAACACGGTGCTGCGGTTCGATTTCAGCAAAGGTTTTACCCGATCGCTCGCCGAAGTGGTGCCGATGCCGCCGGCGGTAAAGAAATTGCCGTTCAACAAAGGGCTCGAAGCGCTGGTCGTGGTGCCCAAGGGCTTGCCGCTGGCAGGCACGCTGATCGCGCTGTCCGAACGCGGCCTCGATGCCAACGGCAATCTGATCGCGTTCCTGGTCGGCGGCCCGAGCCCGGGACAATTCAGCGTTCGCCGCACCGACAGTTTCGACATCAGCGACGCGACCTTGCTGCCGTCGGGCGAATTGCTGGTGCTGGAGCGGAAATTCTCGCTGGTCAACGGCATCGGCATTCGCATCCGTCGCATCCCGCTCACATCGGTCGCGCCCGGCGCCGTGGTCGACGGGCCCTCGATTTTCGACGCCGATCTCGGCAACGAAATCGACAACATGGAAGGTATCGACAGCTTCGTGACGCCGGAGGGCGACACCGTGCTGACCTTGGTCTCCGACGACAATTTTTCGATGATCCAGCGCACGCTATTGCTGCAATTCACGCTGGTGGAATGAGGTGTTTCGTCTTCCCTTCGTTCGCGCGGACGACAGATGTGATCAAGGCCTCCGGCATTAAACACCAGGCGGCGGTTGAGCAAAGCCCGCCGCGCCGCTAGATAAGAGAGAACACCAGCCCTCCCTCCGGTCAGGATTTTCCCCCATGAGCGTGTTGTTTTCCCCGATCCAGTTGCGCGGCCTCAAGCTTGCCAACCGCATCATGGTGGCGCCGATGTGCCAGTATTCTGCTGATAACGGCGAGGCCAATGACTGGCACTTCACCCATGTCAACATGCTGGCGCTGTCCGGTGCGGCGATGTTCTGTTTCGAGGCCACCCATGTCGAAGCGATCGGCCGCATCACGCCGGGCTGCCTCGGGTTGTGGAATGACGCCACCGAAGCCGCGCTGAAGCCGGTCATCGCCCCGGTGCGCAAGCATTCGAAGACCGCGCTGGCCATGCAACTCGCCCATGCCGGCCGCAAGGCATCGAGCCACAAGCCGTGGGATGGCGGCCAGCTGATTCCGATCGCGCAAGGCGGCTGGCAGCCGGTGGGGCCGTCCGCGCTGCCACAAAAGGAGGGCGAGGCGCCGCCGACCGCGCTCGATACGGCCGGCTTGACCCGGATTCGCGAGGCATTCGTGGCGGCCACCAAACGCGCCGACCGGCTCGGGATCGATGCGATCGAAGTGCACGGCGCGCATGGCTATCTGCTGCATGAATTCCTGTCGCCGATCTCCAACAAGCGCAGCGATCAGTATGGCGGCAGTCTCGAAAACCGGATGCGCTATCCGCTTGAAGTGTTCGACGCGGTGCGCGCGGCGTTTCCGGACCACAAGCCGGTCGGCATCAAGGTATCGGCGACCGATTGGGTCGAGGGCGGCTGGGATCTGGCGCAAACCGTCGAATTCGCCAAAGAGTTGAAGAAGCGCGGCGTCGACTGGATCGATGCGTCGTCCGGCGGCGCCTCGCCGCTGCAGAAGATTGCGCTGTCGCCCGGCTATCAGGTGCCGTTTGCGAAGGAGATCAAGGAAAAAACCGGCGTTACTACCATGGCGGTCGGCCTGATCACCGAAGCCAGGCAGGCCGAGGAGATCCTCGCCTCCGGCAGTGCCGATATGATAGCACTTGCGCGTGGCCTGCTCTACGACCCGCGCTGGGGCTGGCACGCCGCCGCCGCACTCGGCGGCCAGGTCGAAGCCCCGCCGCAATATTGGCGCTCGCAGCCCTCGACGCAAAAGGAACTGTTCGGCAAGACCACGTTCGGCGGAAGGTAGGTATTTCATAATTGTCATTCCGGGATGGTGCGAAGCACCAGACCCGGAATCTCGAGATTCCGGGTTCGATGCTACGCATCGCCCCGGAATGACGGAGCGTGACGTTGTCGTGCGCCGCCACTCGCCTTTCAGCCCGCGCGTTTTGTCATATCTCGGCCACACGCCCGGCGTGCTATGGTCTCGCTTGCGCGCATCAGACGCGTGATAAAATAAAAGCGAGAGGAAACCCCCATGGAGATCGGCTATTTCGCGATGCCCTCGCATCCGCCGGAGTGCGGATTGAAGGAGGGTCACGACTGGGATCTGCAGGTGCTGCGCTGGCTCGATGAGCTCGGCTATCAGGAAGCCTGGATCGGCGAGCACCACACCGCACCCTGGGAGCCGCATCCCTCGCCGGATTTGCTGTTGGCGCAGGCGTTCCTGCAGACCAAGAACATCCGCCTCGGTCCCGGCGGTTTCCTGCTGCCCTATCACCACCCGGCGGAACTCGCCAACCGGGTCGCGATGCTCGATCATCTGTCCGACGGCCGGCTGAATTTCGGCGTCGCGGCGTCGGGCCTGCCGAGCGACTGGGCGATGTTCAATGTCGACGGGATGTCCGGCCAGAACCGCGACATGACCCGCGAGGCGCTGGAAATCATCCTGAAGATGTGGACCGAGGACGGGCCGTGGACCCACAATGGCAAATTCTGGACGGTGACCAAACCCGACACCATGTTCGATTTCCTCAAGCCGCACATCAAGCCCAAGCAGGCGCCGCATCCGCCGATCGGCGTTGCCGGCCTGAGCAAGGGCTCGGACACGCTGAAGCTCGCGGGCGAACGCGGCTACATCCCTATGAGCCTCAACCTCAACCCGGCCTATGTGTCGAGCCATTGGGAATCGGTCGAGATTGGCGCCGCCAGAACCGGCCGCACGCCCAACCGGCAGGATTGGCGGCTGGTGCGCGAAGTGTTCGTCGCCGATACCGACGAGGAGGCGAAGCGGTTGTCGTCCGGCGACATGATGGGCCGGATGATGAGCGAATATTTTCTGCCGCTGCTCGGTCATTTCGGCTTCAAGGACTACCTCAAGCACGCGCCCGACGTGCCCGATACCGACGTCACCGTCGACTATTGCGCCAAGCACAACTGGGTCATCGGCTCGCCTTCAACGGTGGCGGAGAAAATCGAGACCATCTACCGCGAGGTCGGCGGCTTCGGCACGCTCCTGGTGTTCGGCTTCGACTACAAGCACAGACCGGAAGCCTGGCACCATTCGCTGTCGCTGTTGAAGCAGGAAGTGATGCCGCGGTTGAAGCATTTGAACGCGGGGTTTGTGAAGGCGGCGTGATTTGCTGATCCGCGAGGGTCGCTCCACTTCTCCCCTCCCCGCAAGGGGGAGGGGAGTGCACTCATGCCCCCCTTCAATGCCCGGCGTCACACCCGGGCAAATCGAACAGCGCTTTCAGTCCGCAGGGCGAGGTCAGCATCTTGTCGCCGTCGTGGCCGACGCCTTCGACGTCCCACAGGCTGTGGTTGGGGGTGCCGTTGTCGCGTGCCTGCATCATTGCGGCGTAGGAATGGCCGCGCATGTAACGGTAGGGGCCTTCGGCTTCGGCCATGCAGCTCTTGTCGAGCGCGGGATGGTTGGGGTTGGTGTCCTTGCTGCCCAACAGATAGATCACCCGGCGCGACACATAGGTCTTTTCCAGATCGGCGATCGACGGCTTCGCCAGATAGGCCGGCCGGGCGTCCATGCCGTATTTCCAGTTGTTGTAGCCGGTGCAGGACGCGGCGATCGCCTGATCCGGCCGCTGATCGTTGAAATAGGCGTAGGACGACGGGTTGGCGACCACGTAGCGCACGCCGATGCCGGCAGCCTTCAGCGCGGCCTCGGCCTTGCCGGCGATGGCGTAGCGCTGCACCACCTGCGCGCCGCCGGAATGGCCGGCGACCACCACCTGCTTCAAATTCGGAAACAGATTCTTGTCGGCAAGTTTCGCCAGGATCGCATCGAGCGCGTCGAACGAACTGGCCGAACTGGGCGCAACCGCGTCGTCGCCGCCTTCCCATCCCTCCCATGTCCAGCGCAGCGTGTCGGCCGGCAGATGATAGGTCTCGACATCGATGTCGGCGAGAAACTGCGGCACGATCATGATCGCGGCCTTGCCTGCATCGCCGGCGGCGGCCTGCGCGGTCTTGGCCGAGCGGTAATACACATCGGCGTTGCGCAAGCGCCCGTGCAGCACCAGTACCGCGCGCGTCACTTCGGGCAGCGGCCTGGTCCAGTCCGCCGAAACATACAGCGGCAGCATGCCCTTGTCGCCGACCGCAAGCCGGCCATCCGCCACCTGCTTGACCGGGCGCTGGTACGGTGCGACCTCGTCCGCCGCTTGTGCCGGCGAGATGATCAGCGGCATCATCAGCGCCGCCAGCCATATCAGGGTTCGTCCATGCATCGTCGTTTCCTTTCCATTATCGGCTATCGTGCTGACGTTTCGATGCATCACCCGGAGAGCCCCCGATGTCCACCTTCAATCCGCTGACCGCCGCCGGTGTCGTGCTCGCGACCGCCGCGACTGATGCGGTATACGTCATGTTCACCGCCGCCGTCGTCGCCCGCCGCCGCATACCGGCCGCGACCTGGAGCAGTTGCTGGTACCTGCTGTCGTCCTACGCGGTGATCAGCTACACCGAAAACTGGATCTACGTCGCCTTCGCCGCCGCCGGCTCCTGGATCGGCGCGTTCGCCTCGATCACGTTTCTGGCGCGCCCGCCGGTAGTGCCGCCGCCGGTGGGAGCGGCACCGCATTAGGGATGCTTCCGTTGACGCCATGGTTCGAGACGGCGCTTCGCGCCTCCTCACCATGAGGGCAGTGCGGGCTTCGGGCTTATTGCGGACCTCATCCTGAGGAGCCGCGCTTGCGCGGCGTCTCGAAGGATGCGCTACAAGCCCCGGACACACTTCCGCATTCTCGCGGCACGCTGCGCCCGAGGTTTGCAAATTCATCGGCCCATCAAAAGAGAGGGCGCAGGGAAGACCGGGTGCACGCTGCACCCGCGATCTCGTGCGCAAGAGCGGAAGAAGAAAGCGCACACGAGCATACAGGTTCAGCGGAGGCAGTCCGGCCTTCCCTGCGCAATGGTTTTACGGTTTCCTTCGTGCTCTCCCCGGTGACCGGCTTGTTGTCACCGTCGCCCGCGTGATGCGAAGCATCATCGCGAACTTGACGCCAGCGCCGGGGCGTCAGG
>JBDTKZ010000006.1:0-45566 GCA_039935075.1 Bradyrhizobium sp.
CGTGTCCGAGCGCGGCAAGATCGTGCCGAGCCGCATCACCGCCGTCTCCGCCAAGAAGCAGCGTGAACTCGCGCGCGCCATCAAGCGTTCGCGCTTCCTCGGTCTGCTGCCTTACGTGATCCGCTAAACCAACCTGTCGCTCCGCCGCGTCAACGCGGCGGAGCGATATCTTCCTTTTAATTCATAAGGCTTCCGGGTCGTCCGGTCGCCGATGGTTGGGGTTTTAGCGAACCTCTAACCGCTCGAAAGGAGCGGGACAGCTGATGATCGCGATCGTTCTCATTGCCATTGCGGCCGGCAGCGCGTCGGCGCTGATGTTCGCCTCGATGGTATCGGGCGCGCTGATCTCGGTGCTGTTGCTGTATCTCGCGCCATTGCCGTTGATGGTGGCAGCACTCGGATGGGGCCCGCTCTGCGCCACCATCGGTGGCATCGCTGCCGCGATCGGCCTCGGCGCGATTTTCGGCCTTCCTTATTGCATCGCCTTTGCCGTCGCGATCGCCCTGCCCGCCTGGTGGCTCGGGCATCTCGCGCTGCTTGGGCGCCCGGTGCCAAGCGCGGTTGCGCCAGGCAACGGCACATCGCAGACCGCACCGGTGCTGGAATGGTATCCGGTCGGCCGCATTCTGATCTGGATCGCGGGCTTTGCGGTACTGACCACGATGGCGGTGCTGCTGACGCTGGGCACGGATGCCGCGACCATCACCGACGTGATCCGGCGTGGCGCCGTCCTGATCCTGGGTCCGGAAGAAGCCGCCAACGGCGAAGCCAGGCGCGGGATCGATGCGCTGGTGGCGATCGCGCCGGCCGCCGCCGTGATCGTCGCCATGCTGACGCTGACGCTCAACCTCTGGCTTGCCGCCAGGATCACCGCGACGTCGGGACGGCTGCAGCGGCCGTGGCCCGATCTCAAAACCACGACATTGCCGCCGATGATCCTTGCAGCCCTGTCGGCTGCGATCGCGTTCTGCTTTGTCGGCGGGCTGCTTGCGATCCTGGCGCAGACCGTCGCCGCGGCGTTGGTCATGGCTTACGCGCTGGTCGGCTTTGCTGTCCTGCACACCGTGACGCGGACGCTGAAGAATCGCGCGGTCTGGCTGAGCTGCAGTTACGTGATCGTCGCGGTGTTCAGCTGGCCGATGCTGGCGATGGCGGCACTCGGTCTTGCCGACGCAATGTTCGGTCTCAGGCAACGCTATTTGCAAAGCCGGCCGCCACCGCTGCCCGCCGCATGAACTCATAGATCCAACTCACCTCTCAACCCACACTTCATCACAGCTCAAAGGAGAACGAATATGGAAGTCATTTTGCTGGAACGCGTCGCCAAGCTCGGCCACATGGGCGAAGTCGTCCGCGTCAAGGACGGGTTTGCCCGCAATTTCCTGTTGAAGCGCGGCAAGGCGCTGCGCGCCACCGCGGACAACCGCGCCAAGTTCGACGGCATGAAGGTCGAACTCGAAGCCAACAATCTCAAGGCCAAGGGCGAAGCCACCAAGGTTGCGGAGAAGATCGACGGCCGCAACGTCGTCGTGCTGCGTCAGGCGTCGGAAACCGGTCAGCTGTTCGGATCGGTCAGCGTCCGTGACATCATCACGTCATTCGAGGCCGATGGCGTCACCATTGCCCGCAGCCAGGTCATGCTGGACGCCCCGATCAAGACCATCGGCAAGCACACGATCTCCATCGCCGTGCATCCGGAAGTCGAAGTCAGCGTCAGCGTGACGGTCGCCCGCAGCGCCGACGAAGCCGAACGCATCAACCGCGGCGAAGACATCTCGACCCGCCAGGAAGATCAGGACGCCGCCGCCGAAGCGCTCGCCGCCGCCGGCGAATTCTTCGATCCGGAAGCGCGCCGCGACGAGGAGCCGCAGGAAGAAGCGGCCACCGACGAAAAGTAAGGCCATCCGCTCACGGCGACCTCAACAACCAAGCCCGGCCCTATCAGGCCGGGCTTGAACTTTGAAATAATGGCTTGGTTCGGGGAACGCCCGACGGCGAGATACTGCTATCGCGAGATGGGCGGCTCGGGCGGTCCTGCCGGAGCCGCCGGCGCCGGGAGTGGTGGCGGAGCCGCAACCGGCGCAGCAGCAGGCTCGGAAGCCGCGGATTGGGCGGCCGGAGGTGCGGTCGATGCCGCTGGTGGAGAGGCAGGTTTCGTCGGCGGCGCCGATGAACCGGCCGCGGGCTCTGGCGCCCCGCTGGGTATGGCCGCCGACGTTGCCGGAGCAGCCGCAGGCGCCGGTGAGACTGATGGTACCGGATCGGCCCGCAGCGACGGGGTCTGGCCGGCTGGCTCCTTCGGCGCGGTCTCTTTCGGGGACTCAACCTTGGCGGTCGCGGATTTGCCGGTATCAGACTTGCCTTCGTCCGACGGCTTGGCGCTCTCGTCCTTCACGGCTTCGCCAGCCGGCTTGTCTTCTTTTGTCACCGTGGCGGCCGCGGGTTCTTCCTTGCCGCTATCCGTCTTGGCGGCATCCTTGGCGGCATCGCTCTTGGGGGTTTCCTTGGGCATCTCTTCGCCCGGTCTGCCGCGCTTGCTCAGCCGCTGTTTGGCGGAGAGCTTTCGGCCGTCGGGACCACGCTCGCCAGCCTCGCGGGCGGTGGCCTCACCCTCGGCCGGTTTCGCACCCTCTTCCGCCGGTCGCGCCAGCCGCCGGGCGTTGCGGCCCTTGCGGCCGCCCTCCTGCGGCGAAATTCCATCGGTGTCCGGCTTCGCAGCCTGCTTCGGTTCGGCCTCCGGCTTCGCCGGCTCCCGCGAGGTACGGATGGGACGGCCCTGACGGTCGAGCTGTTGGGGCGGACCGCCGGGCTTGCCATCAGACTTCGGCTCAGATTTGGCGTCCTTGTCCGGCTTGCCGACATAACGAGGGTCGCTTGCCCCGTTGGAAATCAGGAACGTGCTGAGAAGCCCGGCCATGTCGGGGCTGGTGGTGTAGTGCTGGCGCAGGAAGCCCGGCAGCGATCCCGCCGGCACCGTCTTCAGCAGACCGCGCGGGCTCTTATGGCAGGCGGTGCAGGTCCCGGCGAAAATCTGCGAAGGGCTTTTGCCGGCCTCGAGATTTGTTGCCTGCGCATGCGCCGGGGCCGCCTCGAAACAGCCGATCAGAAGCGTCACCGTCGCTAAAATGAGCGCTCGGCTCAACATTCTCAATTCTCCAAATAAGGAAATCGCTTCCAACGGCGCGATTACGGCATCGATGGCGGCGGTCACCTTTTAGCCGATTATGCCGCGAATGGAAGCGCGCATATGACGCGAAAACGTGACCGTGACATTCTGGAATATCCGCTGTGTGTACAACACACTAGCAAACGCGAAAGTTGAATATTATTGTTCTAACCAAGCGTTGGAGGGCCTTCCCGCCGATGCGCGTTGCATACGACGGCGGATAGGTTGCCTCCACGGGATCGCTGGTTTTGGTGGTTTCGATGGATCGTTTGTTGCGTTATTTCCTGGCGCAGTTCATTCGCCGCGGTTCGATGACGTTCACGACCGCGAGCGGGGCCAAGTTTACCTGCGGCGATGGAACCGGCGAACCGGTATCCGTCCGGTTCCTCACCACGGAGGCCGAACGGAGGATTTTGCTCAACCCGGAACTGGCGCTGGGCGAGATCTACATGGACGGCACCTTCGTCGTCGAGCAAGGCTCGATCGCCGATGCGCTGGCGGTGCTGCTGGACCAGCCCGAGATACTGCCGCGCTGGGCCAGGCTGCAATGGTGGTTGCGTTACCTCGCCCGTCACATCCAGCAGTTCAATCCGCCCGGCCGCTCCAAGAACAATGTCGCGCACCATTACGACCTCGACGGCCGGCTCTATTCGCTGTTCCTCGATGACGACAAACAATACAGCTGCGCCTACTTTGAAACGCCCGATGCCAGCCTCGAGGAGGCCCAGCTCGCCAAGAAGCGGCATCTTGCCGCCAAGCTTTTGGTAAGGCCGGGCGACCGGATTCTCGATATCGGCTCCGGTTGGGGCGGACTTGGCCTGTATTTGGCCGAGGCCACCGGGGCTCACGTCACCGGCGTCACGCTCTCGACCGAACAATTGCAGGTATCGAATGCTCGCGCCGCCGAAAAGAACCTGACACGGTCGGCACAGTTCCTGCTGCAGGATTACCGCGACATTCCCGGACCGTTCGACCGCATCGTGTCGGTCGGCATGTTCGAGCATGTCGGCGTCGATTTCTACGAAGCCTATTTCCGGCGTTGCGCCGAGCTTCTCACCGATGACGGCGTCATGGTGCTGCATACGATCGGCCGCTCCGACCCGCCCGATGTCACCAATCCCTGGATCGCGAAATATATCTTCCCCGGCGGCTACATCCCGGCTCTCTCGGAAGTAATCCCGATAATCGAAAAGGTCGGGCTATTAGTCTGCGACATCGAGATCCTGCGGCTGCATTACGCCGAAACCCTGAAAGCATGGCGCGAGCGTTTCATGGCGCGGCGGGACGACGCCGTGCGGCTCTATGACGAACGCTTCGCACGGATGTGGGAATTTTATCTGGTGGCCTCGGAAATGTCGTTCCGCAAACAGAACCTGATGAATCTGCAGATCCAGATCACCAAACGTCAGGATGTGGTGCCGATGACGCGCGATTATATCGGGCGCGAGGAAGCCAAGCTGCGCGGCGTCGAGCGCGGCAAGCGGCCACGGCTGCAAATCGCAGGTGGATAGGCAAGTCGACTGGCAAGGATAGGTCGTCGTTGCCGTGCTAGTTGCGCAGGCTGAAATCGGAGGCCTGCCGCGCATGCCAATATGGATAGGGTGTCGCCGGCCGCGCCAAATGCATGCTCAACGCCGACAAAATGGTGCGATCACAGGGCATGGCGCGCACGCCGGGGCGAGACACCTGCTCCATGGTCTCGATCAGGCTCGACAGCCACAGGCGTTGACCGTCGCCCGATCGCCACGCTTTGGCTTGGTGAGGCCTGACTTGATGACCCATTGCCTGGTTTCCTGTCCGTCAGCCCGGCCCGGCTTAATCCCGGCGCCCGCAAACTGTTCCCGAAGACCCTACCCGCAAAGAAAACGCCTCGGATGTGATCTGGTTCACAAAGGGGCGGGCCCGCCTGCCCTAAACCTCCGAAATGACCCGGAAATCACCCCAACGGTCGCTCGATCCGCACCGCGACATCGGTACCGATTACATCTTGATCGCCACCGGCGTCGGGGCTGCCTTGATCGCGCTGGTCTATCTCCTGCTGATTTGATCAGACCGGAGATCGCGGCTCGCGCCGCTCGTTGCCCCTGCGAATGAGTGTGCCGCCCTCGCCGAAAGGTTCACGCTGCACCACAAGATTCCCGCCTTCCGCGTGGGACCGGACGTCGCTCCGCGAAATCGTTGACGAAACCGGTCAAGCACCATGGGGTGCAAGACGAAGAATCATCCCCATTTTTTTATGACGGTGCATAGCGATAAGCTTTCGCTTCCGCTTTGCCCGCGACCGGCGCTTTATCGCCGCCCCGCATCCGACAAAAATCCAAGAATACTCACGAGCCATGGCCCTGACTGATTCGAACGTTCTCAAACTCGCTCCCGATGCGCCGAATCCGGCCTATCGCAGCGCACCACACAATATCGAGGCGGAACAGAGTTTGCTGGGCGCTATCCTGGTCAACAATGATGCGTTCTACCGGGTGTCGGATTTTCTCGAGCAGAAGCATTTCTTCGAGCCGATCCACCAAACCATCTACGAGACCGCCGGCAGCCTGATCCGGATGGGCAAGGTCGCCACCCCGGTGACGCTGAAGACGTTCCTGCCGGCCGAAACCGACATCGGCGGCATGACGGTTGGCCAATACCTCGCGCGCCTTGCTTCCGAAGCGACCACCATCATCAACGCCCAGGATTATGGCCGAACCGTCTATGATCTGGCGCTCCGCCGCGACCTGATCCAGATCGGCGAAGACATGGTCAACGTCGCCTTCGATGCGCCGGTGGATTTCGCGCCCCGTGCCCAGATCGAGGACGCCGAGCGCAAGCTGTATGAATTGGCCGAGACCGGCCGCTATGACGGCGGCTTCCAGCGTTTCTCGCAGGCGCTCACCGTCGCGGTCGACATGGCCGCCAACGCCTATAAACGCGACGGCAAGCTGTCGGGCATCGCCACCGGATTGCGCGATCTCGACACCAAGATGGGCGGCTTGCAGCACTCCGACTTGATCGTGCTCGCCGGCCGCCCCGGCATGGGCAAGACCGCGCTCGCGACCAACATCGCCTACAACATCGCCAGGGCGCATCATGCCGAAGTCCAGCCGGACGGCACCATGAAGTCGGTCAATGGCGGCATTGTCGGCTTCTTCTCCTGCGAAATGTCGGCCGAACAGCTCGCCACCCGTATTCTCGCCGAACAGACCGGGATCGCGTCCAGCACCATCCGCCGCGGCGGCATCACCGAGATGGATTTTGAAAAGATCCGCAACCACTCGATCGAGCTGCAATCGCTGCCGCTCTATGTCGACGAAACCGGCGGTCTGTCGATCTCGCAATTGACCGCGCGCGCCCGGCGCTTGAAGCGGCAGAAAGGCCTCGATCTGATCGTGGTCGACTACATCCAGCTGTTGCAGGGATCGGGCAAGCGTTCCGACAACCGCGTGCAGGAAGTCACCGAGATCACCACCAGCCTGAAAGCGCTGGCCAAGGAATTGGCCGTTCCGATCATCGCGCTATCGCAGTTGTCGCGTCAGGTCGAAAGCCGCGACGACAAGCGGCCGCAATTGTCCGACCTGCGTGAATCCGGTTCGATCGAACAGGACGCCGACGTCGTGATGTTCGTGTACCGCGAGGAATATTACCTGGCCAACAAGGAGCCGCGGATCGGCACGCCCGAGTACGAAAAATGGCAGCTCGATATGTCGCTGGTGCATGGCAAGGCCGAAGTCATCATCGGCAAACAGCGCCATGGCCCGACCGGAATGGTCGAGCTGCAGTTCGAGGGCCAGTTCACGCGGTTCAGCGATCTGGCGCAGGACGGCCATTTGCCGGACAGGACTTATTAGCCTCCGGTTACGGGATTACCTCTTCCGGTCCTATCCTCTGAATGGTTGAACCGGCCGGTGCGGGCGGGTAAAACCGCGGCATGAACATCGCCTCGGACCCGAAATCGATCCCCGCAAGCAGCCTGCTTTCGCCGGAGGCCAACCAGGCCGCCGCGCTTGCGAGCGCGACCGGGGTGCTCACGGTTGATCTCGACGCCATCATCGCCAACTGGCGCAAGCTGGAGAAAACCGCGGTGCCGGCCGAATGCGCCGGGGTGATCAAGGCCGACGCCTATGGCTGCGGCGCCGAACAGGTCGCACGCGCGCTCTCAGGCGCAGGCTGCAAGACGTTTTTCGTCGCCACGCTCGATGAAGCCCGCGTGGTCCGCGCGGCGGCGCCGTCGGCGGCACTCTATGTGCTCGATGGTTTTTTCCAGAACAGCGGCGACGCCTACGCCAAGATCGACGCGAGGCCGGTGATCGGCGATCTCAATGAATTGGCCGAGTGGGACGTGTTTTGCCGGCGCTCCGGCTGGACCGGCGGCGCCGCCATTCACATCGACACCGGCATGAACCGGCTCGGTCTGACGCTCACGGAAGCGCAGGGCATCGTGCCCAGGATCAATGCGGGCGATCACGGCATCACGCTGGTGATGAGCCACCTCGCCTGCGCCGAGACCCTGAACCATCCGCTCAACGGCAAGCAGATCGCGGCCTTCCGCGAGATCGCCAGCCTTTATTCGGGCGTCCCGTCCTCGCTGTCGAATTCTTCCGGTGTGTATCTGGGCGCGCCATTCCAGTTCGACCTGGTGCGTCCAGGCGCGGCACTCTACGGCATCAACCCGACGCCGGAAGCCGACAATCCGATGCAGCCGGTGATCGAACTGAGGGCCCGCATCGTTCAGATCCGCAATGTCGAGCGTGGCGAAGGCGTCGGCTACGGCGGCACCTGGACCGCGCGGCGGCCGACCCGACTGGCGATCGTCTCCGCCGGTTATGCCGACGGCTATTTCCGCGCCGCCAGCGCCAATGACGGCACCCGCGGCGCCGAAGTCGTGGTCGCCGGCAAGCGCTGCCCGATCGCCGGCCGCGTTTCGATGGATTTGATCGCGGTCGACATCACCGATGTGCCAAACAGCGCCGCCCGGCGCGGCCATATGGTGACGCTGATTGGCGAGGGCATCACGGTGGATGAACTCGCTCACCATTTCGGCACCATCGGCTACGAGGTTATGACCAGCCTCGGCCGCCGTTATGCACGGGTCTACAAAGGCGGCGCTGCACCACCGGCAGCGCAAGCCCCAACCGAGACAACGCCAAGCGAAACGCCCGCAGCCCCGGATCCTGCGACCGAGGGCGCGACCACTTCCAGCTAAGCGCGCGGTCTATTTCTTCGCGGCGTCGACAACTTTCCGGCAGCGCCTGCAAGGCAGACTATGCGAAATATTGTGCGAGCACGCACAGGAAAATCCGGTGGTGACGACGAAAACGGCGAAAGCAAGTTTCGACACGGACTGCAACATGGGACCTCCTGCGTTGGGCGATAACGATCGGCGCGTGCCAGTCTCTACATGAAGATTGCGACATTCAATATCAACAACGTCAACCGGCGCCTGCCCCATCTGCTGCGCTGGCTGCGCGCCGCGAAGCCCGACGTGGTTTGCCTGCAGGAATTGAAATCGACCGACGCCGATTTTCCGGTCGGCGCGCTCGAGAATGCCGGCTATGGCGCGGTCTGGCGCGGCCAGAAGACCTGGAACGGGGTCGCCATCCTGGCGCGCAAGGCTGAGCCGGTGCTGGTCCGCACCGCGCTGCCGGGTGATCCCGGTGATCACGAGGCGCGCTACATCGAAGCCGCCGTCAACGGCATCCTGATCGCTTGCATCTATCTGCCCAACGGCAATCCGCAGCCCGGGCCGAAATTCGACGCCAAGCTGAAATGGTTCAAGCGGCTACAGCGGCATTCCCGGAAATTTCTCAGCCAGGAGATTCCCGCGGTGCTGGCCGGCGATTACAACGTCGCGCCGACGACATCCGATATCTATCCGACGCGGTCATGGGACCGGGACGCGTTGATCCAGCCGGAAAGCCGCGCGGCCTTCGCCTCATTGCTGGCGCAGGGCTGGACCGATGCGATCCGCACCCTGCATCCGTCACGTCAGATGTTCACGTTCTGGGATTACAAACGCAACCGCTGGCCGCGCGATGCCGGGCTCAGGCTCGATCATCTGCTGCTGAGCCCCGCCCTGGCACCGCGTCTGATCAAAGCAGGCGTCGACCGCAAAATACGTGGCGAAGAAGGCGCCAGCGATCACGCGCCGGCGTGGATCGTGCTGAGATAGCCGGCGATGGCAACATGCGGCACGCGCAAAACCGGTCACCAAAGATTCTTGCCATCGATAACAACCACCGGCACCGCGTCGAGATCGAAATCATCGAACAGGCGTGAATTAACGCCGACCTTCGGATTGTCGAAGTCGGGTTTGCCGGTCGACCAATCCGGCGATTCCGAATAGGTGCCGCAGCCGCAATTGGCGCAGTAATGATGTTTGACGGTGCGGCTGCCCCATCGATAGGTCGCGACATTTTCCGGCGGTGACGTCAGGCGAAATTGCGCGGGCTTGTAGTAGGACCACAGCGCCCCGCGCTTGGCGCATAGCGAACAGGTGCAGCGCGTAACTTCCGCCGGCGCCTCGCTGACCTCGAACTGCGTATTGCCGCAATGACAGCTTCCCTTGATAGGCACGATCCGTTCCTCCCCATAATCCGATCCCAGAACCCGTAACCACCACCTGCTGCCAACGTGCTGTCAGCAGCAAGCCAACCGATGCGAGCGCGAGGTCGCCGCGGCGACGATTTGCGCTGCCGACACCCGGCGAAAGTTGCTACGTTTTCCGTTCCCGCCCGACCGAATCGCAGAGGTAACGGCTTTTTGAACTTTCTTTTCGTCCTCATCATCGGCCTGTTTGCCGGCACTATCAGCGGCATCGTCGGCACCGGCTCCTCGATTATTTTGATGCCGGTTCTGGTCTATCAATATGGGCCGAAGCAAGCCGTGCCGATCATGGCAATTGCCGCCGTGATGGCCAATTTTTCGCGCATCCTCGCCTGGTGGCGGGAGGTCGACTGGCGCGCCTGCGCGGCCTATTCGATTCCCGGTATCCCTGCCGCGGCACTTGGTGCCCGCACCTTGCTGGCGCTGCCCTCGCATGCCGTCGATATTTCGATCGGCCTGTTTCTGATCGCGATGGTGCCGGCGCGGCATTGGCTGGCGCGGCACCAACTCAAGCTATCGCTGTGGCATCTGGCGATCGGCGGCGCCGTGATCGGTTATGTCACCGGCATCGTGGTCTCGACCGGACCTCTGAGCGTGCCGCTGTTTCTGTTCTACGGCCTTTCCAAGGGCGCGTTTCTGGCCACCGAAGCCGCCAGCTCGCTCGGCCTCTACGTCAGCAAATCGGTGACCTTTCAGCACTTCGGCGCGCTGACGCCGGATATCGCGATCAAGGGCCTGATCGCGGGATCGTCGCTGATGGCGGGTGCCTTCATCGCCAAGCCGTTTCTGCTCAAGCTCGATGCCAATGTGTTCCGGCTGGTGATGGATGGCATCATGCTCGCGGCAGGGGTGTCCATGTTCTACAATGTATTGTGGAACACCTAGCGCCGACGCTAATTTGCCAATCAGGGCGCTCAATAAGGAGCTAATCCGCACCGCGGCTTCAGGCGCTCTCGGAAACTGAACCTGACGCCTTGACTAATTGTTCACTATTTGTTCTTATGAAGCTTCCATGAGTTAGCCGTTTCATGAGTTAGCCGTGCAATTTGCACCATCTCAGCCCCGAACACAGCAGATGCAAGTTCAAGTGCACCGACAAGACAAGGGATCGGGCGTTACAGTGATCGCGCGTCCGCAAGGGTCCCGCAGGGGAGCTTTTGACGGAGATACTGGCAAGGGCGGACGAACTATGTGCGGAGCACGACAGTTTGGTCGACGCAAGCCGGCATCGCCAAACGAGCATAGCCTGCGGATCGATAACTGTTGGAAGCCGCATCGCCGATGCAGCGCATCGCAGATTACCGGACTAGTGTGTGCCACCTCTACTGAGTCGAGTAGGCATATGACCGCGGACGACGATCCCCCGAAGGTTTTACGCAAGCGGGCGCTGCAATCGCCTGGCAACCTGTCCAAGGTTTATGTCCCGGTTATCACCAAGATTTTCAAGGAGCGTTACCGCAAAGGCGCTTCAAGCATCATTTTCTCGCTGGATGACGTGCGGAATGCCTGCGACGCGCTGGGAGTGGCATCACGTAATCCTGCCGACGTGATCTATCGTATGCGTTCACGGACGATCCTGCCTGCCGAAATTCTCGCTCTAGGGTTCCATGTGTTGCGTCCGATCGGTCGCGGGCAATACGCATTCGAGAAGGCTACCTCGACGATTTTTGAGCCGCCGTTTACGGACCCGATCACCACAGTTGATCTTTGCCCAATGCCCGTTCGCCGATTGTTGCCAATCTCGCTTGCCGAGATGGACGAGCAGGCCATTCTGACGGTCGCCAGCTTTTGCCGGGTGCTGGATCATTTCACGGGGATGACCATTTACCGGTTGCGCTCCCATGTTCGGAAGAGCGTGCCGGGCGTCGGTCAGGCGGAACTCGATGCGATTGATGTGGGCATTGCGCGATCCGACGATGACATCCCGGTGGTGTTTCCGATAGAAGCCAAGGCGTTAGCCGATGCCCTCAACCGCGTGCAAATCTTCAACATGGTTCAGTACGCGGAATATTATTACCCCGAGCTAACGGTGCGACCCTTGGCTATGAAGGTTGATGAGGCGTCCGTGCTGCACGTTATCGAATTTAATGTCCCAAGAAAGACGAGCGATCTGAAAATTATCAATGCTGCAAGCTACATCATCGATACTTCTGATGCGCAGAAGGCCGCAATCCGCGCGACGAAGGTTCCGAAGCAATGAAGCCGCGAAGCGTTGTCGGAATTGAGTTGTTCTCGGGATGTGGCGGGCTATCAACCGGCTTCCTCGACGCGGGCTTGCATGTTGCCGCCGGATTTGAATGGGAAGCGCGAGCCGTCGATGTCTACAATTACAATCATGCCTATCGCGGAAGTGTGGGGGTTCGCTACGACCTGAGCGAAGCCAAGGGGCGAGACTTGCTCAGCGTCGCAGGTGTTCGAAAGATCGATTTTCTTATTGGCGGTCCACCGTGTCAGCCATTTTCGATCGCCGGAAAGCGCAAAGGCACCCAAGACGAGCGGGCCAGCCTCTTGGATCACTATGTTCGCTTTGTGCGCGAATTGAAGCCCGAAGCATTCCTTCTGGAAAATGTGCCGAATTTGGCGACCATTGATGGCGGGGAGATTTTGAAGGGCGTCGTGCAGCGCCTTCGTCGGCTAGGCTATGGCCTTCGGTATGAGGTGGTCAAAGCTGCGGATTTTGGCGTGCCCCAAATGCGCAAACGGCTCGTCATGGTAGGCATCCACGGAAAACCTGAAATTGAATTTCCAGAGCCCACGCACGGCGAAGGCTTAACCTCCTACGTGACGGTGCGTGATGCGATTGGCGATCTGCCGGATGCAGGCGAATTTGGCGAGACCGGCATTCACAATCATGAGCCTACTGCCCATTCGGATCAGATGATTAAGCGCTTCCAGCAACTTCCACAGGGAAAGCGCGAGCGGTTTTCGTTCCACGATCGGCTGCATCCCGACAAGCTGTCTTACACTTTGCGCGCGGGCTACGGAAATTTCTCTCCTCTTCGTCCAATCCATCATACCTACCATCGCGTCATTACGGCTCGGGAGTCAGCGCGCCTACAGGGGCTATCTGACGACTTCATCTGGCCTGATCGCATTCCGCGCCTTCAACAGTATCGCCAGGTGGGCAACGCAGTGCCGCCACCGCTTGCCAAGGCTTTTGGGCAATGCATCGCGAAACAAATGGGTTGGAAACTCGAAGTAGCGAAATGCAAAGGCGATCCCTCCAATCGCGAAGCGCCGATGGTCATGACTGATGATCAGCGGAGAGCGCAGCGGCATTCACGAACGAGAGGTGCTTCCCTCGGCAAATTTCTTATCGCTGCTGAGTAGTCTGTGCTCTGATCTTAGGAACGCGACGTAGCTGACCTAACAATGATTTATATCCTTCATGGCCAAATCCACCCTTTCCTTTGTCTGCCAGAATTGCGGCGCGGCCTATAATCGCTGGCAGGGCAAGTGCGAGTCCTGCGGCGAATGGAACACGCTCAGCGAAGAGGACACCACCGGCGCCACCACGATGCCGGTCTCGATCCGCTCCAAGCGCAAGGGCCGGCTGTTCACGCTGGAGACGCTGACCGGCAAGAGCCAGGACGCGCCTCGCCTGTCCTCCGGGATGGCCGAACTCGATCGCGTCACCGGCGGCGGTTTTGTCCGCGGTTCGGTGCTTCTGGTCGGCGGCGATCCCGGCATCGGCAAATCGACATTGTTGACCCAGGCCACCAGCCTGATGGCCCGCGCCGGCCATCGCGTGGTTTACATTTCGGGCGAAGAAGCGGTGGCGCAGGTGCGGCTGCGCGCCGAGCGTCTCGGGCTCGCGGACGCGCCGGTGCAACTCGCGGCCGAGACCTCGGTCGAGGACATCGTCTCCACGCTGTCGGAAGGCGCGGTGCCGCGGCTGATCGTGATCGATTCGATCCAGACCATGTGGACCGATACGGTCGAATCCGCCCCCGGCACGGTCACGCAAGTCCGCGCCTCGGCGCAGGCGCTGATCCGTTTTGCCAAGAAGTCAGGTGCGGCGATCATCCTGGTCGGGCATGTGACGAAAGACGGCCAGATCGCCGGCCCGCGCGTGGTCGAGCACATGGTCGATGCCGTGCTGTCGTTCGAGGGCGAAGGTTCACAGCATTTCCGTATTTTGCGCGCGATGAAGAACCGTTTCGGGCCAACCGACGAGATCGGCGTGTTCGAGATGACGGGGCTTGGCCTGCGCGAGGTCTCCAATCCGTCCGAGCTGTTCCTGTCGGAACGCGATCTCGGCAGCCCGGGTACGGCGGTGTTCGCCGGGATCGAAGGCACCCGTCCGGTGCTGGTGGAATTGCAGGCGTTGGTGGCGCCGACTACGCTCGGTACCCCGCGCCGGGCGGTGGTCGGCTGGGACCCCAGCCGGCTCTCGATGGTGCTGGCGGTGCTGGAGGCTCATTGCGGCGTAAAGCTGTCCGGCTACGACGTCTACCTGAACGTGGCCGGCGGCTTGCGGATCCAGGAACCGGCGGCCGACCTGGCTGCCGCCGCCGCTTTGGTGTCGTCGTTGGTTAATGCGCCGCTGCCGACGGACGCAGTCTATTTCGGCGAGATTTCGCTCTCGGGCGCGGTCCGTCCGGTGGCACAGACCTCCGCCCGGCTGAAGGAAGCCGCCAAGTTGGGATTTGGCCGCGCCGTACTGCCGGAATCGGCCCGCAGCGATGTCGGCGGTGACGCCGGGCTGTCGCTCACCACCGTCAGCGGCTTGACCAGCCTGGTGGCGGATATCGCGGCCCGCGGCAGCCCCAGAGGAAACCGGGAGGGTAATCGGGCAAACCGGGGCGAAACCGAGGATGACGATCGGGAAAATAGCCCTGAGAAAAATGCCACACCTGCCAGATTCCGGCGTGAGGGGCGCTAGACAGGCGTGACCTTGTGCACCCTCGCCGCTATACAATCCGCGCAAGGCGTGGAGTGCCGATTTACGGCCTTGCGGGAGGTGCCATATGCCCGTCAGTTAGGGCGGCACCGACAAGCCGATTCGCGGTTTTGAATTTACGAGCGGACCTGACCAGCCGATGCCCATAACAATTCTCGATCTCGTCCTGCTCGGAGTGATGCTGATCTCCGGCCTGCTCGCGATGGTGCGCGGCTTCATGCGGGAGATCCTGTCGATCGCGGCCTGGGGCACCGCCGCCCTGGTCACGCTCTACGCCTTTGGCAAGCTGCTGCCGACCGCCAAGACCTATTTCAACAATGATACGGTCGCCAGTGTGGTGGTCGTCGCCGGCGTGTTCATCGGTACCCTGATCGTGGTTTCCATCATCACGGTGCGGATTTCCGACATGATCCTGGATTCCCGGATCGGCGCGCTCGACCGAACGCTCGGGTTCCTGTTCGGACTGGCGCGCGGTCTCCTGATCGTGGTGGTCGCCTTCATGTTCTTCAGCTGGCTGGTCCCGGACAAGCAGCGACCGGATTGGGTGACCGGGGCCAAATCCCGGGTCGTGCTGCAGGGAACCGGGGATTGGCTGATGTCGCTCTTGCCGGACGACCCCGAGAACACCATCTTGAAGAGATTCAAGAAGAATAAACCTGAAGACGAGCAAACTGACACCGACCCGGCGACGCCGGCGACCGGTGATGGCTACAGTAAACCTGCCCGTGACAGCCTGAAAAAGCTGATCGAGAAACCCACGGGTCGTTGATATCTGGCCAAAAGAGAGGCGCGATGGACTGCCAACAGAGCCCTTCCGATGACGCCGACCAACTCGATCTAAATTCCGGGCAAGGTCCTGGACAAAATCCCGGGATCGAATTGCAGGACGATCTTGAGGGCGACACGCTACGCGAGGAATGCGGCGTGTTCGGTATCTTCGGCCACCCCGAGGCGGCCGCCATCACCGCGCTCGGATTGCACGCTCTGCAGCATCGCGGCCAGGAAGCCGCCGGCATCGTCTCGTTCGACGGCGCCCGATTTCACAGTGAACGCCGGCTCGGTCTGGTCGGCGATACCTTCTCCCGCCGCGAAGTGATCGAGCGCCTCCCCGGCAACGCCGCGGTCGGCCATGTCCGCTATTCCACCACAGGCGCGACCATCCTGCGCAACGTGCAGCCGCTATTCGCCGAACTCAATGCCGGCGGCTTCGCGGTCGGCCACAACGGCAATCTGACCAATGGACTAACGCTACGCCGCGAACTGGTGCGCAACGGCGCCATGATGCAGTCCACCACTGATACCGAAGTGATCCTGCACCTGGTCGCGCAATCCAGGCGCGCCCGCTTCATCGACCGTTTCATCGAAGCCCTGCGCGCGATCGAGGGTGCCTATTCGCTGGTGTCGATGACCAACAAGAAGCTGATCGGCGCCCGCGACCCGCTCGGCATTCGCCCGCTGGTATTGGGCGAACTTGATGGCTGCCCGATCCTGGCGTCGGAAACCTGCGCGCTTGACATGATCGGCGCCAAATATGTCCGCGACATCGCACCCGGCGAGATCATCGTGTTCGACGAGCACGGCGCCCACAGCCATAATCCGTTCCCGCCGAAACCGGCACGCCCCTGCATCTTCGAATACATCTACTTCGCGCGGCCGGATTCGATCGTCGGCGGACGCTCGGTCTACGAAGTCCGCAAAGCCTTCGGCGCGCAGCTCGCGCGCGAAAGCCACACCGAAGTCGACGTGGTGGTGCCGGTGCCAGATTCCGGCGTGCCCGCCGCGGTCGGTTACAGCCAGCACTCGGGCGTGCCGTTCGAACTCGGCATCATCCGCAACCATTATGTCGGCCGCACCTTCATCCAGCCGACCCAGAGCGTGCGCGAACTCGGCGTGCGCATGAAGCATTCGGCCAATCGCGCCGCGATCGAAGGCAAGCGCATCATCCTGATCGACGATTCACTGGTGCGCGGCACCACGTCGAAGAAGATCGTGCGCATGATGCGCGATGCCGGCGCGCGCGAAGTGCATTTCCGCCTCGCCTCGCCGCCGATCCTGTATCCCGATTATTACGGCATCGACCTTCCCGATCGCGGCGGCCTCTTGGCCGCGACCCATTCGCTGGAAGAGATGCGCGAAATCATCGGCGCCGACTCGCTGTCGTTCCTGTCGATCGACGGCATGTACCGCGCGATGGGCGAGCCGGGCCGCGATCCCGCCAATCCGAAATTCTCGGATCATTGCTTCACGGGCGCCTATCCGACCCATCTCACCGACCAGACCCAGGTCGAACCCCAGCCGCGCCAATTGTCGTTGCTGGCGGAAGCGAGCTAGGGGCGCCCGTTGCGTCGTCCCTGCGGACGCAGGGACCCATAACCCCTGGCGCAGGCGGTTTGAAAAGAATTAGTTACAAGCGCCTTTTTTCACCATAACCCTCACGGCGTATGGGTCCCTGCGTTCGCAGGGACGACTACCAAGAGTTATTTCCATGACCCAACCTCTCGCCTCCCGTATTGCGCTCGTGACCGGTGCCTCGCGCGGCATCGGCTATGCCACCGCGCGCGCGCTCGCCAGGGCCGGCGCGCATGTCGTGGCGGTGGCGCGAACGCAAGGCGGCCTCGAAGAACTCGACGATGAGATTCGTAAAGATGGCGGCAGCGCCACGCTGGTGCCGCTCAACCTCACCGATTTCGAGGGCATCGCGCGGCTCGGCGCAGCGTTGCATGAGCGCCACGGCAAGCTCGACATTCTCGTCGGCAATGCCGGCGTCGCCGGTCCGTCCTCGCCGCTCGGCCATATCGAGCTGAAGCCGTGGAACGAAGTGATGGCAATCAACGTCTCGGCGAATTTTCAGTTGATCCGCTGCATGGAGCCGCTGCTCAGGCAATCGGACGCCGGGCGCGCGGTGTTCGTCACGTCGGGCGCTTCCAACAAGGCGCCGGCCTATGTCGGTCCCTACGCCGCCTCGAAGGCCGCACTGGAAGCGCTGGTGCGGGTGTGGGCCGCCGAGACCGCGTCGACGCCCGTTCGCGTCAATCTGTTCAATCCCGGCCCGATCCGTACCCGGATGCGCGCCGCGGTGTTTCCCGGCGAAGATCCGATGACGCTCGACACGCCCGAACAAGCCGCGGAATTTATCGTTCCGATGTGCGCGCCGTCCTGGAGCGAGACCGGCAAGTTCTATGATTACAAGACCCGCGCGCTGCTGAGTTTCCGCGCGCCGGCGTAATCCTACGCGACCCTGTCGCTACATTGACTCCCAGACTTCCCCGCGATTGACTGGCTGTGAAGCGAGGGCAAACTCGCGCACAAAATCAGGGGAGAACGCCATGAAGCCCTTTCGCGCTCGTTCGACAGCCGCCGCTGCCAATCTCCTCAAAGCCCTGTCCGCCTGCATCACGGCCGCCCTGCTGATCGGAGCGCTCTCACTTGCGCGCACCGCCGAGGCCAGCGAGATTCCGGCCTTCGCGGTCGACGCGTCCTGGCCGAAGCCGCTTCCGAACAACTGGATCCTCGGTCAGGTCGGCGGCATCACGGTCGATTCGGAGGGACATATCTGGATCATCCATCGCCCGCGATCGCTGACCGACGACGAAAAGGGCGCCGCGTTGACGCCGCCGCGTTCGAAATGCTGCGTGTCGGCGCCGCCGGTGCTGGAGTTCGACGCCGACGGCAATCTGCTGCGCGCATGGGGCGGCCCCGGCCCGGGTTACGAATGGGTCGGACGCGAGCACGGCATCGAGGTCGACGACAAGGGTTTTGTCTGGATCGGTGGCAATGCCGACAACGACAATGCCATTCTCAAATTCACGCTCGACGGCAAATTCGTGATGCAGATCGGCAAGATCGCGCCGCGAACCGGAAGCAACGACACCACGCAGCTCGGCAAGCCCGCTGAAACCACCGTCGACAAGGACGCCAACGAAATCTACGTGGCCGACGGTTACGGCAATCACCGCGTCATCGTGTTCGACGCCACCACCGGCGCCTACAAACGGATGTGGGGCGCCTATGGCAATCCGCCGAACGATGACAAACAAGCAGCCTATGACCCGAAGGCGCCGGTGCCGCAGCAATTCGGCAACCCCGTGCATTGCGTCAAGATCGCCAATGACGGCCTGGTCTATGTCTGCGATCGCATCAACGACCGCATCCAGGTGTTCAAAAAGGACGGCAGCTTCGTCAAGGAATGGTTCTACGAAAAGAGCACGCTCGGTAACGGCGCGGTATGGGACATCGCGATCTGGCCCGATCCGAAACAGGCCTATCTCCTGAGTGCCGACGGCGAGAACAACGAGATCCGGATTCTGAAGCGCGATGACGGCACCGTTGTCGGCAGCTTCGGACATAACGGCCGCAACGCCGGACAATTCCACTGGGTCCACGCCATCGCGGTCGACGCCAAGGGCAACGTCTATACCGCCGAGGTCGATACCGGAAAGCGTATCCAGAAATTCAAGCTGACCTCGGACGCGCTGCGATAGCCCCGGCAGGAAAGCCGTCCGACGAGCAGGTTTTGTCGCGGCGCGGCCTGCCGCTTTTTGTGGCAATGGCTATCTGCTCGCGCGAGACGACGATCCCTTTACTTCCCCAAGTTGTAGCCGCCGACCGATGTCTCCTATCGGCAACAGAGCCGCTCAATCTGCCACGGGTAGCGCCCAGTCCAAGGCCAGTGACGTCCAGTCCAAGCCGATTTCCCCGGACCCACTAAAATCAACAGCTCAGATTCCAAAGAGGGCTGCCCCATGAAACTCGTTGTCGCGGTTCTGGCCGGATTATTTGGCGCCACTTCGGCTCTGGCCGCCGATCTTCCTGCTCGGGTCTACACCAAGGCGCCTGCCTTCGTGGACCCCGGTTACAACTGGTCCGGCTTCTACGTCGGCGGCAACATCGGCTATAGCTGGGGCAGATCCAGCGATACCTCCAACTTCACGAATGGCGCGGGCGCCACGCTCTCCACCAGCATCGGCAGCAGCAACCTGGACGGCATCGTGGGCGGCGGCCAGGCCGGCTACAACTGGCAGGTGCAGAACTGGGTGTGGGGCCTGGAGGGCGACATCCAGGGCACCGGCGAACGCGGCCGCCGCGACATTAGCTGCGCGGTCGGGCTCTGCACCCCCTCGACCCTTCCCGTCGGCTTCTTTGCTTTGGTGTTCCTGATACCTGGGGCAGCGGTACCGGCGTCGCTCGATCAGAAGATCGACTGGTTCGGAACTGTGCGCGGGCGGGTGGGTGTATTGGTAGATCCGAAAGTGCTGTTGTACGCCACCGGCGGTTTGGCTTACGGCGGCGTCAACACCAGCGAGACGATCGCAGGCGCCTCGTTTTCAACCACGGATACCCGGGTGGGTTACACGGTGGGCGCTGGTGTCGAAGGCGCGATCGGCGGCAACTGGACCGCGAAGCTCGAATATCTCTACGTCGATCTCGGCCGTACGTCCGGATCGTTCGCAACCGCAATTCCGGCTTTCGGCGGCGGCGCCGCCACCAGCGGCACACTCACCAGCTCCTATAGTTCGCGCATCACCGACAACGTATTGCGGGTCGGCCTGAACTATCGATTCAACGGCGGTCAGGTGGTGGCGAAGTACTGATCGCGTACCGCTCCACGAAGCGCGATTAAGTTTTGCAATGTTCGCCCGGCATGAACCGGGTTATACGTTGATGCGACAAACTGCCACTGGGGGTCACCAGGGGCCAGGGTCGCACGCATGACGAACGATGAGATGAAGACGCTCCGGGTTTCGACCGGCGCCTTGCTCGGTGATGGCGATGTCGAGGCCTTTCGCGAAATCTTCGGACGCGAAATTCTCGGGATCGAAATCGACCCGCTCGACGGCCATCCGCTTAACATCGATTTGACATTGCGATCGATCCCCGGCTTTGCCATGGCGACCGGAGCATTGTCGCCGATGCGCAACCGGCACACCCGTGCGCTGCTCGACAATGACGACGTCGTCCTCGTCGTAATGCAAAGCGGCGTTGGCGAAATCAGCCAATACGGTCGCGTCGCGACGGTTAGCGAAGGTGAAGCCGTGCTCACGGCCAACGGTGCCGAAGCGACCTTCACGGGACTGACCTCGACGCGGGTCATCAATTTCCGCCTCAGCCGCAATCTGCTGACACCGCACGTCGCCGATATCGACGCCCTGGTGGCGCGGCCGATTCCGAAGGACAACCGCGTCCTGCAGCTGATGGTCGGCTACGCCAACATGCTCAACGACCAGGACGAACTTGCAACCGCGGAGCTCCGCCGCATGGTCGCCACCCACATGCATGGCCTCGCCGCGCTACTGCTTGGCGGCGATGGCGGGCTCGGCCTGCACGAACAGGGCCTGCGCGCCGCGCGGCTGAGGTCGATCAAGGATCATGTGCGCGACCGGATCGGCAACCACGATCTGACGCTCGCCGATGTGGCGCGAAGCCTGAGAATCTCCGAAAGCTACATTCGTCAATTGCTCGCGGAAAACGGCACCACCTTCACCGATTTTGTGCTTGGCGGCCGACTGACGCACGCGCATCGCATGCTGGTCGATCCCCGCTACGGTGACCGCAGCATCAGCGCGGTGGCCTATGAAGCCGGTTTCGGCGACCTGTCTTACTTCAATCGCACCTTTCGCCGCCGCTACGGCGCGACGCCATCGGACATCCGGCACGGCGCGAGGAGACCGAAAGAAGATTAGTCTCTGAAAAAGTCAGTCCTGCATCGCCGCCGTCGCGCGCGCTGCGAGCAGCAGTGCCATCGTCAGCAATGCGGACGCCAGCAGGAACGGTGCTCCAGGCAATTTCAGCGGCGCCTGCGTGCCGATGAAGGCGGCGAAGGTCAACGTGAACAGAAACGGTCCCAGCAATTGCGACACGCTCTGCACGCTGGAGGTGGCGCCCTGCAATTGCCCCTGCTGGTCCGGTGCCACCAGCCGCGTCGTCAGCGCCTGGGTTGCCGCTCCCGCGACGCCCCACAGGGCCATCACGGGAATACCGATCCAGAACAGCGGCCCGCTCGGGGCCGCGCCGAAAATCAGGAACCCGATCGCACCCGAGCCCAGCCCGAGCAACAGAGCGCGGCGCTCGCCGAAGCGTTTGACAATCGGACCGATCCCCGCGCCCTGCACCGCCATCGCGCAAATACCGACCATCGCCAGCGTCAGGCCGACGGTCTTGGTATCCCAACCGTATCGATAGGTCGCATACAGCACGAAGGTCGATGGCAGCACCACGTGAGCGAGTTGGGCAATGAAATTCACCACCGACAGCCGCGCAAGGATTGGATTGGAACGCAGCAGATGCAGCGCGCCCAGCGGATTTGCACTTTTCCAGCGGAACGGCGAGCGGCGATCCCGCGGCAGCGATTCCGGCAGGATCAGCAATCCATAGAGCGCATTGGCAAAACTCAGCGCGGCCGCGACCCAGAACGGCAGCCGTGGGTCGAACCCGCCCAACAGACCGCCGATCGCCGGCCCCAGAATAAATCCGGCGCCGAACGCAGCACCGATCTTGCCGAACACCGCCGCGCGCCGCTCCGGCGGCGTAATATCGGCGATATAGGCGAACGCCGTCGAGACGCTCGCCGACGTAATCCCGGAGATGACACGGCCGACGAACAGCCAGGTCAAGGACGGCGCCAGCGCCATCAGGACGTAGTCGAACGCCAGCCCGAAATTCGACAACAGCACCACCGGCCGCCGGCCGAACCGATCCGACAGCCCGCCCAGGATCGGCGAGAAGAAAAATTGCATCAACGCCCAGGCGGTGCCGAACAGACCAAAAATCCGCGCCGCACTCGCGGTGTCGTTATCGACAAAGCTCTCCACCAGCTTGGGCAGGATCGGCATGATCAAGCCGAGCGCGAACATGTCCAGCAGGATAGTGACGAAGATGAAAGCCACCGCACCGCCGCGCGCAACGGGGGCTCCGGTCAGGCTCTCGGGTTCGACCGCCTCGTTCACGAGGGCCGCTTGCGTTTATGCGCGAACGGGTTGGCCTTTTCGCGCAGCGCGATCCGCACCGGCGTGCCCGGCAGTTCAAAGAACTCCCGCAAGGAATTGACCAGGTAACGCAGATAGGATTGCGGCACCGCATCGGCGCGCGAGCAGAACAGAATAAAGCTCGGCGGACGGGCCTTGGCCTGGGTGACGTAGTTCAGCTTCAGCCGGCGGCCGGATACCGCGGGCGGCGGATTGTTGTCGACGGCCTGCTCGAACCAGCGATTGAGCGCCGCGGTCGGCACGCGCTTGTTCCAGACCGCGTAAGCCTGTTCGATCGCGCTCATCAGCCGGTCGATGCCCTCGCCCATCAGGCCGGACACGGCGACCACGGGCGCGCCCTTGACCTGCGGCAGCAGATGATCGACGTCGGTGCGCAATCCCGCAACCAGGCTCGATTGCCGTCCCATCAAATCCCATTTGTTGGCCGCGATCACCAGGGCGCGGCCTTCGCGTTCGATCAGGTCGGCGATCCGCAGATCCTGTTCCTCGAACTTGTTCTGGGAGTCCATCATCAGCACAACGACTTCGGCGAAACGCACCGCGCGCAACGCATCCGCCACCGACAGTTTTTCCAGCTTCTCCTCGATCCGCGAGCGTCGCCGAATGCCCGCGGTATCGAACACGCGAAATTCGCGGCCCTGCCAGGTGATCTCCACCGAAATGGAATCGCGCGTGGTGCCGGCCTCGGCACTGGTCAACAGCCGCTCTTCGCCGAGCAGGTGATTGATCAGCGTCGACTTGCCGGCGTTGGGACGACCGACGATGGCGACGCGAATCGGCCGCTTTGCAAGCTCCTCCTCCGTCTCGATGATGTCGTCGTCGTCGAATTCTTCCTCTTCATCGACCGGCTCCGGCATCAAGGCACGGAGCGAGTCGTAGAGATCGCTCAACCCCTCGCCATGCTCGGCCGAAATCTGGACGGGGTCGCCGAGGCCCAGCGCATAGGATTCCATCGCGCCGATTTCACCGTGCTTGCCCTCGGCCTTGTTGGCGACCAGCACCACCGGCTTGTTGGCGCGGCGGGCGAAATCGGCAAACGCGCGATCGTTCGGCGTTAGCCCGGCGCGCGCATCGACCACGAACATCAAGGCATCGGCAAGGGCAATCGCGGCCTCGGTCTGCTCCTGCATCCGCGCGGTCAGCGAGCCCTTGGCGCCTTGATCGAGACCCGCGGTGTCGATCACGGTGAATTCGAGATCGCCAAGGCGCCCCTGGCCCTCGCGACGGTCGCGGGTGACGCCGGGTTCGTCGTCGACCAAGGCGAGCTTTTGCCCGACCAGTCGATTGAACAGCGTCGATTTTCCGACATTGGGCCGGCCGATAATGGCGAAGGTAAAAGACATAAAAGATTCCTGCGCGCTCTGGCGCGTCGTTCCGTAAAAGTGTGCTGCGGTTTTGCTCCGCGATCAAGTTCCCGCCCAAATTCACGCCATTGGCGCGGATATAAGCGCGCCAACGATTGGACCGGCGTGCGCCTCAACGCGACGAAAAAGGATCAACGCTGAAAGTTGTTGCTCGGCAGTGGTGCCGGGAACGGTGCGGCAGATTGTTGTTGCGCAGGCGCGGCAGGCTGCGTGGCCTGCGCGTCCGGCGGTGGCGCGGTGGTGCGCTTGCGAACGATTTTCTTCGGCTTGGGCGGCGGAGGCGCGGCAGCCGTGGCGTTCTCTTCCTCAGGCGCGGCATTGGGATCAACCGCAGCGTCGGGATTGGCCGCAGCAGCTGGCTCCGGCGCCGCGGCGGGAGCCGTGCTGGCCGTCGCCGCCGGCTTGGCCTTCTTGCCCCTGGATTTTGCCGCCTGCTTCGATTTCGGCTCTTCGACGGGCGGCGCGGCGGCAGCGGCGTTCTGCTGATCGAGCTGCTCCTGGGCGGACCCCTTGTACAATTCCTTCGGCACGCCCTGCTCAAGGCCGGGAACGCCGTCCGGAAAAACCGGCTTGCGATCGCCAGGCAGCTTCTTCTTGGTGTCGAGGAAGTCCAGCAAATCGCTCGGATCGAAACTGCTCATGCCGCCACCGCCGCAGCTGGCCAACGCGCCGGAAAGCGCGACCAGAACAGCGGCAGCGATCAGACGTTGCGACAGGCGCATGGTCGATTTCTCACTCACCTGTTTTTCCGCCGTCAGCTTTTCGCAACCGGGGGCAGCAACGCCTGTAGCGCTTCGGCGCGCGAGCGGAGGCCCGGCGGCGTCTCGCCGTCATTGGCAATCATATCCAGCCATTTGCGCGCCGCCGTCGTGTCGTTGGCACGCCAGGCCGACAATGCCAGCAGCTCGCGCGCGGTATGCCGAAAGGTCGAGCGGGGCGCCGTCGAGGGCTCGAGACGCGACAGCATGTCGGGATAGCCTGCCGTTTCCACCAGCAGTTGCGCGGCGCGGACCTTGGCCAGTTCCTGCTCCAGCGCGCCGACACCGCGGTCGGCGGCGATGTCGTCGTAAAGCTTGACCGCCGCCTTCGGATCATGGCTGGCGACTTCGCCGGCCGCGCGCAGCCGCGCCAGCAGGCGGTATCCCGACGGCGCGGTCGCAGCCAGGCTGTTAAAGGCCGTTTCGGCCTCGGAATGCTTGTTCGCTTCCGACAATTCCACGGCCTTGTCGAAGGCAATACCCGCTTCCGCGGCCTTCTTCGCCTCGACATATTGATAGCCACGCCAGCCGCCGACCGCGGCAATGATCAACAGCGCGCAAGCGACGATGTGGATCGAATACTGATCCCACACCTTCTTGAGCTGATCGCGACGGACGTCCTCGTCGACTTCATCAAATAATTCAGACACTTAAGGCTATCCAATCCCCGATAGGCCACGCCGAATCCGATCATCCGGCATGCCCTTTGTCCCCCGTCTGGCGGCGGCGATACCCTAGCGATATGGCGGTGGCAAGGCAAAGCTGCCGGCTCCGCGATGGCAATATTTTCTTCGTTAATTCAATGCGATGCGAGCCCTGAAAGCACGGCCAAGGCGATTTCGTCGAGCGGCGGCAGGCGTCGCTCCGGCAGCGGCCTGTTGGCGGCGTTTCGGGAACGCGTCGACAACTCTTGGAGACCGGATCGGCCGTCAAACCCCACCCGGCTGGATGTAGCAAAACACGTAGCCGGCGCGGCTCAGGAATACGATCCCGTGTCCGGTCGGATTCGATTTATCCCATTTCAGCTTGTTGTTGGGGATTTCGATTTCAGTGCCGACGTCGATATGCGGACGCCGACGCGGCTCATCTGCCCTGTCGTCGGTGATGATCGCGTAGGTCTTGCCGCCTTTGACGTGAACTTCGTCTGCCCAATAAGCATCCGCCTCGCCGCAACATGAGGCGTTCGGCACGTCGGGTTGCATCAGCGCTTGATACCATTCCCGAATTGAAGGATCGCCCGAATCCCATTGCCCGACGTCACGGGCATTCCCGACGCCAATCATGGAACTCAACACCAGGCCGAGGACTATGCGTTTCATCGCGCACTCCTGAGTTTTCCCAGCGTGCTCGATCAAAGCAATGTTCGTGCCGCGAATCGGATAAATTCCATCGGCGGCGCTCGCCAGCGCATCAAACGCTGCGCGGGTCGCAGGTCATGCGCTCGGCCGATTAATGGAGCGAGACCGTTAGTGCGTGTCCGCCAGCGCGTCGCGCAAGTGCCGCTTCATCACCTTGCCATTGGCGTTACGCGGCAGCGGCTCGGCAATCAGCGCCATCGTCTCCGGCACCTTGTAGTCGGACAACCGCTCGGCGCACCACGCGCGCAAGGCCTCGGCGCTGACATCCCCATGGCACGTCACGATCACGGCATGGACGCGCTCGCCCAGCACCGGACATGGCCTGGCGACGATCGCGCTCTCGACCACATCCGGATGCCCGGCCAGCACTGATTCGACTTCGGCGGAATAAATCTTCAGCCCACCCCGGTTGATCATGTCTTTCTGACGATCGAACACGCGGACGAAATTCTGCGCATCGACCGAACCGAGGTCGCCCGAATGCCAGAACCCGCCGGTGAAACTCTCCGCCGTCGCGTTCGGATTGTTCCAGTAACCCTTGATGACGGAACCGCTGCGAATCCAGATTTCGCCAATCTCGCCACGCGGTACTTCACGGCCCGCGGCATCCACCACGATGATATCGGCGCCGGGACACGGCAGCCCGACACTATCGATGTGGGCGGCGGTCAACTCACCGGGCATGATGGTCGATGGCGACGTGGTTTCGGTCGACCCGTAGCAATTCATCAGCTTCAGGCCGGGGATCTTGGCATCCAGTTTCTCGATCGTGGCCACCGGCATTGGCGCGCCGCCGAAGCCGCCGATGCGCCAGCTCGACAGATCGTAGCCGTCGAAATCCGGCTGCAACAGACACAGATTATACATCGCAGGCACCATCACCGTGTAGGTGACGCGCTCGCGCGCTGCGACCTTCAGATACGCCGCGGCCTTGAACTCGACCATGATGATCAGGCTGCCCCCGCAAGCGACCATGGTCATGATATTGGCGACGACGCCGGTGACATGCGCGAGCGGCACGGCCGCGATCGAGCGATCCGCCTCGCTCAGTTGCAGGCAGGACACGAATATCATCGACGAATGGATGATATTGCAATGCGCGAGCATCGCCCCCTTGGGCCGCCCGGTGGTACCGGACGTATAGAGAATCATCGCGGTGTCTTCTTCACCGACATCGGCCGGCGGCCGGGCCACGTTATCAAGCAGGCCCGAAAACTGCGAGACGCGCGCGTCATCGTCGACGGCAATACGATGCAGCAAATCCGGCAGGTCGCGCGCGTCGGGTACGCGGTCCGCCAGCTGAGCTTCATGAATCAAAAGTTTGGCGCCGCAATCGATCAGCACATAGGCGATCTCGGGCTTTTGCTGGCGGGTGCCGAGCAGGACCGTGACCAGGCCGGCATGCGCGGCGGCAAACAGTGTCAGCACGAACTCGACGCGGTTACCGAGCAGCACAGCCACCCGGTCGCCGCCGCGTAAACCCAACCGGTGGAAACCTGCCGCGATTTGCTCGGATCGCTGCACCACCTCGCGCCAGTTCATCCTGATATCGCCGCAGACCAGCGCCTCGCCGTCCGAGTTGCGCGACGCCGTATCCGAGATCATCGCCCAGATATTGCGGGGCCGTTCGCAAAACACCGGCACCACCCGATCGCCGAAGCGTGCCTGAAGCTGCATCGGGGAAATCGAAAAATACGAACGGTCCATCGTGGCGCCTCAGCTTTTGGCCTTCATGCCATAGACATGCTCCGGGCCCGGAAACGCCCGCGCGCGCACGTCGGTGGCGTAGCCTTCGATTGCCGCCTCGATCATCGGACCGAGATCGCCGTAGCGCCGGACAAATTTCGGCGTCCGTGCCGACAACCCCAGCATATCCTCCAGCACCAGCACCTGGCCGTCGCAGGCCGCACTGGCGCCGATGCCGATGGTCGGGATCGCAATGGTCTCCGTGATCTTGCGCGCCAGCGGCTCCGCGACGGCCTCGACCACGACCGAGAATGCGCCGGCTTGCGCCACCGCGACGGCATCGTTTTCGATCGGCTGCCAGCTGCCTTCCTCACGGCCCTGGGCGCGAAACGAGCCCAGCGTGTTGATCGACTGTGGCGTCAGGCCGATGTGGCCCATCACGGGAACGCCGCGTTCGCTGAGAAACGCGATGGTCTCCGCCATCCGCACGCCGCCCTCGAGTTTCACGGCGCCGCAATGGGTTTCTTTCAGGATCCGCACCGCGGAATGAAACGCCTGCTCCTTCGAGGCTTCGTAGGAACCGAACGGCATGTCCACCACCACCAGCGCATGTTGCGAGCCGCGCATCACGGCATGCCCCTGCAGGATCATCATCTCGAGCGTCACCGGCACGGTGGTCTCAAAACCGTGCATCACATTGCCGAGGGAGTCGCCGACCAGGATGACGTCGCAATAGCGATCGACCAGGGCCGCGGTGTGGGCGTGATACGACGTCAGCATCACGATCGGCTCGCCGTTCTTGCGGGCGCGAATATCGGGGGCGGTCTTGCGCTTGATGGATGATTGAATGGACACGTTAGGCTCCAAACACAGCAACGCCGATGACGACGGGATGAAACACAAAACCAAGGGCGAGATAGGCGACAACCCCGACCGCGATCGCGATCAGGTCGTTGCTGCGGCCGCCGACCGGGATCGGCGGTGCACCGAGATCGGTGCGGTGCTTGAGCGAGATCCGGTCGAACACCGCCCATCCCAGAAATGAGCCAAACAGGATGATGGAACCGAGATCCCCGTTGGCGAGCAGATGCGCCGCGGCCCACAGCTTGACGCCAGCCAGCATCGGATGCTTCAGCGCGGTATAGATACCGCCGCGGATATAGGACGCCACCACCAGGATCACCGCCGGCAGCATCAACGCTTCCGTGATGTGCTTGAATGCGGCCGGCGGATGCCAGATGTCGATCATCCCGGCGGAGCGATAGTTGGCAAAACCCCACACGATCAGCACAAGACCCGCCAGCGACACCAGCGCATAGGAAGCCTTGTAGCCGCCCTCCCCCAACGAGACGACGAACCGCGCGCGCAGATCGCGCTGGGTCGTCAACGTATGAACGCCGAGGAACAGCGCCAGACCGAGGATCATCACCGATAGCCCCAAGATATCCTCCATGGCAGGCCGGCTATTCCGGAACCCGGGTATCACTTTCGGGCCCCAAGCCGCAATGCGCCCAAGGGATCCCGGGGAATACCAGACGCGCTCATCAGCACGGCCCGCGGCGACACCTCGATCCCGCGATTTCCGTTCTCCTAATTGACAAAAACCTTCCCGGCGGCAGACAGGATGTTGTCGGTGGGCTGCTTGGCGCAATACTGCGACAAGGCCTTGGTTTTTTCAGTAAAACCGGTGGGATCCAGTACCGCGGAGTTGTTCTTGTGTCCGAAATAGCCGCTCAGCCAAAATAGAAAGGGACCCCTGTCATTGGCCGTGGTTTTCTCCCAGAACTGGTCGCAAGTCATCGCCGAAAAGTCGACTGGCGGCAGCGCTGTTTTCTGGGCTTTCGCCCCATGGAACGAGCAGATGAACAGGACGAAGCACAGAGCGGCCGCAGATTTCATGACGTTTCCCTTAGGTTTTATTGACGCCTCACCGACGCGGCTTCACGCCGCTGCGGTGCAGCCTTACCCATGCCAGCGCTTTTTACCAGCGACTTTACACATGGCGCCGATGCCGGGAATATTGCAGGGCGTCACCGCTTTCCCGGTTGATTTTCCAGTTCGCGATTGTCGATATAGCGGATCGCGATCGGCCGGCCGGCGAGCGCCCCGCCGAAACTGTCGGTGAGTTTTAATGGCGCGCAGGCGTCGAGCGAAGCGTTGATCGCCTTCAGATAGCTCGCGCGGGTATCCGCCGGGGCCCCCACGGTCGCAAAAGTCAGGCGCGGAGCCGCGATGATTCCGCCGTCCCGTTTGAAGCTAAAGCGTACCGTCATCTGCATCCCCTGCTTGGCGTCGTCGGCGGGTGGTGACCAGCAGGATCGCAATTCGGCAAACAGATCGCCGATGGTGTCGAGGTCATGGTCGGGCCTGACGTATTTCGTCTTGTCGCCTTCCGACGGCACGCTCTCGATGGTGAGTTGCAGATTCTCGCCATAGGGATAGTCGATCTCGGGAATGCAAGGGCCTCGATTGAGCACGCTGCAGAACGACGGTGTGCACGGACGCCCGTCCAGCACGCTGCAGGGCGCGTGCGAAAACGGCGTGGCATCGATCTGATGACGCCGTCGCGCCTCGGCAGAGCCCGCGGCCATTACCAACGCGGCGGCGACGACGAGAGAGATACCGAAACGTCCGAGCATCAAACCGGCCCTCGAAACAGCACAGCCAAGGTGATGCGTGTAGCGGGTGGTATCAAGCCCGGTGCCATTCACATCCACGCATTCATCGCGATGGTTCCGCAATCCGCGGCGCGCTTACTTGGTGTCCTTTTTCTTCACATCCTTGATGGCGGAAAAGACGATCCCCTCGGCGCGTTCCTTGGTATAGCCCAAATAAAATTCGTTCTTGGCCAGAAACACCGGATCGCCATCGACGTCGTCGGCGACGCCGGAATTGTTGGCGGCGACGAAGGCATCCAGCTTCTTGCGGTCGTCGGACGAAATCCAGCGCGCCAGTTGAAACTCGCTGACCTCGAATTCCACCGGTAAGGAATATTCGGCATCGAGCCGCGCCTTCAACACGTCGAGCTGCAGCGGGCCGACCACGCCGACCAGTGCGGGGGCGCCGTCGCGGGGGCGGAACACCTGCACCACGCCCTCCTCCGACATCTGCTGCAGCGCCTCTTTCAGCTTCTTGGCCTTCATCGCATCGGTCAGCCGGACACGGCGGACGATTTCCGGCGCGAAACTCGGCACGCCGACGAAAGTCAAATCCTCGCCCACGGTCAGGGTGTCGCCGATCCGCAAGGTGCCGTGATTGGGAATGCCGACGACGTCGCCGGCAAAAGCCTCGTCCGCCACCGAGCGATCCTGGGCGAAGAAGAACTGCGGACTGGACAGGCTCATGTTCTTGCCGGTGCGCACCAGCTTTGCCTTCATGCCGCGGCTGAGTTTGCCCGAGCACAGCCGCGCGAACGCGATGCGGTCGCGGTGGTTCGGATCCATGTTGGCCTGGATCTTGAACACGAAGGCACTCATGCGCGGCTCCGCGGCCTCGACCTTGCGCAAATTACTCTCCTGGGCACGCGGCGGCGGCGCGAATTTGCCGAGCCCTTCCAGCAAATCGCCGACGCCGAAATTGCGCAGCGCGCTGCCGAAGTACACCGGGGTCAGATGGCCCTCCCGGAATGCCGCGAGATCGAACGGCTGGCAGGCCTCCGACACCAGAGCGAGTTCGTCCTTGATGGCGCCGACATCGAGATTGGCATTGCGGCCGGCGAGATCGGCGATGTCGATCTGTTGCGCCGCGCCGGTCTTGGCGCCGCCGCCTTCGAGCAGGCGCACCCCGCCATTGGTGACGTCATAGGTGCCGAGGAAATCGCGGCCGCGGCCGACCGGCCAGGTCATCGGCGTGGTGTCGAGCGCCAGCGTCTTTTCGATTTCATCGAGCAGATCAAAGGTGTCGCGGCTCTCGCGGTCCATCTTGTTGATGAAGGTGATGATGGGAATGTCGCGCAGACGGCACACCTCGAACAGCTTGCGGGTGCGCGCTTCGATGCCCTTGGCGGCGTCGATCACCATGACCGCGGAATCGACCGCGGTCAGCGTGCGGTAGGTATCTTCGGAAAAGTCCTCATGGCCCGGCGTGTCCAGCAGGTTGAACACCAGATCATGGAATTCGAAGGTCATCACCGAGGTGACGACGGAGATGCCGCGCTCGCGCTCGATCTTCATCCAGTCGGACCGGGTGTTGCGGCGCTCGCCCTTGGCCTTGACCTGGCCGGCGAGATTGATCGCGCCGCCGAACAGCAGCAACTTCTCGGTCAACGTGGTCTTGCCCGCGTCCGGATGCGAAATAATCGCAAACGTCCGCCGGCGCGCGACCTCGGCCGCGAGCGGCGAGTGGGAAAGCTTTTCGGCTGATAGAGCTAGGTCGGACATCTGCGATGCCTGTGGCAGGGAAACCCGGCCGGATCAAGGAGGAATGCGTGTTCTCGACCGCTCCATATGGGGATTCCGCCCCCGAACTCCAATCGCCGGACGCGGCCTGGCTAGCGCGCAACCAGCGCCACCGCCCAATAGGCCAGCGCGGCCACGATCGCAGACGCCGGGATGGTGATGACCCAGGCATAGACGATCGAACTGGCTACGTTCCAGCGCACCGCCGAGACCCGCCGCGCCGCGCCGACGCCGACAATGGCTCCGGTAATGGTGTGGGTCGTCGATACCGGAACCCCGAGAAAGGTCGCGATGAACAGGGTCGCGGCCCCACCGGTCTCGGCACAAAAACCCTGCATCGGCGTCAGCTTGGTGATCCGCAGGCCCATGGTGCGGACGATCCGCCAGCCGCCCATCAGAGTGCCCAGCGCCATCGACGCCTGGCACGCCAGCACCACCCAATACGGCACCGAAAATTCTGCGCCAAGGTACCCTTGCGAGTAGAGCAGCACCGCGATGATGCCCATGGTCTTTTGCGCGTCGTTGCCGCCATGGCCCAGCGAGTAGAGCGAAGCGGACGCAAATTGCAGGATCCGGAAGGCACGGTCGACCGCGAACGGCGTCGAGCGTACCGAGGCCCAGGACACGATCGCGACCAGCACCAGCGCCAACAAGAATCCCACCAGCGGCGACAGCACGATCGCAAGCAGGGCTTTCGACAGGCCGCTCCAGACCGCCGCCGAAATGCCGGCCTTGGCCATACCTGCCCCGACCAGCCCGCCGATCAGCGCATGCGAACTCGACGAAGGAATTCCCAGCCCCCAGGTGATCAGATTCCAGGCGATCGCGCCCGTGAGAGCCGCAAAGATCACCCGCGGATCGATCACGCTGGGTTCGATGATCCCGGTGCCGATGGTGTGCGCGACATTGAGTCCGAACACGCCGAAGGCGACGAAGTTGAAGAACGCAGCCCAGAGCACCGCATATTGCGGCCGCAGCACGCGGGTCGAAACGATCGTCGCGATCGAATTGGCGGCATCGTGCAAGCCGTTCAGGAAATCGAACAGCAGCGCGACCGCGATCAATCCGATCAGGATGGGTAGACCTAGCGTGGCATCCACGGCGCGGCCCTGCCCTATACCTGTTCGATCACGATACTATTGATCTCGTTGGCCACGTCGTCGAAACGATCGGCGACTTTCTCAAGATGGTCATAGATCTCGGCGCCGACGATGAAATCCATCGCGTTGGCGTTGCGATGCTTGAGGAACAGCTCCTTCAACCCGATATCCTGGAGATCGTCGACCCGGCCTTCCAGCTTGGTCAGCTCTTCCGTGATCGCGGTCAGCATCGAGACATTCTCGCCGATCGCCTGCATCAGCGGCAGCGCGCGGCCGACCAGATTGGCGCATTCGACCAGCAGCGTGCCGATTTCGCGCATCGGAGGCTCGAAGCTGCGGACCTCGAACAGCATCACCGCCTTGGCGGTCTGCTGCATCTGGTCGATCGCGTCGTCCATCGCCGTGATCAGGTTCTTGATGTCGACGCGGTCGAACGGCGTGATGAAGGTCCGGCGCACCGCGGTCAGCACCTCGCGGGTGATGTTGTCGGCATCATTCTCGAACTGGTTGACGCGCTGGCAATGCACGGGGGTCTCGTCCCCACCCTTGAGCATGTCCTGCAGCGCCACTGCTCCCTGCACCACCGTCCGGGAATGCCTGGCGAACAGATCGAAAAACCGCTCCTCCCGGGGCAGGAAGGCACGAAACCAGCGCAGCATCTGACATATCCACGGGTTAAGGAATGGCGGCCAAGGCCGCCTGTCACGCCACTGTCATAGACGATTTATCGGGAAAGCGGCGCCGGGTAGCCGGTCATCCACCGCTTTGTGCCGTCCGGAAGACGCCCGGGAACCGGTCCGTTCAGAGCGAGCGGCGCAAAAGATGCGCGATTTCGCCAATGATACCGCGGCGGAACGCCAGCACGCAGGCCACGAAGATCACGCCCTGGATCACGGTCACCCACTGGCCATATCCGGCCAGATATTGCTGCATGGCCGTGATCACGAACGCGCCGACGACCGGACCGAAGATGGTACCGAGGCCGCCAACCAGCGTCATCAGCACGATTTCGCCCGACATGCTCCAGTGCACGTCCGTCAGGGAGGCATTTTGCGCGACAAATACCTTCAACGAGCCGGCAAGCCCCGCCAGCGTCCCCGACAGGATGTAGGCCAACAGCTTGTACTGATCGGTCTTGTAGCCGAGCGAAATGGCGCGCTGCTCGTTTTCCCGGATCGATTTCAGCACTTCGCCGAACGGCGAATTGATGGTGCGGAAGATCAGCAGGAAGCCGAGCAGGAAGCCGGCGAGAATGACGTAATACAGCACCGTCGGGTTCGCGAGATCGAGGAATCCGAACAAATGCCCCTGTGGAATTCCCTGGATGCCGTCTTCGCCGTGGGTGAACGGGGTCTGCAGATAGATGAAATACAGCAGTTGCGACAAGGCCAGCGTGATCATCGCGAAGTAGATGCCCTGGCGGCGGATGGCGATGAGGCCGGTGATGACGCCGAGGCCCGCCGCTCCGGCGGTGCCAATCAGAATGCCAAGCTCGGGCGACACGCCCCAGACTTTCAGCGCATGCGCTGTGATGTAGCCTGAGGTGCCCAGGAACATCGCATGGCCGAACGACAGCAAGCCGCCATAGCCGATCAGAAGGTTGAAGGCACACGCCAGCAGCGCGAAGCACAGCGCCTGCATCACGAAGAACGGATAGATGCCGCTAAACGGCACGACCAGCAAAAGCACCGTCATGATCGCAAACGCGATCATCTCATCGCGGATGGCGCGCGGGGTTGGCGCCAGGGTCTCGTCTGTCAAGGCTGTCATGTTAGCTCGCCCGTCCCGTCAATCCAGAAGGCTTCACCAGCAGCACCAGCACCATCAGGACGAATACCACGGTGTTGGAGGCTTCCGGATAAAAGTATTTGGTCATTCCCTCGATCACGCCCAGCGCAAAGCCGGTGATGATCGATCCCATGATCGATCCCATGCCGCCGATCACGACCACCGCGAACACCACGATGATCAGGTCGGCGCCCATCAGCGGCCGCACCTGGTTGATCGGCGCCGACAACACGCCCGCCAGCGCGGCAAGGCCGACACCAAGCCCGTAGGTCAGCGTGATCATCCTGGGAACGTTGATGCCGAAGGCGCGCACCAGCGTCGGGTTTTCGGTAGCGGCGCGCAGGTTGGCGCCAAGCCGCGTCCGCTCGATCAGGTACCAGGTGGCGATGCACACTATGAGCGAGAAGATCACGACCCAGCCGCGATAGATCGGCAGATACATGAATCCGAGATTGGTGCCGCCCTTGAGCGCATCCGGGATCGAATACGGCAGACCGGAGGACCCGAAAAAATTCTGGAAGACGCCCTGAATGATCAGCGCCAGACCGAAAGTCAGCAACAATCCGTAGAGATGATCGAGGCCGGACAGCCATTGCAGCATCGTCCGCTCGAGGATCATGCCGAAGATTCCGACCACGATCGGCGCAATGATCAGTGCCGGCCAATAGCCGATATTGAAGAGGCTCAGCAGGAAATACGCAACGAACGCGCCCATCATGTAGAGCGCGCCGTGGGCGAAATTGATGATGTTGAGCATGCCGAAGATCACGGCAAGTCCGAGACTGAGCAGCGCGTAAAACGAGCCGTTGATCAGTCCGACCAGCAGTTGGGCGTAAAGGGCCTGCATTATCTTTCTCGCTCAATCTCTCGAAACGAAGCGCTCGGCGGTTCAGGCCGCCGAGCGCCGGGGAATCATTTCTTCAGCAAAGGACAGGTGCTCTTGTCCAGTGGGGTAAAGGCTTCGTTCGCGGGAATGGTCGCAACCAGCTTGTAGTAATCCCAGGGAGCCTTGGATTCCGAGGGCTTTTTGACTTCGAACAGATAGGCCGGGTGAATCGTGCGGCCGTTGGGCTCGATGCTGCCCTTGCCGAACAGCGGATCGTCGGTCGGCATTTCCTTCATCTTGGCGACGACCTTGGCGCCATCATGCGGGTTGCCACCGAGCGCTTCCAGCGCCTTGAAGTAATGGATCAAACTCGAATAGACGCCGGCGTGCACCATGGTCGGCATGCTGTGGTTCTTCATGCGCTCCTGGAAGCGCTTGGAGAAAGCCCGGGTCTGGTCATTCATGTCCCAGTAAAAGGTCTCGGTGAAGTTCAGGCCCTGCGCGGTGTTGAGGCCGAGCGAATTAACGTCGGTGATGAACAGCAGCAGCGCCGCGAGTTTCTGCTGGCCCCCTTGAGTCAGGCCGAACTCGGCCGCCTGCTTGATCGCCGTGGTGGTATCGGCGCCGGCGTTCGCCAGGCCGATGATCTTGGCCTTGGAAGCCTGCGCCTGCAGCAGGAACGACGAGAAATCCGAGGTGCCGAGCGGATGCTTGACGCCGCCGACAACCTTGCCGCCGGCCGCAATCACCGCCGCGGTGGTATCGCGTTCAAGCGCCGCGCCGAAAGCATAGTCGGCGGTCAGGAAGAACCAGCTGTCGCCACCGGCCTTCGCCAGCGCCGAACCGGTGCCGTGCGCGAGCGTATAGGTGTCGTAGGTCCAGTGAATGGTATTCGGCGTGCACTGCGCGTTGGTCAGGTCCGAGGATCCTGCGCCGGAATCGAGCAGGACGCCGTTCTTTTCCTTCACGAGGTTGCTGACCGCCAGCGCCACGCCCGAGTTCGGAACGTCGACGATGACGTCGACCTTGTCGACGTCGAACCACTGCCGCGCGATGTTCACACCGACGTCAGGCTTGTTGAGATGATCGCCGGAGACGATGTCGATCTTCCAGCCTTTGGCGGTCATGCCGGAATCCTCGACTGCCATCTGGGCCGCCAGCGTCGAGCCGGGACCGCCGAGATCGGCGTAGAGGCCCGACTGATCGCTCAGCGCGCCGATCTTCACCGTCTTGTCCTGCGCGAACGCGAGATTCCCGGTGGAGAGCGCCAGCGCCGTTCCCAGCAGCAGCGCCGAAATTCTGTTCTTCATCTTGGTCTCCTCTTTCTGTTCTTCTTCGTTGTTTTGTGGTGTCAGATCTTTGGACGCCCGGCTTCCCGGACGTCGAATCTTCAGACACCGAGATAGGTGTGAAGCTTGTCCATGTTGGTCGACAGCTCCGAATTGGCAAAACCGTCGATCACCTTGCCGTGCTCGACGATGTAATAGCGATCGGCAACGGTCGAGGCGAAGCGGAAATTCTGCTCGACCAGCAGAATGGTAAAACCTTCCGATTTGAGCCGCGCGATGGTTTGGCCGATCTGCTGGATGATGACGGGCGCGAGGCCTTCGGTCGGCTCGTCCAGCATCAGGAAGCGTGCGCCGGTACGCAGGATCCGGGCGATCGCCAGCATCTGCTGCTCGCCGCCCGACAATTTGGTGCCCTGGCTGTTGAGGCGTTCCTTCAGATTTGGAAACAGGTCGAAGATCTGCTGCAGCGACAGTCCGCCGCTGCGCACCACCGGCGGCAGCAGCAGATTTTCGCGGACGTCGAGGCTGGCGAAAATACCGCGCTCCTCCGGACAAAACGCCACGCCCATGCGCGCGATCTTGTCCGACGTCGCCCGGATGATTTCCTTGTCGTCGAACCGGACCGAGCCGGTGCGCTTGCCGATCATCCCCATCACCGACTTCAGGGTGGTGGTCTTTCCAGCGCCATTGCGCCCCAGCAGCGTGACCACCTCGCCGGCGTTCACGTGGAAGTCGATGCCGTGCAGGATGTGGGACTCGCCGTACCACGCTTGCAGATTCTGAACCGTCAGCACCGGCGTTCCTACGCCGGGCGAGATCACGGGCTTCGCGGCGGTGGCCTCAGCCATTTTCAAATCAGCCATGACCGGCCCCCAGATAGGCTTCCTTGACGCGTTCATCCTTGGTCAGATCGGCATAATTGCCTTCCGCCAGCACGCGGCCGCGCGTCAGCACGGTGATGATGTCGGACAAATTGGCGACGACACTCAAATTATGCTCGACCATCAGGATGGTGTATTTCGCAGAGATGCGCTTGATCAACGCGGCGATCTTGTCGATGTCTTCATGGCCCATGCCGGCCATCGGCTCGTCGAGCAACATCATTTCCGGATCGAGCGCCAGCGTGGTCGCGATCTCAAGCGCACGCTTGCGTCCATAGGGCATCTCGACCGCCGGCGTATTGGCAAACTCGCTCAAGCCGACGTCATCGAGCAGCTCGCGGGCACGCCCGTTGAACCGGTCGAGAACCGTTTTCGATCGCCAGAAATCAAACGAGTGCCCGTGCTGACGTTGCAAGGCGACCCGCACATTTTCCAGCGCGGTCAAATGCGGGAACACCGCCGAAATCTGGAACGAGCGCACCAGGCCGAGCCGCGCCACGTCGGCCGGCGCCATCGCGGTGATGTCCTGCCCCTTGTACACGATCCGGCCAGCCGAGGGGCTCAGGAACTTGGTCAGCAGGTTGAAGCAGGTGGTTTTTCCAGCCCCGTTGGGCCCGATCAACGCATGAATACTGCCGCGGCGGACCCGAAGGTCGACGTCGCGAACGGCAAAGAAACCCGCGAATTCCTTGGATAATCCGTGGGTCTCGAGAATGAACTCATCGGCCAATCAAATTTCCCCCATCAGCCATCCTCGCGAGTCCCGTCGCGCGTGGCTAATTTTTTCCTAACCGGCAGGTTCTCCCGCAGACGCCCTGGAAATCCGTCTGCCGGCTGCCGCCTCCGGGCCGGAATATGCCGTCAACGGCGCGGTTTACGCAAGGTCGAAAGCTCGCCATCCGGCGTGCGCCCAGACGCCGCAGCTTCGCCATTAGTCGAATTGTTCGAGAGACCTGATTGGTGGGTTTGCCCGAACTTTCGGCATCGCCGACCGAACCGGGCGCCAAGCATCCATTAACGGTATTTCCATGAGGTTTCGCCTTTTCATCAAAAATTTGCGGGTCCAGCCGATGGTTCGGTGTTTTACATCAAGATCGGATTGCAGCCGTCATGGCATCTTCGGATATTGCAGGCTCGGACATTGCAGCTTTGGAAATTGCGGTCATGAATTACCAGAGCGCGAACCCCACGATCGTCAAATCGATCAAGCAGCGCGACCTGCTCAACACCTGGTTGCGGCTTTACGCCCGCGACCGGCACGCGCCGCGCATGGACGAATATCAGCCTGCCCGGCTCGCCGATGAACTTCCCGACCTGGTCTATATGACCGCCGACACGGCGCAGGAGCCGCCGCGTTTGATAATCGACAGCGATGGCACGCGAATGTCGAGCGCCTATGGCAACACCGGCAAGGGCCGATATCTCGACGAATACCTTGGGACCAGGCTCGCGCCCATTGTGATGCCGGTCTATCACACGTGCATCAAACGTGCGCTTCCGGTCTACACCATCTCCAACATCGATGACATCTACGGCCGAATCGTCGCTTACGAGCGACTGCTGCTGCCGTTTTCGGATGGCGGCGACGTCAGCCATATCATCGCATCGCTGAAGACGATCAGTGAAGACGGAAATTTCGAAATCCGGAATTTGATGCGAGGGAACGACGCCTTGCCGACGCCAAAGCTTCGTGCCGTTATCGATCACGACCTGTTCCACCGCGCCCCCGGACGCATTCCGGCAGGCGACGTGATCGAGTTCAACTAATTCCAGATGGAATTTGCCAGCGCCAATCCGTCGGTGGTCCGATCCGTCAAGCAACGCGTGCCATCAGCATCGAGGGCCGTTTCAAGATCAACAACCTGATCAAGCCCGAAACCCCGCCTGTCAGCGTCCTCAAGGCCGTCATCGATCTCGATTTCGTCCGCCCTCCCGTGGCACGCGACATCTCCGACGACATCATCGAGATCGATTAAGCTTTCTTCGTTGCGGGTCGTGACGATGAGGCAACTTCCTTCGCGTAGATCTCCGGCTTGAAGCCGACCAGCAATTTGGCGCCGGCTTCCAGCACCGGCCGCTTGATCATGGAAGGCTGCGCCAGCATCAAGGCGAGCGCCTTGCGCTCATTGAGGCCTTCCTTGTCGCCATCGGGCAATTTGCGAAACGTCGTGCCTGCGCGATTGAGCAGCGTTTCCCAGCCGACCTGATCGGACCAGCGCTTGAGCTTGTCCTTGGCAACGCCTTCGGTCTTGTAATCATGAAAGTCGTACGCCACGCCATGGCTGTCGAGCCAGGCGCGGGCCTTCTTCATGGTGTCGCAGTTCTTGATGCCGTAGATGGTGGTGGGCAAGCTGGTTTCCCTTCTCTCGCGTCGCTGCCGGCATCATACATCGAACCGCCAACGTGCAAGATGCGCGTGCCCCTGCAAGCTGTGGATCAGTACAAATTCGTTCACGGTCCAGCGGATCGGCTCAACCGGATACTCGTCGACCGAGCGTTCCCCGTACGACAGCGTGACGTGTGGCGTAAACTCCTTTGTCACGCGGCGCCCCATACCCTTTTCCGCGATGGCTGCGCCGAGCCTGTGCCCGAGCGATTTCAATCGATCCGACGTCTCATCGCCCAAAAGAACCAAGGGACGGTTGCCAGGCCTGCTCCGAAAACTCGTGGTTCGATCAAATGAAACTTCGAACGGGGTCATCTTGACGCCGGCAACGGCCTCACAGGCGCATCGAGCCACCCACTCAGACCAACGACCGAGAAACAACAGCGACACATGCAAGCGCTCTGGCAGGATCGGTTCGCCCCTGAACCGGTGCGCCCGCTGCAAAATTCCCGCGAGCCGATGGATTTTTGCCGCGGTGTCAAAATCCGGAACGGCAGCGAAAAACAGCGTGCCGCCATCGTCCAGGCCGGGGTCCAAGCCGGGGTCCATGACGCCTTACTCGCCCGAAAACATCGACAGAACAAATCATGAACGATATGCGATGTAAAGTGATTATTGGCCTCCCGCGGAAAGCCTCATGCCCGGGTGAAGTGGGCGTCAGTGTGCAGCGCTGAGACGCTTGAGCCCGTCCCGGCCATTGCGGTCGTGCGGCTCGATCGCGAGGGTGCTGCGATAATCCGCGATCGCGAGATCGGTCCATCCCTTTTTTTCATAAGCGACGGCGCGGTTGTCGTAGGCAGGCGCCAGCCTCGGGTTCAGCGCGATGGCGCGGGTGGTATCGGCGATGGCCAGATCGGTCTTGCCCTTGACCATGTAGGCCGCGGCGCGGTTGCTGTAGGACTGGGCGTCGCCGGGGTTGAGTTCGATCGCCTTGGTCAGATCGACGATGCCGCGATCCCAATTGCCTTTGGCATTGTAGGCGGTGGCACGAATGGCGTAGGCGCGCGCGTATCCCCGATCGAGGCCGATCGCCATGTCGAGATCGTCGACGGCGAGATCCTGATCCCCCCGGCTGCTGTAGGCGAGCGCGCGGTTGGTGTAGGCCCAGACCGCCTTGGGAGAGGCACCAACCACGTCGGAGCACGCCGCGATGGCGGTTTCGGCAGGGGTCCGCACATCGATGCAATCGGCCACCGTCTTGTTCCGCGCGACGCGATCACGATGTTCGAGCCAAAGGCAGGTGACCAGGATCGCATTCGCGACGATCATAAGGATCAAGGGCAGCTTACGGTTGACGGAGATGGCTCTGAGGGACATGGTTCCGAAGGACATGGTTCGATTTCCTGCGTGGTGCGGCGCCCGAGGGCGCGTCCGTATTAGTTGCAGCATTCAACCGTTCGGATTGTGATCGGGATCACGGTCCGCGGCCGATCCGGGCAAGCATCGCAGGCGTCACGCCGTCAGGGCTTTTAGGCAGCGCGCGCCGCCGAATCTCGCGTAGACTTGAAGCAGGATAGACACGCGCTTCACGCGTTGCCGGGATCGACCATGGAATTCACCCTGTTGTTTCTCGCTGATGTCGTTGTGATGCTGGTGGCTTGGCGAGGTCCGCGGCTGCTCGCGGTCGGCCTGTTTGCCGCTATCCTGATCGCCTGCGTCGCGACCTATCTGCACCACGCCACCGACGTGCTCAAATTGTCGTTCTGAGAGCAGCGCATGATCCAGACCCGTGCGATCGCCCTGAATGCCCTCAGCCTCTACGCGCTGGCGCTGTTGCTGGCCGCGGCATTCGCAGCGCAATTGCTGCTGGGCGAACTGCCCTGCCCGCTGTGCCTGCTGCAGCGGATCATGTTTGCGACGCTGGCGATCGGCCCGATCCTGAACATCCGCTTCGGCCCACGCCCCAGCCATTACGCGATGTCGCTGCTGGCAGCCGTTGCCGGCGCCGTCGTGTCGACCCGGCAGGTGCTGCTGCACATCATGCCCGGCGATGCCGGTTACGGCTCGGCGCTGCTCGGCTATCATTATTACAGCTGGGCGCTGATCGGCTTTGTCGCGGCGATCATCCTGCTCGCGGTGATCCTGCTGTTCGATCGCCAGTTCGAGGATGACGCCGCAGCATCACCGCTGGCAGGGAATCTGTTCGCCTGCGCCGCGGTGTGGCTCGTGATCGGCCTCACCGCGATGAACGTGGTCTCGGCGTTTCTGGAGTGCGGGCCCAGCGCCTGCGCCGATAATCCGGTCGTGTACGAACTCCTCAAGCGGTGACCGCCGTCACGGCCGCTTCGGAATATCGAGCCCGCGCTGCACCGCCGGCCGCGCCAAGCCTCGCTCCAACCACGCGGGCACATGCTTGAACGCATCGAACGCGACCAGTTCGCGCGCGCCATAAAAGCCGATCAGGTTACGCACCCAGCCCAGCATTGAAATATCGGCGATGGTGTACTCGTCGTCCATGATCCACTGCCTCCCGTCGAGGCGGATCTCGATCACGCCGAGCAGGCGTTTGGATTCGGCGACGTAACGCTCGAGCGGGCGCTTGTCGGCAAACTCCTTGCCGGCGAATTTATGGAAGAAGCCGAGCTGCCCGAACATCGGCCCGATACCGCCCATCTGGAAATGCAGCCACTGGATGGTCTCATAGCGGCGCGCGGGATCCGCCGGGAGTAGCTTGCCGGTCTTTTCGGCGAGATATTGCAGGATCGCTCCTGACTCGAACAACCCGAGCGGTTTGCCGCCGGGTCCGTTGGGATCGAGGATTGCGGGGATCTTGCCGTTCGGATTGAGCGATAGAAACTCCGGCGTCTTCTGATCGTCCTTGTTGAAATCGACCAGGTGCACTTCGTAGGGCAGCCCGATCTCTTCCAGCATGATCGATACCTTGACACCATTCGGCGTCGGCAGCGAATAAAGCTGCAAAAGGTCCGGATGCCGTGCCGGCCAGCGTTTGGTGATGGGGAACGCGGAAAGGTCTGATGTCATGAAAGGCTGCCCATGATTTTCGTAAGATCGGATTTCGTAAGGCTTATCCCTTGATAAGGTGCTCCATCAGGTTCCTCAAGCCATCCGCACGGAGATCCGAAATGACCATGACAATCCCCGCCGACGATCCCGCCCGCAGCCTGACGGTCGCCGATCCCGACGGCAGCGGCGTGCCGCATATCTCGGTGGCCGGCGGCACCTACACCATTCTGGTGTCGGGCGCGCAGACCGCGGGCCGCTATTGCCTGGTCGACATGCTGGTGCCCGCCGCCGGCGGACCGCCGCCGCATCGGCACGATTTCGAGGAAATGTTCACGCTTCTCGAAGGCGAACTCGAATTCACCTTTCGTGGCCAATCGCACATTGTCCGCGCCGGATCGACCGTCAACGTTCCGGCCAACGCCCCGCACGCGTTCAAGAACGTGTCCGGCAAGACCGCCCGCATGCTCTGCATGTGCACACCGGCGGGACAGGATGAATTCTTCCTGGCGGTCGGCTTCCCGGTCGAAGGCCGCACTGCGGCGCCACCAAAGCCAACCCCGGACGAAATGGCCGAGAAAGGCAAATTGATCGCGGCACTGCTGCCGAAATATCGCACCGAGATGGTGAGGATGTAAGGCGCGCGCCGTAGCGCCTGGCCTACGCGGGCTTGTCGTCCTCAAGGCTGACGATCACGGCGGCGTTGGCGATGACGATGGAGTCACTGCCCTGCTCGGCCGGTATTTCCAGCCCGCCTTTGACCGCGGTGACCGTCACGGTTCCATACGGCAGTTCTTTCGCGACCGCTGCCGTGTCGACCGCCTCCGGGTTCGGCACGGCAATGGTGACATCGACGAACATGTCCTTCGACGTCTTGCCGACCATGCGAAAGAACCCGAGGCTGGAATGGCGGATCGCGTCCGACACCGCGCGCTTCGCCGCCTTGGTGGCATCGCGGCCGTGAACGTCAACGCCCATGCCCATCTCAGTAATACAGCGCACGCGTGCCATCGGGTTCTCCGTGTTGTTGTTCTGTGGGGGGAGATATTTGGTCGGCTCTTTCCATCGTCCGGGGCAGCTCCGACGTCAACGTCATAAAGATTGACATATTAGCCTTGACTAATGCATTAGCGCCTGCTAATTGATCTCCCATGATTGAAGCAGCCGCCATCGATACCGTCCTTCGCACGCTTGCCGACCCCACCCGGCGCGCGGTGTTCGAGCGGATCACGCAGTCCGACGAAATCAGCGTCGCCGAACTGACGCGCGGCAGCGGCGTGACGCAGTCGGCGATCTCGCAACATCTGCGGCTGCTGAAGCAGGCCGGCCTGATCGCCGACCGTGCGCAGGGCCGCAACGTCTTCTATCGCTGCGAGCCGGAGGGCCTTGCCCCCCTGTTCGACTGGATGAGCCATTACGGCGTGTTCTGGCGCGAGCGGTTTGCCAACCTCCGAACCCTGTTGAAGGAAATCGATCCATGAACGAAATCGCGTTGAAATCCCACACCCAACAAATCGTGGTCGACGACGTCTTCCCGCATGCGCCGGAGACGATCTGGAAAACGCTCACGCACGGCGAACTGATGGGCCGTTGGCTGGGAATGATCCCGACCGGGTTTGAGCCCATAAAAGGCAAGCGCTTCACCTACCAGACCACGGCGGCCGGCGCCTGGGACGGGGTGATTCAATGCGAGGTGCTGGAGGTGATCCCGAACCAACGCCTCGCCTATGCCTGGAAAGGCGGACACGAAGCCAACGCCGGATACGGTTCACGCCTGGATACGGTGGTGACGTTCATGCTGTCGAAAGCGGAAACCGGCACGCGGCTTCGCCTGATCCATTCCGGGTTCGTGCTGCCGCAGAACGAGATCGCTTTCACCAACATGGGCGGCGGCTGGAAGAAGGTCGTGCCGCGGATCGGCGCCCTCGCCGGCGAACAACATTGAGGCGACGGCAAGATCGCCGCCGGGAATTTTCATCGCGCGTCGTTTCGAAGTTTGTGCAGAACCCCAGGGAGTAGCCACGATGTTGGATATCTTACACAAGGTTGGAATCAAATCGCCCACCAGTGACGTCTACAAGGCATTGACCACACGCGAAGGGTTATCCGATTGGTGGACGACCAGCACGC
>JBDTKZ010000007.1:0-23733 GCA_039935075.1 Bradyrhizobium sp.
ATCGGCAACGCCTGCAGCACCGCGAAATTGGTCAGTGGCGCATTATCAGCCACTTTCGCGGCCAGTTCCATCGCCTTGGGCAACGCGTTGCCTGGCTCGGTGAGGTACTGCGTAAAGCCATAGGACGCGCCCTCGGTCGCGGAATACACCCTGCCCGTCAGCATCATGTCGGTCATCCGGGCGACGCCAATCAGCCGCGGCAACCGCACCGATCCACCGCCGCCAACGAAGATGCCGCGCTGGCCCTCGGGCAGCGCGAAATAGGCACTGGGCTCGGCGACGCGAATATGCGCCGCGCAGGCCAGTTCCAACCCGCCGCCGATCACCGCGCCCTTCAGTGCGGCTATCACGGGTACGCGGCTATATTGAATGCGGTCGAACACCCGATGCCACATCTGCGAATGCCGCAGGCCATCGGTGGCGTCCTGCTCGGTCAGTTCGGAGAGATCGAGCCCGGAGGAGAAATGGTCGCCGATGCCGTGGATCACGACCGCGCCGACATTTTCGGGGAGATTGGCGAAGCAATCCTGGATCGCGAGGATGATGCCGTCGTTCAGCGCATTGCGCTTGGCCGGGCGGTTGAGGCCCACGGTCAGCACGGCGCCGGTTTGCTCGATTCTGAGCAATTCGGAGGGCCCCGCGGTTGTGGTGGAGGCGACGTTTCCCATGTGCTTATTGCTTCCCGTCCAGAATAGTTATGTTTTATAACTATTGGTGGGGGAGTCAAGGAGGCCGGTTTTTCCATCCCAGGAATACTGGATCGTCCGCTACGCGCTCCAACTTCGTCATTCCGGGGCGTGCGTAGCACGAGTCCGGAATCAATAACCCCTGTGGGGTTGTTCTGTCCTGAACGCTGTCACGGGCCTTCTTGCCACCGTCGCTTCGCGAATAATCTTCCGCAAAACTTGACGCCGGCATCGGGGCGCCAGGACCACACGCCTTCGCCGTCCGCAAGCAGCCGCGCTTACGGGTCTGCTCTCGTCGAAAGAAGCGCGTTCGAGCTTCGGTCCGCCCGATATTGCTTCCAGACTGTTGCGGCCTCGAAGGCCAAACTCCGGGGCCGCAACATTCCGACCTGATCCCAGCCGGCCTTACTGTCCGGTGGCTTCCTTCTTGAGACGAAGCTCACGTCGCGAGTGTGGCTGCTGAACTTGACCAAGGGCATCGCTGGGATTCCTGGACGAGGCGGCGGCCGAACAGGTACCGCCGATGCCGGCGGATGCGGCCTTGCATGTCTCCATGCTCGGATAACCGCAGCCATGGGCGGTTTGCGCGCCATTGGTGATGCAATAATCTTCTGCGTGAGCGACAGGCGCACTCATCGTCAGGAACGCGAGTGCGAACAGGGCCGCGGCCGAGACGGTGAGCTTCTTCGAAGTCGGATTCATCTTTTTTTCTTTCTCTTCTCGCAGGTCGGAAAGATTCGCCCGCGAACGCTTCCTCAGCGCGGGATCGCGCCGAGGTTAACGACGCTGGACGTATGCGCTGAACGAGCTTTGGCAATCGCTGCTATTCGCATTGCAGCAATACCTGATGCGCCAGCTGCGTTATAATTCTGTCATGGGAAGCGGCCGCGCTCCGATGCTCAACGGTGATACGCAGTACAAGTTTTGCGCGTTGAAGCCGCTCGGAAAAATAATCAGGCGGTCTTTATTAGCTACGGCAGCATATTTTATGCGCCGCATGACAAATTAGCATTGAAATATTGGCCGCGGCAGGGCGCTCGCCTCACGGTGCCAGCGACGCTTCTTGTCGCTGCTCGCGATAAGGTGATCGGATGACGCTTTGCTCCGGCGAGCACAACCGTTAGTCCACCCTGAGATCAAAAACTCACAGCACCTGATGCACGTCGATCACGACGCGATCGGCGTGGCGGGCGGCGGAGCCGACGAACAGGTTTTCCATCAACCAGCGGTATTTTGCAGCGCCGGTTTCGAATTTCGGCACGGTGCGGAAGTAAATCAGTTTTGGATCGACCGGCTCGCCGCGCTTGAGCTTTTGCAACAGATCGATCGGCCCGAACCGAAGTCCCTTGTTCTCGACATAGACCACCGCGGCATCGTCGGTCTCGAAGGCATATCTGGCTTCGAGCTCGATCAGCTCGTTGGGGCGGATGATCTGGAAGTCGGCGCCGAACGGGCAGACCTTGCCGTTGATGCCTTCGCCTTTCACCTCGCCGCCGGTGATCGGGATGATCCGGCGGATGCCGCTGCCGATCTCGCCGGCCGAAGTCACCGCGCCGATCTCGGCGGTAATGGTGAAGGCATATCTGGTTTCAAGAACGGGATTCATTGGCTCATCCAATCATGTGCTGCGGCAACCATGTCGCCAGCAGCGGAAACAGAATCAGGATCACCAGCCGGATCAGGTCGGTCACCACGAACGGCAGCACGCCGACAAAGATCGTCGACATGTTGACGTCCTTGATCACGCTCTTGATGACGAACACGTTCATGCCGACCGGCGGATGAATGAGGCCGAGTTCGACCGTCATAACGATGACGATGCCGAACCAGATCGGGTCGAAGCCGAGCGCCGTCACCACGGGAAACACGATCGGCACGGTGAGGATCACCATCGCCATCGCGTCCATCAGGCAGCCCAGCACCAGGTACATCAACAGGATCAGGGTCAGCACGCCATAGGGGCCGATGCCGAGGCCGGTGAGGAATTCGGTGACGTGCTGCGGCGTCTGGGTGATGGTGAGGAAATAGCCGAAGCACAACGCGCCGATCAGCACGGTGAACACCGCCGCCGCCGTCCGCGTCGCCTGCAACATCGATTGCAGGACGCCGTCCAGGGTCAGCTTGCCGCGCAGCACGCCGATGATAAAGGCGCCGACGGCGCCGACCGCGCCCGCTTCGGTCGGGATGAAGAAGCCGCCATAGAGCCCGCCGATCACGAACAGAAACAGCAGCAATGGCGACCAGACGTCGCGCAGCGCCAGCAGCCGTTCATGCCACGAAGCCGGCGGCCCGGCGGGCAGGAAGCCCGGCCGCACCACGCCGATGATCCCGATAGTGATCATGTGCATCGCGATCGCCAGCATTCCCGGTACGATGCCGGCGATGAACAGCTTGCCGATATCCTGCTGGGTGATGATGCCGTAGACCGCGAGCACGGTGGACGGCGGCAGCATCGCGCCCAGCGTACCGCCGACCGCTATCACGCCGGCGGCGAACGATTGCGGATAGCCAAAGCGACGCATCTCCGGATAGGCCACCGCGGAAAACGTCGCCGCGGTCGCCACCGACGAACCGGAGATCGCGGCGAAGCCGCCGCAGGCGGCGATGGTGGCGATGCCAAGACCGCCCTTCCAGTGCCCGACGAAGGTGTTGGCGGCACGGAACAGTTCGCGGCTGATGCCGGAGACCGAGACGAACGCGCCCATCAACAGGAACATCGGGATCACGCCAAAGGAATAATCCGTTACCGTGCGCATCGTGGTCTGGCCGATCAGCTTCAGCGCCGGCTCAAAGCCCGTGAGGTAGCCGAAGCCGGTGATGCCGACGAGACCCATCGCCATGCCCACCGGCACGCGCAACAGCATCAGCACGAACAGGCTGATGAAGCCGATCAGGGCAACGGCTTCGTTGCTCATGCCGTCCTACTCCGCGATCTTGATTTTGGCGTCATGGATATCTTCGGGATGAAAGATCAGCCTATAGGTGCGGATCGCGATCAAGAGCACCGCCGAGACGTCGCCGATCCATGACACCAGGAAGAATGGCCAGATCGGCACCTGCAAATCCATGGTGACGATATGGCTGGCGCGGGTGTCCACTACCTTGTCGAACAGCGTGTAGGTCTGCACGGTGACCACGAACAGCAGCACCAGGGTCGCGAACACATCGATCCAGCGCTGATATTTCGGCGTCGCGTTGGCCCAGACCAGATCGACGGTGATGTGGGTGCCGCGATAGCTGGTGGCGGCGATGCCCCAGAAGATCAGGATGCCGAGCAGGAACTGGCCGAAATTGTAATAGTCAGGAATCGTCACCGCGAAGAATTTACGCATTAGCACCGCGGTAAAGGTGTTGAGCGCGACAATACCGACAAAGAATGCCGCGATCCATTCGATCGAATCGATGAAACGGTCCATCACATTCTTGCGCACCGGCGCGGGCGGGCCGGTGATGACGCCGTCTTGCGTGATTTCGGGATTGGCGGTCATGAAGCCGTTTGGTTGGTGTTGCCGCTTCGGACACAGATGGCGTCATTCCGGGGCGATGCGAAGCATCGAACTACGATGTGCAATTGCACATCGGAGAATCCAGAGATGAACTGCTCTAGTTTCCGGGTCCACGCCTCCGGTCGGCAAATGCCGATCGAAGGCGCGGCCCGGAATGACAGCGATTTTACAGCCCAGCCCCGTATTTCTTCAGCGTCGCCTGCAGATCGGCGTCGATCGCCGTCGCGTCGCCGCCGGCTTTCTTTACTGCCTCGGCCCAGCTGTCGTGCAGCGGCTTCACCGCCGCCTTCCATTGGGCGAGTTGGTCCGGGGTCAACTGGTAGACCTCGTGATCGGGCAAGGCCTTCATCTTGGCGCGGCCGGCGAACTCGAAATCGGTCCAGGGGTCAGTGACCTTGGAGGCCCATTCCGGCGTGCAATGGTCGTCGATGACCTTCTTCTGCGCATCCGACATCGCGTTATATTTGGCCAGGTTGATGTTGTAGGTGAACACGGTCGTATAGAGCGGCACGTCCATGGTGTATTTGACCGCCTTGTCGATTCCGAACAGGAACATCGAACCCCAGGGGAAGGTGATCTCGTCGGCGACGCCGCGCTCGATCGCGTCGCGCGCTTCCGGCGCCGAAGCCTGCACGTTGGTGCCACCGAACATCTTCACCATCTCGCCGATCGTGCTCTGGGCCGGGCGCACCTTCACGCCCTTGAGATCTTCGGGGACGAGAATCTTCTTCTTGCCGTGCAGTGCGCCGGGATCGTGGATAAAGGCGAAGCAAAGCTTGGTGTCCTTCATCTCGGTGGCTGCGTATTTGTGATACCACTCGTTCAGCGCCAGCGTGCCCTTCTTGCCGTCCGAGAACACGAACGGCAACTGGCCGGCAGCCGCGATCGGGAAGCGACCGGGCTGATAGCCGGGATTGACATAGGTGATGTCGGCGATGCCGTCGCGCGCCATGTCGTAATGGTCGAACGCCTTGCCGAGTTGTTCGGAGGGGAACACCGCCACCTTGATGCTGCCGCCGGAGGCCTTTTCGATATCGGCGGCCCAGGCCTGGGTGGCCGGCACCAGCGGATGCGCCGGCGGCACCCACAGCGATATTTTCAGGTTGACGACCTTGTCCTGCGCCAAAGCCGGTGTGATGGCAGGCGTCAGACTGGCAACCAACAGCAACGCCAAAAATGATCTTCTCATCGACAACGTCTCCCCTCATGACATCAGGCTTCAAAGGCCCTTTGCGCACATTGTTATATGATATAATTATCATTGCAAGACGGGCGGCAACGGCCGGCGTGCCGACTTTAGGATAGCCATTTCAGGAATAGTCAGGGAGAGCGCGGTTGCGAACCAAGGTAGCCATCATCGGCGCGGGACCGGCGGGATTATTGCTGGGGCAATTGCTGCATGCTTACGGGATCGACAATTTCATCCTGGAACGCCAGACCCCGGACTATGTGCTGGGTCGCATCCGCGCCGGCCTGCTGGAAGAAGGTACCGTTACGCTGCTCGATGAAGTCGGCGCCGGTACGCGCGCGCATCGCGAAGGCCTGGTTCACCATGGCGTCGAACTGGCGTTCGGCGGCGCGCGCCACCGCATCGACATGCATGCCGCGACCGGCAAGACCGTGATGATCTACGGCCAGACCGAAGTGACGCTCGATTTGATGAATGCCCGCAAGGCGGCCGGTCTCACCACAGTGTACCAAGCCGCCGACGTCAAGCCGCATGATTTCGACACCGATCATCCGCGCGTCACCTACGTCAAGGATGGCGTCACGCACGAGATCGCCTGCGACTTCATCGCGGGATGTGACGGCTTTCACGGCGTCAGCCGCGCCAGCGTCAATCCGTCCGCGATCACCACGTTCGAGCGGGTCTATCCGTTCGGCTGGCTCGGCATCCTGTCGGAGACGCCGCCGGTCAGTCACGAGTTGATCTACTCCAACCACGCGCGCGGATTTGCGCTGTGCACGATGCGCTCGACCCACCGCAGCCGCTATTACGTGCAGTGCCCGCTCGACGATCACATCGATCAATGGCCGGACGACCGCTTCTGGGATGAACTGAAGCGGCGGCTGGACCAGAAGGCGGTCGATGAACTCGTCACAGGGCCGTCGATCGAAAAGAGCATCGCGCCGCTGCGCAGTTTCGTCGCCGAGCCGATGCGGTTCGGGCGCCTGTTCCTGGCCGGCGATGCCGCCCATATCGTGCCGCCGACCGGCGCCAAGGGGCTGAATCTCGCCGCCAGCGACGTGCATTATCTGTCGGGTGCGCTGCGCGAATATTACGACGAGAAATCCTCCGCCGGCATCGACGCCTATTCCGCGACCGCGCTGGCGCGGGTCTGGAAGGCGGTGAGGTTCTCGTGGTGGATGACCTCGATGCTGCACAAATTTCCCGACCAGGGCGAATTCGGCGCGCGGATCCAGATTGCCGAACTGGATTATCTCGTCAGCTCAAAGGCTGCGACGACGTCGTTGTCGGAGAATTATGTTGGGCTGCCGTTTTAGGCCGATCGCGCGAATGCGCGCCCGATGACAGGCTCCGCGACGAAGCAATCCAGTCTTGCCTGTGGCTCTGGATTGCTTCGCTTCGCTCGCAATGACGGCAAACAAGCGTTCCCTTCGTTTCAAACAACCACCGAAATTCCGTTTAAAACTTTGTAGGCGGTGCATTCCGCGCGGGCTTCGCGTTCAATGGCGCAACTCATCGCCAACATGCGAGCCCAGCATATGACATCAACAGCCATTCCCGAAGGTTTCGAACGGCAGTCCCGGCACAGTCCGCTCACCGATCCGTGGGAGCCAATTTATACCAAACAAACGCCCGACGCGATTGTCCTGGGAGTTCGGCTGGCCACGCCGCATACCAACGCGCGCGGCTTCGTCCATGGCGGGATGATCGCAGCGATGACCGATAAGGCCATGGGGCACAGCTGCGCTCACAGGATGCGCGGCGCCCATTCGCTGGTGACCGTCAGCATGTCGATCGATTTCATCAGCAGCGCCCAGATTGGGCAGTGGTTTACGGTCGAGACCGACGTGATCAAGACCGGCAGCACGATCTGCTTCGCGCAGTGCCTGGTCAAAGCCGACGACGTCGTCATCGCGCGGGCCAATGGGACGTTTCGCGTGGTGCCGAAGACGACCCAGACGTCGGCCTAGCCAAAATGCCAGGCGTCGATCTCGATGACGAGATCGATGAAGGCGCGGACCTTGGCCGACAACAACCGCGAGGTCGGATAGACGACGTGAATCGGCAACGCCGGCGGTTCAAATTTCGTCAGCACGACCTTCAATTGCCCGGCCTTGATCGCCTCGGCGGCCTGATAGGCCAGCACCCGCGTCAGGCCGCCGCCCTGCGCGGCATACTGGATCGCGCCGTCCGAACTGTTGGTGGTGAAACGCGGCGTGCAGACCAGTCGGACCTCGCGTCCCTGTTCGACAAAGCGCCATTCCGGTGCGGCCATCGCGGCGCCGAATTGAATCGTGTCATGCGACGCGATCGCCTGAGGCGTATCAGGCTCGCCGCGCTGCGCGAGATAGGCCTTTGAGGCGACCACGATCCGCCGCATCTCACCGACATGGCGCGCGACAAGCGTCGAATCCGGCAGATGCCCGATCCGGACCGCGAGATCGACACCGTCTTCCACCAGATTGACCACGCGATCCGTCAATCGCAACTCGGCTGCCACTTCGGGATAGCGCGCCAGATAGCGCGACATCACCGGGCTGACATGGAGGCGACCGAAACCGATCGGCGCCGAAACCACCAGCCGTCCAATGGGCCGGGTACGTTCGCCCTCGGCCGAGCTTTCGGCTTCCTCGACATCGGCAAGGATGCGCCGGACCCGTTCCAGATAGCGCGTGCCGACGTCGGTCAGCGCAACCTTCCGCGTGGTCCGCTGCAACAGCCGCGCGCCGAGCCGCTCCTCCAGCGCCGCGATCAGCCGCGTCACCCCCGACGGTGACAGCCCGAGCTTGCGCGCGGCCGGGGCAAAACCCTCGAGATCCGCGACTGCGACAAAGGCCTGCATGGCGTCGAGACGATCCATCGCACTATTTCATATATTGCAACAATGAAGTGTCAATCCGATTGATTGTATAGATTATGAAAACGTTCATTTTAGAGAGCGAAGCGGGGGTTTATGCCCCCTGAACCTTCGGAGGACACTCTGATGTCAGACGCCCAGCATTATTCCAGCGACGTCGCCTTCACCCCGGCGGTGAAGGCGATCCAGACCCGCAAGGGGTCGCGCGACGGCTACGCCGAAGTCGAGGAAAACGGCGGCTGGCGCACCGAGGTCGACGATCGGCTCGCGGCGTCGTTGGCGGAGGCCAACAGCTTTTATCTGGCGACCGCCTCAGCCGACGGCCAGCCTTACATCCAGCATCGCGGCGGACCGAAAGGCTTTGTCAAAGTGCTGGACAAGAACACGCTGGCCTTCGCCGATTACGCCGGCAACCGCCAGTACATCACGCAAGGCAATCTGTCGGAAAATCCCAAGGCGCACATCTTCCTGATGGACTACGCCCATCGCCGCCGCATCAAGATCTGGGGCGAGGCGCGGATGGTCGATGACGATCCGGCGTTGACGAAATCGCTGATGCCGCAGGGCTACAGGGCGCGGCCCGAGCAGGTGGTGCTGTTCAGGATTTCGGCGTGGGATACCAACTGCCCGCAGCACATCCCGCAGAAATTCGACGCCGCCGACGTGGCGCAAGCGCTGGCGGCGCGGGACCAGCGGATTGTCGAACTGGAAGCCGAACTCGCCGCGCTGAAGGGCGAAACCGCGCCGGCGCATTGAAGCGCCGGGATTAAGAGACCGAAGCGCCGGTTCTGATCCGTCAGAACCGGCGCTTCGTCGCTCAAGCCGCCTGCCGCAGCGGCGTCCAGGCAAAGGCTGGATAATAGTGCTGCATCATGCGGTCGACATAGGCGGTCAAATTATCGAATCCCTCGACCTGCTCACGCAATTTCGAATCGAAGAACGGCGTCAGTATCCCGGCGATGGCGCCGAAGGCGGTGGCATCGGTGCCGCAGGGTCTGTCGCCCATCAGATAAGGCTTGTCGCCAAGCTGCACCGACAACGCAAACAGCGAACGCAGCGCCAGATTGACGTCGTCATCCGGGGCGTGGCGCCCGAGGCCGCTCAGGAGATAGTTTTCGGCGACCCGGAACTGTGCGTCTTCGCGCAGTTTCTCCCGGATATGCTCCGGCGCGCCGTCGAAGAAATGCGTCGGTCCCTTGGCGAAGTTCTGCGGATCGACCCAGCGCGCGCCGACCAGCCCCCAATAGACGTGATGTTCGATCATCCGCTCGAACGCCCAGGCCTGCGCGCGTTGCTGCAGGTCGAGCCCGGCATCGAAATCGAAGCCATATTTGCGTTCGATGTGGGCGCGGATGAAGGTGGAGTCGGCAATGCTCTGGGCGTCATCGTCGATATAGGGCAGTTGCCCCTTGGGCGAGGCCGGCGGCATCGCCCGCTCCTTGCGATAGGCCAGACCTGCCATTTTCAGCTGGACTTCGGTCTTGGTCACAAAGGGGCTGATTTCCGGCAAGCCAAAGCCGGCGCCAAAGCCATAGAGCGTAATCATGAGGTTCTCCAATTTGCTACGATCGCCCGAAACGAGGCCGCAAGCTACCGGCGCCCTGCTGCCACCATGGTGTCAGCATCAGACAACTCGGCCGCGAAGCGGGCGCCCTGCCAGGCACGGCGCAACACCCGCCGGGCCCACTGGGCAAATTGCCGTTCCGCAAAGGCCCAGACGGCGCCGAGCAGGCGGAGCGCCGTCGCCGCGATTGTCCAACGGAAGTCACCGCAGTTGAATGAGATCAAACGCGCCCATACAAAGGCGTGCACCTGGGTGCGCCACACCGGCCCAAAACCGTCCCGGGCGGCAAACGCTTGAAGAATCATCATGGACAAATCCCCTATCCGTTGAAGTGTTGTCCGAGGTATAGCCGCCACCTGCTGCCAACATGCTGTCAGCATCAGCAAGGCTTCCTTGGGAAAAATCCCGACCTGAAAAAAGAGAACCGCCATGCGACGCGCCGACCGGCTGTTTCAGATCATCCAGGTGCTCCGGCGCACCGGTAAACCGCTGACGGCGGACGCGATCGCCGAGGAACTGGAGACCTCGAAGCGGACGATCTATCGCGACATCGCCACCCTGATCGGGCAGCGCGTACCGATCCGCGGCGAGGCCGGTATGGGCTATATTCTGGAGAAGGGCTTCGACCTGCCGCCCTTGATGCTGACGCCCGACGAGATCGAGGCCGCGGTGCTCGGCGCGCAATGGGTGGCGGGCCACGCCGATCCGGCCTTGTCGCGCGCGGCGCAGGATCTGATCGCCAAGATCGCCGACACCGTGCCCGAACGCCTGCGGCCGTTCGTGCTTGAACCCGCCAGCCGCGCGCGGCCGGACTGGCGTCGCGAGCCCGACCGCATCGATATGGCGCGAACCCGGTCACAAATTCATCAAGGCAAGAAAATCGCGCTGCGCTATCGCGACGAGCACGGCCGCGACAGCGAACGCACGATCTGGCCGATCGCGATCGGCTATCACGAGGCGGTGCGGATCCTGGCGGCCTGGTGCGAACTGCGGAAGGATTTTCGCAGCTTTCGCACCGACCGCGTGATCGATGCCGACTATCTCGACGATCCCTATCCGGAGCGCCGCGCCGCGTTGCGGGCGAAGTGGCGGCGTAGCCTGGTCTGGGAACATCCGGCAGACACTTGAGCGTCAACACCAACTGGCCCGCGACGCCATATCCGGCTAAAGCGAGCTATGGAGAACAGCGATCCGGCGGTTGCGGTGGAAAGTCCCTGCCAGGCATGCGGGGCCTGCTGCGCCTATTCGTCGAACTGGCCGCGTTTCACCACCGAAGACGATTCCGCGCTCGACCTGATCCCGGAAAAATTCGTCAACGAAAGATTGTCGGGCATGCGCTGCGATGGCGACCGCTGCTCGGCGCTATCAGGCAAGATCGGCGTCGCGACATCGTGCGGGATTTACGCCGTGCGGCCTGAAGTCTGCCGCACCTGCATGCCGGGCGATCCCGAATGCGACATGGCGCGGCGGCGCCACGGTTTGCCGGTATTGGGTTAGCACGGACGGCCGCGGAGGAACTTCGCTCTAAATTCAGGCCGTCACGGCCTCGAGCTCATCATCGAATTCATCCTCGATCGGCGCGAACGTGCTGAGCGGCTTGGTCGACAGCGTAATCGGCTTGCGATGGCCGTAGGATGACGAGGGTGCGGAGCGCGTGGCCGGCTCGCGGGACAACGCATACAGCGTGGAACCGACGCGGCCGCCCAACTGGATCAGCTCGCGTTCGCTGCAGCTCGACGCAATCGAGAGCGCCAGCGCGTGCAGATGGCTGCGGCGATAGCAGAACAGCGCCAGCATGGCCCGAACCTCGGAGGAGACGCTCTCCACGAGTTGGACCAGGCCATTTTCGTTGGCACGATACATTTCGCCGAGCAATTCGTCCCGGACCGGACAGAAATCGTTCTCGAAGGCTTCGCGGCTTGAAAACATAGCGGTTCTCCCTGGTTGGGAGGATGCAATGCAATTGTCTAACGAAAGGTTAACCAATGAGGACGGTAGTCACCCGGGGTGCTTGATCGAGGCCTGCGAATCAGCGTCGCGCGCCGCTGATTCGCGAGGCCGCTAACCCGTTCGGTCGTTGGGAGATTCGCCCGACCTTCGATCGCCCGGCCATCACGCACCGTCGGGATAACCGACCGTTCAGATCAGCTATTCGCCGCCATGAAGATCGAAAGGCCGAACCCGGTCAGATGGTGCAGCGCCTGGTCGATACCGATCAGCGTCCAGAACCATGGATGCTCCATCGTCATATCGAAAGTGGAGGCGCAAAGCCCCTTGGCGCGATCGATGATGATGTGGATGACGAAATCGACCAGCGCGAGAAACCAGAACCGCGGCGCGATGATCAGGATCAGCGGCAGCGCCACTGCAAGGTGGACCAGGCAATGCGCCAGCAGCGGCATCGCCCATCCCGTCTTCTGGTCCTTGCCGAGCGCCATCCAGGACGTCTGCAGAACAAAATCGGCGATGATGTGCTTGAAGGTGAGAACGAGCATCCATCCGACAAGCGCGCCTACCGGAACAGACGAGGACATGGAAGGAAACAACAAAGCTGACGCCCTTTGCTGGCACTGAATTGAAACGGCAAGACCAAGACGAGAAACGTGAAGGCGTCAGTGTTACTCAAATCCGGCCAACTCAACCGGTGCGGATCATTTATGACACCTCCCGGGCCGGAATGCACCTGTGGGGAACTCGAAAAACCGGGAGTGTGGCCGAACGGCGATAGCGGCGCCGCGTTGCAATGCGCTCCCCGGGTACGGTTGCCGGCAACGACCGGTTTGCAATCCGATCCGGATATCATCGCGGGACAGAAATTATTGTTCTTTTGTAGATATTTACGATCTCGGTTGGGCGATCTCGCGCCGCGCAAAGCGCTTAAGGCTCACCGCACCACGGCACTGGAATTTGTATCCAGCGCCCGCGCCCTGATCTCGGCAATCTTGCGCTTGAGCGCGACCTGCCGCGGATCTGGCATCACGGCGGCGCGCGCCTCGGCGAGGGCGCCGGCCAGATTTGATAACGGCAGCACGCCGTCGAAGGTCGGCTTGACCAACCCGTCGATGATGGCATGCCAGTCGGCAAGGCCGTGACGATAGACGCTGCCATAATCCTGAATCATGTCGGCCGTCTGCACGATGGCGGGCGCGGCCTGCGGCTGCTTGGTCAGGCCGCGGTCGATCATATGCAGCCAGCGTTCGACCCAGACCCGCTCTTTGGTGTAGCGCACTGAAAACAGCCGCCATCGCCGCAGCGCCGCCTCGATCTTCAGGCGGCGAATACCCCACCGGCTGGCCGCACTGTAGCGTATCGAAATCGGCTGGTGCGTCCGGTCTACCCAGTCCAGCGCATCGAGCACCGGTTCGGCGACGATGGCGGGAAGCGCCCCGATCAGTTCATCGACGCGAAATTTCCTGACGTCGTTATCCGGTAGAAGATCCGACCGACCGGCCGCGCTCGCGTGCGCGGCAAGCTTCAACTGCGCGATCCGGATCGGGTCCTCATAGCTCATCCGCGCCGCCATCAGCCGCGCGATTTCGCCGAACATGCCGGCATCGACATCGGTGCGGCCGACGAACCTGCGCAACCGGTCGACATAAAGCTGGGCGTAGCTCGGGCCTTGATATTCGATCAAAAGCCGGATGCCTTCGCTGACGATGGGCGCGGTACCTTGGGGCAAATTCTCGGGCAACGACGGCGACGGCTCGTCGTCATCGCCGATGATATCGGCGAGCAGATAGCGAATCGAGGACAGGACGCTTGCCACGGCGGCGATCCTGCTTTTTACGCGGGCTTCGGCGCGGCGGATATCGACGCGGTCTGCTGCGCCAGCCGTTGCTCCAGCGTTCCAAGGTTCTGGAACAGCCGGGCGCTGGCGAGCTTGAGAAAGTAAAAACCGAATGCCGGATTCTGCACGTAAAGCTCCTCGACCTTGCTGTAGCTGACGCTGAGAATAACGCCGGACTCGATGCATTCCAGCGACTGGGTTCGCACGTTCGACGGCGACAGCATGCCGAGTTCGCCGACGATGGCGCCCACCGGCAATTCGATGCCCGACTCGATCAGCTTGAACCGGCCACTGACGATGTAGAGCATCTCCTCGGCCTTCTCGTCCTTGTAGAACAGGATTTCGCCCGCCGCGGATTTGCGCTCGGTCATGAAAGGCTTCAGCCAATCCATCGACAGGTCGCTGGTGACGGATTTCTTCACGTCGCGGACCAGCTGCAGCATCTGATGCAGGCGATAGGAGTTGAGCACCAGCACCACGGCCTGCACCAGAATGACCAGGTAATTATGGCTCGGTATCGCGGTCGCGATCAGGACCAGATTGGTGAGGATGCCGAACACCCGCAACGGGATCATGGTCCGCATCGTGGTGGTGGCGACCACGAAGACCGATGCGAAAACAGCGCTGACGGTTCCTGCGTTTTGGGCGAGATGTGAGGTGTCCATCGGGGCCAACCAATTCCTGAAATACAGCTACGCGGGCTCGTATTGCCGGTGCGCGCTTATCATAATATCCGCACCGGCTTTTGACATATGGAGAAAAGGCGACGTTTTGTCGTGAATTCGCGGCAATGCCGGCCAAACCGCGTCCTGACTCCGTTTACTGGATCGCCCGCCGTCGCGTCTTATTCCAGATCGCCCTCTCCGGCAGCCCGTGATAACGCTGTTTTCCGGCGGTCGTTGACGGCATCCCCCCACCCGGGCACTTTGTCGGCCTATTCATGCCCCGCGGGCCCCGATAACACCTTTATCCTTTACCGACAGACGCCACCTCCGATGTCAGAGCCAGATTCCTCAGCTTTCGCGCAGTTCGTGACCGCGACCGTCGGCCGCAACATGACCAAAGCGGCCTATGTCGCGGTGGTGGCTGGCGTCATCCTGATGGTTCTGCTTTCGATCGACTCCGCCTACGGCGCGTTGCATGGCTGGATCGATGCACTGCTGTTCGCCTGCCTGGTTTTCTTTATCTTCGAATGGGTGGTCAGGCTGCGCCAGGCCGTTCGCACGCAGCGGGTTGCGGCCTATCTGCTGTCGATCCGCGGCTTCGTCGACGGCGCCGGGGCCATCGCGATCCCGCTTGCGCTGGTGCTTGGCGCCACGCCCAAGACCGCGTGGCTGCTCGGCGTGCTCTGGCTGTTGAAGGTGATCCCCGGCATTCCCGGATTGCGACAATTGCGCCGGGTGCTGGTGCAGGAATCCGGGCCGCTTTTCAGCGTGCTGGTGATCTTCCTGATGGTGCTGTTTCTGGCTTCCGTCGTGGTCTATTTCCTGGAGCGCGACGTCCAGCCGGGTACCTTCGGCAGCATTCCCGCGGCATTGTGGTGGGCTGTCGCGACCTTGACCACGACCGGCTATGGCGACGTGGTGCCGATCACGCCGCTCGGCCGGATCACCGCGGCCTTCGTGATGATCTGCGGCCTCGGCGTGTTCGGCCTCTGGACCGGCATTCTCGCCACCGGCTTCGCCGCCGAGACCCGCCGCGACAATTTCCTCAAAACCTGGGAATCCGTCAGCAAGGTGCCGTTCTTCGCAGCCCTCGGTCCGGCGGCGATCGCCGACGTCACTCACATGCTGCGCACCATGGACCTGCCGGCGCGCACCATGATCATTCGCAAGGGCCAGGCCGGCGACTGCATGTATTTCATCGCCGCCGGCGAGGTCGAGGTCGATCTGCCGGGCAAGAAGGTCAAGCTCGGCGACGGCGCGTTCTTCGGTGAGATGGCCTTGCTCGGCAGCAATCTGCGCTCCGCCAACATCACGACCACGCGGGTGTCCAAGCTGCTGGTGCTTGATCTGGTCGATTTCCGCGTGTTGATGGCGCGGCACCCCGATCTTTCCGAAACCATCGACGCCGAAGCCAAGCGCCGGGAGCTGGAAAACAAATAAAATGGAGACAACAATGTCCGAAGCCACCGAAGCGGCCAGCACGCCTGTCTTCGAACTGAACGGCGCCCGCGCCACCATTCGCCTCAACCGTCCGCGGCATCTGAACCGGCTGCAGCCCGACGATCTCGACGCGCTGATGAAATTATTCGACCGCGTCGAGGGCGATCCGGCAATCAGAGTGCTGGTGCTCACCGGCACCGGCCGCGCCTTCAGCGCGGGATATGATCTCAATTCGGTGGCCGAGCGCGCCACCAGCGCCGTGGAAGAGAAAAGCGCGGGATCGGCGTTCGAGGTGGTTGCCGACCGGCTCGAGGATATCGGCGTTCCCACCATCTGCCGGCTCAATGGCGGCGTCTATGGCGGCTCGACCGACCTGGCGCTGGCCTGCGATTTCCGTATCGGCATCGACAGCAGCGAGATGTTCATGCCGGCGGCGCGGCTCGGCCTGCATTATTACAAGAGCGGCATCATGCGCTACACGACGCGGCTCGGCGTCGACAACGCCAAGAAGCTGTTTTTGACCGCGCAGAAAATCGACGCCAAGGAAATGTTGCGGATCGGCTACCTGACCGCGCTGGTGATGACCATTGAAGCGCTTGATGAGGAAGTTGACCGGCTCGCCACAATTCTCGCCGGCAACGCGCCGATGGCGATGCGCGGCATGAAGCACGCGATCAACGAATTCGCCCGCGGCCGGCTCGACGAAGAAGCCGCCGACCGCCGCGCCCGCGACAGCATGCGCGGCGCCGAGATCAAGGAAGGCATCAAGGCGTTCGCGGAAAAGCGGCCGCCAAAGTTTTGACAGGGCGCGAGCAGAGCATTCATGGTTCGAGACGCCGCTTCGCGGCTCCTCACCATGAGGCCGTGAAGGAACACGATGACCTCATCCTGAGGAGCGCGCCTGCGCGCGTCTCGAAGGATGGCCGCATCGTCCTTCGAGGCCGGAGCTAAACGCCCTACTCCTCCACGAACGTCACCGTTTCAGCCACGCTCGCCCGCGACGTCCGGTAGCTGTTGACCTTGTGGGTGTGATCCGCAAAGCCGAACGAAATTCCGCACACCACCCGGCGGTCGTCGTCGAGCTTGAAGTGCCGCCGGATCAGTCCGGATTGGCGCGCCAATGCGGCTTGCGGAATGGTGCCGAGACCGACCGCCTGCGCCGCCAGCATGAAGTTGCCGACATAGGCGCCGCAATCGATCGCACCATAGATCCCGAGCGGCTCGGCGGTATGGATGATCGCGACATGCGGCGCACCGAAGAAATTGTAATTCTCCAGCGCCTGCTTGGCGTAGGCGGCCTTGTCGCCGCGCGCGATGCCGAGCGTGTTGTAGAGCTGAAAGCCGCTTTCGCGGCGGCGATCGAGATAGACGCCGAGATATTCGCGCGGCGGGGTAAAATCCGAGTCGTCCCTGGCGCCTGACGAAGCTTCCGCATAGATCAATTTGCGGAAGCGCTCCTTGGCCTCGCCGCTTGCGATCAGCACCTGCCAGGGCTGGCTGTTGCACCATGACGCGGTGCGCTGCGCGGTGGTGAGCACATGCTCGATGGTTTCGCGCGGCACCTCCCGTGGCAGGAATGCGCGAACGGAATAGCGCTCGTTCAGGAGTTCTTCGAGCACGCCGATGCGTTCCCCGGCGCTGTACCGGTGGCCCGGCGGCTTCGCAGCAGTATTTGGCATTATCATCGCCCCTTGGTCGGGATCTTGTTGAACGGAACATTCTTGTCGACGCGGATATCGCCGGGCAGGCCCAGCACGCGCTCGGCGATGATGTTGCGCAGGATTTCATCGGTGCCGCCGGCGATCCGCATCGACGGCGAACTCAGCAGCATCTGCTGGAACTGGCCGTTTGCTTCCTCTTCCGCCGCACCGGTGAAGACGCCGGCCGCACCCTCCAGGTCCATCGCGTGCATCGCGATGTCCTGCAGCATCGAGCCCGCGACGAGCTTGCCGATCGAGTTTTCCGGACCGGGACGCTCGCCCTTCGACAGCGCCGAGATCGCGCGGTAGCTGGTGTATTTCAGCCCGCTCGCCTTCACCGCCCAGCTTGCGAGTTTCGAGCGGGTGGCACGATCGTCGATCGCCAGCTCATCTTCCAGCATCAAATTGGAGCAGAACTCGAACATCTCGGGGAAGCCGGTCGCGAGCCTGGAGCCGATCGACATGCGCTCGTTCATCAGCGTGGTCAGCGAGACGTTCCAGCCATCGCCGACCGCGCCGAGGCGCTGGTGATCGGGAATCACCACATCGGTGAAATAAACCTCGTTGAATTCCTGCATACCGTTGGCCTGCTTGATCGGCCGTACTTCGACGCCCGGGCTCTTCATGTCGAGGAAGAACATGGTGAGACCCTTGTGCTTCGGCGCATTGGGATCGGTGCGCGTGATCAGCAGGCCGTAGTCGGAATAATGCGCGCCCGAAGTCCAGATCTTCTGGCCGTTGATCACCCAATTGTCGTCCTTCTTCTCGGCGCGGGTGCGCAAACCGGCGAGGTCGGATCCGCCGGCCGGTTCCGAGAACAACTGGCACCAGATCTGTTCGCCGGCGGCGAGCTTCGGCAGATAATGGCGCTTGTGCTGCTCGCTGCCGAACGCCATCACGGTCGGCCCGCACATGCCCTCACCGATCTGGAACGGCTGCGTCAGCTTGCCGAACACGCCTTCTTCCTGCTGCCAGATCACGCGCTCGATCGGCGTCGCACCGCGGCCGCCATATTCCTTGGGCCAATGCAGGCAGGCCCAGCCGCCTTCGGCCTTCTTCTTCTGCCAGGCCTTGCCGACCTCGACCATGTCGTGGTGCTGCAGCCGGATGCGGCCGAGCGAAGATTTGGAAAGCTCCGCCTCCAGTTCTTTCGGCGCGTTGGCTTCGACCCATTTGCGGGCGGTCGCGCGGAACTCGGCTTCCTGCGGGGTGTCATCGAAATTCATGGCGGCTTCCTCTTTTCTGTCATTCCGGGGCGCGCCTTGGCGCGAACCCGGAATCTCGATCAACAACCTCTGGATTCTTAGATGTGCAATTGCACATCATAGTTCGCGCTCCGCGCGCCCCGGAATGACAAAACCTAAGCTTTTCCCCTGGTCGGGATCTTGTTGAACGGAACGTCCTTGTCGACCCTGATATCGCCGGGCAGGCCGAGCACGCGCTCGGCGATGATATTGCGCATGATCTCGTCGGTACCGCCTTCGACGCGGGTGCCGGGCGCGCGCAGCAGCATCGCCTGGAATTTGCCCAGCGCCTCGGCATCCTCGGATCCGCTCAGCACGCCGGCGGCGCCCTGCAGATCGAGCGCGTAGGTCGCAACGTCCTGGATCATCGAGCCCGCCACCAGCTTGCCTATCGAATTCTCCGGTCCGGGACGCTCGCCTTTCGACAGCGCCGAGATCGCCCGCATGCTGGTGTATTTCAACCCGCTGGCGCGCACCGCCCAATGCGCGAGTTTGGTACGCACGCCGCGATCCTCGATCGCAAGCCCGTCTTCCAGCATCAGGCTGTTGCAGAACTCGAACAGTTCCGGAAAGCCGGTAGAAACCCCGGCGCCGATCGCGCTCCGCTCGTTCATCAGCGTGGTCAGCGACACGTTCCAGCCGTCATTGACTTCGCCGAGCCGCTGCGAATCCGAAATTTTCACGTCGGTAAAGTAGACCTCGTTGAAGTCGGATTGGCCGCTGGCCTGCTTGATCGGCCGCACCTCGACCCCCGGGCTCTTCATGTCCAGGAAGAACATGGTGAGGCCCTTGTGCTTGGGCACGTTGGGATCGGTGCGGGTCAGGAGAATGCCGTAATCGGAATAATGCGCGCCTGAAGTCCAGATCTTCTGGCCGTTGATGGTCCAGCTGTCGCCGTGCTTTTCGGCGCGGGTGCGCAGGCCCGCGACGTCGGATCCCCCGGCCGGCTCGGAAAACAACTGGCACCAGATCTTCTCGCCCGAAGCCAGCGGCGGCAGATAGTTGCGCTTCTGGTCCTCGCCTGCGAACGTCATCATGGTCGGGCCGCACATGCCGTGGCCGATGATGAACATCGCGCTGAGCTTGCCGAAGGCGCCCTCCTCCTGCTGCCAGATCACGCGCTCGATCGGGGTAGCGCCGCGGCCGCCATATTCCTTTGGCCAGTGCAGACAGGCCCAACCGGCATCCGCCTTTTTCTTCTGCCAGGCCTTTGCGACCTCGAGGACGTTGACACCCTTGAGCGCGGTGCGGCCGAGCGAGGCTTTGCGCAGCTCCTCCTCATATTGCTTGGGCGCATGCGCCGCGATCCAGGCTTTCGCCTCGGCGCGGAATGCGGCCTCCTGCGGGGTATCGTCGAAGTTCATGTGTTCAATCCTCGGCCGCATTTGGGCCTCGTAGGATGGGTGGAGCGCAGCGATACCCATCTCTGTTGTTGCCGACGTTGTGATGGGTTTCGCTACGCTCTACCCATCCTACGGTTCTCGCAATCTTACGCCGCGTTCTTTTTGCGCATCCGGTCGATCAGCTGGTCTTCCCAATAGGAAAGCGAACCGAGCCCAAGCGCGGTGGCGTTGGCGCGGCGGTAGTACATGTGGCAATCGAACTCCCAGGTGAAACCCATGCCGCCATGAACCTGGATGTTATTCTTCGAGCAGTGCTGGAACGCTTGGGTGGCGCTGATCCGCGCCGCGGCCGCCGCTTCCGGCAATTCCGAGGCGTTGGTCGAGAGCGCCCAGGCGCCGTAATAGCAATTCGATCGCGCCAGGGTCGCCGAGACATACATATCGGCGAGCATATGCTTGACCGCCTGGAACGAACCGATCGGACGGCCGAACGCGATGCGGTCCAGCGCATAGTCGCGGCCCATTTCCAGCGCGCGATCGGCGCCGCCGACCTGCTCGAACGCCATCAGCACCGCGGCACGGTCGAGCACTTGCGAGAGGATGTCCCAGCCTTGATTGGCAGCACCGAGCGGCTCGGCCTTGCAATTCTTGAAAGTGAGTTCGGCCTGGCCACGCGACGGATCGACATTGGTCAGCGTTTTGACTTCAACGCCGCCCGCCTTCATGTCGACCAGGAACAGCGAGATGTCGGTCTCGCGACCGCCCGATCCGGTGCGCGCGGCGACGATAGCAAAATCCGCGATGGCGCCGTCCGGCACCGGCTTCTTGACGCCGTTGAGGCTGCCGCCCGCGGCCGTAAGTTTGATGCCTTGCGGCGACGGATTGCCCTTGCCCTCGAACAGCGCCAGCGTGCCGATCGCAGCGCCCGACGCGATCGCCGGAAGCCATTTCTGCTTTTGCGCCTCGCTGCCGGCGAGCAGGATCGCTTCCGCCGCCAGATACACCGTCGACGAAAACGGCACCGGCGCCAGCGATCGTCCGATTTCCTCTGATATCACGCAGAGTTCGAGATGGCCGGCACCCGCGCCGCCATATTCCTCCGGGATCGCGACGCCGAGGAAGCCCATCTCGGCAAGCCCTTTCCACAGCTCACGGTCATACAGCTCCTTGCCGTCGAGCACGGCACGCACGGCCTTGGGCGGAGATTTCTCGGAGAGAAATTTGCGGGCCTCGTCGCGCAGTTGCTTTTGGTCGTCGGAGAAATCGAAATTCATGGCGCTTACCTTCTTACTGGCTGTCATTCCGGGGCGCGTCGCAGACGCGAACCCGGAATCTCGATATAAATATTCTCTGGATTCCCCGATGCGCAATTGCGCATCTGAGGTCTGGTCCTTCGGACCATCCCGGAATGACGTTCGAATATTTGGCGAAGCTGGCTGTCATTGCAGCACGATCACATCTTCGCCGGGCCGCTCGGCATAAAGCCGTTCCACCAGCGCGGCGCGGCGCTCCAGGCCGGCGCGCTGGTTGATGTAGCCCTTGTCGGTGAGTTCATTGCCGTCGATCGAGGCCGGCTCGGTCATCAGCATCGCGCGGGCGACGCGCATGCTGCTGGCGCCTTCGGTCGATTTATTATGCGCCTGCAAGCCCTGCTTCAGACAGGCCAGCACGTCCGGATGTTTGACAACATCCTCGTAGCTCGCCTCCGGATTGCCGACGATCTGCCGGCAGGCATGCAGATTGGGCCACGCCAGCAGGCCGACATAGGGCCGGTCCTGTCCCGCCACCAGCGCGTCCTGCACCACCGGCGTGGCGGCGGCGATGGCGTCGGTGCGCAGCGAGCCGACATGGACGAAGGTGCCGGTGGTGAGCTTGAAATCCTCCACCACGCGGCCCGCGAAGATGATGCCCTGCACCGGATCGGCGGGGTCGACGAATACGCCGGCGTCGCCAATGCAATAGAATCCCTCGTCGTCGAACGCCGCCTTGGTGAGATCGGGCCGGCCGAAATAGCCCGGGGTGACGTTTACCCCGCGCAGCCGCAATTCATATTTCGATCCGACCGGCACCATCTTCAACTCGACGCCGGGAAACGGCAGTCCGATCAGGCCGACGCGCTCGGTGTCCCAGTACGTACCGGTCGAGGTCGGCGCGGTCTCGGTCGAACCCCAGCCGGTGTAAAACACCAGCCGTTCGCCAGTGGCGCGCACCGCCAGGGTCTGCATCCGCTCATAGAGGTCATCCGGTAGCCGCGCGCCGCCATAGGCCATCAGACTCAAGTTTTTGAAAAAGCCGCGGCACAGCGCGTCGTCTTTTTCCATCGCCGCCGCCAGCGCGGCATAGCCCGCGGGCACGTTGGCGTAATAGGTCGGCGATATCTCGCGCGGGTTCCGCAGGGTCTCGTCGATCAGGCCCGGCATCGGACGGCCATCGTCGATATAGAGCGTGCCGCCCTCGATCAGCACCGGATTGAACAGCGCGTTGCCGCCCATGGTGTGGTTCCACGGCATCCAGTCGAGATAGGTCGCCTGCGGCCCCTTCGGATCGCGCGGCCGGACCTGCATCATCATCGCCGCGTTGGCGCACATCATCTGCTGCGTATTGATGACCGCCTTGGGCATCCCGGTCGAACCCGAGGTGAACAGCAGCTTTCCGACGGTGTCCGGCGTGATTTGCGCGATCGATGCTTCGACGTCGCGGGTGACGGGCGTTGCCGCAAGCTCGGCAAAGCCGATGCTCCTGATGCCGTCACAGGGTCGCGCGACATGAACGACGGTGACATCCGTGAGGTCGAGCGCCTTTAAGGCCTTCTCGAAGGTCGGACCGTCCTGCATCATCACCAGCGCCGGCTTGATCAGGTCGAACAGATATTTCAGTTTGACGTGGTCGTGGCTCATCAGCGAATAGGCCGGCGATACCGGCGCGGCCGGAAACCGCGCCTGCATCGCCGCCTGCGTCATCAACGCGTGCTCGATCGAATTGCCCGACAGGATCGCGACCGGTCGGCCAGCGCCGAGTTTCAGGTCGAGCAGGCCTTGCGTCAGCGCATCGACGGTGCGCTTGGCTTCGCCGTAGGACAGCTTGCGCCATTGCCGCTCGGGACCGGCGCGTTGCGCCAGCCAGATACGATCGGGCGTTTCGCCCGCCCATTTCGCCAGTGACGCCGGGATGTGCTTCTCATAAGCCTTGAGCGGAATCCGCGATTTCAAAACGATGACACCATCGGGCCGCCGCTCGACCGCGATGTCGCGCTCCAGCCAATTGATCTTGCGAAAGGCCGGTTTCGTCATCACCGCGGCCGCGTGCCCACTCATATTGCGTCTCCCGGAATTTCGGTCCTTTGCGGATCCTTGATCGTTTCCTTGGTCGTTGGTGCGATCTTATTCTTATCGCCTGATATAGACAGGCTTTCGTTTTTCGAGGAAGGCCCTGATGCCTTCGTTGAAATCTTCCGAGCGGCTGCACAGCACCTGATTGCGATCTTCCATCGCAATCACGGCCTCGATCGAGCCGGCATCGACGCTCATGTTGAGGCACTCCTTCGACAGCCTCAGACCGACCGGCGACGCCGTCATCATCGCATCGACGTAAGGTTCCGCCGCGGCGTCGAGACCGCCCTCTTCGACCACTTCAGAGACGAGGCCAACGGCCAGCGCGCGCTCGGCGTGGATAAAGCGACCGGTCAGGATCAACTCGGAGGCGACGGACACGCCGACCAGGCGTGGCAGGAAATAGCTGGTGCCGATGTCGCA
>JBDTKZ010000008.1:0-18690 GCA_039935075.1 Bradyrhizobium sp.
TTCGACATCTTCGACGGTGCCGATCAGCGACTGGCCCTCGACCCACGCGTCGTCGTCCGCGACCGCATGCACCGTGCTGCCCTCGGGCGCATCGCCGGGATCGAGATCGGCCTGACGCGCGCGCTCAGGCGCCTTCGGCAGGAATTGCAGCAGCATGCCGCCGGCGCGCCAGCGATGTTTCGGGCCTTCGCCGCCGCGCCATTCCTCGCCGACCGCGAGCCGTACCCGGGTCGGAATTTGCTCCGAGCGCAGAAAATATTCATGCGCGGCATCTTCCAGATTGCCGCCCTCCAGCGCCACCAGCCCCTGGTAGCGGCTCATGTCCGGCCCCTGGTCGACGGTCATTGCAAGATGGCCCTTGCCCAGCAGCGCGCCGGAATCCTGGCCGGGCTGGAGACGCCCGGCATCATAGCGCGCATAGGCGCGCAGACGATCCGGGGCCTGGAAATCGACGATCAAGAACGAAACCGGACCGTCGGTCTGGGTCTGCAGAATGAAGCGACCGTCGAATTTCAGCGACGAGCCGAGCAAGGTCGTCAGCACGATCGCCTCGCCGAGCAGCTTGCCGACCGGGGCCGGGTAATCGTGCTTGGTCAGGATGTCGTCGAGCGCAGGCCCGAGCCGGGTCAGCCGGCCCCGCAGATCGAGCGCGCTCACCTCGAACGGCAGCACCGCATCGTCGACCGGCATGGCCGATGGCGCGCGGATCGGGGGTTCGCTGGATATTTTGATGTCGGGGGATTGTGAGGTCATGGCGCTTTATTTGGGGTCGGAACGTGTGAATCGGAAGGGGGTCATCGGTGTCCCGGCGAACGCAGGAAATTTCAATTTCCGTCGTCCCCGCGAACGCGGGGACCCATACGGTGAGGACTCGCGTTTCATGCGATGGGGCCGATGCCTTTCGCAACAATCGAGGCCAGGGGTTATGGGTCCCCGCGTTCGCGGGGACGACGAGAGATTTAACGACCCGCTACGCTATCGCCTCGAAACACCAGGCCAGAATGCCCTTTTGCGCATGCAGGCGATTTTCGGCTTCGTCGAACACCACCGATTGCGGACCGTCGATCACCTCGTCGGTGACTTCCTCGCCGCGATGGGCGGGCAGGCAATGCATGAACAGCGCATCTGGTTTGGCCAGCGACATCAGCTTGGCGTTGACCTGATAGGGCTTCAACAGATTGTGGCGATGCTCGCCATCCTTGTCGCCCATCGAAACCCAGGTGTCGGTGACGACGCAATCGGCGCCCTTCACCGCGGCCTCGGCATCATTGCCGAGCACGACCGGGGCGTGGGTGGCCTTGATCCAGTCCTTCATCGCCTTGTTCGGCGCGAGTTGCGGCGGGGTCGCGACATTGAGGTTGAATTTGAACCGTTCGGCGGCATGCGCCCATGATGCCAGCACGTTGTTGTCGTCACCGGTCCAGGCGATGGTGCGGCCCTCGATCGGACCGCGATGCTCTTCGAACGTCATCAAATCCGCCATCACCTGGCACGGATGCGAGCGCCGCGTCAGTCCGTTGATGACCGGGACGGTGGCGTGCGCCGCGAGCTCCAGCAGCGCATCGTGGCTGAGAATGCGGATCATGATCGCATCGACGAAACGCGACAGCACCCGCGCGGTGTCGGCGATGGTTTCGCCGCGACCGAGCTGCATTTCCGCGCCGGTCAGCATAATCGCCTCACCGCCGAGCTGGCGCATCCCGACGTCGAACGACACCCGGGTGCGGGTCGACGGCTTCTCGAAGATCATCGCCAGCGTCTTGCCTTCGAGCGGCTTGCAAGATTTGGCGCCTTGCTTGTCATGGGCCTTCAGCTTCGCCTTCATGGCGATGCCGGCCGCGAGCATGTTGCGCAGCTCCTTGGTCGGAAGCTCGTTGAGATCAAGGAAGTGGCGAAGCGCTTTGCTCATTGCCCCGCCGCCTGCTTCAACGGCCCTCCCGATAATGCGACACAGGCGCGATCGAGCCGCTGCACCGACTCCTCGATTTCAGCCTCGGTCACGATCAAGGGCGGCAGGAACCGCACCACATTGTCGCCGGCGCCGACCGTCAGCAGCTTCTGCTCGCGCAGCGCGTTGACGAGATCGCCCGATGGCACCACGGCCTTCAGGCCGATCAGCAATCCCTCGCCGCGCACTTGCGCCAGCACGCTCGGATACCGATCGACCACCGAGGCAAGCTTTTGCTTGAGCAGCAGCGACATCCTCTGCGCATGATCGAAGAAGCCGGGCTTGAGCATGACGTCCAGCACCGCGTTGGCGGCCGCGACCGCCAGCGGGTTGCCGCCGAAGGTCGAGCCATGCGAGCCCGGCGTCATGCCCGCAGCGGCTTCCGCGGTCGCGAGACAGGCGCCGATCGGAAAGCCGCCACCAAGCGCCTTGGCCAACGGCATCACGTCCGGCGTCACGCCAAGACGCTTATAGGCGAACAAATCGCCGGTGCGGCCCATGCCGGTCTGCACCTCGTCGAACACCAGCAGCAGGCCGTTATCGTCGCATAATTGGCGCAACGCCTTGAAGAAGGAATTGGGCGCCGACCGAACGCCGCCTTCGCCCTGCACCGGCTCGATCAGGATACCCGCGGTGTGCGGCCCGATCGCTTTCTTCACTGCTTCGAGATCGCCGTGCGGCACCTGATCGAAGCCGTCCATCGGCGGCCCGAAACCTTCGAGATATTTGGCCGAGCCGGTCGCGGCCAATGTCGCCAGCGTGCGGCCATGAAACGCACCTTCAAAGGTGACGATGCGATAGCGCTCGGGGTGGCCCTTGGCGGCGTGATATTTGCGCGTGATCTTGATCGCGCATTCCATCGCCTCGGCGCCGGAATTGGCAAAGAACACGAAATCGGCAAAGCTCTGCTCGCACAGCCGTGCCGCGAGCCGCTCGCCATCCGGGCTCTTGAACAGATTGGACATGTGCCACAGTTTGGTGGCTTGCTCCTGCAGTGCGGCGACCAGATGCGGATGCGCATGGCCCAGCGCATTCACCGCGACGCCGGAGGTGAAATCGAGATAACGATCGCCATTGGTTGCGATCAGCCATGCGCCCTCGCCGCGCTCGAAACCGAGATCCACGCGGGCGAATACAGGAAGCAAATGCGACGCGACGCTGTTGTTCATGGCAATCACTGAAGGTTGGAGCCGACTGCCTTGCGCAATGGCGCGATGCAGCAACAGCCAGCCCGGAAAACAAAACGTGCCGCCTTTTCGGGGCGGCACGTGGCAGGCATTCTATGCACACGGCGACAAGTGTCAACCGGCCACGGCTCTCCTAATCGGCGGATGTCAAGATTTCGAATCTCCGTAAGATTCCGGTGCAGTGGAAAAATCGAATTGCAATACTTATCTGTCGGAACATGTGGACGCACAGTCGCGGACTCTTGCGCCGGAGTTACGCCATATTGTAGCGTCTGGGCTGTCGGGTACGACATCTCGTGCGGCGGTTCTGATCCTCGAAGGTCCCCAGTGGTTAGCGTACACGTTCGGGCGCGCTTTTTGCGCCCGGCGAGGGCTAAGGGATTCCAGGGGCTAGGGATTCTTGCCGCAGGGATTTTAGAGATTTGAGCTCGCAGCGCCGCCCAAACTTGACCTGACAAGAATTGGCCCCGCGCAACGCGAAGGGAAGAATGCGATGACGGTATTGACCTGGTCCGACGATCGCGTCGAGCAATTGAAGAAACTCTGGGAAGGCGGACTTTCGGCCAGCCAGATCGCCGCGGAACTCGGAAACGTGACGCGAAATGCCGTGATCGGCAAAGTTCACCGGCTCGGCCTGTCGGGTCGCGCCAAGAGCCCCTCTTCGGCGGCACCCCGCCAGCGCAAGGCCCGTCCGGCCCAGCACATGATGCGGGTGGCGCGTCCGGTATCGCGCGGCAATACCGCGCTGGCCCACGCGTTCGAAGTCGAGATGGAGCCGGATCCGATCACCTACGACAACGTAGTGCCGATGAGCCAGCGGCTGTCGCTGCTGGAACTCAATGAGGCCACCTGCCATTGGCCGATCGGTGATCCCTCGAGTTCGGAGTTTTTCTTCTGCGGCGGCAAGGCGCTGAACAGCCTGCCTTATTGCGCGCATCACTCGCGGATCGCCTATCAGCCGGCCAGCGACCGTCGCCGTCAACCGCCGAAGCCGACGCGGTAATAAAGATCAGCCCGTTTGATGAAATCTTGTAGGGCGGATTAGGCGATAGCCGTAATCCGCCGCAACGCAAACCGCGCAATGGCGGGTTACGGCTATCGCCTAACCCACCCTACGAAGTCGGCCTCACTCCACCTTCGCGAAGCGGTCGTCGAGCGCATAGCCGGCGCCGCGCACGGTGCGGATCGGATCCTGCTCGCGGCCCGGATTGAGCAATTTGCGCAAGCGGCCGATATGCACGTCGACCGTCCGCTCGTCGATATAGATGTCGCGCCCCCAGACGCTGTCGAGCAATTGCTCGCGGCTGAACACCCGGCCCGGATGCTCCAGGAAAAACTCCAATAGCCGGTACTCGGTCGGACCGAGATCGATCGGACGCCCCGAGCGCGCGACCCGCCGCTTCTCGCGATCCAGTTCGATGTCGCCATAGGTCAGCACGGTGGCGAGCCGTTCGGGACTGGCGCGACGCAACAGGCCCTTCACCCGCGCCAGCAGTTCCGGTACCGAAAACGGCTTGACGATGTAATCGTCGGCGCCGGTCGCAAGACCCCGGACCCGCTCGCTCTCCTCGCCGCGCGCCGTCAGCATGATGATCGGAAGCTGCCGCGTCTCCGGGCGCGCCCGCAATCTCCGGCACAGTTCGATGCCGGACAGTCCCGGCAGCATCCAGTCGAGCACGATCAGGTCCGGAACGCGCTCCTTCAGCCGGGTGTCGGCGTCGTCGCCGCGGCCGACCGTTTCGACGTCATAGCCTTCGGCATCAAGGTTGTAGCGCAAAAGCGTCGTCAACGCCTCTTCGTCTTCAACCACCAGAATGCGCGCGCTCATCTTTCGTCTTCCTCATATTCCAACGCGGTTTCATCACGCGAGCCGGGATCCGCCTCGCTCGAAAACGCCTCATCCCGTTATGTAAGCATGATCTTTTCGGAAAACCGGTCTCCACTTTTCCGGATCATGCTTTAGTTTCCAGGTACGGTTGTCGCAAACGTGGTCATGTCGCCTTTCGGGCGCTTGTCGAGCATCTGCTGGCCTTCGATCATGTAGAACACGGTCTCGGCGATGTTGGTGGCGTGGTCGCCGATCCGCTCGATGTTCTTGGCGCAGAACATCAGATGGATGCAGAAGCTGATGTTGCGCGGATCCTCCATCATGTAGGTCAGGAGTTCGCGGAACAGCGAGGTGCAGATCGCGTCGACTTCCTCATCGCCCTTCCACACCGTCATCGCCGCCGGCAGATCATGCGCGGCATAGGCGTCGAGCACCGATTTCACCTGCGACTGCACGAGGTCAGTCATATGCTCGAGCCCGCGGATCAGCTTCAGCGGCTGAAAATCGCTCTCCAGCGCCGCCACCCGCTTGCCCATGTTCTTGGCGAGATCGCCGATCCGCTCCAGATCGGTCGCGACCCGCATCGCGCCGACGATTTCGCGCAAGTCGATTGCCATCGGCTGGCGGCGCGCAATGGTCAATACCGCGCGTTCCTCGATCACATGTTGCAAATTGTCGATTTCGGCATCGGCGGCCACCACGCGCTTGCCCAGCGCGACGTCGCGGCGGATCAGCGCATCGACGGACTCGACGATCATGCGCTCGGCGAGGCCGCCCATCTCGGCGACCAGCCGGGTCAGTTCCTGCAAGTCACCGTCGAACGCCTTGGCGGTATGTTCAGTAGCCATGTTTCTCTCCGTATCGATGCGGCGGTTCGAGCGTTCTCTTCAGCGTCAACGCCATATGAACAAGACGCCTGCAAGCAAGAACGCCTGAACCAACCGGCACGCTAGCCGAACCGGCCGGTGATGTAGTCCTGGGTGCGCCGATCGCTCGGCGATGTGAATATCTTGTTGGTGTCGTCGAACTCGATCAGTTCGCCGAGATACATGAATGCGGTTTTATCCGAGACGCGCGCCGCCTGCTGCATATTATGGGTGACGATGGCGATGGTGTAGTCCTCCGCCATTTCCTGGATCAGTTCCTCGATCTTGGCGGTCGAGATCGGATCCAGCGCCGAACAGGGCTCGTCGAACAAAATGACCTCGGGCCGCACCGCAACCGTGCGGGCAATGCAAAGCCGCTGCTGCTGGCCGCCCGACAGGCTGAGGCCGGAGGCGTTCAGCTTGTCCTTGACCTCGTTCCAGAGCGCACCGCCACGCAACGCCTTTTCGACCCGGCCGTCCATCTCGGATTTGGAGATCTTCTCATAGAGCCGGATCCCGAAGGCGATGTTTTCATAGATCGTCATCGGGAACGGCGTCGGCTTCTGGAACACCATGCCGACGCGCGCCCGCAGCAGATTGAGATCGAGCTTGGGATCGAGCACGTTGGTCTGGTCGAGCATCAGCTGGCCGGTGGCGCGCTGCCCCGGATAGAGGTCGTACATCCGGTTGAAAATCCGCAGCAGGGTCGACTTGCCGCAGCCGGACGGCCCGATGAAGGCCGTGACGCGGTTGGTGCCGAGCGTGATGTTGATGTTCTTCAGCGCGTGGTGCTCGCCGTAATAGAAGTTCAGATTGCGCACGCTGACCTTGGCCGGCGCCTCGGGCAATGGCGAGCCGGGCATCTGCACGCTCGGGGAAGGCATCGACACGGAAGCTTCGGTCATTTTGCGGCCCTTTCGGCGCCCAGATAGCGAGCACCAATATTCAAGGCAAGTACCGTGAGCGTGATGATCAAGGCCCCGCTCCAGGCGAGTTCCTTCCAGTAGGCATAGGGGCTCTGCACGAAGTTGTTGATGGTCACCGGCAGGTTCGCCATCGTCTTGGTCAGATCGAGGCTGAAGAACTGGTTGGAGAGCGCGGTGAACAACAACGGCGCGGTCTCGCCGGCGACGCGTGCCGTTGCCAGCAACACGCCGGTGATGAGGCCGGAACGCGCGGCGCGGTAGGCAATGCGCTTGATCACCAGCGAACGTGGCAGCCCGAGCGCCGACGCCGCCTCGCGCAACGGATTGGGCACCAGTCCCAGCATATCCTCGGTGGTGCGCACCACGACGGGAATGACGATCACGGCCAACGCCAGCGAACCGGCGATGGCGGAAAACCCGCGCATCGGCACCACGACGGCGCCATAGACGAACAGGCCGATGATGATCGACGGTGCGCTGAGCAGGATGTCATTGATGAAGCGGATCACCGAGGTCAGGCGATCGTGCTTGCCGTATTCGGCCAGGTAGGTGCCGGCGAACAGCCCGAGCGGCGCACCGATGCCGACGCCGATCACGGTCATGATCACCGAGCCGACGATGGCGTTGAGCAGGCCACCCTCGGTCGAGCCCGGCGGCGGCGTGTTCTGCGTGAATATCTGGACGCTGAGGCCGGCGAGCCCGTTGTAGAACAGCGTAAACAGGATCAACGCCAGCCAGGTCACGCCGAACAATGCGGCGCCGACGCACAGCGCGCGAATGATGATGTCCTTACGGCGGCGGGATGAATAAATCGGATTCATGCGGTTAATTCCCGGCCTTCTTTTCCAGCCGCATCAGCATCAGCCGCGCGCCCGCGAGCACGAAGAACGTCAGCACGAACAGCAGCAGGCCGAGCAGGATCAGGCCGGATTGATGCAGACCGTCGCTTTCGGCGAACTCGGAAGCGATCGCCGCCGAAATCGTCGTGCCCGGGCTGAAGATCGAGCCCGAGATGCGGAATGAATTGCCGATGATGAAGGTGACCGCCATGGTCTCGCCAAGCGCACGGCCGAGCGCCAGCATGATGCCGCCGATCACACCGACGCGGGTATAGGGGATCACCACATTGCGAACGACTTCCCAGGTGGTGCAGCCGACGCCATAGGCCGCTTCCTTCAGCACCGGCGGCACGGTCTTGAACACGTCGACCGAGATCGCGGTGATGAACGGCAGCACCATGATGGCGAGGATCAGCGCCGCATTGAACAGGCTGAGATAGGACGGCGGGCCACCGAAGATCGAGCCCAGCACCGGAATGCCGTCAAAGATGCTGATCATGAACGGCTGAAACGTGTAGGCTAGGAACGGCCCGAGCACGAAGAAGCCCCACATGCCGTAGATGATCGAGGGAATGCCCGCGAGCAGCTCGATGGCGATGCCGATCGGACGCCGCAGCCATTGCGGGCAGAGTTCGGTCAGGAAGATCGCAATGCCGATCCCGACCGGAATGGCAATCAGCATCGCGATAAAGGACGTCACCAGCGTGCCGTAGATCGGGCCCAGCGCGCCTAGCACCGGCGGATCGGCCGATGGCGCCCAGCGCTGCGTCCACAGGAACGCAAAGCCGAATTCCTTCATCGCCGGCCACGCGCCCACGATCAGCGAAATGATGATGCCGCCGAGAATGAGCAGCACCGAGATCGCGCAGATACGGGTGATCCAGTAAAAGGTGACGTCGCCGAGTTTAAAGGCGCCGAGCGCCTTGGCGCGATCATATGGTCCGGCAGCTTCCATTACATCGCTTTGAACGGCCATGTCTGCCACGCCAATCCCCTGTCTACTTGAAAGCCACAAAAACCGCTATGCATCAGGAGCGATTGGAATGACAAATTTACCGCCGTCATTCCGGGATGCGTCCGCCTTTGGGCGCAGGCCTCAGATGCGCCAATTGGCGCATCTGCAATGGCGGGGCGCTACTTTCGCGAGACTGGAGCTAGCTCTTGATCTCGGCCGACCAGGTCTTCTCGATCAGCTTGATCACCGATTCCGGCATCGGGATGTAATCGAGTTCTTCGGCCATCTTGTCGCCCTTGGCGAAAGCGTATTTGAAGAACTTGATGGCTTCCTGCGACGCTGCCTTGTCGGTCGCATCCTTGTGCATCAGGATGAAGGTCGAGGCGACGATCGGCCAGGACTTGTCGCCGGGCTGGTCGGTCAGGATCAAGTAGTAGCCGGGAGCGTTGGCCCAGTCGGCATTGGAAGCGGCCGCCTGGAAGGCTTCGGTGGTCGGCTGCACGGTCTTGCCGGCCTTGTTGACCAGCCCGGTATAGGCGAGCTTGTTCTGCTTGGCGTAGGCGTATTCGACGTAGCCGATGGTGTTCTTGGCCTGGCCGATATTGCCGGAAACGCCTTCATTGCCCTTGGCGCCAACGCCAACCGGCCATTCAACCGCGGTGCCGGAACCAACCTTGGACTTCCAGTCGGCGCTGACCTTCGAGAGGTAGTCGGTGAAGTTGAAGGTGGTGCCCGAGCCGTCCGCACGGTGAACTACCGAGATCGCGGCCGACGGCAGATCGAGCTTCGGATTGAGCTTCTTGATGGCGGCGTCATCCCATTTGGTGATGGAGCCGAGGTAGATCTTGGCCAGCGTGTCGCCGTCCAGCACCATGTCGCCGGCCTTGATGCCGTCGATGTTCACCACCGGCACGATCGCGCCCATGATCATCGGCCATTGCGCGAAACCGTCCTTCTCGAGCTGGTCGGCCTTGAGCGGCGCGTCGGTGGCGCCGAAGGTCACGGTCTTGGCCTGGATCTGCTTGATGCCGGCGCCCGAACCGATCGACTGGTAGTTCACGCTGCTGCCGGTTTCCTTCTTGTAGGCGTCGGCCCATTTCGACAGCACCGGGAAGATAAAGGTCGAGCCGGCACCGGTAATGTCGGCGGCGAACGCCGACGTCGATGCGGCGACGAGGCCAGCAGCGACGATAGCTTTCATGAAATTCATTGGATGGTCTCCATCTGATGAGCGAAGCGCCTGATACGCCCGATCGCGCTCACGCCGGTCCGTTTAGGAGCGGTCAATGCTGCTTTTACGAAGGTTTGGTGACAGTTGGATGACATCATCAAGCAATTGAAATTGCTTGGCTTTATGTCTCGGACGGGGGCTTGGCCTGGGGAAAACAGGCGGTAAAAGTAGCGCCCTTTTTCAACACGCTTTCGATCAAAAGCCGGCCGCGATGACGGTTAACAATATGTTTCACCAACGATAATCCGAGCCCGGTGCCGCCTTGGGCGCGGCTGTCGCCGACGTCCACACGGTAGAAGCGCTCGGTCAGCCGCGGCAGATGTTCCGGGGCGATGCCGGGGCCGAAATCGCGCACCAGGACGCGGACTTCGGGCGCGCCCTCGCCTGACATCGCCGAGATCAGGGAGACCGCGACCTTGCCGCCGGAGGCGCCGTATTTCAGTGCGTTCTCGACCAGGTTTTCGAACAGCCGCAGCAGTTCCTCCCGATCGCCGGCGATCACGACCGGCGTTTCCGGCAAATCGGTATCGATCGAGACCTGGCGCTCCCGGGCCAGCGGCTCCAGCCCATCCGCGACCTGACGGATGATCGGGACGATGTCGACCAGCGTGTCGGGGCGGACATGGGCCGAGAGTTCCACCCGCGACAGCGACAGCAGATCGTCGATCAGCCGCGCCATGCGCGTCGCCTGCGTGTGCATGATGCCGAGGAAGCGCTCGCGTGCCTTGGCGTCTTCCTTGGCGGGCCCCTGCAGCGTATCGATGAAGCCCGACAGCGCCGCCAGCGGCGTACGTAGCTCGTGGCTGGCATTGGCGACGAAGTCGGCGCGCATTTCCTCGACCCGGCGCAGCGGCGTCTGATCGTGGAACGTCATCAGCATGCATTTGTCGGTGCCACCGAACAGCGTCGGCACCGGCACCGGTGTCACGATCAGTTCCATCCAGCGATCGACCGGCACGTGATCGAGATAGGTGGCGCGCCGGGTCTCCGAGGTGGCGATGGCTTCGCGCAACGCGGTGATGATCTCCGGCGAGCGCAGCGCGAACTGGGCAAGCTCGTTCTTGCGCAGCGCCGGCGCCAACTGCGCCGCGGCGGCATTGAGGTGGATGACGCGACCGGCGCGGTCGAGCAGCACCGCGGGATCCGGCATGCCCGCCACCACGGCGCTGACCGCCGCGGTTTCCACCGGATTGACGCCGCGGACGTCTTCGCGCGACGCCACCGCGTTGTGCAGTCGCCACGGCACCAAGGCCGCCGCAGCGATGCAGAAAAACACCGCCGATGCGCGTAGCGCCGACAATTCACCGAGCGTGACCAGCACAGCCAAGGCGACGGCGGCAACGAGCAGGATAATAGCGGCGTGCCGCAGCCGATCCGGCCACGGCGAGTAGAAAGGCGAGGAAGGAGCTTCGAGTGCCATCAGGCCGGCTCTCTTGTTCGGGTCCGCATCGTCGGTCAGGCGCCGGTATCCCCACGTTTCCGCACGTAGGCGGCTTCGCGACGCGGCTCGACGCTGAGCCCCTCGGCCACCTGACGCAGGCGCTTGTTTCGTGCCCCCAGGATAACCTCCCGAAACGTCAGCACGATTACAGATATGACAAATGGCGCAATATAATACAGCAGGCGGAACAGCAGCATCCCGGCCAGCAGATCCTCCCGGTCCATCTGCCACAGGCCGACCAGCATGGCGGCATCGAACACGCCGAGCCCACCGGGCGAATGGCTGGCAAAGCCGAGCAGCGTGGCCGCGACGAAAATGACCGCGACCACGACAAAGCCGAGATTGGGTTCATCCGGAACCAGCACGTACATCGCCAGCGCGCAGAAGGCGAGATCGACGATGCCGATCACGATCTGCAGCAGCGTCAGCGAACCGCCCGGCAGGACCACGGTCCACGGTCCACGCCCGACGCTTCTCGGGCGCACCGAGACCCAGGCGACATATCCCAGCAAGCCGAGCAGGATGCCAAAGGCGGCGAGCCGATTGAACCAAGGCGGAAGCTGATCGATCGCGGTCGCCGCTTCCGGATGATAGGCGATGCCGAGGCCCAATACCGCGGCGTTGCCGAGCCAGAAGGTCAGGCCGGCGAGAAAGCAGATCTTGGCGACATCGATCGCGTTCAATCCCCAGGCGGAATAGATCCGGTAGCGCACCGCGCCGCCGGTAAAAACGCTGGCGCCGACATTGTGTCCGATCGAATAGCTGGTGAAGGCCGCGAGCGCGTTGATGCGGTAGGGTATGTTGGCGTGGCCGATCGCCCGAACCGCGAACAGATCATAGAATGTCAGCGTGAAATAACCCGCGGCGACGAACAGGCCGGCCAGCACGATCTGATGCGGCTCGGTGTCCTTGATGGCCTCGAGGACTTCCTCGGCGTCGATGCCGCGCAACATGTGATAGAGCACGTAGCATGCGATCCCGATGACCGCGACGCTAACCGCAACACCCAATTTATGCAGGATTTGCTTCTGGCGCAGCAACGAGATCGCCCTGCGTATTGCTTCCAGCATCTAGACCTCGAACTGCGATTCCGTGACGGTGGCTACCAGGCGCACTGCGCCGCCCCCAAGTGCCACACTTGCTCCCTGACGCGAAGTGGTAGCGCGTTTTGGGCTGGAGTGGAATTCGCTTGGGGTGAATAAAACGCTATCCTTCAATATATTAGGGGGAATTCGTGACGCCGGATGCACAGTTTTGCTGCATTCGCCCGAACACAGCAAATATCCTGCCATACCCGGATGGGTGCGACGGGGCGTTTGTCCTATCAAGCCGCAGGCCTGTGGCGCGAAAGCACCCAGTCGCGCAGCCATGATCCGACCGCGCAGCCGGCCAGATACAGCGCAAACATCACCAGACCAAGGTCGAGCCAATAGCCGGGTCGGCCCGGGACCACACGTGCAAGCGCCGCCGCGACCAGCGCCGCCACCAGCGCCGAAAGCCAGCGCGCCGTCACTTTCGATACACCCTGACCGTGCTGAACCACGGCAATCCAACCCGCGGCCAAACCCAACAGCAGCGACCCCAATAGCCAACCCCAGTGAAACATCGCCAGATATGCCATCGCCGTCACCTCACCACGAATTCGATGCGGCGGTTCTGCGCCTTGCCTTCGTCGGTATCGTTGGAGGCGATCGGCTGCGTGCTGCCGTAACCCGCCACGGTGAAGCGGTCGGCAGGGAGGCCGGCCTTGACCAGATAATCCACCACCGACTGCGCCCGCTTTTCCGACAGCGCCTGATTGTAGCCGTCCTCGCCATCGCCGTCAGTATGTCCGGCGATTTCGATATTCGCGCTCGGACAGCGCAGCGCGGTTTCGATCAAGCGGTCCAGCAGTCCGGCCGAATCCGCATCGATCACGCTTCGGTTCGATTCGAAACGGATCGTTCCCTTGCCCAGCAGGTCGAAAAACAGTTGCTGGCACACGGTGGCGTCGACCGGCGCCGCCGCCGGCTTGACCGAGATCTCGGCCTTGAATTGCCAGTCTTGCGGAAAGTCCTTGCCCAAACCGCTGCGGATCTGAACCGCCGCCGCGTCAAAGAACGCATCGCCCGAGAGCTTCACCTCGCGGTCCGTCACGACCAGCGTGCCGGTCGACAGCCGTGACAGCGCACCCAGCGCAGGCGCCACCGCGCTGGCGAAGCGAGCGGGCGCGCCGACGCTGGCCTTGAGATTGTCGACCACCTTCTCACTGAAGAATTTTCGCGATGCCGCCGCGACCAGCGCGGCATGCACATTGTTATCAGGCACATAGCCGGTCAGCGTCAGCGTCAGCGCAACCGGATCCTTGTAGGCCTGAAAGATGAAAGGCGGCGCCTTGACCTCGTTTGCGGCGACCGAAAACCCTTCCGGCAGATTCTTCAGGCCGGCCGCGATGGCTTCGCGGCCGCCGAGGTCGCGGGCCATCCCGGACAGGCTGACCTTGTTGTCGGAGATGCTGATCTTGCCGTCTTTCAGTTTTCCGATCTGATCGATCAGCAGCAACGCCGCATTGTCGAACCGCGGCGGCGCACCGCGCGCCAGATTCATCTGGTCGGCAACCTCGACCGTGCCGAGCGCGGCGTGGGCCGCCTCCAGCAATTTGCTCTTGCTGGCAGGCAATGGCGCACTGCCGCCCAGCGTGACCCGCACCACATCCCGCTCGGCCGACCAGACGAACGGCTTGGCTTCAGGAACCAGGCGGGTGTCGTCGTTGACCAACCGCACGCCCGGCACGGCTTCCACGGAAGCCACGGCGCCGCGACGGCCGTCTTCCGAGAAGGCGTCCGCGGCAAAGGTGACGTCGCGCCCCTCGACCACGACCTGTTTCTTGTCGAGAACGGCATCGTTCAGCACGGCGGTGCTGCGCGCGGCCAGATCAGCTTCCAGCGGCGTCGTATTCGACCAGGCGGCAACCGCCCAAAGGATGGCCAACGGAATTGTGCCCGGCCACCATTTGCTGCTCCACCTGAAAAGTCCGTGCATTCGCCGTCCTGCGGTCTGGGAACCGAGAGAAAACAAACCCTTGCGAGGCTGTCAAACTGGAAATAACACGGAACAATAGGATCAACGGCCACCATCCAACTAACCGTTTCTTCAGCGCTTCCCCGCTAGCTTCGCGATCGCACTCCAAGGCTAACCGCTCCCAAGGCTACCGCCCCCAAGGCTAACCGCCCCCGATGAGCCAGTTTCGCAACAACGTTATCCGCGCCGGGCTGGAAGCGCTTTATTTCAGCGGCGCCCACCATCTGTTGCGGCCGATTTTCTCGGGCGTCGGCGCTATTTTCATGCTGCATCATGTTCGGCCGGGCCGGGATGCCGGGTTCCAGCCGAATCGGCACCTCGAGATCACGCCCGAATTCCTGCGCGCCATGCTGTCGCACCTGCGGGCTGAGGGCATCGATATCGTCACGACGGACGAGGTGCATCAGCGGATGGCCGAACGCAGCTTCGCGCGGCGCTTTGCTTGCTTCACGCTCGACGACGGCTATCGGGACAACCGGGACTTCGCGCTGCCCGTGCTGCGTGAATTCGACGCACCCTCCACCGTTTTTGTCGCCAGCGATTTCGCCGAAGGCGTCGGCCGGTTGTGGTGGACCGCGCTGGAGATGGTGATCGCCAAGGCGTCCCGGATCGACGTCGAGATCGGCGGCGCTGTGGTGCGCCTCGATACCAATAATGCGGCCGCCAAACAGGCGGCCTTCGACCGGCTGCATACCTGGTTGCGCGGATTGCCGGGCGAGTTGGACGTCCAGCGGGAGATGAGTGCGTTGTGCAAGGCGCATGGCGTCGATGAAGCTGCGATCTGCCCGTCGCTCTGCATGTCCTGGGACGAATTGAAGCCGTTCGCGGACGACCCCCTGATCTCGATCGGCGCGCATTCGATCACGCATTGCAATCTCGCCCAGCAGACCGAAGCGACCGCGAGCCACGAGATGGCCACCAGTCGCGCGCGGATCGAGAACGTGTTGCAACGTCCGGTCCTGCATCTGGCTTATCCCTATGGCGACAAGATCGCGGCCGGCGCCCGCGAGTTCGCGCTGGCGCGCACCGCCGGCTTCAAGACCGCGGTGACGACGCGGCCCGGCATGATCTTTCCTGAAAACGCCCAACACATGACGGCGTTGCCGCGAGTCTCGCTCAACGGCAATTATCAGGACAAACGGATTTTACCGGTGCTGACCTCCGGCACAGCAACCGCGATGTGGAACGGCTTCCGCCGCGTCGACGCGGCGTAGAGTTACCGACCTTCCTTTCGGCCTCATTCTGAGGAGCGCGCTCTTGCGCGCGTCTCGAAGGATGGAGCCACGCCCTCGTCCTTCGAGACGGCGCTTCGCGCCTCCTCGGGATGAGGGCTACATCGGGTCCGTTCCTTGACTCATTGCACTCTCCCGCCCAAAACCACAGCCAAACGCAAATGGAGGAACGCATGTTCAAGGATCTGTTCTCGCTCAAGGGCCGCGTCGCATTGGTGACCGGCGGATCGCGCGGCATCGGCAAGATGATCGCGGCGGGATTTCTCGCCCAGGGTGCTGCGAAGGTCTACATCACCGCGCGCAAGGCCGGTCCCTGCGAGGCGACCGCGAAAGAACTGACGGCGGAATATGGCGGCGAATGCATCGCGTTGCCGATCGATATTTCGACCATGGCCGGCATCGAGATGCTGGCTGCCGAAATCAAGAAACTCGAAACCAAGCTCGACATTCTCGTGAACAACGCCGGTGCGGCATGGGGCGCCGATTTCGATGAATTTCCGGAGAGCGGCTGGGACAAGGTGATGAACCTCAACGTCAAGACGCCGTTCTTCCTGACCCAGGCGCTGGCCGGTCTGTTGCGTGCCGCCGCGACCGTGGAGAAGCCTGCCAAAGTCATCAACATCGCCTCGATCGACGGCATTTTCGTCAACCCGACGGAGACCTATTCCTATGCGGCCAGCAAATCGGGGCTGATCCACCTGACACGCCGGATGGCGGCCAGACTGATCAAGGACAATATCAATGTCACCGCCATCGCACCGGGCGCCTTCAAATCCGACATGAACAAGGCGGCGCGCGACCACGCCGATGACGTCGCCAAACGCGTTCCGGCGCGCCGTGTCGGAACCGATGAGGACATGGCGGGTGTTGCGATCTATCTCGCTTCGCGGGCGGGCGACTATGTGGTCGGCAACGCCATCACCGTCGATGGCGGCGTCGCCTTCGCGGGCACGGGACTTGAGATCGCGGGGTAGTTGAGGCGGCGCGCGGGGGCGCAACCACAGCGTCATCCTGAGGTGCGCGCTCTTGCGCGCCTCGAAGGATGGCCGCAAGTGCCGCCCGCCGCCCTCCTTCGAGGCTCGCCGAAGAGGCTCGCGCCTCAGGATGACGGCTGGTTCAGCGCGGGTTACATCACGTATCGATTTTCACGTACTCGAAATCGCCGGGCTTGTTGTCGATGCCGACCTTGGGCGGCGAGATCCATGAGGCGTAGACGCCGGTCTCGGTCACCGGGGTCATCAGCGAAGCGATGAAATCGCCGTCGTCGGAGGACGGCAGCCACTCGCTCTTGCGCTTGTTCCAGGTGGAATCGTCGATCAGGAGGCCGTCGGGCGTGGCGTGGATATCCCTGAACTCGCCGATCTGGCGATGGAACGCGACGTTCGGCAATTCGAGCCGGATGTCGTAGCCGGCCAGCGCAATGATCTTGTTCCAGCGCAGCAGGCCCTTGACGCAATCCTGCGAGTAATCGTCGCGCAGCCGCATGTTGAGCGCGGTCAGCGCCGGTTCGTCGACCCGCTTGATCTCGCCGTTGATGAGTTTCAGCACAGGATAGGTCGCGTTCTGCAGACGATGATCGTCCTCGATCGCGGTCTCCTTGTAGCGGCCCTTGATGCCGGCGTTGAAGGCGTTCGCCGCGTTGGTCGAAACTTCCGAGCCGAACAGATCCAGCGACAGCGAATAATGCAGGTTCAGTTTCTTCTGGATGGTCGGCAGATCGATCACGCCCAGCGCCCGCACCTTGGCGATATCCTCGGCATCGCTGATGCCGGCGGCCTTCATCGCTTCGCAAGTGCGCTGCACGACGCGGCTGATGCCGGTCTCGCCGACGAACATGTGATGCGCCTCCTCGGTCAGCATGAAGCGGCAGGTGCGCGACAGCGGATCGAAGCCGGACTGCGCGAGCGAGTGCAATTGCATCTTGCCGTCACGGTCGGTGAAGTAGGTGAACATGAAAAACGACAGCCAGTCCGGCGTCGCCTCGTTGAAGGCGCCGAGCATGCGCGGTGAATCCGCATCGCCGGAGCGGCGGCGCAACAAATCGTCGGCCTCCTCGCGGCCATCGCGGCCGAAATATTTCTGCAGCAGATACACCATCGCCCAGAGATGGCGGCCTTCCTCGACATTGACCTGGAACAGATTGCGCAGGTCATAGAGTGACGGCGCGGTCTTGCCGAGATAGCGCTGCTGTTCGACCGAAGCCGGTTCGGTGTCGCCCTGGATCACGATCAGGCGGCGCAAGGTGGCGCGATGCTCGCCCGGCACTTCCTGCCAGGCCGGCTGGCCGAAATTCTCGCCGAACGGAATGACGCGATTCTCTTCCTGCGGCGCCAGCAAGATGCCCCAGCGATAGTCCGGCATCTTGACATAATCGAACTTGGCCCAGCCGCGTGGATCGACCGAATAGGCCGTGCGCAGATAGACCAGCGATTGCTGGAAGCCTTCCGGCCCCATGTCGTTCCACCAGTCGATGTAACCCGGATGCCAGCCCTCGAGGGCCTTGAGCACCTGGCGATCCTCGCTGAGATTCACGTTGTTGGGAATCTTGGTGGAGTAATCGACGTTCATGACGTTCATGGCGTGCTCCTTCGGTTTGCTATGGCGCGCATCGCAACTTGCTCAATCGTCATCCTGAGGTGCGAGCGCATCTCGCGCGAGCCTCGAAGGATGCTGGTTCGACAATTCTCTCTGCAACCATCCTTCGAGGCTCGCTGACGCTCGCACCTCCCGAGTGAGCGCGAATGCGCTCATCCGGGGATGACGGCGTTACTTCCTCAAACCCGCGTCATATCGAACTGCGCCTTTTGACCGGTGCCGTAGCGGCGCAGCGCGCCGTCTTCGCCGACTGCGTTGGGGCGCTGGAAGATCCAGTTCTGCCACGCCGAGAGCCGTCCGAAAATCCGTGTCTCCATCGTCTCCGGCCCAGCGAAACGGATGCTCGCTTCCATCCCGGTGAGCGCGTCGGGCGAGAGCGACAGCCGCTCGCTTACCGCCAGGCGCAGCTCTTCCTCCCAGTCCAGTTCATCCGGAGCGGCAGTCACCAGGCCCGCCTCCAGCGCCCCTTCCGTGTCGAACGTGCCAGCGGCGGCGAGCGTCGCAACGCGCGTCGGATTGGCGATGAAACGCGTGCTGAGGCGGCTCAGCCCGTTGCTCATCGGGAGGATGCCGGCATTGAGC
>JBDTKZ010000009.1:0-97948 GCA_039935075.1 Bradyrhizobium sp.
CGGAACGCCTTGTCATGGGCGTCGAATACCAACTCCTGGGTCTCGCGAAAGTAGACGCGAACGAACGGCATGCGGCTGTGCGACAGCTTCATGTGCGCAGCCTTGACCGTCAGCGGCAGGCCCTGAAGCGTGATCGTCTCGTGGCTCCAGTCGAACTGGTAGGCTTCCCCGGGGGCAAAGCTCATCGGCACATAGGCGTGGACCGGAACCCGGGCACGTTCGTCGCGCCAACCCTTGGTGAACCGATGTACGCTGTCGTGGGCGCCGTCATATCCGCGCCCGCGCAGTTCCTCGAACAACCGCTGGGTCGAGCGGCGCTCTCGCTTCGGCAGCTTGGATTCCTGCTCCAGGATCTCCGTCAGAGCCTCGACCCAGTCGCCGAGCTTCGGCGTTGGCTGAACGCCCCGCGCGTATTTGAACTCCGTCTTGTGGCCGCGAATGACCTTGCGCACCGTCGCGCGCGATGTCGAAAGCGTGCGCACAATCTCCTTGATAGAGCGGCCTTGTTCGAAATAGGCGCGTCGTATCTCGCCAATCTTGTCCACGCCAATCATCCCCATCAGCCCTTCCCAGCCGACTGAGGCCAAAGGGAAGGACGCTGACACACAACGTCAAAAGGGGTCGTTATTGGACGCGAAAATCGCCCCTCAGGGGGTCAGTATTGCTCGCGATTTTGCACCCTAGGGCCCCTTCGCGAACGTTGGCTCCCTTGAAAGCTGAGACCCCGATATCCTCGAGTTCGGCCCCCTCGGCCAATTCCAGGCCATTAGCTTCGGCATAGGCTCTTGAAGCCTCAAGCTGCCGACGGCGGCTGTCGCCCTTCAGCTGAAGCTCGGTCGACATGCGAAGGTAGGAATAGGCTTGGGACTTCATGGGGGGCCAGTTTTGGGGAGACGCCGACCCGGCTATCATGATTGAGGTTAATAGTAAACACTATTGCAAACGCCGGCAGACCGGGCGCGACCTGCACTTGCACGTCGACGCGGCGGGCCTCGATCCCCTCAAAAGCGACGGTGGAAACCCGTTGGACCATGCTGCCCCTCTGCGACTACGCATGGTAGCGGAACCCGGGGTGGGGGGCAAGAACATTAAGGGAACAGACAGTCAGGTCGGGGGAGCGGTTTAGAGGATCGCCTCGATCCCTTTGCAGCGAATTACATCCAGCAAGACCAGTGCTGGGCCGGTAGGGCGCTTTGCGCCGCGTTCGAGCTGCGAGACATAGCCGTTTGTCAGATGCAAATAGCGCGCGAACACCGCCTGACTGAGATTAGCACGTCGGCGCAGGGCTTTGATTTCCGATCCGGTCAGGGTCGTTGGGCCGTCCAGCGCGACGCCTTCGATGGGCGCAGGGTAATTTTTTCATACGCCGTCTTCGTCATCAGATTACTCGTGTGCATGTCGCGCGCGGTCTCCAGCAACTCAGCGGTCAGCCGGCTGTTGCGCTTTTTCGCCGACTTCTTCTCTGTGTTCGTTGCCATGAAGCACTCAATAAGAAATTTGATCGTGGGCATCTACTAACGTCATTCCGGGAGCGGACCATCGGCCCGCCCCCGAAAGCGCCGTCTCCTCAGAGCAGCATATTCATCGGTTCGGGATAATAATGGAATCCCTCACCGGCTTTGGCGACGTGGCCATAGCCCGGCCACGCAAAATGATACGACATCACCGGCGTCTTGTTGGCTGCCAGCATGGTCAGCATTTTGACGCGTGACTGTGCCGCCTGTTTCGGATCGGTGTCGTAGGAAAATTCCATCAGCGGCTTTTCGAGCAGCAGCACCGCGTGATGGGTGAGATCGCCGAGGAAGGCAAAGGATTTGCCGTCCGAGGTCACCATGAACATGTGATGACCCACGGTGTGGCCGGGCGCGGCCATCGCCTGAATACCGGGCAGGAATTCCTGGCCGTCCTTGAAGAACACCAGCCGGTCGCGTACCGGCATCAGGTTCTTGCGGGCGTGAACCACGAAGTCCTTCAGCGGGCCGCCCATCTTGCCCTCGTCGGTCCAGAAGTCGAAATCGCTTTGCGCGATGTAGAACTGCGCGTTCGGGAACAGCACCTTGTCGGTGGTATCGACGATGCCGCCGATATGGTCGACATGGGCGTGCGACAACACCACCGCGTCGATGTCTTCCGGCTTGATGCCGGCTTCCATCATGCTCTTCTGCTGGCGTCCGGTGGTCGGCCCGAACAAATGCGACGTGCCCATGCCGGTGTCGAACAGCACGAGCTTGTCGCCCATGTTCACGATCGGCGAGTTCTGCTCGAGCACGACATTGTCCGGATTGAGGAAATTATCCGACAGCATTTTTCGGACTTCTTCATCCGGCACGCCGACGAAGGTGCCCTTGGGAGGGCCAAGCGGCAAAGGTCCGTCGGAAACCACGGTGACTTCCGCGCCGCCGAGATTGAAGCGATGGAAATAAGGGGACTGGGTGCCAACTTTGGGAGCCCGCGCCAGCGCGCTACTGCCGAGGACCGTCGTTGCGCCGAGACCGGCGCCGAGAGCAAGCAAGGATCGTCGCGAAACATCGTATGTCATGCGTTTTCCTCCACTGTCTTTGATTTGTATGTTTGTTTGCCCGGCCGATCTCTCCATGGGGTCGGCGAGCACCGGCAGGCTGCGCCCGGTTTCCCGGACTGGCAAGAAAAATCAGGTCGCACCGTCCGGCGGCCGGAGCCGTGCAGTAGAAATCTGTCAGCCGCACAACCAACCGCGGAAAATTATTTCCAGCGCCGCTTCGCTTCGATCATATTACGGGCGCCGGCCGGCGGGCTCACGCCGAACCGGTTCGGTAAAAAGAACCTGGAGATAACAGATAGATTGCGAGCAATTCCGCTAGGGGTATTCCAACAGTTCCTCTGTAGAACCGTCCGCAAGGGCTGATCAGCCTTGAGTGAACGGGACGAGGGATCGACATGCTGGTGAATCGACGCACAAGCGAACGTCAACAATGCCGAAGGGTCGCGAAGATCCAGTTTGGGATCGGCTCGTTGCCGCGTGACTGCACGATCACGGACGTATCGAGGGGCGGCGTCAAAGTGGTTGCCGAGTATCCCGAAATTCCCACCAATTTCACCATTACATTGTCGACCGGCGATACGCGCCAGTGCCGGCTGGCGTGGCGGATCGGTTGCGAATTCGGGGCCGAATTCGTCGATTAGAGCAGAATTCCAACCCGACGAATGCAAGCCGGCGGCAACGAAGCCGGGCTGACCCTTCCGTAGATTAACGGATGGCGGCCTGCTTAACCGGAATTTAGGGTTACTGTGAGCATCTCAGACCTGTTGATGACCACAGGTCGAAGTACATGCGTCGATGGCTGCCCGAACAAGATCGCTTCGTGAGACGTGTCACGTCCACGGCATTGTCCACGATGTTGGTGATCGGACTGTGCGGCTGCCAGACCGCGGGTATGTCTGACATCACGGGGTCGCTTGGGGACAAAACCGAAGCAAGCCCCGCGGCCGGATCCCGGCAAGACCTGCAGGCCGACGGCGAGCGCTTTCGCGCCAACCACAAGGACTCCGCCGCGGCGTTGGCGTACGGCAAGGCGCTCAGGGCTGAAGGGAAGCGGGCTCAGGCCGTCGCCGTGCTCCAGGAGGCTGCGATCGCCAACCCCGGTGACCGGGCGCTGCTCGCGGGCCTTGGCCGAGCGCTGGCGGACAATGGCGATTTCCAGGAAGCATTCGACGTCCTCAGCCGCGCCCACAGCCCGGATAATCCCGATTGGCGGATCCTGTCGGCGCAAGGCGCCACGCTCGATCAGCTCGGCCGTTATGACGAAGCCCGTCAGTATTACACCAGCGCGCTGAAAATCGTGCCCGACGAACCGTCGGTGCTGTCCAACCTGGGGCTTTCCTACGTTCTTTCAAAAGATCTGCCCAAAGCGGAGGAAACCCTGCGCCGCGCCAACAGCCATGCGGATGCCGATCCGCGCGTGCGGCTGAATCTGGCATTGGCGGTCGGTCTGCAGGGCCGTTTTGCCGAGGCCGAAACCATCGTGAAGGCCGGCCGGCCGCCCGAGGAAGCGGCGGCCAATGTCACCTATCTGAGGCGATTGCTGTCGAAGAAGGATAACGCGCGCTCGGACGTCGAGAAGATACCGATCGCGGCTGCCGAGCGGACCAAGTGATCCATCGAGAGTGATGCATCGCAAGACAGGCGCCGCTTGACGCCTTCAATGACCGCTCAGAACACGATCCGGAAACGTCTCACGCAACAATCTTCCGGGTCTTCTTCCCGCGGAATCGATCCATAATCGGCGATATCAGGGAACGCTGCGGCTTTTTGGTATCGGCGCGGCCCGTCAACCGTCGCGCGACCTCCAGAAAGGTCTTGGCGATGCGATGGTTGGCCGAGATTTCGGCGATCATCTGGCCGTTATTGGCCGCCATGCCGAACATTCGCGAGTCGAACGGAATAGAAGCGATCGGCTGGCTCTCGACGGTCTTGGCGAATCCGCGCGCGTCGATCTCCGGCCGCTTCGGCATGCCGACCTGGTTGAGACAATACAGCGGCATGCGGTCGTTGGGCCGCGACGCCTTCAGCAGGTTCAGCATGTTCTTGGTATTGCGCAAATTGGCGAGGTCCGGCTCGGCAACGATCAGGATATCATCCGCGCCGACCAATGCGCGCCGGGTCCATCCCGACCATTGGTGCGGGATATCAAGCACGATACAGGGGGTGGTCATGCGCAACGTATCGAAGATCGAATCGAACGCGTCGGTGCCAAAATCGTAGACCTGTTCGAGCGAGGCCGGCGACGCCAGCAGGCTGAGATGCTCGGTGCGTTTCGTCAGCAGGCGGTCGACAACCGCGGTATCAAGCCGGTCGGGCGAGAACACCGCGTTGGCGATGCCCTGCAACGGATCCTGATTGTAATTGAGGCCCGCGGTGCCGAACGCCAGGTCGAGATCGATGACGACGGAATCCAGCGCGAGGTCGCGGGCGATCGCCCAGGCCACATTGTGGGCGACGGTGGATGAGCCGACCCCGCCTTTGGCGCCGACGACCGCGATGATCCGGCCGGCGGTTACCGCCTCCGAGGCCGAGAACAGGCTGCAAATCGAACGCACCACATCGATGGTTTGCACCGGTCCGATGGCGTAGTCGTTGACACCCCGGCGCACCAGTTCGCGATACGGCGCGGCATCATTGGCAGTTCCGATCACGACGACGCGGGTTCCGGGGTCGCACACGGTTGCGAGTTGATCGAGGTTGGCCAGGATATCGCTGTGGCCTTCGGTTTCCAGAATGATCACGTTCGGCGTCGGCATCGTGTGATAGGCGTCGATGGCGGCCGCCATGCCGCCCATATGAACCGAAAGACGGACCTTGCCGAGGCGACGATCGTCAGCCGCCGCGCGCACCATGGCGGCGGTGTTCTCGGTTTCGCAATAGGCCTGCACCGACACCCGCGGCGCGGGGGCGATGTGGTCGTTCGCAGTCGCCGTGAGGTGCGGCTCTTCTTCGTGATCTTGACCGATGTGATGGATCATTTGCCTGCGTCGCTGAGTTTGGCCTTGTCGGCATCGAGGTAGACGGTCGCGGTCGGATTGCCCTTGCGATATTTGTCGAATCCTTCGGTGCGCCGCGCGGTGTAGGCAGGGGTTTCAGGCCGCGGTTGCACGAGATCCGCCGGGTTGTCGATCATCGCGGCGAGGTTGCGCTGGTTGGCGCAGCCAAAATTGTAATACTGCTTGTTTTCGGAATAGGCCCTGTTGTCGATGGACGGTCCGAGATCGTCGGGCCACACCCCGCAGGGCCCGGCCACCGCCGCGATTTTCGGATAGTTCAGCCGGATTGTCGCGAACAGCCGGGGATCGTCCGGTTGATAATGATGGACCGTAATGCCGTGCGACGGCACGCCGGCTGCCGCCAGCAGCGATCGAATTTCACGAAACGCATCGGCCGCCGCTGCCGCGTTCGGGGTATCGACCGGCACATCGGCAACGATCGCGCCGGTTGCTTCACGGCGCCAGTTTTGCGCCAGTCCGATCACATCGGCGCGTTGCGATGCCGACAGACCGCCGCGTGCGTGCCCGACGAAAACCACGACCGATTGGTTTCTCTCTTCGATCGCGATCGGGTGACGCAGGCGATAATCGTCAGGAACGCTGGCGGTTATGACTTCGCCGCCGGTATTGTTGCATCCGCCCAATGCCATTGAAAGCGCGGCGAGGGCGCCCAGCAGGCACAGGCTTCGATGGCGATCGATCGGCATTTTATTTGTCATCGTTCGGTCCTCGTTCCCGTGATGGACGGGTCGCTCCGCTTAGTCGGTGATAAAGCCAAAATGGCACGGGTAGCCCGCGACCTGTTCGACGCGGCCAGATGCCCCGTAAATCCGGTTGATGCGGGCCAGCAGGGCTGATTGAGAATCGGATGCAGGCGCAAACCCGTCGTCCGGGCGCGACAGCTCCTTCTGGGCAACCGCGCGAACAACATAGGGCGTCACCAGGACCATCAATTCGGTTTCGTTGTTGACGAAGTCCTGGCTTCTGAAAAGTTGTCCAAGCACAGGGATGGAGTCGATACCGGGCATGCCGTTGACGGCCTGCTTGGTCTGCTCCTGGATCAGGCCGGCCATCGCCATCGAACCACCGGACGGAATCTCCAGCGTCGTTTCAGCGCGGCGGGTCTTGATCGAAGGAATCGTGCTGCCGTTGGCACCGCCGGTCAACGCGTTCTCGCTGGAAACTTCCGACACTTCGGTCATCACCCGCAGGCTGATCCGCCCCTCGGACAGCACCACCGGCGTGAAGTTGAGCGAGATACCGAATTTCTTGAAGGCCACCGTCTGGACGCATTGTCCGATCGCGCCCGCCGTCGTCGTCTGGCATGTCACGCCGGTCGGAATGGGAAATTCACCGCCGGAGATAAAGGTCGCGGACTCGCCGGAAATCGCCGTCAAATTCGGTTCGGCCAGGGTGTGCACCAGGCCTGCGCTTTCCATCGCCCGCAACGTGGCCTGGACCGACGGGTTGGTTCCGAACGATCCCAGCACGCCGTTGCCGGACACCAGCGGTCCGTTGTTCGCCGTGAACGGATTCGAATTGTTGAAGGTCACGATCGAGTTGCCGACATTCAGCTTGGCGCTGAGATCGATGCCCATCTGCTTGATGATCGAGCGCTGGACCTCGGCGACGGTGACTTTCAACATCACCTGATCGCGGCTTCGGACGGCGATGTTGTTGGCGACCTTGTCGGCGCTCCCGACCAGCCGCGCGGCAAGATCGCCGGCCTGCTGGGCTTCGATCGGACTGGCTACCGAGCCGGTCAGGACCACACCGTCGCCGAGGCCTTCGATCCGGATATCGGCGTTCGGCAATGTCTGCTTGAGTGCGGCGCGTACGCCGTTGAGATCGCGCGTGACGGCGATGTCGTAGGCGGCGATCTGCTGGCCCTCGGAATCGAAGAACACGATATTGGTCTGGCCGACCTCGGAGCCGATGACATAGGCGCGCTGCGCGGAATGAACGATCGCGTTTGCAACCTTGGGATTGGCGACCAGCACATCCTTGATGTCGCGCGGCAAATCGAGCACCACGGATTTGCCGATGCCGAGCGCCAGAAAGCGCATTTTCTGGTTGCCGACGACGGCATTGGCTTCTGTCGCGCGGGCATCGCTCGCCGTAACGGCCAGCAGGGCCAGATTAAGCGTCAGCGCCGTGACGGCTGAGAACGACAGGGCGCGGGACAGTAAGGCCCGCACCATCGGCTGATTTCCCCTGCAGTGCATATCGGTCGTCCTTTTAGTCACTTCTGTGTCTTGATCACTTCTGTGCGGTCGTCGGCGTCGAGACGCCGTAGCGGATGACATTGACGCTATCGCTGCGCTTGCGCTCGTCGGCGTTGCTCTCGACGATATTGACGTCGGCGATGCTGCGCAGCGCCAGCGACAGCGTGCCGCTCTGGCGCGCGCGCATCAGCGTCTCGGCCTGCTCGGGCTTCAACTCGAGCGTCACGGTCTTGCCGATCACGCTGTTCTGACCGTCTTTTTCCTTCGGCGCCTGGTCGATGGCGAGAACGCGAATGTTGCTCAGCACGGTTTCCGAGTTGACGACGTCGGTGCTGCCGGCGTGGGCGTCCGGATTCTTGTCGTGCTTTGAGAGAATGACGTCGACCCGGTCGTTGGGAAGAATGAAGCCGCCGGCGCCGGTCTCCGGGGAGATGTCGGTGGAAACGGCGCGCATGCCGGTGGGCAGGATCGCGGCCATGAAGCCGGAGCCATCGGCCCTCACCAGCTTCTGTTCGCGAATCGGCTCGCCGATGATGAATGGCGAGCGCGCGATCGAGCCAATAATCTGCTTGGTTGCGTCAGGCCGTTCGCTACGGCGGATGAAGGTGCTGCTGGCGGTCGACGCCGGCCAGGCCTGCCACTGAATATCCTCGGGCTTGACCGATTGGCCGAGGCCGATATCGGCCTTCGCAATCAGAACGTCCACGGTTTGCAGTTGCGTGACCGGCTCGGCCAGACGAGGCTTGTTGTCAGGAACGCTGCCGCTTGCGAGATACGCGGCGATGCCGCCGGCCCCCAGGGCGATGATCAGGACGATAATACGTGCGGTATACATACGCTTTACTGGCTACTCTTACGCCGGAAAGCTCGAACTGCATGGCAGTGGCAGCCGAGCGTTTCCCCGGACAGGAGTAAGCAGCAGCAAAAGTGTAAGCCATCTTGAGAGGCGAAAGAGTTTGCCGAAGGTATTTGGAGTTTTGTCTCCATGGTAAACGAAGCGTTATGCTTGAGACCGCATCCGCGGGCCCTGTCGGCGTGCGCGTCAGCCGGGGCGCACACCGGCCGTCGGCGTCGCGGCGGCCGCCGATACGGCGATCACCGGCGCGCGAAAAAAACCGGCGCCGATGTCTTCAATCATCTCGATGCCGTGCCGGGCCGCGCTGAATCAGGCTTTCGCCCGCTTCGCCTCGATGGTGTCCCAGATCTTCGCCGCGATGTCCGGACCGCCGAGCCGGGCGATGGCGCGGATGCCGGTCGGTGAGGTCACGTTGATCTCGGTGAGGTTGCCGTCGATCACGTCGATGCCGACGAACAACAATCCGCGCTCGCGCAGCTTCGGGCCGAGCGTGGCGCAGATCTCACGTTCGCGCGCCGACAGCTCGGTGGCTTGTGCCGCACCGCCGCGCACCATGTTGGAGCGCAGGTCATCCGCGGCCGGCACGCGATTGACCGCGCCGGCGAATTCGCCATCGACCAGGATGATGCGCTTGTCGCCATGCCTCACCTCGGGAAGAAAACGCTGGATCACCCAGGGTTCGCGGAAGGTGACGGAGAACATGTCGAACAATGATCCGAAATTCATGTCCTGCGGCATCACCCGAAACACCGCGGCGCCGCCATGGCCGTGCAGCGGCTTCATCACCACCGCGCCGTGCTCGTCGCGGAATGCGTTGATCTCGTCGAGGTCGCGCGAGATCAGCGTCGGCGGCATCAGCTGCGGAAAATCCATCACGAATATCTTTTCCGGCGCGTTGCGCACGCTGGCCGGATTGTTCACCACCAGCGTCCTGGGATGGATGCGCTCGAGCAAATGCGTCGAGGTGATGTAAGCGAGGTCGAACGGCGGGTCCTGCCGCAGCAGGACGACGTCGAACGCTGCGAGCGGCTCGCGGCGGGGCTCGCCCAAGGTGAAGTGGTCGCCGACCTCGTCGCGGACGGTCAGCACCTGCACCGGCGCGACCAGCTCCTCGCTGCGCAGCGAGAGCTTGTCGGGGGTGTAATAGGACAGCCCGTGGCCGCGCTTTTGCGCCTCCAGCAGCAGCGCAAAGGTCGAATCGCCGCGGATGTTGATCCGCGCGATGGGGTCCATCTGGACGGCGACATTCAGTTTCATGGGGGGGTCCGAAAGGTTAGGGGGATCTCAGGTGCTGGCGTCGAAGGCTGCTAACAGATGGCGCGGCAGACGCCGCGGCGCAATCAGCATGGCGTCGAAACGCAGATCAAATTCGGCATGTTCGGGATGCGCCATCAGCCAGGCCTGCGCGGCATCGATGATGCGTCGCTGCTGCCGCGGAGTGACGGCGTAGGCGGCGGCGTCGAGCGTGGCGCGTGCCTTGACCTCGACAAAGGCCACCACGTTACGGCGCCGGGCCACCAGGTCGATCTCGCCAAAGGGCGTGCGAAAACGCCTGGCCAGGATGCGATAGCCCTTGGCCATCAGATAGGCCGCGGCGCAGGCCTCCGCCGAAACGCCGGTGCGAAACGCCGCGACGCGCGCCGGTGCGGCGGTCTTGGTCGCCTTGGCTTCGGCGCCGATGTCGCCGGCATTACTCGTCTTGATATTACTGGTTTTGGCCATCGTCATTTTCCGGATCGCGCCGCTTCGATAGTTCGAGCGCGCGGGCATAAATCTCGCGCCGTGGCCGCCCCGAAAGCTCGACCGCATGGGCGACGGCATCCTTGACACTGTCGTGCCGCAGCGAATTGAGCAACAGCTCGTCCAGTTCGTCGGCAGCCATGACCGCGGTGCCGGCCGGCGGGCCGATCACCAGCACGAATTCGCCACGGGTCTCCAGCGTGTCGGCCGCCTGCGCCAACTGCGACACCGGCCCGCGCTTGATCTCCTCGTGCAGTTTGGTCATTTCGCGACAGATCGCGGCATCGCGGTCGCCCATGATGCCGGCGAGATCGGCCAGCGTGTCCTGCACCCGGTTGCCGGAGTCGAACATCACCAGCGTGGCGTCGATCCGCGCCAGTTCCGTCAGCCGTGCCCGACGTGCGGTTTGCTTCGGCGGCAGAAAGCCTTCGAAGAAAAACCGGTCGGTCGGCAGCGCTGCCACCGCCAGCGCGGTCAGCACCGAAGAGGGGCCGGGCAAGGCGGTGACCTGAAAGCCCGCCGCGCAGGCCTCGCGGACCAGCTTGAAGCCGGGATCGGAGATCAAGGGGGTTCCGGCATCCGAAACCAGCGCGATCGAGGCGCCCTGCGCCAGCCGTTCCAGGATTTTCGGCCGCGCCAGCGCGGCATTATGTTCGTGATAGGGTTTCAGCAGCGCCGAGATCGCGTAGCGTTCGGTCAGCCGCCGGGTGATGCGGGTGTCTTCGCAGGCGATGATGTCGACGCCCGCCAGGGTTTCCAGCGCCCGCAAGGTAATGTCGCCGAGATTGCCGATCGGGGTCGCGACCAGATGCAGGCCCGGGGTGGCTTTCGGCGCGGTCAGGACGTGGCTGCCCAAGGAAAATGTCCGGTCGGCAGAACCTTCGGCGTCTTCCGATCCGTATATAGAGTTGGTTTTTGCGCGCATCGTCCCAATCTAGAGGGGACGCAGCGCTTGCGCCACAACGGGGTGGTTTTGGAAGGCAGGCAGGGATGCCGCGCACCAGGCTGCGGGGTATAATTCCTGCGACTGGCGCTTAAGTCACAGGATCATAATCCTTTTGTTTTGGTTAACTATTCGCCGACAATATGCCTGAATCCACGCCCCTGATCGCTACGAGGGTGAGGTTTGGGCCGATTCCGGTCGGTCAAGAGAAGAGAAGTGATGGTGGGCCCGCTCAATACCAAGCCTCCGACTGGGGAAACTCAGTCCCGAGGGGCCAAGCCTGCCGGCGCGACCCGGCGGTCGGCGGTCGGCTTGATCCTTGGCGCGCCGCTGCTTTCGGCCTGCGCCGGGGTGCAGCAGAGCCTCAACCAGTTCTCCAATCCGTTCAGTTCGCCCGAACCGGCGCCCGGTCCGGCCGGACCACAGCAACAGCCGCAGGCGGTCGGGAACGGGCAGGTCAAGGTCGGCCTGGTGCTGCCGCTATCGGCGTCGGGCAACGCCGGCGTCGCCGCGCAGTCGATGAAAAATGCCGCCGAGATGGCGCTGGCGGAATTCCAGAATCCCAACGTCCAGCTCCTGATCAAGGATGACGGCGGCAGTGCGCAAGGTGCGCAGCAGGGCACCCAGCAGGCCCTCGATGAGGGCGCGGAGATCATTTTGGGCCCGCTGTTCGCGCTGTCGGTTCCGGCGACGGCGCAACTGGCGCGCGCCCGGGGCGTGTCGGTGATTGCGTTCTCGACCGATTCGAGCGTCGCCGGACGTGGCGTCTACCTCCTGAGTTTCCTGCCGGAGTCCGACGTCAACCGGATCGTCGAATATTCGGCCAGCATCGGCAAGAAATCCTTTGCCGCGCTGCTGCCCGAGAACGCCTATGGCAATGTGGTGGAAGCGGCCTTCCAGCAGGCCGTCGGCCGCCGAGGCGGACGCGTCGTGTCGTTGGCAAAATATGGCGCCGATCGTGCCAGCGCGGCACGGAGCGTGGCGCAGGCGCTCGGCTCCGCCGACGCACTGTTCATCGCCGACGACGGCGATTCGGTGGTGGCGATGGCCGATGCGTTGACCGCGGCCGGCGCCAACTTAAAGAATATCCAGCTGCTCGGCACTGGGCTTTGGGACAATCCGCGGGTATTCGCGAGCCCGAATCTGCAAGGCGGGCTTTATGCGGCGCCGGATCCGTCCGGTTTCCGCAGCTTTTCCGGCCGCTACCGCGCCAAATATGGTTCGGATCCGGTGCGCACCGCGACGTTGGCCTATGACGCGGTGGCGCTGGTCGCTGCCCTGGCGCGAACCCAGGGCGGACAGCGGTTTTCGCCCGAGGTGCTGACCAACCCATCCGGCTTTGCCGGCATCGACGGGCTGTTTCGCTTTCGCTCCGACGGCACCAACGAGCGCGGCCTTGCCGTCATGCGCGTGAATTCGGGCGGCGGCGCGCCGGTCGCGGGATCGCCCAAAAGCTTCGGCGCTTAAAAGAGTTTTGGCGCGTAATTACGCCGCCAGATCCGCCACCACGGCATCGAGTACCGGAAATCCCGCCTGCGTCACCCTCAATCGCCCGTCGGCATCGACGGTGATGGCGCCTTCTTCGCGCAACAGCGCGATACGCTTGGGATCGAGCGTGCGGCCTGACAGCGCCGTGTAGCGCCTGGGATCGATGCCCTCGTTGAGCCGCAGCCCCATCAGCAGGAATTCGTCGGCGCGTTCTTCGCTGTTGAGAAGATCGTCGGTGACGACGCCATGGCCGTTGGCCTCGACCCGCATCAGCCAGGCCTCGGGCCGTTTTTCGGTGGCGATCGCGTGTCTGGTGCCATCAATATCAAGCCGACCATGCGCGCCGGGGCCAATGCCGGCATATTCCTCGCCGCGCCAGTACACCAGATTATGTTTGCATTCAGCACCTGGGCGCGCGTGATTGGAGATCTCGTAGGACGGCAGGCCGTGCTGCGCGCAAACCTCTTGCGTGACGTCGTACAGCGCCCGTGCGACGGCCTCGTCAGGTGTTTTCAGCTTGCCCGCGGCATGCAGCCCGAAGAACGGCGTGCCCTCTTCGATGGTGAGCTGATAGAGCGACAAATGCTCGGCGGCTTCGGCGATCGCCAGCTTCAATTCATCGGCCCACATCCGCGGCGTCTGGTCGGGCCGGGCGTAAATCAAATCGAATGAATAGCGATCGAATGCGCTGCGCGCGATCGCCACCGCATCGAGCGCTTCGCGCGCGGTATGCAGACGTCCGAGCGCTTTCAGCGACGCGTCGTCCAGCGCCTGCACGCCGAGCGAGACCCGGTTGACGCCGGCGCTGCGATAGCCGCGAAATCGCGTCGCCTCGACGCTGGTCGGGTTGGCTTCGAGCGTGACTTCGGCATCGTCGGCGACACGCCAGTATTTTCCGATCGCATCCAGAATGGCGCCGACCGTCTTTGGCTGCATCAGCGACGGCGTGCCGCCGCCGAGAAAGATCGACGACACCTCGCGGCCGGGCGAGCGCGCCGCGGTGGTTTCGATCTCGCGCGCGAACGCGCGGGCGAAGCGCTCTTCGTCGATGGGGTCGTGCCGGACATGGCTGTTGAAATCGCAATACGGGCATTTCGACAGGCAAAACGGCCAGTGCAGGTAAACGCCGAAGGCTTCTTTGTCAGCGCGGTTCAAGGCAAATCTCCGCCAGTTTGACGAAGGCGCGGGCGCGATGCGACAGCCCGAGGCCGAGCGGCGGCAGGCCGTGTTTCTCGATGCTGGTCATTTCACCGAAGGTTCGGCTGTGCCCGTCCGGCAGGAACGCCGGATCGTAGCCGAAGCCAGCGCCGCCGCGCGGCGGCCATACCAGCGTGCCGTCTGCGCGGGCTTCGACTTCCTCGAGATGATCGTCGGGCCAGGCCACGCACAGCGCGGACACGAAATGCGCTTTGCGCTGGCCGGGCGTGGTCGCGCCACGTTCCTGCAACAGACGCTCGATCCGCGTCATCGCGCCGGTGAAATCCTTTGATGATCCGGCCCAGCGCGCCGAGTAAATCCCGGGTGCGCCATCGAGCACCTCGACCACGAGGCCGGAATCGTCGGCGAAGGCAGGTAACTTCGCCGCTTGTGCCGCGGCGACCGCCTTGATCCGGGCGTTAGCCTGGAAGGTCGTGCCGGTCTCATCGGGTTCGCCAAGGCCGAGTTCACCTGCCGACACCGCCTCGATGCCGTAGGGCGCCAGCAGTTCGCGCATCTCGGCAAGCTTGCCGGGATTATGGGTCGCGATCACTAATCGGCCGGTGATTCGACGGGGCATGTGCGCGCTAGTCTACGACAGCCAAGACGTAATCTAAAACGGCGTGATCTAAAATGGCGTGATCCAAAATCACGCCACGGCCATTTTTTGCAGATCGACCAGCCGCGCCACGCCTTTGCGCGCCAAGGCCATCAGCGCCAGGAACTCGTCCTGCGAGAACGGGGTCTTTTCCGCGGTGCCCTGCACCTCGATGATGCGTCCATCGCCGGTCATCACGAAATTGGCGTCGGTGTCGGCCTCGGAATCCTCGGCATAATCCAGGTCGAGCACCGGCGTACCGCCATAGATGCCGCAGGAAATCGCCGCCACATTGTCGCGCAGCACGTTGCCCTTGATCATGTTGCGGGTTTTCATCCAGCCGATGCAGTCGGCCAGGGCGACCCAGGCGCCGGTGATCGAGGCGGTGCGGGTGCCGCCATCGGCCTGGATCACGTCGCAGTCGACGGTGATCTGGCGTTCGCCAAGCGCCACCAGATCGACGGTGGCGCGCAGGGAACGGCCGATCAGGCGCTGGATTTCAACGGTACGACCGTTTTGCTTGCCGGCGGAGGCTTCGCGGCGGGTGCGCTCCAGGGTCGCCCGCGGCAGCATGCCGTATTCGGCCGTGACCCAACCCCGGCCCTGGCCCTTGAGCCAGGGCGGCAGCCGCTCTTCCAGCGTCGCCGTCACCAGCACATGGGTGTCGCCGAATTTCACCATGCAGGAACCCTCGGCATATTTGACGACGCCGCGTTCCAGCGACACGGGGCGCAGTTCGTCGGGCGCACGGCGGCTTGGCCGCATGGGGAATCCTCCGGAAAATTCAGCAGTTAATGACTGGCGGTGCTTGTAGGAGCGGGAGCGGGGTGCGGCAAGGCCCTTGGCAGTCACTTGGCCGCCCTTTCGGCAGCAATCGCGGCTTGTCATGGGGCCTGCGGATCGACAGATTAGGGAAAGCTGTGAGGAGTAGTCATTGGCCCACCACGATCCGATCGGCCTGATCGCGCCGCATGCCGGCCTTGCCCAGCTTAACGAGCGCTCGCGCGACATTTTTCGTCAAATCGTCGAGAGTTACCTCGCGACCGGCGAACCTGTCGGCTCGCGCAACATTTCGCGGCTGATCGCGGTGCCGCTGTCGCCGGCCTCGGTCCGCAACGTGATGTCGGATCTGGAACAATTGGGCCTCGTCTATGCGCCGCATACCTCGGCTGGCCGGCTTCCCACCGAACTCGGCCTGCGTTTCTTTGTCGATGCCCTGATGCAGGTCGGCGATCTCACCGAGCCGGAGCGGCAATCGATTCAGACCCAACTCGCGTCGGTCGGCCGGGCGCAATCGGTCGAGGCGGCGCTCGGCGAAGCCTTGACCCGGCTGTCCGGCCTGACCCGCGCCGCGGCGGTGGTGCTGACCGCCAAATCCAATTCGCGGCTGAAACACATCGAATTCGTGCGGCTGGAGCCGGAAAAAGCTCTGGTGGTGCTGGTCAGCGAGGACGGCCAGGTCGAGAACAGCGTGCTGACGCTGCCACCTGGCGTTCCCTCGTCGGCGTTGACGGAGGCCACCAATTTTCTCAATGCGCGGATCCGGGGACGGACGCTGGCGGAAGCGCGCCTCGAGCTCGAAACCGCGCTGACGCAGGACCGCGCCGAACTCGATCAGTTGACGCAGAAGGTGATCGCCGCGGGGCTCGCGAGCTGGTCCGGTGGCGCGCACGAAGACCGCCAATTGATCGTGCGCGGTCACGCCAATTTGCTGGAGGATTTGCATGCGCTGGACGATCTGGAGCGCGTCAGACGGCTGTTCGACGATCTCGAGACCAAACGCGGCGTGATTGATCTGTTGGGCCGTGCGGAACGTGCCGAAGGCGTGCGGATTTTCATCGGCTCGGAAAACAAGCTGTTTTCGCTGTCCGGTTCCTCGACCATCATCGCGCCCTACAGCGATGGTGCCGGCCATATCGTCGGGGTTCTCGGCGTGATCGGGCCGACGCGGCTGAACTATGCCAGGGTGATCCCGACGGTGGATTATGCGGCCCGGATCGTCAGCCAGATGCTGGGCGGCTGATCCGGCCGGCCAGGTCACAGGTCAGGTCGGGTTGCGCTTGATTTTCGGCGCTCAAAGCACGATATCCGGGCCACCAGCTTCACCATTTGACCCAGACGCGATTTTTTCGAGAAGGCAATCCATGACCGATCCGAACCGGCAAAACGACGATCCGGCTGATACCGCCGAGCCCGTGGTTTCCAAGCCCTACATCATGCCCGACGATCCCGAGGAAGGCTCGGTGGAGGCGTTGACGAAGGAAGCCGCCGAATCGCGCGACAAGATGTTGCGGACGCTGGCGGAGATGGAAAACCTGCGCAAGCGCACCGCGCGCGAGGTAGCCGACGCGCGAATCTATGGCATCACCGGATTTGCACGCGACGTTCTCGATATCGCCGACAATCTGCAGCGCGCGCTCGATGCGGTTCCGGCCGAAGCGAAAGCCAGCGCCGATCCCGGCCTGAAGGCGCTGATGGAAGGTGTCGAGCTGACCGAGCGTTCGCTGCTCAACACGCTGGAGAAGAACGGCGTCAAGAAATTCGATCCGGCCGGCGAGAAGTTCGATCCGAATTTCCAGCAGGCGATGTATGAGGTCCCCGATACCTCAGTGCCATCAGGCACGGTGGTTCAGGTCGTGCAGGCTGGCTACATGATCGGCGAACGGGTGCTGCGCCCGGCGCTGGTCGCGGTCGCCAAGGGCGGCGCAAAGGCCGCTCCGGCTTCCGAGACCAATTAGAGCAGGCGACGCTAAACCGCGATATCGGCGGACTGGATCCGCTTGACACCGGCCTTGGCCATATCGGCCCAGGCCTTGGCAAGGGAGCCCTGGGTGTCGATACCGCGGCAGGCGTCTTCCACCACGTAGGTTTCGAAATCGGCCTTGCGGGCATCGAGCGCGGTCCACGCGACGCAGAAATCGGTGGCCAATCCCGCCACGAACAGCCGCTTCACCTGGCGCGCTTTAAGATAGGCCTCCAACCCGGTCGTGGTCTTGCCATCGGCCTCGGTGAAGGCCGAATAGCTGTCCACGTCCTTGTGGAAGCCCTTGCGAATGATCAACTCGGCCTGCGGGATCGAAATGTCCTTCGACAGCGACGCGCCATCGGTTCCCTGCACGCAGTGATCGGGCCACAGCATTTGCTTGCCGTAGGGCAGATCGATGATCTCGAACGGCTTTTTGTCCGCATGGGCGGATGCGAACGAGACGTGCCCCGCCGTGTGCCAGTCCTGCGTCATCACCACATTGGCAAACCCCTTGGCGATGCGGTTGATGACGGGAACGACCTGTTCGCCGTCCTTTACGGCAAGACTGCCGCCGGGCAGGAAACAATTCTGCACATCGATGACCAAAAGCGCCGAGCCGTCATCGGGCTTGATCGGCGCTGCGCGAATTTCGCTTGAAAGGCAGCCCGCGAGAACGGTCGTGCCGAGACCTGTCAAAATCCGTCTACGATCCAACATGGCGTTGCTCCCCGCAAAAGATCGCCCAAGCAAATCAAATCGCCGGGCAAGCGTAAAGCGGATTGAGGCCCGCCACCGGATCGAATGTTGGGCGGCCTTGCCGGATTTCTTGCCAGATTGCCTGGCAGTTCCTTGGCAGATTCCTCCGCAGGCCACCAATCGGCGGTCTTGAATCGGAGATTTTGGAAGTCAGCGCGGCTGAATGCCGTCACGCACGGCGCGGAAACGCGGGAACGCGGTTTCCCATTGGTCGCGCGGGGTGCTGCCGATGATCCGCATCACCGCCGAGCCGCCGAATCGCAGCCATTGCACGATGGTCACGGGGGTATTGTCCTTGCCGCTGATCGCGTTGATGCGCGTCTCATATCCGGGGCTGCCGTCGATCCGGATCGGTTCGGACGTCGTGATGCGCGCTTCCCGCACGCCGGGAATTTGGGTCACGGTCTCCTGCGCAAAGCGACTACGATCTTCCGGCAGTGTCGGTGAGGTTCCGATCAGGCCGATCACCATGAAGGGGGCGGGTTCGAAACCGGTGGTTTCATCGGCGTCGGCGAGAAGGACGGCTGTGCCGGGCGGGAGCGCGCGTACATTCTTGAAATCGGCGAGCGTGGCGAGCTTGAACGGCAATTGCGCAAGCTGCTCCTCGACCGGAACCTGCTTGCGGATCACCGCCGTGGCGAACATCTGCCGCACCGCTTCATCGGTGTAGATTTTCGCGACATTTTCGGGAACCTGCACGGCGATATAGCCGGAGAAGGTGCCGCCCGACACGATCATCGAATAGCGCCGCACGCTGGTGGTGCCGTTCATCCCGGTTTCGACGGTGTAGTAGGCGGTGCCGGCCGCGGTCTCGATGCTCTCGGGCTTGACCCCGGCAGTGCCGGCCGGGTTCGCCTTGAAGGCGTTCATGACTTCGGTATAGGCGTCGGCCGGAAGCTCGGCCACCAGCACCTTGACGCCATGGTCTTCGGTTTCAAATCCGGTGAAGGTCTTGGCAGGCATCAGGCCCACCAGCGGCGTCATGCCGACCCGGACCCCCGGGGGAAAGATCGGATCCGCGGCAAGAGCGGGGCTGAAGGCAGCCACCAGCAAGGTGGCCGCGGACAAGAGTCGCAAAAGTCGAATAAGCTTCATGAAAAGTCTACTGGGTTGGCATTGAGGCCGTTCAATGGTCGGCCGGATGCGGTTCGGGTGGGGGTGGCCACGTTTCCGATCCGGCCGCTTTTAGCTGCTTTGCCGTTCCGGCGACAGCCAGGAAGCGATCGGGCAACGACGATCGGGCGATCTGGTGCCATCCGTTCCGTTAACCGGTGGTCTGCTGGATGCCGAACGAGCGCCCCAGGGACAACTGGGTATGGGCATCGTGGCAGGGGCATCTTGGTGCCGGCCTGCCCCAAGGCTTTGCGTGCCGCGGCCCGGCCCTGCCGGATCAGGACACTATCTTTCACGGAGGCCGGTTTTAGGGGCTCAAGGTTGCGCTCAGTCCTTGCAGGCCCTGCCCCCCCTCCTATATGAGGCTCACCGTCGCAATATCGCGAGTAATTGATCGTTGGGGGTTCGGTTAGGTGCGCCGTCAGGGCCCAGCCAACCTGCCGCAAAAAGAAGGATATGAGGACCATGGGAAAGGTCATTGGTATCGATCTCGGCACCACGAATTCGTGCGTTGCCGTAATGGATGGCAAGACGTCGAAGGTCATTGAGAACGCCGAGGGCATGCGGACGACCCCGTCCATTGTCGCCTTCAGCGATGACGGCGAGCGCCTCGTCGGCCAGCCGGCCAAGCGTCAGGCGGTGACCAACCCCGAGCGGACCTTCTTTGCGGTCAAGCGCCTTGTCGGCCGCCGCTATGACGACCCAATGGTCGAGAAGGACAAGAAGCTCGTCCCCTACAAGATCGTCAAGGCATCCAACGGCGACGCCTGGGTCGAAGCCGACGGCAAGAGCTATTCGCCTTCGCAGGTCTCCGCTTTCATTCTGCAGAAGATGAAAGAGACCGCGGAAGCCCATCTCGGCCAGAAGGTCGATCAGGCCGTCATCACCGTCCCGGCTTATTTCAACGACGCGCAGCGTCAGGCCACCAAGGACGCCGGCAAGATCGCCGGCCTTGAAGTGCTGCGCATCATCAACGAGCCGACCGCGGCCGCCTTGGCCTACGGTCTGGACAAAACCAAGACCGGCACCATCGCGGTGTACGATCTCGGCGGCGGCACCTTCGACGTCTCGATCCTCGAGATCGGCGACGGCGTGTTCGAGGTGAAGTCGACCAATGGCGATACATTTTTGGGCGGTGAAGATTTCGACATGCGGCTCGTCAGCTATCTGGCCGACGAGTTCCAGAAGGAGCAGGGCATCAACCTGCGCAACGACAAGCTTGCCTTGCAGCGCCTGAAGGAGGCCGCCGAAAAGGCCAAGATCGAATTGTCGTCGACCACGCAGACCGAGATCAATCTGCCGTTCATCACGGCCGACCAGACCGGACCGAAGCATCTGACGATGAAGTTGACGCGCTCGAAGTTCGAGGCGCTGGTCGACGATCTGGTTCAGAAGACCATCGACCCGTGCCGCAAGGCGCTGAAGGACGCGGGCCTCACCGCCGCCGAAATCGGCGAAGTGGTGCTGGTCGGCGGCATGACCCGCATGCCCAAGGTCCAGGAAGTGGTGAAGCAGCTATTCGGCAAGGAGCCGCACAAGGGCGTCAACCCGGATGAAGTCGTCGCCATTGGCGCGGCGATCCAGGCCGGCGTGCTGCAGGGCGACGTCAAGGACGTGCTGCTGCTCGACGTGACCCCGCTGTCGCTCGGCATCGAGACGCTGGGTGGCGTGTTCACGCGCATCATCGATCGCAACACCACGATCCCGACCAAGAAGAGCCAGGTGTTCTCGACCGCCGAGGACAATCAGAACGCGGTCACCATCCGGGTCTTCCAGGGCGAGCGTGAAATGGCCGCCGACAACAAGGTTCTCGGTCAGTTCGACCTGATGGGCATCCCGCCCTCGCCGCGCGGCATGCCGCAGATCGAGGTGACGTTCGACATCGACGCCAACGGCATCGTCAACGTTTCGGCCAAGGACAAGGCGACCGGCAAGGAACAGCAGATCCGGATCCAGGCATCCGGCGGCTTGTCCGAAGCCGACATCCAGAAGATGGTCAAGGACGCCGAGGCCAACGCGGAATCCGACAAGAAGCGCCGCGAGGCGGTTGTTGCCAAGAACGACGCCGACGGGATGGTGCATTCCACCGAGAAGGCGCTGGCCGAGCATGGTTCGAAGGTCGAGGAGAGCGAACGCCGCGCCATCGAAGACGCCGTCAGCGATCTGAAGGAAGCGCTGAAGGGCGACGACGCCGAGGCGATCAAGGCCAAGACCAACACGCTGGCGCAGGCTTCGATGAAGCTCGGCGAAGCCATGTACAAGCAGCAGGCCGAAGCCGATGCGGCCAAGGATGCGGCCAAGGATGACGTCGTCGACGCGGAGTTCACCGAAGTCGACGACGACAAGAACAACAAGAAATCCGCCTAAGCGGACGGAATCATGGCCCTCATTCCAAAGAGCACGCGCGCTGCGTCTCAATGGGGTGGGGGTCATTTTTCGTTAAGCCGAAAGCGGCATCCTTCCATGCGCGTTGCTTCGGCAAAACTCGCTCCTCTGGCGAAACGCTCCACCTCTGGAACGATGAATTTCGGGCGGATCTGACTGATGTCCACCAAGCGCTGCTATTACGAAACCCTGGAAGTTGAACGGACCGCGGACGATTCCAAGCTGAAAGCGGCGTTCCGCAAGCTCGCGATGAAATGGCACCCGGACAAGAACCCGGGCGATGCCTCGAGCGAAGTCCGTTTCAAGGAAATCAACGAAGCCTACGAAGTGCTCAAGGATGGCGACAAGCGCGCCGCCTATGACCGCTTCGGCCATGCCGCGTTCGAACAGGGCGGCGGCGGCCCCGGCTTCGGCGCCGGCTTTGCCTCGTCATTTTCGGATATTTTCGAAGATCTGTTCGGTATGGCCGGGCAGCGTGGCCGCGGTGGCGGCCGCGAACGCGGCGCCGATCTGCGCTACAATATGGAAATCACGCTGGAAGAGGCTTTTCTCGGCAAGACCGCCCAGATCGAGATTCCGGTGTCGGTCACCTGCGAATCCTGTTCCGGCACCGGCGCCAAGGCCGGCACCAAGCCGAAGACCTGTTCGATGTGCGGCGGCCAGGGGCGGGTACGGCAGGCGCAGGGCTTCTTTACGCTGGAGCGAACCTGTCCGGGCTGCCAGGGCCGCGGCCAGATGATCGAGGATCCGTGTCCCTCCTGCACCGGCTCGGGACGGGTGACGCGCGAACGGACCCTGTCGGTCAATATTCCGCAAGGCGTCGAAGACGGCACCCGTATCCGGCTGGCCGGCGAAGGCGAAGCCGGCGTGCGCGGCGGTCCGTCAGGCGATCTCTACATCTTCCTGTCGCTGGCGACGCATCAGTTCTTCCAGCGCGATGGCGCCGACCTGCACTGTCGCGTGCCGATCTCGATGGTGTCAGCCGCGCTCGGCGGCGAATTCGAGGTGCCGACCATCGACAAGGGCCAGACCAAGGTGAAAATCCCTGGCGGAACCCAAACGGGCCGTCGTTTCCGCATCGCATCAAAGGGCATGCCGGTGCTGCGCTCGCGCCAGACCGGCGACATGTATGTTCAGGTCATGGTCGAAACGCCGCAGAATCTGACCAAGAAGCAGCAGGAATTGCTCGCCGAGTTCGAAAAATTATCGTCCGGTGCAACCCAACCCGAGGCGGCGGGTTTCTTCACCAAGGTCAAGGATTTCTTCGGCAACCGCGCCAATACCTGACGCGACCGGCAGAAGCCGTGCGGTCCGGCGTCGGACCGCGTCAAAAAATCAAATAGCGCATGGTCTTATCGCCCAATCCCGCGCACTTCCGCGGACCGCGCATGAAGCCATTCGGCTTGACCGTTTCGGCCGCTACCTATACCTCTTTATGACGATATTCTGACATGCCGCCCGATCGCGGTCCCGCCTGGTAGCGACAATGCCTTTGCAATCGTCCGTGCGTGCGTTGAAGAAGCCTCTCCGTCTCGATGACGAGGTTCGCTTTCTTCGTTCGTGGATCGAGAAGCCGCTGCACATGGGCGCGGTGATGCCTTCGGGACGCGTGCTGGCGCGCACCATGGCGCAATATGTCGATATCAACTCCACAGGGCCGGTCGTCGAACTTGGGCCCGGCACCGGCGCGATCACCAATGCGCTGATCGAGCGCGGTATCGATCAGAAGCGCCTCGTGCTGGTGGAATATAATCCGGGCTTCTGCGCGTTGCTGCGTGATCGCTATCCGCAGGCCAAGGTCGTGCAGGGCGACGCCTATGCGTTGCGCGACACGCTCTGGGAGGTCCTGGGCGCTCCCGCGTCCGCGGTGGTCTCCGGCCTGCCGCTGGTGACCAAGCCGATGCTGACGCGCCTGAAACTGATCCGCGATGCCTTTCTGGCGCTGGCGCCCGGTGCGCCGTTCGTGCAGTTCACCTATTCGGTGGCGCCGCCGATCCCGAAATCGCTGCCCGGCGTATCCACCGAGGCGTCCGAGCGGATCTGGATGAATCTTCCGCCGGCCCGCGTCTGGGTGTATCGCAAGGGCTGATACCGTCTGGCGCTTTGGCGCCGCAGGTTCGTCCTGAATCTAGATTCTTGTTTTGACGCGTTTTCTTCACGCGAACCGGTGCCCACGGAGCCTGTCATCGGGCGCGCATCCGCGCGAACCGTTGGCTCAAAAACGCTATAAGTCATGGCCGCGTTGAAAATCCTTGTGATCCCCGGTTCGCTGCGCACCGGCTCGCTCAATGCGAGGCTGGCGGCCACCATTGCCGCCGAACTGGCGCAGGCCGGCGCGGAGGTCACCCGCATCTCGCTCGCCGACTTCCCACTGCCGATCTTTGACGGCGATCTACAGGCCAAATCGGGCGTGCCGAAGCATGCGATCAATCTCAAGCGCATGATGTCGGCGCATCACGGCGTGCTGATCGTGACACCGGAATATAATTCGTCGGTGCCCGCGCTCGTCAAGAATGCGATCGACTGGGTGTCGCGCGTGCAGGATCCCGGCGAGACGCGGGGCCAGGTATTTGCCGAGCGCGCGTTTGCGATCGCGGCGGCCTCGCACAGCCGCCTGGGCGGGACGCGGGCGCTGGCGGCGCTGCGGCTGATCCTGGCGGCCTGCCAGGCGACGGTGATTCCGAACCAGCTCGCGCTGTCGTTCGCAGCCGAAGCCTATGATGATATGGATCGCTTGAAACATTCGGCCGATGTCGAAGCCATCAAGGGGCTGGTGCGGCAGTTGATCGAATTTTCCCAACGCTTGATGTGAGGTGAAATGCAGCAGACCAATATCGCTCCCCGGGACCGGTTGATTGTCGCGTTGGATTTGCCCGACGTGGCCGCCGCGGAGGCGATGATCGGCCGGCTCGGCGACAGCGTCACCTTCTACAAGATCGGCTATCAGCTTGCTTACGCCGGCGGCCTCGCGATGGTCGCTCATCTCACCGGTGCCGGCAAAAAGGTCTTCATCGATCTCAAGCTGCACGACATCGGCAACACGGTGTCGCGCGGCGTCGAGAGCATCGCAAAACTTGGGGCGACGTTCCTCACCGTGCATGCCTATCCGCAGACCATGAAGGCCGCGGTCGAGGCGCGCGCCGGATCGAATCTGAAGATCCTCGCCGTCACTGTGCTGACTTCGTATGACGATGGCGATCTGCACGCGGCGGGTTATCGCCTCGGCGTCTCCGATCTGGTCGAAGCCCGCGCCCAGCAGGCGCAGGTGCTCGGCGTCGACGGTCTGGTATGTTCGCCGGAAGAGGCTGCCTCGCTGCGCAAGATTGTCGGCCACCGGATGCATCTGGTGACGCCGGGCATCCGGCCCGCGGGTTCGGCGACCGGCGACCAGAAGCGCATCATGACGCCGGCGCGCGCGATCGCCGCCGGCGCCGATTATCTCGTGGTAGGCCGTCCCGTGCTGGAAGCCGCCGACCCCAGGGCCGCGGCGGACGCCATCCAGGCGGAGATCGCCAAAGCGCTTGCCTGACGAGGCACTGACTTAACTAATAAAAGGGAGAAGACCGATGGCTAAAGGTTACTGGATCGGACGCGTCGATGTTCACAACGAAGAAGGCTACAAGGCTTATGCGGCGGCCAACCCCGCGATCTTCAAGAAATTCGGCGGCCGTTATGTGGTGCGCGGCGGCAAGTTTACCGGCGTCGAAGGGCAAAGCCGCTCGCGCAACGTCGTGATCGAATTCGCCGACTACGACACCGCGCTGGCTTGCTACCGCTCGCCGGAATACCAGGAGAACATCACGCGCCGGACGCCGCATTCGATCGCTGAACTGATTGTCGTCGAGGGCTTTGACGGGCCGCAGCCCTGATCCGCAAAGCCTGGATTGCAAGGCCTGGATTGCAAGACTTGGATTGCAAGATCTGGATCGGTTGCCGGCACGGCCGGTCCCGGCTATAGGGCGTAAAGAGGGTACATCATGGCCGACATGCGGTTGATCGTTGCGGGGGCTGGCGGCCGGATGGGCCGGACGCTGACGCGCGTCATTGCGGAAACCCCGGGGGCGGTGCTGACCGGCGCGCTGGAGGCGCCGGGTTCCGAACTGTTGGGCAAGGACGCCGGCGTGCTGGCGGGCCTGCCCGCCAACGGTGTCGAGCTGTCAGGCGATCTATGGACGCTGTCGGCCAATGCCGACGGTATTCTCGACTTCACGGTGCCGGCGGCGACCATCGCCAATGTCGCGATCGCGGCCCAGCGCGGACTGGTTCACGTCATCGGCACCACCGGGCTGTCGTCCTCGGATGACGCCGTGATCAAGAGCGTCACCTCGCGCGCCATCGTGGTGAAGTCGGGCAACATGAGCCTCGGCGTCAATCTGCTGGCGGCCCTGGTCAAGCGCGTGGCGCGGTCGCTCGACGAGAGTTTCGACATCGAGATTCTGGAAATGCACCACAAGTCCAAGATCGACGCGCCGTCGGGCACGGCGCTGATGCTGGGCGAGGCCGCCGCGGCGGGCCGCAAGATCGCGCTCGAGCAACGCTCGGCGCGCGGCCGCGACGGCTTTACCGGGGCGCGGCGGACCGGCGATATCGGTTTCGCCTCGCTGCGCGGCGGCACCGCGGCCGGCGATCACAGCGTGATCTTTGCCGGGCCGTCGGAGCGGATCACGCTGGCGCACCACGCCGAGGACCGGATGATTTTCGCCCATGGCGCGCTGAAGGCGGCATTGTGGGCGCACGGCAAGAAGCCCGGCATGTACACGATGGCCGACGTGCTCGGCCTCGGCGATGCCGAATCCTGACGAACTGAAAACGGAACTGAAGCAATGAGCGATCGCCTTCTCGTGCTGGTGCGTCACGGCCAGAGCGAATGGAATCTGAAGAACCTCTTCACCGGCTGGAAAGACCCTGATCTCACCGAGCAGGGCGTTGCCGAGGCCACGCAAGCCGGGCGCACATTGAAGGCGCAGGGGCTGTCGTTCGATGTCGCCTATACCTCCGTGCTGACCCGCGCCCAGCACACGCTCGATCTGATGCTCGCCGAAATCGGCCAGACCGGATTGCCGACCACCCGCAATCTCGCGCTCAACGAGCGCGACTATGGCGACCTCTCCGGCTTGAACAAGGATGACGCCCGCAAGAAATGGGGCGAGGATCAGGTGTTGATCTGGCGCCGCTCCTACGACGTGCCGCCGCCCGGCGGCGAAAGCCTGAAGGATACGCTGGCGCGAACGCTGCCTTATTACGTGCAGGAGATCCTGCCCGGCGTGTTGCGCGGGGAACGCACCCTGGTCGCGGCACACGGCAACTCGCTGCGCGCGCTGATCATGGTGCTGGAAAAACTGACGCCGGAACAAATCCTCAAGCGCGAACTCGCGACCGGCGTTCCCGTGATCTACCGGCTCAACGCCGATGCGACGGTGGCTTCGAAGCTCGATCTGGCGACGTAAGAACCATTTTTGATTCGTAGGGTGGGTTAGCGCAGCGTAACCCACCATCTTTTCACGCACCAAGAACGGTGGGTTACGCTTCGCTAACCCACCCTACAATTCCCCTCGTCACTGCAACCCGACCTGTCCCGCTTCCCAGCCGAGCATCGCCTGCTTGCGGGTGATGCCCCAGTGATAGCCGGTCAGCGCACCGCCTTTGCCGAGCGCGCGATGGCAGGGCACCACGAACGATACCGGATTGCGCCCGATCGCGGCACCGACCGCGCGTGAGGCCTTCGGGTTGCGGATGTTGGTCGCGATGTCGGAATAGCAGACCGCGCGGCCCATCGGGATCTTCAGCAGCGTCTCCCAGACTCGAACCTCGAAGTCGGTACCGATCAGGACCACGCGCAACGGTTGATCCGGACGCCACAATTTGGTGTCGAAGACCCGCTGCGCCAACGGCGCCGTGCCCTCGTGGTCCTCGACGTAGGTGGCGTTGGGCCAGCGCCGCTTCATGTCGGCGAACGAGGCGGGCTCGCCGCCGGGATCGGCGAAGGCAAGGCCAGCCAGTCCGCGGCCGCTGGCGATCACGATCGCGGTGCCGAATGGCGAGGGATGGAAGCCGTAACGCAAGGTCATGCCGGCGCCGCCGTTCTTCCATTCGCCCGGCGACATCGCCTCATGGGTGACGAACAGATCGTGCAGCCGCCCCGGGCCCGAAAGCCCGGAATCGAGCGCGGCATCGAGCACGCTGGCGGAATCGCGCAACAGGCCCTTGGCGTGATCGAGCGTCAACGCCTGCATGAAGTCTTTCGGGGTCAACCCGGCCCAGCGGCGGAACAGAAGATGCAACTCGTCAGGTGTCACGGCGGCCGCATCCGCCATCGCTTCGATGGTAGGCTGCGCGCGCCAATGTTCCGAAATGAACGCGATGGCGCGCCGCACCGAATCATAGTCGCGCAGCGCGGCGTTCTGCGGGCCGGGTTTGGTGAGGCGGTGGTCGTCGATTGCAAGGTTCATCATGCTGCCTGATGTAGGAGCTGCGCGGGGTGCAAACCACCCGATTTCCGATTAGAGCGTTTTCAAGCCAACGGGTCGCGCGAATGCGCGCCCGATGACAGGCTCCGTGGATACCGGTTCGCGTAAAGAAAACGCGTCAAAATAAGAATCTAGCGTCTACGATACCGGGTTATAGGTCGGGCCGCGCTTGGCGGATTGCAGGGCGGCAAGTAAAGCTTTGGCAAAGCTTGCTTTTTCGTCCGGCCCCAAAAAGCTCGCGACCGAAACCCGGCGTCCCCTGGAGACCAGATAAAGCTTCTCGATGCCGAATTCGGCGTGGGTCTTCTGGTCGAGCTGTACCCACAGCGGATTGAGCACCCATTCGACGACATGGCCGCGGTGGCTGACCCGCCGTATCCGCAGTTCCGAAGACGTCACCGAGATTTCCTCGGTGGCCTTGGCGCGGCGGAAATTGACCCGGAATGCCCAATAGATCAGGAGCACGTCGAGGCCGAAAAAGCCGAACACCGGCCATGCTCCCATCAGCCAGAACGCAAAGCCGGCGGCGAAGCTGACCACGCTGAGAAACCCCATCAGCACCAGAAAACCGGTGCGGTTCAGCGACCGATGCGGCGTCAGCAGCGCCGAAAACAATTCGGGCTCTGATGGCACCGGATCAAAATCATTGCCTGCGGTCATAACGTCTCAGTATACCCGGATCATGGCCAAAATCACCCGCAAGCTTTCACCCAAAAAGCCTTCGCCCAAAAAGGCGTCATCGAACAAGCTTCCGGCAAAAAAGCCTTCCGCGAAAAAGTCGTCGAAACCTAAGACGTCAAAACCCTGGACCGAAGCCGAGGTCTATGAGGCTTTCAGCCGGTTTCGCAAGGCCAACCCGGAGCCGAAGGGCGAACTCGAACATCTCAACCCCTACACGCTATTGGTCGCCGTGGTGCTGTCGGCGCAGGCCACCGACGCCGGCGTCAACAGAGCGACGCGCGCGCTGTTCGCATTGGCCGACACGCCGCAAAAGATGCTCGCGCTCGGCGAGGAAAAAGTCCGCGACTACATCAAGACCATTGGGCTCTATCGCAACAAGGCCAAGAACGTCATCGCGCTATCGGAAAAGCTGATTGCGGAATTCAACAGCGAGGTGCCGCGCACCCGCGCCGAGATCGAATCGCTGCCGGGCGCCGGCCGCAAGACCGCCAACGTGGTGCTCAACATGGCGTTCGGCGAACACACCATGGCGGTTGACACCCATGTGTTTCGCGTCGGCAATCGCACCGGCATGGCGCCGGGCACGACGCCGCTCGAAGTCGAACTCGGTCTTGAGCGCGTGATTCCGTCGGAATTCATGCTGCATGCGCATCACTGGCTGATCCTGCATGGTCGCTACACTTGTCTGGCCCGCTCGCCGCGTTGCGAGCTGTGCCTGATCAACGATCTCTGCCGTTGGCCGGAGAAGACCGTCTAGCCCGTTGCCTTGGGCGCATGCCCACTGTAGGTGAAGTTTGGTGCGGCTCTGCGACATCGTCGGCCGCTCGCGACGCTTGTATGCGGTGGCTGCCCCGCTTACGCTCGGTATCAAGGTCCGGATCAAGGGCCACCTATCGGGAGTAGCGCCGTGCGATTGCAGATTTTGCTAGTGGCAGCCTTGACCGCTGCCTGCCTCGAAACTTCAGTCGCGCAGGCGCAAATCTCCGACGACATCGTCAGGATTGGCGTGCTCAACGACCAGTCCGGTCTTTACGCCGATCTCGGCGGTCCTGGCACGGTCACCGCCGCCCGCATGGCAGTGGAAGATTCCGGCGGCAGCGTGCTCGGCAAGCCGGTTGAAATCGTGTTCGCCGATCATCAGAACAAATCCGATGTCGGCGCCGCGATTGCCCGGCAATGGTTCGAGGTCGGCAAGGTCGATATGGCGATCGGCTTCGATAATTCCGCGGTGGCGCTCGCGGTCGAGCAGCTCGCCGCCGATCACGACCGGATCGCGATTGCGGGCGCGGTCGGCAGCACCGCCTTCACCGGCAAATCATGTACGGCGACCGAGGCCTCGTGGATCTATGACAGCTACGCGCTGACCACGAGTCTGGCCAAGGCGGTCGTCGCGGAAGGCCGCGACAGCTGGTTCTTCATCACGGTCGACTACACCTTCGGTCATTCGCTGGAGGCCGATGCCACCGCCGCGGTGCAGGCTGCCGGCGGCAAGGTGCTCGGCAGCGTTCGCCACCCGCTCAACACCGCGGATTTCAGCTCCTACCTGCTGCAGGCCCAGGCGTCGGGCGCCAAGGTGGTGGCGTTCGCCAATGGCGGTGGCGATATGGTCAACGCCGTCAAACAGGCCAATGAGTTCGGGTTGACCAAGAATCAGACCATGGCGACGCTGCTGGTGTTTATCTCCGACGTTCACAGCATGCAGCTTCAGGCCGCGCAGGGCCTCAAATTCGTCACCGGGTTCTACTGGGACCGCAACGAGGAGACCCGCGCGTGGTCGAAGCGCTTCTTCGCGCGGCAGGGCAGAATGCCGACCATGCCGCAGGCCAGCGCCTATTCGGCTATCCGCCATTACCTCGCCGCCATCACGGCCGCCGGCACCGATGAGGCCAAGGCGGTGATGGCGAAGATGCGCGCGATGCCGGTCAACGATTTCTACGTCAAGAACGGCCATCTGCGCGAAGACGGCCGGCTGGTTCACGACATGTATTTCGCGCAGGTGAAGACCCCGGCGGAATCAACCGGGCCGTGGGATTATTACAAGATCCTGGCCACCATCCCCGGCGATCAGGCCTTCCGCCCGATGGCCGAAGCCGGCTGCCCGCTGGTGGCGCCACATTGAGGGGAGTGGTTGGCCGAAACACGGTCTGTCATTCCGGGATGGTCCGCAGGACCAGACCCGGAATCTCGAGATTCCGGGTTCGCTCGCTTCGCTCACGCCCCGGAATGACGACGTGCTATTCTAAGCCGTCGGCACACTCGTCCGTCGCGCCGGCTCGATCAATTCCGGCCGTGGGCCCGATAGCCGCTTGTGCATATGCACCATGAACGCCATGCCGAACAGCGGCGTCGCCAGATTGACGATCGGTATCGAGACGAAGGCTGCGATCACGAGGCCCGCGGCAAAGACGATGCCGGCATTGTGCTTGCGCATCGCCTTGGCTTCGGCCGGTGAGCGAAACCGCATCGCGGCGAGTTCGAAATATTCCCGGCCGAGCAGCCACGCGGTCGCGACGAAGAAGGCGATGAACCCGGCGCCGGCAAAGAACACGAACGGCAATGCGATCAAATAAACCAGAATCGTCAACAAGGCGGTCTTGATGCCTTCCGGAATCGCGATGCCGAGCGGCAGCGCGGTTCCCGGGCGCTCGGCGGGATAGTGCTCGCGCTCGACATGGTCGGCGACATCATCGACGAACACGCTGGCCACCAGCGAGGTGATCGCGGGCATCAGGAACACCGCGCCGAACACCACGCCGAGACCGGCGGCGATCGAGATGATCCACGCCAGCACGTTGATCGGGGTATGGAAGCCGGGGCCCAGCATCGCCTCGGCCCAGGCTTCGCCTGACGTAGCGAACCAGCTCAGTGCCCGCTGCAGGCCGATCGCCAGCACCACGATCAGCGCCAGCGCCAGCCCGATCGATCGCCACAGGATCGAGCGCATCGGCGGCGACAGGATTTGCGATAGCGCCTTGACGGCGGCGTCCAGCATGATGGTCCCTCTGTAGCAACATTCGCAGAGGTAGAGATGCCCACCAGGTTAGGCAAGAGTGCGGGCGGGGCTCAGCAGGTCTTGGGGCCGGTCGCGCCCGTTCAGGCGTCCAGTGGCTTGCCGCGCACATTGGGGCCATAGGCCCCGATCACCACGATCACGATGACCATCGCCGAGGTGATCAGGGCGAACACCCCGCCGACGCCGCCGTGGCGCAGCACATAAGCGACGATGAAACCGGAGAACATCGCAGCTATCCGGCTCATCGAATAGACGAGGCCCGAGGCTCTGGCCCGGATCGCGGTCGGGAACACTTCGGTTTGATAGGCATGGTAGGCGTAGGACAGCGTCACATTCGCGGCCGTGATCAGCACGCCGCAAACGATCAGCGATACTGGCGCGGTGAGTTGCGAAAACGCGATTCCGAAGACGCAGATCGCCGCGCATGCGCCGCAGATGATCCATTTGCGTTCGAGCCGGTCGGCGAAGCTCGCGGCCAACAGCGGTGCGATCGGATAGGCGATCGCGACGATGAAGGAATATTGCAGGCTTTTCGTAACATTGATGCCCTTCTCGATCAGCAAGGTCGGCACCCAATTGGCAAAGCCGTAGAAGCCGAACGCCTGGCAGAAATTGAACACCATGAACAGCAGCACCAGCGTCAGATAAGGCGGCTTGAACAGGTCCGCATAGCGGGTTGGGCCTGTTGCAGCCGGTCGTATCCCGGCGCTGCTTTCGAGCGGCGAGGGCGCGACACCGGCGGCGGTTTCGATGGTGGCCAGGATCCTGAGTGCTTCGTCGGTGCGGCCCTGGCGCGCGAGCCAGAGCGGGCTTTCCGGCACCATGCGCCGCACGATCCAGACCAGCAGCGCGCCCACGGCGCCCGCCAGCACCACCCAGCGCCAGCCATCGATGCCGTAGGGCGACAACGGCACCAGCCACCAGGCCAGTGCGGCCACCACGGGAACCGCGACGAACATGATCGCCTGATTGACGGCGAAGGCGCGGCCGCGCGCCCGGCTCGGCACCAGTTCGGTGATGTAGGTGTCGATGGTGATAATTTCGATGCCGATACCGATCCCGGCGAGGAAACGCCACAACAGCAGGCCGTCGGCGGTCGTCTGGAAGGCCATGACCACGGAGGCCAGGGAATAGCCGAGCAGCGCATAGGTGAAGATCGCCCGCCGTCCGAATTGGTCGGCCAGAAAGCCGAGGAAGAAGGTACCGACGAACAATCCGGCAAAGGTCGCTGCCACGAACGCCCCGATTCCGGAAAAGCCGAAAAAAGCCTGGGTCGTGCTGGTCAGCAGGCCGCTTTTGATCAGACCCGGGGCGATATAGCCGGTGAAAAACAAATCGTACATTTCGAAGCAACCGCCGAGCGACAGCACGATCACCAGGCGCCAGACATAGGACGAGACCGGCAGGCTCTCGAGCCGGCGGGATATTTCGTCCGGACCATGGGCGGCTGCACGGATCAGCCCGGTATCGATGCCGACGACGCTCATGCGTTTCTCCCCCAAATCGGCGACGCATCTTGTGCGCGTCTTCCGGCCGTCTTGTTCTGCTGTAAACGTATCACGTTGCCGGCCGGCCGCCACGCATTTGCGTTATGCAGGCGTGAATGGACCGTTCCCCAGATACTGTTTTCCAGCGGGCGCCTGAAAGCCTAGTCTGTGGCACGATCAAAGACCGGACGAACACGGGAGACGAAATGACTGGGACGGCACTGCCCCTTGATGGCGTGAGGGTCATCGAGATGACTCACATGGTGATGGGTCCGACCTGCGGCATGATCCTGGCGCAGCTCGGCGCCGAAATCATCAAGGTCGAGCCGCCCGCGGGCGACAAGACCCGCAGCCTCGGCGGCATGGGCACCGCGTTCTTTCCGCTGTTCAACCGCGGCAAGCGCAGCGTGGTGCTCGATTTCGAGAAGTCCGAAGACCGCGACACCATGCACCGGCTGTTGGCCGGCGCCGACGTGTTTCTGGAAAATTTTCGCGACGGCCAACTGGACAAACAGGGGCTCGGGCCCGCCGAGCTACGCCAAAAATATCCGGATCTGATCGTCGTCGGTCACAAGGGCTTTCTGTCCGGTCCCTATGAGCATCGCCCGGCGTTGGACGAGGTGGTGCAGATGATGTCGGGTCTCGCCGCCATGACGGGCACCCAGGACAAGCCGCAGCGCGTCGGCTCATCCGCGAACGACATCATGGGCGGCATGTTTGGCGTGATCTCGATCCTCGCCGCGCTCTACCAGAAGCGCGGCGGCGTCACCGGCGGTGCTGACATCCGCATCGGCCTGTTCGAGAACTGCCTGTTCCTGGTCGCCCAGCATATGGTCGAATATGAGATGACCGGCAACAGACCGCGCTCGATGCCGGAACGCGAACACGCGTGGCCGATCTACGATATTTTCGAGACCGCCGGCGGCGAACGTATTTTCATCGGCGTGGTGACCGAAGGCCATTGGCAAAGCTTCTGCCGGGAATTCGGCCTCAAGGAATTCTCCGAGGATCCGACGTTGACCAACACCACCGAGCGGATCATGGCGCGCGCCAGGATACTTCCGCGGGTCGCCGAGGAAATCAGGCGCTGGGACGTCGCGGAGCTTTCCGCCAAGCTCGACCGGCTCAATATCTGCTTCTCGCCGATCAATCGTCCGGAAGATCTTTTGCAGGATCCCCACGTGCTGCGCCCCGGCGGCCTCGTCAATAATTTCAATGCCGACGGCAAGCCGTTTCGTGTTCCAGCCCTTCCGGTGGAGTGGAACGGCAGCAATCTCGGGGAAGGCCTCAGGGTCCCGGCACTCGGCGGCGACACCGCGGCGGTTCGCGCCGAACTCGATCAGCAGGGGTCGAAGGATTTTTCTCCAATTGGCAAAATCGCAGGGAGGCTCGCATGACAAAAGTCGGGGATATTTACCCCAATGATCGCGTGGTGCTGCGCGAGGTCGGCTTGCGCGATGGCCTGCAGCTGGTGAAGAAGTTTCCTTCCACCGCGGCCAAGCAACGCTGGGTGCGCGACGAATACGGCGCCGGCGTGCGGCATTTCGAGGTCGGCTCGTTCTTGCCGGCGAAAACCTTCCCGCAATTCGTCGATGTGCGCGATATCGTGGCGACAGTTGCGTCGCTGCCGGGCGCTCACGGCGTTGCGCTGACCCTCAACGAACGCGGCGCCATCGAGGCGTTTGCCTCGGGTGTCGCCGAAGTGGCAACCGTGGTCTCGGCGACCGAAGAGCACAGCCAGGCCAACGCCAACCGCTCTCGCGATTCCGCCGTCGCCAATGTCAGGCATATGTGTGAGCTGCGCGATGCCAGTTCGCACAAGCCGATCGTCAATGCCGCGATCTCGATGGCGCTGGGCTGCTCGATCGTGGGTGCGGTCGATCCGAACGAAGTGATCCGGCTGGCGGAAAAATTGTACGAGGCCGGTGTCGATATGGTCGCGATCGCCGATACCGTCGGCTATGCCGGCCCGAAGCAGGTCGGCGATCTGACCAGGGCGGTGGTCAGGATTGCGGGATCAAAGCCGGTCTGCGTGCATCTGCATGACACAAGGGGCATGGGCATCGCCAATGCATCGGCCGCGCTCGACGCCGGCGCGCGCATCCTCGACGGTTCGCTCGGAGGTCTCGGCGGCTGTCCATTCGCGCCGGGCGCGACCGGCAACGTGGTGTTCGAGGATCTGGTGTTCCTGTGCGAGAGCAAGGGATTTGCCACCGGGATTGATATCGACCGGCTGGTTGCGGTGCGCTCGATCCTGAAAACGGAAATGCCGGGCGAGCAACTCTATGGCGGACTGGCGCGCGCGGGGTTGCCGGACCGGAAACCGGCGGTGGCGGCCTGAGGGGGCGGCAGTTGGTGCATCGTGTCGCGAGAAAGCGGACATATGTCCCACCGTCATCGCCCGGCCTTGGACCGGGCGACCCAGTATTCCAGAGCGTCAGTGATGGAAATGAGAATCCGCGGCGTACTGGATCCCCCGGTCGAGCCGGGGGATGACGGCGGTGTGTGGAGTGCGGCAAAGCCGCGAGTCGCGAACCGCAAGCCTACGCCGCGATTTCCGATTCCTGGCGTTCCGGCGAACCCTCGAGCGCGTCGCGCGCTACTTCTGCAGCCGGAACCGGCGCTTCCTGGTCAATCTCTTCAGGAACGAGCGACGGCGCGAATACCGTTTCTGGAAACACCCCGAATTCGCCGGCTACCTCCGGGAGCGGCTTCTGCTTGTCGGCCCAGTGCAGAGCGGTGTAGTCGAAGCCGTGCACGATGGTGGGTTTGACGATTTCGAAATAGGGCGAGATGTCGAAATCGCGCGGCATGTACAGCGACGAATCGCGGATGTGCAGGATTTCGCGCCGGGCCTTTCTGCTGGCGGCGCGGGTGATCTTGGGCAGGATCGGATAGCGCACGGCGTCGAACGCCTGGGCGATCAGCGCCGAGCAGATGATCTTGGTGGGATCGCCGGAACCGAACGCGATGATCCGCCGCCGCCAGCGCTGCGGCACCGGCAGCGGGATCAGGTAACGCATCAGATCGACGATGTTCTTGGTGTCGTAGCCGAAGCCGATCCGGTTGATGGCATAGCGGCACACCGTGGTGCGGTCCTCGTAGGAGAGGCCTACCGGCCGGCAGAGCCGGGTGTGATAGGGAAAATATTTCGACAGCGGCGCCGAGGTGACGCCTTCGCCGATATTGGCCTCGATCAGGACGTGCGGCTCGCCGTCCGGCTCGGTCGCTCCGTCGATCGGACCGACATAAAGTGCGGCATGCGACCAGGTCGACTGCGTCAAATATTTGATGATGCCGGAAACCCGGTTGTTGCCTTCGACCAGCAGCACATCGCCCTGGTCGATGACGCCGCGCAAATGGTCCGGATCGCTCGGCGTGAATGGCTCATAGCCCGGAACTTCCTTTTGCAGGTAGCTCGCGATCCACTGGCCGACGGTATCGAGCACGATGCCCATGGCACTCTTCCCCCCAACGGCCTTTGCGGCCGCTTTTTCCCTTCCTTAGCATGGTCGAAAGCCGTTGCAATTTGGTTCATGCCTGCGCCCGTTCAATCATGATTGATTCACCATGGCGGTTGCTGGCGGGGCCTGGATGCGGCAAGTTCAACGCCATCAGGGATATCGAATTCGCTGCCGTCGCCGCGGGTTTTGGCAATCCCGGGAGATACCGGAAGCTTATGATTCGAATGGGATTTTTGTTCAGGCGGGCTGCCGGCGCTGGTGCCGCGAGCGCAACGCGCGTGCTGGAATCATCGCATCCTGGGCTGCCGTCTCGATCGAGCCATTTGGAAACCATGCCATGACAATGACGCGCCGCGATTTCCTGTCGGCGGCCGCGGGCCTCGCGGCAACGCCGGCGTTTGGCGGCCGTGCCTTAAGCGCGCAATTGCCGCGCGAGGCTGACATTGTCGTGATCGGCGCGGGCGCTGCCGGCATCGCGGCGGCGCGGCGAATTCAGGCCGCGAACCGCAAGGTGATCGTGGTCGAAGCATCCAGCCAGATCGGCGGCCGCTGCGTCACCGATGCCACCATCTTCGCGGTGCCATTCGATCGCGGCGCGCGCTGGATGCACAATCCCGATACCAATCCGATGATCAAGCTGGCGCATACCGTCGGGCTCGACGTCGCACCGGCGACACTGGGCCAGAAAATTCGCATCGGTCGCCGCAACGCGCGGGCCGGCGAGACCGAGGAGTTTCTGGCCGCTTTGGTGCGCGCCAACCGGGCGATCGACGACGCCTCGCACGGCAAGGTCGACGTGTCCTGTGCCTCGGCATTGCCAAAGGATCTCGGCGATTGGGCGGGCACCGCGGAATTCGTGCTCGGCGCCAACGCCACCGGCAAGGATCTGAAGGACGTTTCCGCGATCGACCGCGCGCGCGCGCAGGATCGCAATGCCGTGATCGCCTGCCGTCAGGGGCTCGGCACCTTGATCAGCAAGCTCGGCGGTGACGTGCCACTCGCATTGTCGACGCCCGCCAACCACGTCAGCTGGAGCGGGCGCGATGTCACGGTGGAAACACCCGCCGGCAAGATCGCGGCACGCGCCGCCATCGTCACCGTGTCGAGCAATGTGCTGGCCGCGGGCAATATCAAGTTCACGCCGGATATCCCGAAACGCCAGCTCGATGCCGCGTCGAAACTGAGCCTCGGCAGCTACGATCGTATCGCGCTGCAACTGTCGGGCAATCCGCTCGGGCTTTCGCGCGATGACGTCATCATCGAGCAGAGCACCTCGACGCGGACGGCGCTGCTGTTTGCCAATGTGGCAGGATCGTCGCTGTGCTGTCTCGACGTCGCGGGCTCGTTCGGCCGCGATCTCAGCGCGCAGGGCGAGCCGGCAATGGCGGCGTTCGCGGTGGAATGGCTGACCAAATTGTTCGGCAGCGACATCGCCGGGAAAATCAAGAAAACCAGTACCACGCGCTGGAATACGGCGCCGTTTATCCTTGGCGCGATGTCATCGGCGACGCCGGGCGCGCAACCGTCACGGAAAATCCTGACTGAACCGATCGGCAGCCTGTTCCTGGCGGGCGAGGCGACCCATGAAACCCTGTGGGGCACCGTCGATGGCGCCTGGGAAAGCGGTGAGCGCGCCGCCGATGCGGCGTTGCGAAAGATCGGCGCGTTGAAGGATACCGACCCCGTCGAGGCGCCCGTCGCCAAACGCCGTCGGCGCGCGCCGTCAACCCGCACAGCGTCGCCGTACTCGCCGGTCCATTGATCAGCGGCGCCTTATACCGGCAGTACCAGTTGCATCAGATCCCTGGCGACGATGAGCCGGCCCTTGAAATGCTTGCTCGCCTCGCCGCTCCACTGTTCGTCCGTCACGTCAGGCTCGCCGGGCACGAGGTGGCTCATCACCAGCACCTTGACTTGCGCCGCATCGGCGATGCGGCCGACGTCTTCGGCGGCGGTATGGCTCTCGAGCAGATGCTTCTTCAGCGTGGCGCCGTTCTTGACCCTGGCCACCAGGCGATCGACCCAGGGGAGATAGATGGCTTCGTGCACCAGTACGTCGGCGCCCCTGGCGAATTCCGCGAGCTTCGGGTTGTAGGCGGTGTCGCTCGAAAACACGATGGTACCGTCCGGCGTCTCGAACTTGTAGGCGAAATTATCGACGATGGGCGGATGCGGGGTGCGGAACGCGGTCACCTTCACATCCGGCGTCTGCAGCACGACGCCATCCCCGGTGATGTCTTTTGCGATCAGAAGCTTGCGCGGATCGGGGCGGCCTTCGTCCTCGATTCTGGTATCGACGTCGAACTTGTTCAGCTGCCAATAGGTCTCGGTCATCGCCTCGATACCCTTGGGGCCGAACGAATGGACCGGTGTCGACAGGCCGGCGGCCCAGGCGTTGTAAACCAGATTGCCGTATTCGAGGTTGTGATCGGAATGGTGGTGACTGATAAAAATATACTTCACCGATTCGAGCGGCACGCCGGCGGTAACCAGTTGGTGGCTAACGCCCATGCCACAGTCGATCACAAACGGCGTGCCGTTCACCATCACGAGATTGGCGGGGTTGGACGGCCCGACGCCGACGCGCGGGCCGCCCTTGGTGCCAAGGAACACGATTTTGGTGCGCGGCTTCGCTGTTTGCGCCCATATCGTCGGGGCGGCGAGCACGGCGGCGCTGCCCAATGCGAGCTTCAAGGCATCGCGGCGATCGATCATGGCGTTCTCCCCTTGGATTTCCTCGTCGGCTGCAAAAAAATAGCGTCGTTTCGGCGCGCCGCGCAAGTCTCTCAGCAAGTCACTCAGCGCAGCACGCCATCGAGAGCCGGCAGACCGATGATCGCCGCAGCCGCGATCAAGACGTAGCAGATCGAGCGGAATAGCGTTTCGCTGGCGCGGCCGAACAATTGGGTGCCGAACCAGACACCGATCCCGTAGATCGGACCGACCAGCAGCGCGAACCGGATCGAATCCGATGTGATCAGTCCGGCGAGCGCATAGCTCACGAGCGAAAAGAAATCCGAAGCGCCGAAAAACAGCACGATGTTGGCGCGTGCGATGATCGGGGCGATTGGCCGGCCGAGCCAGTAGCCGACGATCGCGGGGCCGCCGGTCTGCGCCAATCCGCTGGTGAACCCGGACACGCCACCGATGCCGACCGATAGCACCGGATGATCCTTGCCGCGATAGCGCCAGCCCGACAGCAGCAGCAGCAACAGCCCGCCGACAAAGCAGGAGATGATCCAGCGCGTTGTCACCGGGTCGAGCCGGCTCAGAAAAAAGGTTCCGATCGGGACGCCCACGAAGGCACCCGCCACCATGACCGCGGTGGCGTTGCGGTCGGCCTGCCGCCACGCATTCGGGAGCAATGGGGCCGCGGCGATGAAATCGATCACGAGCAGCAATGCCGCGACCAGGCGCGGCGACGCCATGCTGCTCGCCAGCGGCATGAAAATCAGCGCCGAGCCGAAGCCGGAAAATCCGCGCGCCGTTCCCGAGACAAAGGCAATCGCGCAAATCGCGATCGCGGCGGCAAGGCTGACGTCAGGCGGGATGAGGCCGGAGAGGCTCATCGCCGCGACATCGGCGACGGGATGCGACCCGACATGCGCGTCGCGGCGTCCGCAATCATGCCCGCAAGCTGCCGCCGGTCTTCCTGGTGACCTCAGCGACGATTTTGGCGCCGACCGCATCGATTTCCTGATCGGTCAGGGTCTTCTCGCGGGGCTGGATCGTCACGGCGATTGCGATCGACTTTTTGCCGTCATCGATGCCCTTGCCTTCATAGACGTCAAATACCGTGACGCCGGTGATCAGCTTCTTGTCGACCCCCTGTGCCGCCCGCACGATATCGCCCGCGCGCACGCTGCCATCGACGATGAAGGCAAAGTCGCGCGATACCGGCTGGAACGCTGACAGTTCGAGCACCGGCTTGGCGCGGGTCGGCTTCTGCTTGGCGTCCGGAATCCGATCGAGAATCACTTCGAACGCCATCAACGGGCCGTCGGCGTCGAGGGCCTCCAGCGTCCGCGGATGCAGCTCGCCGAAATAACCCAGAATATTCTGCGGGCCGATCTGGATGGTGCCGGAGCGTCCGGGATGCAGCCAGCTCGCGCCACCCGGCACGATCTGCAGCGCCTGCATCGGTGCGCCGGCGGCCGACAGCACCGCGAACGCATCGGCCTTGGCATCCAGCGCATCTGCGCTGGCGGTGCCCGACCAGTGCCGTCCCATGCCCTTGGAGGATGCAAAGCCGTGGCGCACGCCGGCGGCAGCGATCAGCTGATCGGCGGGCTTGTCACCCCTAAAGATCTGTCCGACCTCGAACAGCGCCACATCGGAAAAACCACGATCGTTGTTGGCTTGCGCCGCGGCGACAAGGCCCGGAAGCAGGCTCGGCCGCATGTCCGACAGATCGGCTGCGATCGGATTGGCGAGCGCGAGTTCGGCCTGGCCACCGCCAAACAATTCGGCTGATGGTTTTGAGATGAACGACCACGTTACGGCCTCGACCATGCCGCGGGCGGCCAGCGCGCGCTTGGCGCGGCGGGTGCGCAACTGGATGGCGGTTAGAATCGGCTTGCGCGGTGCGTCGCCACGGTCGAACGGCGTCATCGGCACCTTGTCGACGCCGACGATACGCACGATCTCCTCGACGATATCGGCCTTGCCATTCACGTCGGTGCGCCAGGAGGGCACCGCGACCTTCACGACCGGGCCGGTGCCGGCCACCATGAAGCCGAGATGGCTCAGGATACGCCTGGCTTCCGGCAGCGGGACGTCGATGCCGGCGAGGCGCTTGACTTCGGTCAGCGGGAAATCGATCAGGCGGTCATCGCCAAAGGCATTGCCGACGACAATATTTTCCGACGGCGTGCCGCCACACAGCTCCATCACCAGCCTGGTCGCGAGCTCCAGTCCCGGCAGCATGAAGGCGGGATCGACGCCGCGCTCGAACCGGTAACGCGCATCCGAATTGATGCCGAGCTTGCGGCCGGATTGCGCGATGTTGATCTCGTTCCACAACGCCGATTCGATCAGCACGTCCGATGTGTTCTCGTCGCAGCCGGAGGCTTCGCCGCCCATGATGCCCGCTAGCGATTCGACGCCGTGGTCATCGGCGATCACGCAGACGTTCGAGTCGAGCGTGTAGGTGCGGCCGTCAAGCGCCAGCAGCGTCTCGCCGTCGCGGGCGCGGCGCACGGTGAGATTGCCCTTCACCTTCGCGGCATCGAACACATGCAAGGGCCGGGCGCGGTCGTAGGTCATGAAGTTGGTGATGTCGACCAGCGCGTTGATCGGGCGCAGGCCGATCGAGGTCAGGCGCTGCTGCAGCCATTCCGGCGACGGGCCGTTCTTGACGCCGCGCACCAGCCGCAGCGCAAAGCCCGGACACAGCGTTGCATCCTCGACGGTGACCTTCACTGGGCAGGGGAATTCACCCTTGATCTGCTTGATGCCGGGGTCTTTGAACTTGCCCATGTCGGCGGCGGAAAGATCGCGCGCGATGCCGTGCACGCCGGTGCAATCCTGCCGGTTCGGCGTCAGATTGATTTCGATCATGGGATCGCCGAGGCCGGCCCATTCGGCATAGCCTTTGCCGACAGGCGCATCGGCCGGCAGTTCCATGATGCCGTCGTGATCTTCCGAGAGCTGCAATTCGGCCGCCGAGCACAGCATGCCGCGGCTTTCGACGCCGCGGATGGTGCCGACGCCCAGCGTGATGTTCTTGCCGGGGATGAAGGTGCCGGGCGGCGAAAATACGCTGATCAGGCCGGCGCGCGCATTCGGTGCGCCGCAGACGACCTGCACGGGGGCTGCGCCATTGCCGGTATCGACCATGCAGACGCGCAAACGATCCGCATTGGGATGCTGCTCGGCCGAGATCACCTGCGCGATCGAGAACGCCGACAATGCTTTCGCCTTGTCCTCGATATGCTCGACCTCAAGCCCGATCATGGTGAGCTTGTCGATGAGCTTTTCCAAGGGCTCGTCGGTGTCGAGATGTTCTTTCAGCCAGGAGAGGGTGAATTTCACGAACTCAATCCTCCCGCCAGGGTCGGGACGTCGAGCGGCTTGAAGCCATAATGGCTGAGCCAGCGCACGTCGCTGTCGAACAACTGCCGCAGATCCGACATGCCGTATTTCAGCATGGCGATGCGGTCGATGCCCATGCCCCAGGCGAAACCCTGATAGACGTCGGGGTCGATGCCGCAGGCGCGCAGCACGTTGGGGTGCACCATGCCGCAGCCGAGAATTTCGAGCCAATCCTCGCCTTCGCCGAAACGAATCTCGCCTTTGTCGCGCCGGCACTGGATGTCGACTTCGAGCGACGGCTCGGTGAACGGAAAGAACGAGGGACGGAAGCGCATGTTGATGTTGTCGACCTCGAAGAACGCCTTGCAGAATTCGTGCAGGATCCACTTGAGGTGGCCGAGATGCGAGCCTTTGTCGATCACGAGGCCCTCGACCTGGTGAAACTGCGGCGTGTGGGTGGCGTCCGAGTCGATGCGATAGGTGCGGCCCGGGCAGATGATCCGGATCGGCGGCTTTTGCGTCAGCATGGTGCGCACCTGCACCGGTGAGGTGTGGGTGCGCAGCAGCATGCGCGAGCCATCTTCCTTCGGATTGAAGAAGAAGGTGTCGTGCATTTCCCGCGCCGGATGGCCCTCGGGGAAATTCAGTTTTGTGAAGTTGTAGTCGTCGGTCTCGATGTCGGGACCTTCGGCGACGGCAAAACCCATGTCGGCGAAGATCGCGGTCAGCTCGTCCATCACCTGGCTGAGCGGATGAATGCGGCCCGCTTCGGCCGGCGCCTCGCGCAGCGGCAGCGTCACATCGATGGTCTCGGAGGCGAGCCGTGCATCGAGTGCGGCGGATTTCAAAATATCGCGGCGCGCGGTCAAGGCCTGCGTGACCTTGTCCTTGGCGAGATTGATCGCCGCACCCTGCGTCTTGCGTTCGTCCGGCGACATCTTGCCGAGCGTTGAAAGCAGCGCCGAGATCGAGCCCTTTTTGCCGAGGGCGGCGACCCGCACCGCTTCCAACGCGGCTTCGTCGCTCGCCGCGGCGATGTCGGCGATGATCTGGGATTCGAGTTGAGTGAGGTCGGTCATGATGACGGCCACCTTTTGGGAACGCACTTGCGGTCCGGCAAAACGAGGCCGTCATCATCCGCGAAAGCGGATGATCCAGTAACCCCCGGGGTCAAAGATATAGGTCGGTGGTTACTGGATGCCCCGCTTTCGCGGGGCATGACACCGGAATTGTCAGACGGGATGCAGCGATCGGAAGCTTACGCCGCGAGCGCGGCCTTGGCCTTTTCAGCGATCGCCTGGAACGCCACCGGTTCGGTGATGGCGAGATCCGAAAGCACCTTGCGGTCCACGGTGATACCGGACTTGGACAGGCCGTTGATGAAGACGCTGTAGGTCATGCCGAACGGACGGATCGCGGCGTTGATGCGCTGGATCCACAGCGCGCGGAAGGTGCGCTTCTTGCGCTTGCGGTCGCGGAACGCATATTGGCCGGCCTTGTCGACGGCGGCCTTGGCGGCGCGGATGGTGTTCTTGCGGCGGCCGGAAAAACCCTTGGCGGCCTTGTAGACTTTCTTGTGCTTGGCGTGAGAGGTCACACCGCGTTTAACGCGAGACATGACTAGTCTCCTTCATGTGGAAAATGGGTGACGGATCGCCGCGCGGACGCGGCTCGGCTAAAGTGGAAACGCGATCGCGATCAGGCGTTCGGCAAGAAATATTTCTTGATGTTATCGCCGTCGGTCTTGAACAGCACGCGCGTGCCGCGAAGCTGACGAATCTGCTTCTTCGTCCGCTTGATCATGCCGTGGCGCTTGCCGGCGTGAGCGGACATCACTTTCCCGGTGCCAGTCACCTTGAAGCGCTTTTTAGCGCCTGACTTCGTCTTCAGCTTGGGCATTTGGCTCTCCTGTGGCCGCAACACGAAAACGCCCGTGAAGGCGTTTTGGCGGCTAAAATGCTCGTTAGAGCGTTGAAAGTGCTAGGATATTTCCGAAATGAAATAACCCGCACGGACATCGACACGGCAGCCCTTGATCAGCCGGGCGATGAGGGTGCGCTTATGGCAGAGAGAAATGAAATTGGCAACGCTGAACCGGGGAACCGGATTCTCCGACAAATCGCCGAACGCCGATGGCGGCGCGTCCCGAAAACGAGGGAAAAATGACCATTTCAGCCAGAATTATTACGGTTTTTGCCGATTCCAGCCGTTTCCATGCGTCGAAGCGGATTTTGCTCGCCGCGGCCGTGGCAGCCGTGGCGGGCGCGTCGCCCGGCGCTTACGCCAGGCCGGCCGCGATGACGGGGGCCTACGATGGCACCTGGAACGTGGTTTTCGCCACCCAGGCGGGTAGCTGCAGCGCGACCAATAGCGTGCCGTTCGCGGTATCCGGCCGAAGGGTTTCCTCGGCGGGGGGTGGCAAGGTGACCGGAGGCATCAGCCGGGGCGGTGTCGTCGCGGTCAACATCTCGGTCGGCGCGTCGCATGCCAGCGGCAGCGGACGGCTGGCCGGCAATTCAGGCACCGGGCGCTGGAGCGGGATCATCACCGGCGACAAGTGCAGCGGCAGCTGGCAGGCGACCCGAAGCTGAAATGAAAACGGCCCGCCAGATGTTCTGACGGGCCACATTCAAAATTCGCGAACTAAATTCAGAACCGAACTGTGCCGATCAAAGATCAGCGCGGCGCCAGCACCATCACGACCTGACGTCCCTCGAAGCGCGCGTCCTGTTCGACCTTGGCGAACTCGGCGACGTCGGCCTTGACCTTGTCGAGCAGCTTGGTGCCGATTTCCTGGTGGGCCATTTCGCGGCCACGGTAGCGCAAGGTGATCTTGACCTTGTCGCCTTCCTCGAAAAAGCGCTGCATCGCCCGCATCTTCACGTCGTAATCGTGATCGTCGATCATCGGCCGCAGCTTGATCTCCTTGATCTCGACGACTTTCTGCTTCTTGCGGGCTTCGGCGGCCTTCTTCTGCGCCGAATATTTGAATTTCCCGTAATCCATGATCTTGCAGACGGGAGGGCTGGTATTGGGCGAAATCTCGACGAGATCCATGCCGGCCTCGGCGGCCATCTTGACGGCGGTCACGGTCTCGACGGTGCCGTGGTTCAAGCCGGTCTGATCGATCAGCTGGATCTGTGCGTTGCGGATTTCATCATTGGTGCGCGGCCCGTCTTTGGCGGCGGCGGGCGGGGCTCTGTTGGGACGGCGAATGGGTAACTCTCCAAAGTTGTGAACGAAGCCGATAGTTTGAAGGAATAAGGCCTTAGGGGCAAGCAAACTCGCACTTGCGTGCTCGAAAACCGTCAAATGCGAGACATTTTGGTCACGCCTGACAACACTTACCAGTGCGAAATGTTCAGAGCTGCCCACATAGAGCGCAAGGGCGCCCTCCGCAAGCGCCCAAGCTGCCGCCAACCAGCCGTCAGCGTCTATCCGGTGTCCGTTGACGGATGCGGCGGCCTCCAGCAAACAGCAGCCGGGCGAGCAACGGGCTCACGAGATGAAGGATTCATGACCCCACCATCGGCGCCGGATCAGGAACCAGCCTTCATCGAGGTTGGCCAGGGCAGCGGCGCCCGCCGCATCGCGGTGCGCGCCCGCGCCGGGGGCGGTCCGGGGCTGTTCTGGCTCGGCGGCTTTAATTCGGACATGACCGGCACCAAGGCGCTGACGCTGGACGGCTGGGCGGCCGAGCGCAACCGCGGCTGCGTCCGGTTCGATTATTCCGGCCATGGCGAATCCGGCGGCGCGTTCGCCGACGGCACCATCGGGCGCTGGCTCGAGGACAGCCTGGCGGTGTTCGACCGGTTCTGCAGCGGCCCGCAGGTCGTGATCGGCTCCTCGATGGGCGGCTGGATGGCGCTGTTGCTGGCGCGCGCGATCGCGCGGCGGACGCAAAGCCCGATCTCGCTGGCCGGACTGGTGCTGATCGCGCCGGCGCCTGATTTCACCGAAGATCTGATGTGGAAAGGTTTTTCGCCCGAGATTCGCCAGGAGATCGAGACCAAGGGCGTGTGGCTGCGGCCGTCGGCCTATGGCGATCCCTATCCGATCACGCGGGCGCTGATCGAAGAAGGCCGCAATCATCTGTTGCTCGGCAGCGCCATCGAAGTCGGCTGTCCGGTGCGCATCCTGCAGGGCGCGCAGGATCCGGATGTGCCGTGGCAACATGCTTTCGCGCTGACCCAGCGGCTGCCGGCCGACGACGTGGTGCTGACCATGATCCAGGATGGCGATCATCGGCTGTCGCGGCCGCAAGACATCGCCCGGATCATCGCGGCGGTGGCGGAGATGGGCTAGCGTCGCCGCCCTTCGAGGCGCGCAAGAGCGCGCACCTCAGGGCGACGGCGACACGTAAAAACGTCATCCTGAGGTGCTCGCCGCTTCGGCGAGCCTCGAAGGATGGCCGCAAGCAAAAGAGGCGACACCATGAACCCATCCGCCATGCTGCGCATTTTCTGCGACGCCGTCGAACAGCGTAACGGCGCGGCGTTCGCGGCCCTGTTCACCGAAGATGGCGTCTATCATGATGTGTTCTACGGCGCCTTTGCCGGCCGCGCGAAGATCGCCGCCATGGTCGATGACTGGTTCTATCGCACCGCCGAGGATTTTCGCTGGGACATGCATGCGCCGGTCAGCGACGGCGAGACGCTCTATGCGCGCTACACCTTCAGCTATCGCTCGACATTGCCGGAAGCGAACGGCGCGCGCGCGATGTTCGAAGGCGTCGCCATCATGAAGCTTCGCGACGGCAAGATCAGGGAATACCACGAGGTCGCCAACACGGCGCCGGGCTTCGTCGACATGAATTTTGCGCCCGAGCGCATCGCCAAAATTGCCGCGAAGCAGGGCGCTGCGTTGAAGGCGCGCCCGGAAATGAAGCGGCATTTGGCGTAAGCTACACCGCCCGTCATTCCGGGGCGTGCGTAGCACGAACCCGGAATCCAGAGCTGATCATCTCGAGATTCCGGGTTCATCGCTGCGCGATGCCCCGGAATGACAGCCTCTATCGCTTTACGGCGGCGGCGGTTTGACCATCGGCTTGCGCTGCGCCAGTGCGGCGACCGTCGATGTGCCGATCGGACCCTGCTCGTCGTAGAGATAGCACTCGCCGATCGCGATGCCTTCGGTGGCGTGGTGGTTCACCACCTCGAAACCGATCCATGGGGTGACCGGCAGGCGGTGCAGATACAGCGTGACGTCGCTGTTGATGTAGCCGAGGCCGTGATCGCCGGCATTGGCGAACGGGCTGGCGAAATCCGCCGCCACCGCGACCCGCACGAACGGCGTCAGCGCGGTGCCCTCGACGAGGTCGCGCACTTCGCTCATCCAGAGACGTCGCGGGCCGCCGCTGCCCATCGCGCCTACAATAGGTCGCGTGGTCCATTTACCGTTCATGCCAAGCCGCGGGTCGGTCGGGGCTGGAATATCCGCGGGCGTCGGCACGTCCCAGTTCGGCGTGGTCCAGACCGTGCCCTGGGGATTTTCCGTCTTGCGCAATAATTGGCAGGAGGCGCGCGCCATGCTGACGCCGCCGGAGAGGAATTCGGCCTCGACCACCTTGATGCGCAGGCCATCGCGGACGATGCGCGACTTGATCTCGATCGGGGCGAAGCTCGGCAGGCGAAACATGTCCACCGTGAGCCGCGCCGGCACGAAATCATCGGAGCCATGGCGCTGTTCGATAACGAAAGCCAGCAGCCCGATGATGACGCGGCCGTGCAGCGATTTCGGGTCCCAGGGGCCGTTCGAGGCCGGGGTCGGGAGGTAGGCGTCGTGGACGCGGTCGTGCGTGAAGAACGGTTGATCTGTCATGGCGCGGAACCATGACGGATTCCCAGCGATGAAATCAAGGGCCGCTTCACGGAGGTCCTCATGGTGAGGAGGCGCGCTTGCGCCGTCTCGAACCATGAGTGTTCTGCATCGGCGTTGCGTTCAGCGCTTGCTGCCATCCTTCGAGACGCGGCCAAACGGCCGCTCCTCAGGATGAGGGCGCAGCACCCGATTCAGTAAGTCGCCATTCGCCACGCACGCTCTCATCGCGCTCGGCGCCGGCCTTGTCGGATGCGAGCGCTGCAAAAGTCTCCGGCTCCATCAGTTGCGACAGCGCCCACACTGCGGCACCGCGTACCAACGGGCTTTCGTCGTCGAGCCGGCGCTGGGCCTCGATCGCCAGACCAGCGTCGTTGGCATTGCCGATCGCGATCAGCACATTGCGGATGAAACGATCGCGGCCGATGCGCTTGACCGGAGATTTCGTGAACAACGCCCGGAACGCCGCGTCGTCGAGCCGAACCAATTCGGCGAGACCGGGCGCGCGCAATTGACCGCGCGCGACGAGTTTGGTTTCGCGGCCGGTCTGCGCGAACTTGTTCCAGGGGCAGGCGGCGAGACAATCGTCGCAGCCATAGATGCGGTTGCCGATCGCCTTGCGAAATTCCTGCGGGATCGGTCCCTTGTTCTCGATCGTGAGGTAGGAAATGCAGCGTCGCGCATCGAGTTGGTAGGGCGCGGGAAACGCCGCGGTCGGGCAGATATCGAGGCAGGCCTGGCATGAGCCGCAATGATCGATCTCGGCCTGGTCGCGCGGCAGCTCCGCCGCCGTGAAGATCGCGCCGAGAAACAGCCAGGAACCGAATTCACGCGAAACCAGATTGGTGTGCTTGCCCTGCCAACCCAATCCCGCAGCTTGCGCCAGCGGCTTCTCCATCACCGCGGCGGTATCGACGAACACTTTCACCTCGGCGCCCGATGCGGCGACCAGCCAGCGCGCCAGCGTCTTCAGCCGCTTCTTGATCACGTCGTGATAATCGTCGCCTTGCGCATAGACCGAAATCGCGCCGCGGCTGCGCTGCTGCAGGATTGCCAGCGGATTTTCGTCAGGCCCGTAATTGACGCCGAGCATGATCACCGAACGGACGCCGGGCCACAGCACGCGCGGATCCATCCGGCGTTCCGGCTGCGCGGCGAGCCAGTCCATCTCGCCATGCGCGCCGGTATCGAGAAAGGCGCGGAAGTGCTGCGCGGCCTGCGCTATCGCATCTGGATCGGTCACGCCGACGCAGTCAAACCCAAGCGCCCGCGCTTCGTGGATGAGGGCGCCTTTGAGCGACGATGTCATGATGTCGGTCGTGCTTCACCTCTCCCATAGGGAGAGGTCGGATCGCGAAGCGATCCGGGTGAGGGGTTACAACCGAACGAAAGTCCGTACCCCCTCACCCCAACCCTCTCCCCATGGGAGAGGGGGCGCGCAGTGCGTGGTGTGGCAATGATCGAGATCAGAAATCCAGATCCACGTAGGTGCGTGACGCCGGCACGCCTGCCAGCCATTCGCTCAGCAGCGGACGGAACGACGGGCGGGATTTCACCCGCGCGTACCACGCCTTTGCCGCGTCGTCCTCGATCCATGGCACGTCGCCCAGATAATCGATCGCCGAAAGATGCGCCGCGGCGGCGAGATCCGCATAGGTCAATTGATCGCCGGCGAGATAATTCCGAGTTTGCGCCAGCCAGCCGATATAGGCCAGATGATAGCGCACATTGGCCTTGGCGGCACGGATCACTTCCGCCGCCGGCGCGCCGCCGCCATTGTCCTCGCTCATGAAGCGCTTGTAGATGCGCTCGGTGACCAGCGGATTGGAGGCTTCCTCGAAGAATTTTTCGTTGAACCACGCCATCAGCCGGCGCACTTCGATTCGCTCGCCTACCGTGGCCGGCATCAGCCGGCGGTTGTCCATCTCGGCGCCATGGGTCTCATCGAGATATTCGACGATCACGCTGGCGCCGGGGACCGCGGGAACTCCCTCGGCAATCAGGACCGGCGTGGTGCCGGCGGGGTTGAGCGCCAAAAACGCCTCGCGCCGTTCCCAGACCCGTTCTTCCACCAGCCGCAGATCGAGCCCGTGTTCGCCCAGCGCCAGTCGGATGAAGCGCGAATGCGGACAGAATGGATGATGGTACAGCGTGAACATGAGCCCTTGATAATTTTGTGGTGCTTAAGAAACCGTCACCGCCGGGGATGGCGCGCAGGACGCGAGCAGCGCGGCCAAACTACCTAAGCGCAAACTACCTAAGCGGTGGAACGAGGCAACCTGTGTTTTGGCGTATTTTGCGATTGCGGCAGGGGGGCGAATAAGCGAGAAGAACCCGGCCTTTTTGGCTCTTATAACGGACCCGATCATGATGTCTGATGCAGTGAGGGCGGTGATACTCGGCATTATCGAGGGCGTCACGGAATTCCTTCCGGTGTCCTCGACGGGGCATCTGCTGCTGGCGGAACGCTTCTTCAATCTCGGCGAAGGCAGTTTCTGGAACAGCTTTACGGTCCTGATTCAGCTCGGCGCGATCCTGGCCATTGTCGCCATCTATTTCGTCAAATTGTGGCGGGTCGCGCTTGGCATGTTCAGCAATCCCGATGACCGGCGGTTTGTCATCGGCGTGCTGGTGGCGTTCCTGCCCGCGGTTGTGATCGGCCTGATCGCCGGCAAATACATCAAGGAATTCCTGTTCAACCCGTGGGTCGTGTGTTTTTCGCTGATCGTCGGCGGTGCGATCCTGCTGTGGGTCGATCAGCTCGATCACAATCCGACCGAACACGACGCCACCAAATTTCCGCTGCCGATGTATCTCGTCATCGGCATCGCGCAGTGCCTGGCGATGATTCCGGGCGTGTCGCGTTCCGGCGCCAGCATCGTCGCGGCGATGATGCTCGGGGCTGATAAACGCGCGGCGGCGGAGTTCTCGTTCTTCCTGGCGATCCCCACCATGGTCGGGGCGTTCGCCTATGATTTCTACAAGAATCGTGGCGAAATGAATGCCGATCACATCGGCATCGTCGCGATCGGCTTTGTGGTGTCGTTCGTCACCGCGCTTGTTGTGGTGAAGACGTTCCTGAGTTACGTCACCCGCAACGGTTTTACGGTGTTCGCCTGGTGGCGCGTCATCGTCGGTACGCTCGGCCTGATCGCGCTGGCGCTGGGCAGGTAGACGCGCGGCGCCATAGCATCCATCGTCCCCGCGAACGAGCTTATGAAGCTATTTCGCGCGTCATCCTGAGGAGCGGCCTTCTTAGGCCGCGTCTCGAAGGATGATGTTCAGCTCGGTGCTCGCGGCCATCCTTCGAGGCTCGCAAGAGCTCGCACCTCAGGATGACGTCCGAGATAGCTTCGCAAGCGCGCTCGCCGGGACGACGAGAATTTTTCCTACGCGTTCTTCTTCTGGAACTGTCCTGTCGCGCGAAAACGCCAGAGGTATTGCGGAGCAATCGCTTCCAGCGAGTCGGGCGTGATGCCGAGCCCCTCCAGTGTCAGGCCGGCGGCTTTCGCGGCGTCCGACACGACATTGTCGGATCGCAACAGTTCGACCTGATCCGGCGTCAATTTCAACGCGCCGGGCGCGAATTGCAGCAATGTCGCCTGCAGTTTCGCCACGCCGAACGGCAGCGACACCAGCATGCGATCGCGACAGGTGGTGGCGAGGATGATCTCCATGATCTCGCGCATGGTCAGCACTTCCGGACCGCCGAGTTCGTAGGTCGCGCCGGCCTTGGCCTTGCCATCGACGGCATCGGCCACCGCGGTCGCGACGTCGCCGACATAGACCGGCTGCATCCGGGTCACGCCGCCGCCGATCAGCGGCAGCGCCGGCGACATCCGGGCCAACGCCGCGAAGCGGTTGGTGAATTGATCCTCGGGCCCGAACACCACCGAAGGCCGCAGGATGATGGCCGCCGGGATCGCGGCCCGCACCGCCGTTTCGCCGGCCGCCTTGGCGCGGGCATAACGCGCGGGCGAATTCTCGTCGGCGCCCACAGCGGAAATATGCACCATCCGGGCGCCGACAGCGGCGGCCGCCTGGGCTACCGTCGCGGCGCCCTTGCCTTGTACGGCGTCAAACGTCTGGGCGCCGCCCTCGGCCAGGATGCCGACCAGATTGATGGCGACATGGGAATCGCGCATCGCCGCCTCGACCGAGGCCGGATAACGCAAATTGGCCTGGACCGCATGAATCTGGCCGACCTTGCCGAGCGGCTGCAGGAATCCGGCCAGCTCCGGCCGCCGCACCGCGACCCGGATCCGGTACTCGCGCTTGGCCAGCGCACGAACCACGCTTCGCCCCAGAAAGCCCGATCCGCCGAAAACCGTGACCAGTGTGTCCTGATTCGATGCCATATCGTTGTTCCCGAGGGCCGCTTGCCGCCAAAGTCGATGGATTCGAACGGTGTTTAGCGCTTTCGCGCTGCGCCGTCATGTCCCGCGCGCAGCATATTTGGCGTGCGGTTCATCAATTTGACAAGCGCGCGACCGATCAATACTAACCGGCCCGGGCCCAGGTGGCGGAATTGGTAGACGCGCTGGCTTCAGGTGCCAGTGGCTTAACGGCCGTGAAGGTTCGAGTCCTTTCCTGGGCACCATTTGTTTGGTGCCGATACGGCGTACGAGCCCACAGACGGTCCTTCGGACTGTCTGCCGTCGCCTCCCAAACGACCGATCCGGCCGTGCTCGGCCCGTCGGCGGCCCTCACACAAACGCCTTGCCAGCCCGTTTCGCCACCGACTTCTGCACGAAGTACATCAGCGTGAGCGAGACCAGCGAGGTCGCCACCACGATGTAGCCCAGCCGGTCGAAATGCCGCAGCGTGCCATCGGCGTTTTGCGCGATGATCGCGGCGGCCAGCACCGAGCCGAGCCCGCCCGAGAGCTGTTGCAGCGACGCGCTGACCGCGCTGAAGGAGCCGCGCTGGCTGGCTTCGGGGATCGCCGAAATCAGCGCCTGCGACGGGATCATGCGCGAAAAGATGCCGACGAACATCAGCACGTTGACCGCGATCACAATGATCAGGCCCACATGACCGAAACGGTCGAGCTGCGTGTAGATCAGCACCATCACGATCGAGACCATGCTGCCGAATGCGAAGGTGGGGAATTTGCCGAAGGCATCGCTGGCCCGGCCGACCAGCGGTCCGATGAAAATGCTGAACAGACCCGAGACCAGATAGATCGTCGGCAGATGCGCGATGTCGATGCCGAGATTGCTCACGGTGTAGGCGCTGCCGAACGGCATCAACATGAATCCGCCGGTCGCCAGCAAGGTCGTCACCGCGAACGCCAGGGCGTAGCGCGGCTGCCCGACGGTCGCGATCAGATGCCGAAACGCATTGCTGTCCTGCTTCAGCGCCAGATGGCCGTTGACCGGTTTCATCAGCAGCAGCACGGCGGCCATCCCGACGATCGAAAGACCGACCATGGCGGCGAACGAGACGTGCCAGTTCCAGTGGTTGGACAGAAAAAGTCCGGCCGGAATCCCCAGCACCTGGCTCGCGGCGAACGCGGTTTGCACGAAGCCCATGACGCGCCCGCGCAAACGCAGCGCGAACAGGTCGGTGATGATGGCAAGGATGATCGAGCCCATCACGCCGCCGAACAATCCGGTGACGATGCGGCCGAGCAGCAACAAATGAAAGGTCGGGGCCAGCGCGCACAGCGTCGTTCCCAGGATGAAGCCAGCGTAAAAGAACAGCAGCAGCCGCTTGCGATCGAAGCGATCGGCAAAGCCCGCCGCCAGGATGCCTGCAATGCCGGCGCTGAAGGCGTAGGCGGAAACCGCCACGCCGAACTGCCCCGCCGTGATGTCGAGCGCGGGCATGATGATGGCGCCGAGCGGCGACATGATCATGAAGTCGAGAATGATGGTGAACTGGACAAACGCCAGCAGCGCGACCAGCGCCGACTGATAGCGGGAAAATCCGCTGGCGGCTTCTTGCGGTTTGTCGATGGGGGCAGCGATGGCTTGATCGGTCATGAGGCTCATTCGAAAGAAAAAACAGGTCAGGCGTAGCTTGCCGCGGCGGATGCCGCGCGGGCCGGTCAATAGATGGGGTTGATCGCGCGCGATGCCACGGTGATGACGCGACGCGAATGTCGATCGGCTTGCAATCGTGCCAAGCGGGCAACACCTTGTCCAAACGCAAGGCAGCGAAAGATGGATGTCAGATGGACGGAGCGGCGCTGATCAGCAATTTCAACGCCTGCTCGGCGCGATGCATCGGCGCGAGGCTGCGATAGGTGCGCGCCAGCAGCAGCGCGCCTTCGAGCAGGCTGAGCACCGTGGTCGCGGTCGGTTCGGCCTGGTCTGGCGTCATGCCGAAGCGCTGTAGCCCGCGCTTGATTTCATTTTCCCATTTCTGAAAGGCGCCGCGCGTGGCCGCGCCGAGCACCTCGGATTGCGCGGCGGTTTCCAGCGCCGTGGTCGCGATCGGGCAGCCTTCCTGGTAGCCCGATTTTTCCAGATCGGATGCCATGCCGCGCGCCACCCGGGTGACAAACACCAGCGCGCTGTCGGAGGTCTCGGCGGCGTGCGCGATGGCCTGCCGCACGGCCTCGCCGGCCAGGGTCAGGGCTGCCTCGCCGATTTCCTCCTTGCCGCCGGGAAAATGGAAATACAGCGAACCCCGCGGCGACCCGCCGGCCGCCAGCACGTCCTGCAGCGCGGTGCCGTGATAGCCCTGCTGGCGAAACAGTTTTGCCGCGGCGGCGAGTGTTTTGCCTTTTGAATCAGTAGCTTTGGGCATGTTCAAAACTATCGTCTGCAAATAGGTAGGTCGACATTCATAATATGTAGGATAGCATACATATTAGCTTTGCAAATTGTGCCGCCCATCCGGAAAAAGTGAAGGAAAACAACGTCATGGCGCAACTCACCGATGCGATTCCGGACATGAAATTCGACATCAAGTAACCGGCCCAGGCCCTATTTCAGGGCTCGAACAGCGTCGCTACCGCTCGCCTCGCAGGCGTTTGGGCGGTAGTTTGGCTGCCATCGATTCGACGAGGTTCACAGCTCCCATGACCATCCGCCTGCACCGCGGCGATCTGCCCGATCTGTCGCGCTATACCGACTCCGTGGCGATCGACACCGAGACCATGGGGCTGCACCCGCATCGCGACCGGCTCTGCGTGGTGCAGATGTCGAACGGCGACGGCAGCGCCGACGTCGTGCAAATCCCGAAGGATCACGCCGACGCGCCCAATTTGAAAGCGTTGCTGGCCAATCCGAAGGTCACGAAAATCTTTCACTTCGCCCGGTTCGATCTCGCCGCGCTGTACAACGCGCTCGGGGTGATGCCACAGCCGGTCTACTGCACCAAGATCGCCTCGCGGCTGTGCCGCACCTACACCGATCGCCATGGACTCAAGGATCTGGTGCGCGAGGTGCTCAACATCGATCTGTCGAAGCAGCAGCAATCGAGCGATTGGGGCGCGCAGGCGTTGAGCGAGGCCCAATTGGCCTACGCCGCGTCCGACGTGCTGCATCTGCACGCGCTGCGTGATCGGCTCAATGTCATGCTGGCGCGCGAGGACCGCATGGAGTTGGCGCAGTCCTGCTTCGACTTCCTGCCGACGAGGGCCAGGCTCGATCTGGAAGGCTGGGATACCGAAGACATTTTCGCGCATTCGTAAATTGCCGGAAGCGCGCTTTCAGCTCTGATAGCTCTTTGCCGCCCCGTTTCGGTCACACTGATGGCAAGAGTCTTTGGAAAAGGGTCCTTGGGCAGCGGTTTTGGGCAAGTTTTTCAAGACTTCCTGGGCCGGCCGTTTAGGTGAGGCGCAGGCTGCATCGTCAGGCGATCCCGGGTAGAATGGGATCAGCGCGATCGGCAAAAGTGGACGCCGGTGCTGCCGGCGGATCCTACGTGACGGGCCCAGCGCTTTGGAGCAGCGGTGAATACGGTTCAAGTCCCAGCCTATCAAGCCGGAATGGACAAGCGCTTTGCCATCGCAGCGCGCCATAGCCGGATGGTGCGGATTCTGCGCGTCGCGGTGCCCGCGGCGGTACTGCTGTCGATGGCCACGATCGTCCTGGTGTCGGTGTTCAATCCGTTCCGGATGCTGCTGCCAAAACTGCCGCTCGACATTGGCAACCTCGTCGTCTCCGGCACCAAGATCACGATGGAATCGCCGCATCTGTCCGGCTACACCGCGACCGATCGGCGGCCGTATGAAGTCTGGGCCAAAACCGCGACCCAGGATGTCAACGACCCCGATCATCTCGATCTCCGGACCTTGCGCGCCAAGGTTCTGAACGAAGACCAGAGCACCGTTACACTGGATGCCCGCGAAGGCTTGATGGATACCAAGAACCAGTTGCTGGACCTGCATCACGACATCTTTTTGCAAACCTCTACCGGTTATGAAGCGCGCCTGGAGCAGGCGTTTGTCGACATGGGCAAGGGGATCGTGACGTCGGACCAGCATGTCGACGTCAAACTGACCAACGGAACGCTCTCTTCCGATCGACTCCGGATCACCGGCGGCGGCGAAGTCGTTCGATTTGAAGGCAACGTCGTGATGCATCTCGATAGTATGAATGTCGCTGGCGGCACACCGGACGCATCGGCCAGCGCATCCGCAAGCCCGGCGGCGCCGGAAGCAACGCCCGAGCCGGCGCATCCCGCCAAGAGGCGGCCCGGCAAATCCGCCAACTCGAAATGATGGTCATGATGATGCTTTCTCCGCGCGGCACGACCACCTGGCGGATCGCAAATTACGTCGGCGGATTTGCGCTCGTGCTGACGCTGCTCGCCGCCGGAGACGCATTTGCGCAGAGTGCGGTACAGGGCGTGCCCAACGCGATGCAGGGCTTTTCCCAGAACCGCGACCAGCCGATCCAGATCGAAGCCGCCACGCTCGAGATGCGCGACAAGAAAAAGGAAGCGACGTTTTCCGGCAATGTGAAGGTGATTCAGGGCGACACCACCATGACGTCGAAGACGCTGGTGGTGTTTTATGAATCGACCGGCGCGCCCGTGGCTGGGGCACCGGCCGCGACGCCAGCCAATGCCAAGGCCAATGCGAAGGCCGCTCCGGCCAAAGGCGCGCCGATCCCGGCCGCAGCACCGGGTCCCGGTGGGGCTTCGTCGATCAAGCGGCTGGAAGCCCGCGGCAATGTCGTGGTCACCCAGAAAGATCAGGTCGTGACCGGCGAAACCGCCGTGTTCGACACCAAGACCAATCTCGTCACCATGCTCGGCGGGGTGGTCTTGACCCAGGGCAAGAATGTGCTGCGCGGCGACCGGCTGTTGGTGGACATGACGACCGGCGTGTCGCGAGTCGAATCCGACAGTGGGCGCGTGCAGGGCCTGTTCCAATCCTCCGGCCAGGGCGGGCCGGGACTTCCCGGTCTGACGCCGGCACCGGCGGCTGGGGCGCCCGCCCCAAATAAACCGAAATAATATCAATTACTTGTATTCTATCTGCAGGCGGTGCGGTTGAAGCTGGCCGCGCCAGCCTGTATCTACGGTCGAACCGGCGATGGGGTCTGGCCCTTGCAATTGGGGTGCTACGCTGGGCAAGGGACATCCATTCATTCATGCTTGGGCGCGAATCGAAAGCCGCGGGCGTGCCGCGGAATCACCGTGAGAGGCTAAGCAAAGCGGCGATGGTGGATTTACTCGGCATGTTCCGTCGGCGCCCGGTGAAGCGGACAGGATTCGCGCGCGCGCGCGATGACATTACCGCGCTCGGCGATTCCTTCGGCGACATGCTGACAAGCCCGGTGCGCGACGCGCCGCCGATCGCGCGCGATACCCCGGTGCCGCGTATCGATCCGCCCCCGCCGCGCGCCGAACAGCCGCCTGCTGCTGAAAAGCCGCGCCGGCCCAAGATCGATCACAGGACCGAGAACAAGGCCAACGGCGCCGCGGGTGCGCCGCGGCTGGCGACGCGAGCGGGCTATCTGGCTGTGCATAGCGTGGAAAAGAGTTTCGGAACCCGCCAGGTGGTGCGCGGCGTCAGCATCTATGTGCGCCGCGGCGAGGCGGTGGGTTTGCTGGGCCCGAATGGTGCCGGCAAGACCACCGTCTTCTACATGATCACCGGTCTGATCCCGGCCGATCGCGGTACCATCGAGCTCGATGGCCACGACGTCACCAAGTTGCCGATGTATCAGCGCGCCCGGCTCGGGATCGGCTACCTGCCGCAGGAAGCATCGATCTTCCGCGGTCTCACCGTGGAACAGAATATCCGCGCGGTGCTGGAAGTGGTCGAGCCATCGAAGAAAAAGCGCGAGGCGGAACTCAATTCGCTGCTCGATGAATTCAACATCACCCGGTTGCGCAAGACGCCGTCGATCGCGCTATCCGGCGGTGAGCGTCGGCGCGTCGAGATTGCCCGCGCGCTTGCGACCCGGCCGAACTACATGCTGCTCGACGAACCGTTCGCCGGCATCGATCCGATCGCGGTGGGCGACATTCAGGATCTGGTCCGCCATCTCACCAATCGCGGCATTGGTGTCCTGATCACCGACCATAACGTGCGGGAAACGCTCGGACTGACCGATCGCGCGTATATCGTCTATGCGGGTGAGATATTGACCGAGGGCAGCCCGGACGAGATCGTCAACAATCCGGATGTACGGCGCCTTTACCTTGGCGAGGAATTCCGACTTTAGCGCATGACCCGCCAAGGCGTGCGCGGTTTGGCGACAAGGTCATGCGCCACTAAAAGATGGCGCGATCGGACGCAAAACCGGTAACCACTTTTGTTGATCGCGCCATAGTCCATTTTTAGCATTCGTCAAGCCGTGTACATCGGCTTTGGACTAGTTTAAGCAAGAATCGGACCAACTTTCAGGAACGGTTCTTGCCTTCATGGCGCTGACGCAGAGATTAGAGTTCCGCCAGTCCCAGTCGCTGGTGATGACGCCGCAGCTGATGCAGGCGATCAAGCTGCTGCAGCTCTCCAATCTCGATTTATCGGCCTTCGTCGAGGAAGAATTGGAGCGGAATCCGCTGCTCGATCGCGCCAATGATGGCACCGAACCCCCGGTGGCGGGTGAGCCCGTGCCGGAGCGCGCCGAATTTTCCGGTTCCGACGACGCAAATTATGGCGACGATGCCGGCACCGACCATTCCGAGGCGGGCGCAGGGCCGGCCGGCGACAATTTCGAGCAAGGCCAGTTCGAGCCGGTCCAGGAAGAATGGATGAACAATGATCTCGGCAGCCGCACCGAGATCGAACAGACCCTCGATACCGGTCTGGACAATGTATTTTCCGAAGAGCCGGCCGAGGCCGCAGCGCGAACCGCGCAGGACGCCGCGCCAACGGCCTACACCGAATGGGGCGGCGGCGCCTCCAACGACGACGAATATAATCTCGAGGCGTTCGTTGCCGCCGAGATCACGCTTGGCGGCCATCTGGCCGAGCAGCTCGCCGTGGCGTTCACGGCGCCGGCGCAGCGCATGATCGGGCAATATCTGATCGATCTGGTGGATGATGCCGGCTATCTGCCGCCGGATCTCGGTCAGGCGGCCGAGCGGCTCGGGGCTTCGCAAAAAGACGTCGAGGCCGTTCTCGCGGTGCTGCAAAAATTCGATCCGCCGGGCATTTGCGCACGAAACCTGAGCGAATGCCTGGCGATCCAGTTGCGCGAACTCAATCGCTACGACCCTGCGATGCAGGCGCTGGTCGAACATCTTGATCTGCTGGCCAAGCGCGATATCACGGGGCTGCGGAAACTATGCGGTGTCGATGACGATGACATCACCGAGATGATCGGTGAAATCCGCCGTCTTGATCCGAAGCCAGGCCTGAAATTCGGCGCGACGCGGATGCAGACCGTGGTGCCCGACGTCTACGTGCGCCCTGGTCCGGACGGCGGCTGGCACGTCGAACTCAACAGCGACACGTTGCCGCGTGTGCTGGTCAATCAGGTCTATTACACCAAGCTGTCGAAGACGATCCGCAAGGATGGCGACAAATCCTACTTCACCGATTGCCTGCAGAACGCGACGTGGCTGGTGCGTGCGCTGGATCAGCGCGCCCGCACCATCCTGAAAGTCGCGACCGAGATCGTGCGCCAGCAGGACGGCTTCTTCACCCATGGCGTGGCGCATTTGCGGCCGCTCAACCTCAAGGCGGTGGCGGACGCCATCCAGATGCATGAATCGACGGTGTCGCGCGTCACCGCCAACAAATACATGGCGACCAATCGCGGCAGTTTTGAATTGAAGTATTTCTTCACCGCGTCGATCGCATCCGCCGATGGCGGCGAGGCGCATTCGGCGGAGGCCGTTCGTCACCACATCAAGCAGCTGATCGATGCGGAAGATCCGGCGTCGATCCTGTCCGACGACACCATTGTGGAACGATTGCGCACGACGGGAATTGATATCGCCCGCCGCACCGTCGCGAAATACCGCGAGGCGATGCGGATCCCGTCCTCGGTGCAGCGCCGCCGCGACAAACAGAGCATGCTTGGCAATGCCCTCTCCGCGCCCGCCGCGTCTTCCGACCGCTCCCGCGACCCCGCGCCAGCCTGATTGCGCGCGGCCGAAATCGGAATAGTGTCAGTTCCGTCCAGAACCTAGCGAGGCCCTGACCATGACCCTTCGCATCTCGGGAAAAAGCATCAGCATCGGCGAGGCGCTCCGCGACCGCGTCAGCGAGCGTACCGAGGAAGTGCTGCGTAAATATTTTGACGGCAATTATTCCGGCCACATCACGCTGAGCAAGGATGGCTTCGGTTTTCGAACCGATTGTGCGTTGCATCTGGATTCCGGCATCACGCTGGAAGCGGACTCCAATGCAGCGGACGCTTATGCCAGCGCCGATCAGGCGCTCCTGATGATGGAAAAACGCCTGCGCCGCTACAAGAGCCGGCTGAAGGATCGCTCCGCCCGCAAGGCCTATGCGGCTTCCGCGGCGCTGGCGGAAATAGGCGCGCCGACGCTGGATGCGCCGAGCTATGTCATCGAGGCGCCGGCGCCTGATGGCGAGGACGATGGCGACAGCTACAACGCGGTGATCATCGCCGAGGCGACGACGTCGCTGAAGCGGTTTTCAGTCAGCGAAGCGGTCATGGAACTCGACCTGACCGGGGCGGCCTGCATGGTATTTCAGCACGGCTCCAGTGGCCGGGTGAACATCATCTACCGGCGCGCGGACGGCAATGTGGGCTGGATTGACCCACCTGCCGTTAACGGCGCGGGATAGGAGTTTCCCGGTATTGACGGTTTTTGGGCGCCTCCCTATGGTCCGCGCCTCTTAAGGATAGGGCCAAGGATCGCCAAGGATAGCCCGGGAAATGGCCTTGCAGCAGTTGGCACCGGTCAAGCGTTGGAGTAGAAGCCCCTCAATCGGGGCCCGGACCTAAACCCGCCTCCCGTCTCACCTTCTTGACGCCGCCGCTTTAAAACCTATTTCGCAACCTGACGGCTTAATTCACCTCGGAACGCCCCATGACGATTACCGATCTGGTCGCACCCGAGGCGATTCTCCCGGCATTGAAGGTGAACAGCAAGAAGCAGGCGCTGCAGGAACTCGCGGCGCGGGCCGCGCTGCTGACCGGGCAGAACGAACGCACGGTTTTCGAGGTGCTGCTGCAACGTGAGAAGCTCGGGACCACGGCCGTCGGTTATGGCGTGGCCATCCCGCACGGCAAGCTGCCCAAGCTCGAAAAGCTGTTCGGGCTGTTTGCCCGTCTCGAGCGTCCGATCGATTTCGAAGCGATGGACGGCCAACCGGTCGATCTGGTGTTCCTGCTGCTGGCGCCGGAAGGTGCCGGTGCCGATCACCTGAAGGCCCTGGCCCGGATCGCACGGCTGTTGCGCGATCAGGACGTCGCCAAGAAGCTGCGGGCTTCGCGTGATGCGCAAGCGATCTATTCGGTGCTGGCCTTGCCGCCGGCGACCGCGGCGTAAGCGTACAATACGCAATCAGTTAGCGCGCACTTTCGCTGCAGGCGATGTCCTGCATTCAGCCCTGATCGCCTACCGCGATGCGGATGTCGCGCACCGCTTGCTTGTCATCGGTATAGTGCAGACAGGCGGCTTCGAAATTGGGCCAATTCTGTTGCGAGCAGCGCGACACTGCCGGCTCAACCGGGAGACGGTCGGTCTTCGCGGCGACGATTGATGTGGCCTGGTACCGTGGCGTCGGCATCGCGATCAGGGACGCAACGATCGCCGCGAACGACACGGTCGCAATACTCAGTCTCATCGGTCCAGCTTTCCGGCACGCCGTGGAAATTTGCCGAATTGATAGCGTGCCAGGTCAACCTCGCAACCGAACTCGGTTGTTAAGCTGAAGCATCAAGCTTAACGCGGCGCGCGATTTCGATCATTCTCGATCAGTGCGCGCGCGAGATATCGGACGATCCGGTTGCCGACGCTGGCGGTGCCGACCTCGGCGAATCCCAATGCTGCATGGAATGCGTCGGAGACCGGATTGGGCGGCGATAGATTGACTTCGCAGAAGACACGGTCGTGTCCGGCGCGGCGCGCCTGCTCGAACAGGTCATGATAAAGTTGCCGCGCGCAGCCCCGGCCGCGCGCCGACGCCGCCACCACGACGCGATCGACATATACGAAGCGCTGATAGCGGCTGCGGAACCAGAGATAGTTCGGGCTATCGTAGCAGGCGCCCTGATCGAAGGAGAGCAGGAAGGCATCGAGGAGACCGATACGTCGCGCCAAAAAGGCTTCGCTCACCAGATATTCCAGCCGCTCCGGCTCCAGCCAGGACAGCTCCTGCGCATGCGCATTGTTGAGCGCCAGCAGCGCCTGGCCCAGCGGTTCGGTGTGAGCGATGTCGGCTGACGTGACGGCGTGCAGCGCGTGATCGTCCATGAAACTTCCCACGCGCTCGTCGTTGTCGTTTATCCCAGCAATCGCTCAGTCTTCCACGACGCGAACCGCGCCACGCGCCGCGCTGGTCGTCAGCGCCGCATAGGCCTTGAGGGCGGTCGAGACCTTGCGATCGCGCTTGGCCGGCTTCCAGGCTTTTGCGCCCAGTGCCAGCATGGCGGCGCGACGCTGCGACAATTCGGCCTCATCCACGGCCAGCCTGATCGTGCGGTTGGGAATGTCGAGCTCGATCAGGTCGCCATCCCTGACGAGGCCGATCAGGCCGCCTTCGGCTGCCTCGGGCGAGATGTGCCCGATCGACAGGCCCGAGGAGCCGCCGGAAAACCGGCCATCGGTGATCAGCGCGCAGCTTTTACCGAGGCCCTTCGATTTCAGGTAGCTGGTCGGATACAGCATTTCCTGCATGCCGGGACCGCCCTTCGGGCCTTCATAAACCACCACGACCACGTCGCCGGCCTTCACCTTGTTGCCGAGGATGCCGGCCACGGCGGCGTCCTGGCTCTGGTACACGCGCGCGGGGCCAGAGAACTTCAGGATGCTTTCGTCAACGCCTGCGGTTTTGACGATGCAGCCATCGAGCGCGAGATTGCCTGACAACACGGCGAGGCCGCCATCCTTCGAAAACGCATGGACGACATCGCGAATGGCGCCCTTGGCGCGATCGACATCCAGTTCATCGTAGCGTTCCTTCTGGCTGAACGCGGTTTGTGTCGGAACGCCACCCGGTGCGGCGCGATAGAAGCCCTTCACCTTTTCGTTCGAGGTCTGCGTGACGTCCCAGGATGTGAGCGCCGTCGCCAGGGTCTCGCTGTGCACGACCGGCAAATCGGTCGTCAGCAGGCCGCCGCGGTCCAGTTCGCCGAGGATGGCCATCACCCCGCCGGCGCGGTGGACGTCTTCGAGATGCACGTCGGCAACGCTTGGCGCGACCTTGCAGAGCACCGGCACCTTGCGCGAGAGACGGTCAATGTCGGCCATCGTGAATGGCACTTCACCCTCATACGCCGCGGCCAAAAGATGCAGCACGGTATTGGTCGATCCGCCCATCGCGATATCGAGCGTCATCGCGTTTTCAAATGCCTTGAAGCTCGCGATCTCGCGCGGCAGCGCGCGCTTGTCGTCCTTTTCGTAATAACGGCGCGCCAGATCGACGATCAGACGACCGGCCTTGACGAACAGGTCGCGCCGGTCGGCGTGCGTCGCGACGATTGAGCCGTTTCCGGGTAACGCGAGGCCCAGCGCTTCGGTCAGGCAGTTCATGGAATTGGCGGTGAACATGCCCGAGCATGAGCCGCAGGTTGGGCAGGCCGAACGTTCGATCAAGTCGACGTCGGCTTCGCTGACAGAGGTGTCGGCGGCGGCGACCATGGCGTCGATGAGGTCGACTGATCGCGTCTTGCCCTTGATGGTGACCTTGCCGGCCTCCATCGGTCCGCCGGACACGAACACGGTCGGGATGTTGATGCGCAGCGCGGCCATCAGCATGCCCGGCGTGATCTTGTCGCAATTGGAGATGCAGACCATGGCGTCGGCGCAATGCGCGTTGACCATGTATTCGACGCTGTCGGCGATGATCTCACGCGACGGCAGGCTGTAGAGCATGCCGTCATGACCCATAGCGATGCCGTCATCGACCGCGATGGTGTTGAATTCCTTCGCCACGCCACCGGCGAGTTCGATCTCGCGCGCCACCAGTTGACCGAGATGCTGCAAGTGAACATGGCCGGGCACGAATTGCGTGAATGAATTGACCACCGCGATAATCGGTTTGCCGAAATCCTCGTTCTTCATGCCGGTCGCACGCCACAGGCCACGCGCGCCTGCCATGTTGCGGCCGTGAGTCGTGGTGCGTGAGCGATAGGCGGGCATGGCAAGTCCTCTCCTTGAATGGCTTCAGGTGAGGTCCGCCGGGTTGGGCGCGGATAATAAAAAGCCCGCCTGCGGCGGGCCTTCACTCACCATTTCCCGGATGTCTATCGCCGGTGATCGGCTGGGTCAAACACACTGAAAACATTCCAGACCCGCGATATTGCCCGGGAATCAGGTCCGAAAACAACGCGGGCGCCTGCTCCGGCATGGCCGTAAGCAAACGCCCGTGGGCGCTAAATTTCGGTTGATGTCAGCGACAGCAGCAGGGCTGCGTCAGTGACACGGCAAGAGCCCGGTCAGTGACACGGGCAAGAGCCCGTTCAGTGGACGCTGACAGCCTGCAGCTCGTTGCTCCATGCATTCGCGATCGCCGCTTCACGGCTATCGGTCAGCATGATCGGGGTGCCATCGGCGGCATGGAGCGCAAACAGCTTAAGTCCCGGCGCGATTTTCGGCGCCTGCGGGAATAGTCCCGGCACGTCTTCGGAGCGGACCTGCTTGACGTAGGCGATATGGCCTTCGCCGAGATGGGCCAGCGCCTCGGTGGTGACGCTTTCGGGTTCGTACGTAAAACTCACTTCACTCATGGTCTCGACTCCTCTGTCAGATTAAGCGGTCGAGTCCGCTACTCGTTCCATTATTCGTGTTCATTGATAGCAATTGTCTTAACGACCTTTTCCGGCTCAGGCCGGGCGAGGTCGATCGACAACAACCCGTTTTTCAGGTCCGCGCCCAGCACCAGCATCCCCTCTGCCAGCACGAAGGTGCGCTGGAAGTGGCGCGCGGCGATGCCGCGATGGATGTATTGCCGGGCCTTGTCGTCCTGCTGGCGGCCCCGGATCACAAGCTGGTTTTCCTCAATGGTTACATCGAGTTGATCGCGCGTGAAGCCTGCGACCGCCAGCGTGATGCGCAGGCGTTCGGGCTGGCCGTTGGCACGGTCGCACCGCTCGATGTTGTAAGGAGGATAACCGTCGGCACCTTTGACGACGCGATCGAGCGCACGCTCGATTTCGTCGAACCCAAGCAGGAACGGACTGGATAACGAAGGAACACGAGACATTACAAAGTCCTCTCGAAGCGACTTTGAGGGGCCCTTGCGGCACCCCATTTTTGGCCGTTCAGCGGATTTGCCGTCCGGTCAACAAGCAATATGGGCATGGTTTGACGGACGTTCAAGCACCTCTGGAATCACGACAAAACCCATGAACCTGGCTTTGGGCGGGTATCAAGCCGACTAATCGGGAATCCGACGTGGTTAATACGAGTTCCGGATTAACCCGGAATTTCCCACGTCAGAGATGAAGCCGCTTACGGCCGTCGGTGCTGAACAGATGCAATTTTTCGCGGGGAGCGACCGCCCGGATCCGCTCGCCGATGCCGGGTGCGATCGCACCGGGGATCCGCACGATTACCTCGCCTGGCGGCGGCTCGCCGGGCGTGGCGGCGATGCCCTGCGTTTGGCGCTGCCGGGCACCGTAGATATAGGTTTCGGCGCCGACCCGCTCGATCGCTTCCACCGTGAGATCGAATGCGATGCCGCCGGCCGCGTCGTTCGAAACCGTAAAATCCTCGGGCCGGATCCCCAGAATGCCGCCATCGGCCGGGATCGCGCTGCCATGGCCAGCCAATTGCGATGTGAGCTCGTCGGATCGCATCGGCAGCAGATTCATCGGTGGCGCACCGATAAAGGACGCCACGAACGTCGTTGCCGGCTTTTGATAGATATCGAGCGGGTTGCCGATCTGCTCGACCTGACCGCCATTCATCACGACCAGGATATCGGCAAGCGTCATCGCTTCGAGCTGATCGTGGGTGACGTAGATCGACGTCGTCTTCAAGCGCCGCTGCAATTTACGGATTTCGACCCGCATCGCGATCCGCAGCTTGGCATCGAGGTTGGACAGCGGCTCGTCGAACAGGAACACTTTCGGCTGCCGGACGATGGCGCGGCCCATCGCCACACGCTGTCGTTGGCCGCCGGACAACTGGCCCGGCTTGCGTTCGAGCATGGCGCCGAGCTCGAGAATGCGCGCGGCTTCATCGACCCGGCTCTTGATCTCGGCCTCGGCCATGCGGCGGTTGCGCAGGCCGTAGGCCATGTTGTTGTAGACGCTCATATGCGGATAGAGCGCGTAGTTCTGGAACACCATTGCGATGTCGCGCTCGGCCGGCTCGACCTGGTTGACGATGCGGCCACCGATGTCGATCTCGCCGCCGGTGATGGTCTCGAGCCCCGCGACCATGCGCAGCAAGGTCGACTTGCCACAGCCGGAGGGACCGACCAGCACGCAGAACTGGCCGTCGCTGACCGCGAAGTCGATACCCTTGATGGCTTCGAAGCCACCGGCATAGGTCTTGATTACGTGTCGAAGCGTGACGCTTGCCATCTTACTTCTCTGTCTCGATGAGGCCCTTGACGAACAGGCGTTGCATTAGCACCACCACCGCGACCGGCGGCAGCATCGCAAGCACCGCGGTCGCCATTGCGACCTGCCATTCGGTCAAGGCATCGTGCACGTCGATGATCTTCTTGATGCCGATGACGATGGTCTGCATGTCGTCGCGCGTGGTGATCAACAGCGGCCAGAGATATTGATTCCAGCCATAGATGAAGAGAATCACGAACAAGGCCGCGATGTTGGTGACGGATAGCGGCAGCAAGGTATCCCAGAAGAACCGGATCGGGCCGGCGCCGTCGATCTTCGAGGCCTCGACCAGTTCCTTCGGCACCGTCATGAAGAACTGTCGGAACAACAACGTCGCGGTGGCCGATGCGATCAAAGGCAGGATCAGGCCGGCGTAGGAATCCAGCATGTGCAGGTCGCTGGTGATCTTGTAGGTCGGGAAGATGCGCACCTCGACCGGCAGCATCAGCGTGATGAAGATGGTCCAGAACGCGGTCATCCGGAACGGAAACGCGAAAAACACGATCGCGTAGGCCGAGATGATCGAGATCGCGATCTTCCCCGCCGCGATGCCGAGCGCCATGATCAGGCTGTTCAGCATCATGCTGCCGACCGGCTGCCGTGTGGTCTTGCCGGTGCCGGACATGATCGTATGCCAGTAGGTTTCGAGGCCGTGCGTGCCGGGATAGAGCGGCATCTGTCCGTTGGCGATCACGGCGTTGTCGTGGGTCGAGGCGATCACGGCCAGATAGACCGGGAAGGCGACGACCGCGACGCCGACCAGCAGGATCAGATGGGGTAACAGATTTCCAAAGCGGCGATGTTCGACCATGGCGTTCAGTAATGAACTTTCTTTTCAACGTAACGAAACTGAAATGCGGTCAGCGCCACCACGATCACCATCAGGATAACGGACTGCGCGGCCGAGCCGCCCAGGTCCGTGCCGGCCTTGCCGTCCAGGAACACCTTGTACACCAGCGTTTGGGTGGCGCCGTTGGGGCCGCCGCCAGTCGCGGTATCGATGATGCCGAGTGTGTTGAAGAAAACATAGGTGATATTGACGATGATCAGAAAGAAAGTCGTCGGCGACAGCAAGGGAAAGATGATGGTCCAGAACCGCCGCATCGGCCGCGCACCGTCGATCGCGGCGGCTTCGATCACGCTTTTCGGAATCGCCTGCAGGCCGGCGAGGAAAAACAGGAAATTGTAGCTGATCTGATTCCACACCGCGATGATCACGACCAGGATCATCGCATGGGTGCCGTTGAGCACCGGATTCCAGTCGATGCCGTTGCGCTGCAGCAGGCGCGCAATCATGCCGAGGCTGGGCTGGAACATGAAGATGAAGAGCACGCTCGCTACCGCCGGCGCCACCGCATACGGCACGATCAGGAAGGTACGGTAGATCTGGATGCCGCGGATGTTGCGGTTGGCCATGACCGCCAGCAGCAGGCCGAGGGTTAGCGAGAAGAACGCCACCAGCGCCGAGAACACCAGGGTGACGCCGATCGCGTCGTAATATTCAGGCGTTCGCAGCAAATCGACGTAATTCTCGAACCAGACGAACTCGGTCGAGAGCCCGAAGGCATCCTGCACCAGAAACGATTGCCACAGCGCCTGCGCCGCTGGCCAGTAGAAAAAAATCAGGGAAACCGCAAGCTGCGGCAGGATCAGAAGGCAGGGCAGCAGCTTGCCCGAAAAGATCGCCCGGTTTTCCATGGACCCCCGCTAAGCCAGCAAGCGAACAGTGAGGGGTGAATAGCGAATAGGGAAATTCTATTCGCTATTCACCTCCTCTGGCTGTCACTTGGCGGTGCGCTCAAACTGTCGCAGCATCTGGTTGCCGCGCGTCACCGCCGTATCCAGGGCTTCCTTTGCCGTCTTCTTGCCGGCAAGTGCGGCCTCGATCTCTTCGGACCAGACGTCACGCATTTGCACCATGCCGCCAAAGCGCAGGCCGCGCGAATTCTCGGTCGGCTCCTTGTTGGTCAGTTCCTTGAGCGGCACTTCGAGGATCGGATTCTTCTCGTAGAAGCCCGAGGCCTTGGTCTTTTCGTAGGCTGCCTTGGTGATCGGCAGATAGCCGGAAGCCTCGTGCAGATAAACCTGGCGGTCGGTATCCGACAGGAAGGTGAAGAATTTGGCGATGCCCTTGTATTCTTCGGGGCTCTTGCCGCCCATCACCCAGAGCGAAGCGCCGCCGATGATGGAGTTTTGCGGCGCATCCTTCACGTCGGGGAAGTACGGCATCGGCACCGACGTGTAGTTGAACTTGGCGTTGGCCTTGACGCTCGGATAAAAGCCGGACGAGGTCATGTAGAGCCCGCATTCGCCGGACGTAAAGCGTCCTTCGCCGGTGTTGGTGCGTCCCGAATAATCGAAGCTCTTGTCCTTTTGCAGGTCGACCAGGTTCTCGAGCAACTTGGTTTCCAGCGGGGTGTTGAATTCGAGCACGGTGTCGAAACCATCGAGGCCATTGGCCTTGGTCCCGATCGGCACGTTATGCCAGGCTGAAAACTGCTCGATCAGACCCCAGGTGATCCACGACAGCGAGAAGCCGCAGGTCGGGCTGGTCGCATGCAGCTTCTTGGCGTCGGCGAACACGTCCGGCCAGGTCTTCGGCGGCGCATCGATGCCCGCTTTCTTCAGCGCATCGAGATTGACCCACATCACCATGCTCGACGAGTTGAACGGGAACGACAGCATGTCGCCTTTGGAGGTCGAGTAGTAGCCGGTGATCGCGGGCAAATAGGATTTCGGATCGAATTTCTCGCCCTGCTCCTTCATTAGATCCGAGACCGGCTTGATCGCGCCCTTGGCCGCCATCATGGTCGCCGTTCCCACCTCGAACACCTGCATGATGCCCGGCGCATTGCCGGCACGGAACGCCGCGATCCCGGCATTGAGTGTATCGGCGTAGCTGCCCTTGAAGGTCGGGACGATCTTGTAGTCGGTTTGCGAAGCGTTGAAATCGTTGGCGAGCTTGACCACCACGTCGTTATTGGGGCCGGTCATCGCGTGCCACCACTGAATCTCGGTCACGGCATACGCGGGTGTCGCGAGCGCAAGCGTGACGGTGATTGCCGCGGCCGTGCTGAAGTGTCGAAGAGCCATCAAATTCCTCCGGGTTGGGGTCGCCATCTTCGTTTCGCGCGATAACAGCGCCGGATGACGTGCAAATGACCGTATAAGCGAAAGGATCGTAGGGGGGAAGCGCGCGCCAAGGGAAGAGGAAAATAGGCTAAGGCGGCGGCCCGCATTTGAGTACGCTGAGCCAAGGGACCGGGACTATTTGCCGCTGGTGGCGGCGCACCATCCGGTATGCGGCCTCAGCGCTTGCGTTCAGGCCCGCAGACAGAACCCTTCGCCACCAAAGTCTCGATCTCGGCTTTGGAATAGCCGAATTCCGACAGCACCTCCCCGGTGTGCTGGCTGAATTTCGGCGGCGTGCGGCGCAAACTGGCCTTGGTGCGCGTCATGCGGATCGGCGAAGCGACGCCCTTGTACCAGTCCTTTTCGATGACGTCGCCGCGATGGACCGTGTGAGCGCTGGTGAGGGCCTGGTCGATCGACTGCACCGGTCCGGCCGGCAGGCCGGCGGCCAGCAGGCGGTCGCACAGCGGGGCCGCATCGTATTCGGCGAACACGGCGGCAAGCTCGGCGCGCAGCGCATCGCGATTGGCGATGCGGTCCTTGTTGCGCGCAAAGCGCGGGTCGGTGCCGAGTTCGGGCTTGCCGATTTCCTTGGCCAGCTTGCGGAAGGTGCCGTCATTGCCGACGCCGATGAAGATGTTGTCGGTGCGGGTCGGGAAGATCGCGTAAGGCACCAGATTGGGATGCTCGTTGCCGGTAAGCTGTGGCGGTTTGCCGTGCATGAAGTAATTCGCGGCATGCGGGTGCATGACCGCGAGACCGGTTTCGTACAGCGTGGTTTCGAGGAATTGCCCGAGGCCGGATCGCTGCCGTTCCGACAGCGCCATCAGGATGCCGATCGCCGCGTAAAGTCCGGTGGTGATGTCGACCACGGGCACGCCGATCCGCATCGGGCCGCTTTCCTGTGAGCCGGTCGCCTTGATCATCCCGGTCATGGCCTGGATGATGGCGTCGTAGCCGGGATTGCCGCCGCGCGGACCGTCGGCGCCGAAGCCCGAGATCCGGCAGTGCACCAGTTTGGGGAATTTGGCGCGCAGCACGTCGTGGCCGATACCCCATTTGTCGAGCGTGCCCGGCTTGAAGTTTTCGATCAGGACGTCGGCGCTCTCCAGCATCGTCATCAGCACGCCGCGGCCGCCCTCGGAGGCGAGATCGAGCCCGATCGAGCGCTTGTTGCGGTTGATGCCGACGAAATAGGCCGCATCCTCTTCATGGAAGGGAGGTCCCCAGTCGCGCACCTCGTCGCCGGCCGGCGGCTCGACCTTGATCACGTCAGCGCCGTGATCGGCGAGGATTTGCGTGCAATAGGGTCCGCCGAGAACACGCGTGAGATCAATCACGCGCAGTCCGGTCATCGCGCCGGGGGCCGCAGGGGAAGTCATGGAGGCAATCTTCGCTCAGTTGGGATCGGGAAGTCCCAGACCTAGCGGTTGTCCGGCGTGGCGGCAATGCCTTGGCGCGCGCGGGCCCATGCGGTTAGCCGCGGCGCGGCGGCACGCCGACTGGAGAAAAAACGAATGGCCCGCCACATGTCGCGGCGGGCCATTCGCTAGCTAGGATGATTTAGACGACGCTCAGCTTGACATCCACGTTGCCGCGGGTGGCGTTGGAATAGGGGCACACCTGATGCGCCTTCTCGACCAGCGCTTCGGCTTCGGCGCGGGGAAGGCCGGGCAGGGAGACGGCCAGCTCGACGGCGAGACCGAAGCCGCCGGCGGCGCGCGGACCGATGCCGACGGTCGAGGTCACCGAAGCGTCGGCCGGGACCTTCGGGCCGCCCTGCGACGCCACGAACTTCATGGCGCCGATGAAGCAGGCGGCATAGCCGGCTGCGAACAGCTGCTCGGGATTGTTGCCGGCGCCACCGCCGCCGCCGAGTTCCTTCGGGGTCGCGAGCTGGACGTCGAGTGCGCCGTCGAGGGTCGCCGCATGGCCGTCGCGGCCGCCGGTTGCCTTGGCGCTGGTCTTGTAGAGCACGTTCACAGACATGGTGGTCTCCCTTGGGTTTGAGGTGAATTATGTATTGCATACAATTCAATTGCACACAATATTAAAATCCATGACTACCATTTAAATGGCCTCACATTTAATTGTTCGCAATTGAATTGGCGGTCCCGTAAACCGACAATGAAACCCGAATCCGGCAGGATTGCACGAGAACGCACATGGTCAGGAAACTCACGGCGGAACAGGCCCTGCGGCTGGACAATCAGATCTGCTTCGCGGTGTATTCGACCGCCCACGCCTTCAACCGCGTCTACAAGCCGTTGCTCGACCGGCTCGGGCTCACCTATCCGCAGTATCTTGTCATGCTGGTGCTGTGGGAGCGTGACAACATTCCGCTGAAGGATATCGGCGAACGTTTATTCCTCGATTCCGGCACGCTGACGCCGCTGCTGAAGCGGCTGGAGGCGGCGGACCTGATCAAGCGAACCCGCAGCACCGCGGACGAGCGCCAGGTGCTGATCGAATTGACGCCCGAGGGCCACGCGCTGCGGGAGAAAGCCAAGGCCGTCCCGCAATCGATCCTCGCGGCGTCAGCCTGTTCGGTCGGCGAACTGGTGGCGATGAAGAACGAGATCGTCGCGCTAAGGGATCGGCTGAATGCGGTGTTGGGCGAGTAGGGGCGTCAGAGGCGCTTGTTGGCGAAGCCCAGTCCAGGCCCTTCGGGCTACGACGCGGCAGCCCTCGCTCGCTTCGCGACTGATGGGTTTCCGGGCTTGCCGAGCTGAAGCTCGCGAAGCGAGCGAAGGCTGGTGGAGCCAGGCGGGATCGAACCGCCGACCTCTTGCATGCCATGCAAGCGCTCTCCCAGCTGAGCTATGGCCCCTTAACTCTTCAGCCTTTTAGCATGATCTCCGGGCAAACGCTCCGCGTTTGTCCCGAGGGAAAACCGGTTGCCACTTTTCCGGATCATGCTTCCCACGCGTCTTGGGCGACGCGCGGGACGAAACCCTGATCACAGATCAGGGCTGATCTCAAGTCTCCTCGTCGCCGCCGACGTCGCCAATGATGTCGGTGACGTCCTCGTCGCCTTCTTCCTCGTCGGCGATGAAGGTGGAATCGTCATCATCATCGTCTTCGATCGTATCGTCGATCTCGATGTCGTCTTCCGACTCGGGAACGACGGCTTTGACCTTGCCCGAATTCTCTTCGGCGTCGGCTTCCTCGAGCGGGACCAATTCTTCGGCCTCGGCGGGTTCCGGCGTGGCCTCGGCGGATGCGGCAGCGGACGCTGCGGCCGCGCGCGCGGCTGCGTCGGCGCGGGTCCGCGGCGGCGGTATCGGCGCGATCGGCACGACCTCGCCGGTATAGGGTGAGATCACTGGATTCTTGTTGAGGTCATAAAACTTCTTGCCCGTGGTCGGGCAAATGCGTTTGGTTCCGAGATCGGATTTGGCCACGTGTGGAATCCTGGGGATTTCTGAAAAACGGTGCTTCACTTGGCTAGTTGAAGCGCTGCTGTCAATAGCCTTGCAGGATACCGACAGTCGCGTGACGCGGCCGGGCCCATGTGATACCTGCCGCGCTGCCTGCCGACGTCGCACAGGACACAATCTTGACCCATTCCAAGCCCGTTGCCGATCATCCGACCCCGCTGGAGGCCCGCGCCAGCGGCCCCCTGGCCGGCAACGTCCGGGTTCCCGGCGACAAGTCGATTTCGCACCGCGCCCTGATTCTGGGGGCGCTGGCGGTCGGCGAAACCCGGATTTCGGGCCTGTTGGAGGGCGAAGACGTCCTCAACACCGCCAAGGCCATGCAGGCTTTGGGCGCCAAAGTGGAACGAACCGGCGATTTCGCCTGGTCGGTACGCGGGGTCGGGGTGGCCGGCTTCGCGCAACCCGAAAATCCGCTCGATTTCGGTAATTCCGGCACCGGATGCCGGCTGGTGATGGGGGCAGTGGCCGGCTGCCCCATTACGGCGGTATTCGACGGCGACGCCTCGCTGCGGGGCAGGCCGATGCGGCGGATCCTCGATCCCCTGGAACTGATGGGGGCTCGAACCGGCGCCAGCGGCGAAGGCGGCCGGCTGCCGCTGACCTTGAATGGGGCGCGCGATCCGTTGCCGATCCTCTACCGCACGCCGGTCGCATCCGCGCAAATCAAATCCGCGGTGTTGCTCGCCGGGCTGGCGGCCCCAGGCGTCACCACCGTGATCGAGACCGAAGCCAGCCGCGACCACACCGAACTGATGCTGAAGCATTTTGGCGCGCAGATCGTCTCGACGGCGGAAGGCGCCCATGGCCGCAGGATCGCGCTGACCGGCCAGCCCGAATTGCACGGCGCCGAGGTCGTGGTGCCGGCCGATCCGTCGTCCGCGGCATTTCCGATCGTCGCGGCGCTGATCGTCGAAGGCTCCGACATCGTCTTGTCCGATGTCATGACCAATCCGCTGCGCACCGGGCTGTTCACGACGCTGCGCGAGATGGGCGCCTCGATCGAGGAGAGCCATGTGCGCGGCGATGCCGGCGAGCCGATGGCGCAGTTCCGGGTGCGCGCCTCGAAATTGCGCGGCGTCGAGGTGCCGCCGGAGCGCGCGCCGTCGATGATCGACGAATATCTGGTGCTGGCGGTGGCCGCGTCGTTCGCCGAAGGCACCACCATCATGCGCGGTCTGCAGGAATTGCGCGTCAAGGAATCCGACCGGCTGGAAGCTACCGCGGCGATGCTGCGGGCGAATGGCGTCAAGGTCGAGATTGCGGGCAATGACCTGATCGTCGAAGGCAAGGGCCATGTCGCGGGCGACGGACTGGTCGCCACCCATATGGATCACCGCATCGCGATGTCGGCGCTGGTGATGGGGCTGGCGTCCGACAAGCCGGTCAAGGTCGACGACACCGGCTTCATCGCCACCAGCTTTCCGGATTTCATTCCGATGATGCGCGCGCTTGGCGCGGAGTTTTCATGAGACAGGCGCGATGAGTACGGCATTCGGCCGCGATGCGCTGCTCGACGCCTTCGATCGGATTGGGCGGGCGGCAGTCGAGGCAGGCACCCGGCTGCAGATCGCGGTCTACGGCGGCTCTGCCCTGATGCTCGCAAGCAATTTCCGGTTCGCGACAGAGGATGTCGATATCCGCGACATTGGACATGAATGGCCGGATTGGCTGTCGCAGGCCATCGCAAGCATCGCGGCGAGCAATGGCTGGTCGGAGACCTGGTTCAACGATGCGGTCACCTTCCATTTGAGCCCCCTGGCGAAGGAGGATCGAGATCATCTTCTGTTCGGTACATTCCCGCGGCAAGGCGAACATGTTGGCTTGTCGGTATTGATTCCGACAGCCCGTTACATGCTGGCGATGAAGCTGAAATCACTTCGTATTTCGGACTTCGATAAGGGTGCACAGGACATGTCGGATGTCGCCCATTTGCTGGGCGCGCTCGGCCTGACGGATGTCGAACAGGCGATCGGGGTGTTGGCAGAATTTTTCCCAAAAAGTGCGGTTGATGCTGACAAGCAGCGTTTCGTGCTAAAACGAATTATAGCTGGAGATACCGCTCTCGATGCGCCCGAATACCCTCGCACAAACCGCTGATCGAATGTTGGCAGGTGAGCCGCGCGACAAGTCGTTGGCCGAATTCCTGGATCAGTTCTATTTGGCTGGAACGCTGGCGCAAAAAGCTGCCATGCTGAGCGACGAGCCGAGGCCGACCGGCGACGCGCGCCTCGAAGGATTGCTCGGTGCTGTCGCGGAATATCTCGCCCATCAGCACTGGCTGCCGGAAGTGCCCGCCTGGGCCTTTTTGCCAGGCAGATATCTCGATCATGCCTGGCACGCATCGCCGTTTGCCGATGATGGCGCGCGCGAGTACCTCACCTTCAGCAGTCCCGCCGAATTCGCCTCCCGCAACATTTTCACCGAGGAACGGCCGCTGCGGCGCGCCCGCGGACCTCGGCCGTCATGAGACGTAGTCTGACATGATTATCGCGATCGACGGGCCGGCGGCGTCCGGCAAAGGCACGCTCGCCAGGCGGCTCGCCCAGCATTACGGCCTGCGCCACCTCGATACCGGCGTGATCTACCGCGCCGTGGCCAAGGGGCTACTGGATGCCGGCGCCGAGCTGACCGATGAGGCCCGCGCGGTCACCGTGGCGATGGAACTCGACCCTCAAAAGTTCGGCGATCCGGCCCTGAAGTCGCAAAAGATCGGCGATGCCGCCTCGGTGGTCTCGGCGATCCCCAAGGTACGGCAAGCGCTGGTCAATTTTCAGCGACAATTCGCGGCCCGCCCGCCCGGCGCCGTGCTGGATGGCCGCGACATCGGTACCGTGATCTGCCCGGACGCGGATGTGAAGATTTTCGTGGTCGCCGACCCCAAAATCCGGGCCTATCGCCGTACTTTGGAAGCCAAGTCCCGTGGCGAGGAGGCCGATGAGGCGGTGATCCTGGCGGATATCCTCAAACGCGACGAGCGGGACCAGAATCGCGCCACGGCGCCCTTAAAGGCGGCCTCGGATGCTTACTTGCTCGATAACTCGCATTTGGATATAGAAGGCGGCGTCCGGGCCGCCATCGATATTATCGAGGCCGTCCGAGCGGGCCGGCAGCAGGTTTGAGCCTCTGCCGTCATTGGAGGAAAGCCCGCTCCAGGTTCTTGAAGTCGACAAGCTCGTTTCAGGCTCCGGATCAATCAACGTATCTCACGTGCAGGCATGCTGCCGGCCCGCTTTCGCGATTTTTCCTCGCGATGAGCGGTCGTTAGGGTTTTGCGGAACCCTGACACTTCACGCGCGATACGCCCCTTAACCCGAATGGCCGGCGATACCCGCATCTGGAGAACAAATGGCTTCGACTGCTACCTCTTATAATCCTTCCCGCGACGATTTTGCCGCGATGCTCGACGAGTCCTTTGCCGGCGGCAATCTGCAGGAAAGCTCCGTCATCAAGGGCATCGTTGTTGCGATTGAAAAGGACATGGCCGTCATCGACGTCGGCCTGAAGACCGAAGGCCGTGTGGCGCTGCGCGAATTCAATGGGCCCGGCCGCGAAAGCGATCTTAAGGTTGGCGACGAAGTCGAGGTATTCCTCGACCGTATCGAAAATGCGCTCGGCGAAGCCGTGCTGTCGCGCGACAAGGCGCGCCGCGAGGAAAGCTGGGGCAAGCTCGAGAAGGCCTTCAACAACAACGAGAAGGTTCACGGCGTCATCTTCAACCAGGTCAAGGGCGGCTTCACCGTCGATCTCGACGGCGCAGTGGCCTTCCTGCCGCGCTCGCAGGTCGATATCCGACCGATTCGCGACGTCGCACCGCTGATGAACAACTCGCAGCCGTTCCAGATCCTCAAGATGGATCGTCGCCGCGGCAACATCGTGGTGTCGCGCCGGACCGTGCTGGAAGAGACCCGCGCCGAGCAGCGCCAGGAACTGGTGCAGAACCTCGAAGAGGGTCAGGTTATCGACGGCGTCGTCAAGAACATCACCGATTACGGTGCGTTCGTTGACCTCGGCGGCATCGACGGCCTGCTCCACGTCACCGATATCGCCTGGCGCCGGGTCAATCACCCGACCGAAGTGCTCACCATCGGCCAGACCGTGAAGGTCAAGATCATCAAGATCAACCACGAGACCCACCGTATCTCGCTCGGCATGAAGCAGTTGCTGGACGATCCGTGGCAGGGCATCGAGGCGAAGTATCCGCTCAATGCGCGCTTCACCGGCCGCGTCACCAACATCACCGACTACGGCGCGTTCGTCGAACTGGAGCCGGGCATCGAAGGCCTGATCCACGTCTCGGAAATGTCGTGGACCAAGAAGAACATGCATCCCGGCAAGATCGTTTCGACCTCGCAGGAAGTCGAAGTACAGGTGCTGGAAGTCGATTCCGTCAAGCGCCGGATCTCGCTCGGTCTCAAGCAGACCATGCGCAATCCCTGGGAAGTGTTCATCGAGAAGTTCCCGGTCGGTTCGACCGTCGAGGGCGAGGTCAAGAACAAGACCGAGTTCGGTCTTTTCCTGGGGCTCGATGGCGATGTCGACGGCATGGTCCATCTGTCCGATCTCGACTGGAAGCTTCCGGGCGAGCAGGTGATCGACAACTTCAAGAAGGGCGACATGGTCAAGGCCGTGGTGCTCGACGTCGATGTCGAAAAGGAGCGGATCTCGCTCGGCGTCAAGCAACTTGAAGGCGATCCGTTCGCCGAGCCGGGCGACGTCAAGAAGGGCGCGGTCGTGACCTGCGAAGTGCTCGAAGTGAAGGAAAGTGGCATCGAGGTTAAGATCGCCGGCACCGACTTCACCACCTTCATCAAGCGGTCTGAACTGGCGCGTGAGCGTTCCGATCAGCGCGCCGAGCGTTTCGCCGTTGGCGAAAAGGTCGATGCGCGGGTGATCCAGTTCGACAAGAAGGCCCGCAAGGTGCAGGTCTCGATCAAGGCGCTCGAAGTCGCCGAGGAAAAGGAAGCCATCGCGCAATACGGCTCCTCCGATTCGGGAGCGACGCTGGGCGACATTCTCGGCACCGCGCTCAAGAACCGCGACAAGTAAGCTTTGTCAGTTCGGTTTGCATCATCAGGCCCCGGTTTCGACCGGGGCCTTTTCTTTTTCCCTCTCCCTCAAGGGCAGACGGGGAAACGGGCCGAGCCTTGTTTTCTTCATATTGCATCGCAATTGATGTAATCAGGTAACCCGTTGGTCAGCTTGCGAATGCAAAACGCGCTGATGGCTTCAGGAGAATGTCGATGTCGCTGGATTCGGATGTGATCGTCGATCGCCGCAGGATACGCCGCAAGCTGACGTTCTGGCGCGTCGCCGCGGCTGTTGTCGCGATCGCGGCGATCATTGCCGTTGGCCTGCTGGTGAGCCCGGGCAGCCGCCTGGCGGCCTCGGGGTCGATTGCCCGCGTCACGATCGAAGGGCTGATCCGCAGCGACCAGGATCGTGTCGAGGCGCTGGAGCGGTTGGCTGACTCGAAGGCCGCGGCGGTCATCGTGCACATCAATTCGCCGGGAGGCACCACGGCTGGCTCCGAGCAATTATACGACTCATTGACGCGGCTGAAGGCGAAGAAGCCGCTGGTCGTGGTCGTCGAGGGACTGGCCGCTTCCGGCGGTTACATCACCGCCATCGCCGCCGATCACATTGTCGCCCAGCAGACATCGCTGGTCGGTTCGATCGGTGTGCTGTTTCAGTTTCCGAATTTCTCCGATCTCCTGAAGACCGTCGGCGTCAAGGTCGAGGAAGTGAAGTCCTCGCCGCTCAAGGCAGCGCCCAATGGATTCGAGCCCACCAGCCCCGAGGCGCGCGCGGCGCTGGATTCGCTGGTGAAGGACTCCTACGCGTGGTTTCGCGCGCTGGTGAAAGAGCGGCGCGGCATGGATGACGCCTTGCTCGATAAGGTTGCCGATGGCCGCGTCTTCACCGGCCATCAGGCGGTCGATCTCAAGCTGATCGATCAGCTTGGCGATGAGAAGACGGCCATCGCCTGGCTGGTGGCGCAGAAAGGCGTGAAGGCCGATCTGCCGGTGCACGATTACAAGCTGGCGCCGCGCTTCGGCGATCTGACTTTTCTGAAAACGGCGGCTTCCATTACGCTCGAGGCGCTCGGCTTTGGCTCGCTTGCGCGGCAGGTCGAGCAAGCGGGCGTCGATCGCTTCGGTCTCGATGGCATGCTGGCGTTGTGGCAGCCGGCCGGGTCCAATTGAGTGGTGTAAATCCGGCCTCACCCGCGTTCTCCCGCATTGCGGGTGTTGTCACAATCCCGGATCTGGCCATTTGTCACGTGCTTTCGCGACACCCAAATTTCATTTAGCGTCTTGACAGTTCAAGGCATTTTCACGGAAATGCATATCTGCACTTCCCGGGTCCCAGTCTCGATGATCAAATCCGAACTCGTTCAGCGCATCGCCGAACACAACCCGCATCTCTATCAGCGGGATGTGGAGAACATTGTGAACGCGATCCTCGATGAAATCGTCGCGGCGCTGGCGCGTGGCGATCGGGTTGAGTTGCGCGGTTTCGGTGCATTTTCGGTCAAGCATCGTCCGGCCCGCGCCGGGCGCAATCCCCGTACCGGGGCGCATGTGCCGGTGGATCAGAAGAGCGTGCCGTTCTTCAAGACCGGCAAGGAAATGCGCGAGCGGCTGAACCGCGACGGCAGCGCGCCGGAAGCTGGCGCGTAAGCGGTTCCGGATCGCGTATTCCCGCTGTGCAGGATGCCGTTTTGCGGAATATGGTTCCGCCGATCTCCATCGATATGAGAGATGGTCATGCGAAAATTCTTCATTGCTGTGGTTGTCATTCCGCTTGGCGTGATCTTCATCGTCTTCGCGGTCGCCAATCGCCACTTCGTAACGGTGTCGTTTGACCCGTTCAATTCCACCGATCCGTCGATTTCCGTCAGGCTGCCGCTGTTTATCGTCATTATCGCGATGGCGATGATAGGGGTGGTGGCAGGCAGTTCCATGACCTGGTTCCGGCAGCGGCGGTGGCGCCGTGCGGCCCGTCAGCACGAAGCCGATGCGCGGCAGGCGCGGGCGCAATTGGCCGATCTGCACGCCTCCGCGGCGGCTCAGCGCGGCAGCGTCCCGGCCTTTCCGGCCTTGTCGCAGGGGGGCGGATATGGCGCCGCCGGGCGAGACAAGCAGGGCGCGACGTTGTAGAACCCGGCCAAATTGCCTTGTTTTTTGCCGTCCCGGGCTGACGGCCTGCCGTTGGCCCCTTACCTCGTATCTCGCTCATGTCGCTGACCGTCAAAATCTGTGGCCTGTCCACACCGGAGACATTGGATGTCGCGCTGCAGTCCGGCGCGGACATGGTGGGATTCGTGTTCTTTCCGCCGTCGCCCCGTCATATTAGCCTGGAGATAGCGCGCGAACTGGGCCGCCAGGCCAAGGGCCGCGCCGTCAAGGTGGCGCTGACGGTCGATGCCGATGACGCGACGCTCGCCAACATCGTCGAGACCCTGCGACCGGATATCCTGCAACTCCACGGCAACGAAACCGTGGCGCGGCTGCGCGACATCAAGCAGAGCTTTGGCCTGCAGGTGATGAAGGCCATGCCGGTCGAGACCGCGGCGGATCTGGCGCCGCTGGCCGGCTACGCGGCGGTGGCCGATCGTATCCTGTTCGATGCCCGTGCCCCAAAGGACGCCACGCGGCCCGGCGGTCTGGGCGCGGTGTTCGACTGGCACCTCCTGGAGAAGCTCGATCTCGGGCTGCCCTTCATGGTTTCCGGCGGCCTTAACGCCGGCAACGTCGCGGAAGCCGCGCGTGTCACGCGGGCCGGCGGGGTCGATGTGTCGTCCGGCGTCGAAAGCGCCCCCGGTCTCAAGGATCCCGATATGATCCGCGACTTCATTCGCGCCGCGCGCGCTACCGAAGAGTTGATGGTTCGATGAATCCTAACCTGCCTAATTCCTTCCGCAGCGGCCCCGACGAGCGCGGGCATTTCGGTATTTTCGGCGGTCGCTTTGTCGCGGAAACGCTGATGCCGCTGATCCTCGATCTGGAGAAGGCCTACGCCGACGCCAAGGCCGATCCGGCGTTCCAGACCGAGATGAACGGCTATCTCAAGAACTATGTCGGCCGGCCGTCGCCGCTCTATTTCGCCGCGCGCCTCACCGAGCATCTCGGCGGCGCCAAGATCTATCTCAAGCGCGAGGAGCTGAACCACACCGGCTCGCACAAGGTCAACAACGTGCTCGGCCAGATCATGGTGGCGCGGCGGATGGGCAAGAAGCGCATCATCGCCGAGACCGGCGCCGGCCAGCATGGCGTGGCCACGGCGACGCTCTGCGCCCGGTTCGGACTGGATTGCGTGGTCTATATGGGCGCGGTCGATGTCGAACGGCAGCAGCCCAACGTGATCCGCATGGAGATGCTGGGCGCCAAGGTGATCCCGGTGCAGTCGGGCTCGCGCACGCTGAAAGACGCGCTGAACGAGGCGCTGCGCGACTGGGTCACCAACGTGCACGACACGTTCTACTGCATCGGCACGGTTGCCGGCCCGCATCCCTATCCGATGATGGTGCGCGACTTCCAGTCGATCATCGGCACCGAGACCCGCGCACAGATGCAGGAAGTCGAAGGCCGTCTGCCGGACTCGCTGGTAGCGTGCATCGGTGGCGGCTCCAATGCGATGGGGCTGTTTCATCCCTTCCTCGACGACCCCAGCGTTGAGATCTTCGGTGTCGAAGCCGCTGGCCATGGGCTGACGCAATTGCATGCCGCCTCGATAGCCGGTGGCCGCCCCGGCGTGCTGCACGGTAACCGCACCTATCTGCTGATGGACGACGACGGCCAGATCCAGGACGCGCATTCGATCTCGGCGGGGCTGGATTATCCCGGCATCGGTCCGGAGCATTCCTGGCTGCACGAAACCGGCCGGGTGAATTATCTGTCCGCCACCGATGACGAAGCGCTGGCCGCGTTCCAGTTGTTGTCGCGGCTCGAAGGCATCATTCCGGCGCTGGAGCCGGCGCACGCCATTGCGAAAGTGATGGAGCTGGCGCCGAAGCGGCCCAAGGACCATTTGATGGTGATCAATCTTTCCGGCCGCGGCGACAAGGACGTGCCGCAAGTCGGCGATATCCTGCGGGGGAAGAAGTGATTTTCGTACGTGATCGCTTTCTTTACCTCTCCCCGCCGGGGAGAGGTCGGTTGCGTAGCAACCGGGTGAGGGGTCTTCAATCCAATCGAAGCGTGCCTTCGATCATTTCGAGGACACCCTCAAGATTTTCGTACACGTCGGTATTTGTAATCCGGACAATGTGGAAGCCGCAGCCTTCGAGCACATCGGACCGGACTTTGTCTCTTGCGAGTTCCGAGGGTTCGGCGTGCGTCACGCCGTCGACCTCGACAATCAGTTTTCCGTCCAATGTCACGAAGTCGACCACGTATCGATCGATCGAATGCTGGCGGCGAAACTTCCACCGTGCCAATCGTCGATTGCGTAGCGCTTGCCAAAGCCTGGCTTCGGCACTCGTTTGCGAGGCACGCAGGTTTCGCGCTCTGGCCTTGAACTTGTCCATCCCCCTTACCCGGCTGCTGCGCAGCCGACCTCTCCCCATCGGGGAGAGGTATAGCACAGCGAACGCCACCATATGACCACCCGCATCGATGCACGTTTTGCCGAACTGAAAAAACAGGGCCGCTCGGCCTTCGTGACTTTCTTGATGGCGGGCGATCCCGATCCGAAAACCTCGCTTGATGTCATCAAGGCGCTGCCGAAGGCCGGCGCCGACATCATCGAAATCGGTATGCCCTTTACCGATCCGATGGCGGACGGGCCGTCGATCCAGGCGGCGGGATTGCGGGCGCTGAAGGCCGGCATGACCTTGAAGAAGACGCTGGAGATGGTGCGTGGCTTCCGCAGGGATGACGACACCACGCCGCTGGTGCTGATGGGCTATTACAATCCGATCTACATCTACGGTGTCGACAAGTTCCTGGTCGATGCCAAGAGCGCGGGTGTCGACGGCTTGATCATCGTCGACCTGCCGCCGGAAGAAGATACCGAATTGTGCCTGCCGGCGATGAAGGCCGGGCTCAATTTCATCCGGCTGGCGACGCCGACCACGGACGACAAGCGGCTGCCCGCGGTGCTCGCGAATACCTCGGGCTTCGTCTATTACGTCTCGATCACCGGCATCACCGGCAGCGCCAGCGCCGACACCAAGGTCGTGGCTCACGCGGTTTCCCGCATCAAGCGCCACACCGATTTGCCGGTTTGCGTCGGCTTCGGTATCCGGACGCCGGAGAGCGCCCGCGGGATCGCGGAGACCGCCGACGGCGCGGTGGTGGGTACGGCGCTGGTCGATGCCTTGCGCGGCAGCCTCGACGCCGAGGACCGCGCCACGGCCAAAACGGTCGGCGCGGTGGCCGATCTGGTGGCGTCGCTGGCGCAGGGCGTCCGGGGCGCCAAACAGGCTGCGGAATAAGCCACAATTACAAGGGAAATAGCGGCTTGCCGGGCTCTGCCCGGGCCGCCATATATTTGAAAGCAATCGCTTGCGCGATCGCGATTCGGAGCGAACCATGAATTGGCTCACCAACGTCGTCCGGCCGAAAATCCGCAACATTCTGCGTCGCGAGACGCCGGAGAATTTGTGGATCAAATGCCCGGATTCCGGACAGCTGGTGTTCTACAAGGACGTCGAGGCCAACCAGTTCGTCATCCCCGGCTCGAACTATCACATGCGCATGGGTGCGGTGGCGCGGCTGAAATCGGTGTTCGACAACGAGACCTGGTACGACATCGCGCTGCCCGAGGTGACCGCTGATCCGCTGAAATTCCGTGACGAGCGAAAATACGCCGATCGCATCAAGGATGCGCGCGCCAAGACCGGGCTGAACGATGCGGTCAAGGTCGGCTTCGGCAAGCTCGAGGGCGCCGGCGTCGTGATCGCGGTGCAGGATTTCGATTTCATGGGCGGCTCGCTCGGCATGGCGGCCGGTGAGGCGATCGTGCGCGGGCTCGAACTCGCGCTGGAGAAGAAATCACCCTTCATCGTGTTCGCCGCTTCCGGCGGGGCCCGCATGCAGGAGGGGATCCTGTCGCTGATGCAGATGCCGCGCACCACGGTGGGCGTGCAGATGCTGCGTGAGGCGAGGCTTCCCTACATCGTGGTACTGACCAACCCGACCACCGGCGGCGTCACCGCCTCCTATGCGATGCTGGGCGACGTGCAGATCGCCGAGCCCGGCGCCTTGATCGGCTTCGCCGGCGCCCGCGTGATCGAGCAGACCATCCGCGAAAAACTGCCGGAAGGTTTCCAGCGCGCCGAGTATCTGAAAGATCACGGCATGGTCGACATGGTCGTGCATCGCCATGAAATGCGGCCGACGCTGGCGCGGCTGTGCCGCTTGCTGATGAAGTCTCCGGCGGTCGAAACCGCGCCGAAAACCGTTAGCGTTGCCAATCCGGCCCAGATCGTATCCGCTGCGGATGTCGCACCGGCTGCGCCGCACGCGTGAACGCGCCTGCGGCCACACCGTCGCTGCCGCTCCGCGAATTGATCGCGCGGCTGTCGGCGCTGCACCCCCGCGATATCGATCTCAGTCTCGACCGGATGCATCGGTTGCTCGAGCAACTCGATCACCCCGAACGCAAGCTGCCACCGGTGATCCATGTCGCCGGCACCAACGGCAAGGGATCGACGATCGCCTACCTGCGCGCGATCCTGGAAGCGGCGGGCCTGCGCGTTCACGTCTTTACCTCGCCGTTCCTGGTGCGGATCAACGAGTGCTATCGGCTTGGCCATGCCGGCGGCGGCGTGCTGGTCGGCGACGATGAATTGCGCGCAACGCTGGAGCATTGCGAGCGGGTCAACAAAGGCGAGCCGATCACCATTTTCGAAATCGAGACCGCGGCAGCGTTCTGTCTGTTTGCGCAGCATGACGCCGATGCGGTGCTGCTGGAGGTCGGTCTCGGCGGGCGGCTCGATTCGACCAATGTCATCGATGCGCCGCTGGCCACGATCATCACGCCGCTCAGCATGGATCACACCGAGTTTCTCGGCGATACCCTGACGAAAATTGCCGGCGAGAAGGCCGCCATCCTCAAGCGGCATGTGCCGGCTGTGATCGCCGAGCAGGCGCCGGAGGCGATGGCCGTGATCGAGGCGCAGGCGGCGCGGCTGCGCGCGCCGCTGCACGCCGCTGGACAACAATGGCACGTCAATGTCGAGCGCGGCCGGCTGGTCTATCAGGACGATCGCGGATTGATGGATCTGGCGGCGCCGCGGCTGTTCGGCCGGCATCAGTTCGATAATGCCGGATTGGCGATCGCGACCTTGCGCGCGCTCGACCATTTCAAGATCGGTATCGCCGAGTTTGAAGCCGGCATCGTCAATGCTGAATGGCCGGCGCGGATGCAGCGTCTCGCTTCGGGCGCGCTACTGGATCTGGCGCCATCGGGTGCCGAGCTATGGCTCGACGGCGGACACAATGCCGAAGGCGGTCGCGTCGCCGCGGCGGCATTGGGCGACCTTGAAGAGCGGGTGTCGCGCCCGCTGGTGGTGATCTCAGGCATGATGGCCAACAAGGATGCGTCAGCGTTTCTCGCCAACTTTGCCGGACTGACGCGCCACATCATCGCGGTGCCGATTCCCGATCGCGACAACGCGATGCCGACCGACCGGCTTGCCGACGCGGCGCGGGCGCTCGGCATGCGCGTCGAAACCTCATCCGGCGTCGAAGCGGCGTTGCGCTTGCTGGCGCGGCTGGCTTACGAGGTTCCGCCGCGCATCCTCATCACCGGGTCGCTCTACCTCGCCGGCCCGGTGCTGGCCGCCAACGGCACGCCACCGAAATAGGACAGCGCCGTGGAATCCGACATGCGCTTTGCCGCGATTGCCGACGTGCATGGAAACTATCTCGCGCTGGAGGCTGTCATCGCCGACATCCGCGCTCAGGGGATTTCGGACATCGTCAATCTCGGCGACATGGCGAGCGGGCCGCTCGACGCGCGGCGGACGATGGATGCCTTGATGGTGCTGGACGCCGTTCATGTGCTCGGCAACCACGACCGCTATCTGATCGACCGACCGCCCGAGAAGATGGGCTCGTGGGACCGGCCCGCGCACGCGCAGCTCGACCCGGTTCATCTCGATTGGCTGCGCGCGGTGCCGCCGACGCGGGTCTATCGCGATCGGGTTTTTCTCTGTCACGCCACGCCGGCCAACGATGAAGTCTATTGGCTGGAGGACGTATCGCCCGACGGCACGGTGCGGACGGCGTCGCTCGACACCATCGAGCAGGCCGCCGGCGGAATCAGGCAGCAGCTCATTCTCTGCGGCCACAGCCATCTGGCGCGCGCCGTCAAGCTTCGCGACGGCCGCCTGATCGTCAATCCCGGGAGCGTTGGTTCACCGGGCTATCGCGATATCCATCCGTTTCCGCATGTCATCGAAGCCGGCACGCCCGATGCGCGATACGCCATCCTGGAATTCGCTGACGATGCCTGGCGCGTGAGCTTCCGGCAGGTGCCATACGATCACGCCGTAATGGCGGCATTGGCGCGGCGCAATGGCCAGCCCGAACTGGCATCGGCGCTGGCGACGGGCTGGATCAGGTCAGACTGAAAACAAAACGGCCGACTTTCGCCGACCGCTTTCATCACAACAAGCCAAGCGGATCAGACCGCGGCCGTGATCCACTGCTGCAGCTTCTGCTTCGGCGCCGCGCCGACCTGACGGGAAGCCATCTCGCCGCCCTTGAAGATCATCAGGGTCGGGATCGACATCACGCCGTATTTCGAAGCCGTCTTCGGGCTCTCATCGACGTTCAGCTTTACGATCTTGACCTTGTCGCCCATGGCGCCGGAAATCTCGTCGAGCGCGGGTCCAATCATGCGGCACGGGCCACACCATTCCGCCCAGAAATCGACTACCACCGGGCCGGTCGCCTTGAGCACTTCGGCTTCGAAATCGGCGTCAGAAACCTTGCCAACGGCCATCGGGATTACCTCGTTTGTTTGAAAAGACGCGCGGACTGAGAATCGCGCCGGGATCATAGGTTCAAACCTATGAACGCGATCTTGCCGGGTCAAGCGCGCTCACGCCGACATGATAAGATGCCAGTGCAGCGTCCAGCGCGGGGGCGGAAATCTCCATCAATTCAGGGGTTTCTGTCCACAGCAGCGCGGCGCGGATGGGTCTTTCCGGGTACAGCTTGGTCAGCACGGCGCGGTAAAGCGCGAGCTGGCGGACATAAGCAGCCGGCGCCTCGGCCAGGTGGCTGGGCGGCGCATGGTTGGTCTTGAAATCGACGATCAGAACTTCCGAGGGCGTCGCCACCAGCCGGTCGATCTGCCCTGAAACCAGCGCCGGTGGCCTTGCCGGCCGCTCCAGCCGGCCGACGATCGAGACTTCGGCACGGCTGCCGGCCGCGAATACCTCGGCAAAGCGCGGGTCGTCGATCAGCGCCAGAAGGCGCTCCGCCAGCGCCTCGCGCTCGTCTTCGGTCCAATCGGCGGCGTTGCGCTCAAGATAGCGCCGCGCCGCGTCGTGGCGTCGTTCGCTGGCGAGATCGGGCAGCGATTGCAGCAGCCGGTGCACCAAGGTGCCGCGCTGAAGCGCCCGCGCCCGCTCCCGGATCGATTCGCCGGTTTTGACGCGATGACCTTCATCCTCCGCTGGATCGGAGGGCCGCAACAGATTGTCGGCCGCGGCTTCCGGCGGCGCGGGGGTGCCAAGCCATGCCGGCAGTGCGATCGGCGTGGCTACCGCCGGTGCCGTGGCCGCAGCCGCTGATACGGCGGCATCCTCGGGCCGCGAATAGCGCTTTACCTTGCCGCCCGCGGTCTCGAGCTCCTGCAGTTCCAATCCCGAGTTGCCGAGGCCCTTGTCGATCAGATCGTACCAGGAGAACGGCCGGACGGTTCGCATATTGCCGGGCATGCAGCCGCCCACGATCAACCGATCGGCCGCGCGCGTCATCGCCACGTAGAGCAGCCGGCGATATTCGTCTTCGGTGTCGGCGAGCATCGCAGTACGGGCCGCCGCGACATTGGCCGGATCATCGGCCTTGCGGCCGGCCCAGATCACGACACCTGAAGCATTCGGCGCCGCATTGCCGGTCGGCAGGTTGATCAGCCGCAGCCGCTGGGTATCCGACGGCGACGTCGTGGTATCGACCAGGAACACGACGGGCGCCTCCAGGCCCTTGGCGCCATGCACGGTCATGACGCGCACTTCGTCGCGGGTGATTTCCATGTCGCGCTTCACTTCGGTATCGGCCGCGCGCAGCCACGCCATGTAGCCCTGCAACGAGGCGGGCGCCTTGCGCTCATAGCCCAACGCCAACTCAAGGAATTCGTCGAGCGCATCGGTGGCCTCATGTCCGAGCCGTTTCAGGATGCGCCGGCGGCCGCCGTCACCGCCGAGCAGCCAGGCGTAAAACGCAAACGGCGTCTCGACGGCAAAACGGCGCTCGCAGGCCTCGAGACGCCGCAGTGCGTCCCTGAATGGCGGCGATGTGCCGGCGTGTTGGTTCAGCGCCTGCCGCAACGATCCGGTGCGTTGCCACGCCAGCGTGAATAGATCTTCGTCGTCGAGGCCGAACAGCGGGCTCTTGAGCGCCACCGCGAGCGCCAGATCGTCCCGCGGCAGCAACAGCGCATCGGCGAGGTTCATCAGGTCGATGATCGCGATATGCTCGGTGAGCTTGAGCCGGTCAGCGCCCGCCACCGGAATATTGGCGTGCTTGAGCGCCTGGATCACCGCATCGAAGGCGTTGCCGCGCCGCCGCACCAATACCAGCATGTCGCCGTAACTCAGCGGTCGGCGGTTGCCGACACTGCCGGTCATCGTGCCCTGTTCGATCAGCGACTTGATCTCGGCCTGGATACGCCGGGCGAGTTTGACCTCGGGGCTGGTCTCGGACACCGAATCGAACGGCGCGCGCCAGCCTTCAAGATCCTGCCGCCCGTCGGGAACCTGCAACTCCCAGAGATCGATCACGCCGGGGCTGGCGTCCGCGAGCGAGTTGTGGATCGGATAACCGCTCTCGACCGAATGGATGCTGCGATAGATCGCCTGGTCGCGGAACACGTGATCGACCGACTGCAGGATGGCCGGTCCCGACCGAAACGAATAGGTGAACGATATCGGATCGAATTTCAGGCCGGCATCGAGAAACTTCTTCTCCAGTCCGCGGCGGCGGCTGTCGAATTCGCGGGGCGCTGCGCCCTGAAACGAGAAGATCGACTGTTTCTCGTCGCCGACCGCGAACACCGTGCGGGTGACGCCGTCGCGCGCGCCCGCGCCCGACGTGAATTCGGAAATGATGTGCGCGACGATGTCCCATTGCCGGGGGCTGGTATCCTGCGCCTCGTCGATCAGCACGTGATCGACGCCACGGTCGAGCTTGTAATGCACCCAGCCGGAGGCGCCGCCGTCCAGCATCGCCAGCGTCTTGTCGATCAAATCGTCGAAGTCGAGCAGGCCGCGTTCCTGCTTCTCGCGGCGGTAGTTCGCCGCCGCCGCGGTCGCGATATACAACAACGCCTGGCTGCGGTCGCGGGTCGTCACCGCGCGCCGCCGCTCGATCAATGGACCGATGCGTAAGCTTTCCTGTTCGAACAAGCGGCCAATTGCCGGATTGTCCCGTCCAAAGTTCTTTGTCACGACCGATTTGCGCGGCGTTCGATCAGCGTCGGTGAGGAATACACCGAGATAATCATCCACCTGCGTCGCGCCGGTTGAGGCCAGCGCCTCGCGCAGCCGGACGGCCTGATCCTGATCGGATTTGTTGCCGGTATCGAGCACGCTCGCGATCGCATTCCATTGCGATTGCGGCAGATGCGGTCCGTCGACGATGGCGCGTTCGACGTCTTCGATACGGTCGTTGGGGTCGACGCCCAGTGCGGCGGATATCTGCATCGCCGCGGCATCGGCATTCCCGGCCGCATCCGTCCAGGCCATGAAGTGATCGCGGCTGAGGCACGCCTCGCGCACCACATCCTTGAAGGTGACGTCGGCGGCACTGGCCATGGCGATGTTCAACGAGCGGCCCGCGGCGCTCTCGGGATCGCGCGAGGCATCGAGCAGCACCGCGAGATTGGCGCGTTCCATCATCGCGGTCTGGTCGCGATCGTCGAGCACCGAAAACCGCGCCGGCACGTTGGCCTCGAACGGAAACTGCTGCAGCAGCCGGGTGCAGAGCGCGTGAATGGTCTGCACCTTGAGGCCGCCCGGCGTCTCCAGCGCGCAGGCGAACAATTCGCGGGCGCGCAAGCGCAATTTCGCGTTGGGATGCGGTATTCCGGCTTCGCGGATCGCGGCATCCAGCGCGGTGTCGTCGAGCGTGACCCAATGGCCCAGCGTGGAAAATACCCGCTCGGCCATGTTGGCGGCGGCCGCCTTGGTGAAGGTGATGCACAGGATCTTTTCCGGCGGCACATGGCTGAGCAACAGCCGGATCACCCGCTGCACCAGCACATGGGTCTTGCCGGAACCCGCATTGGCCGAGACGAACGCCGAAGCGGTTGGGTCGGACGCGCGCGCCTGCGTGGCACGCACGGCGTCGGGAATCGGGCGCGGCGCTTTCATCGTTCCTCGATCCCCAGGCCGCCGGCCGCGGACCATTCCTTGATACGGGCGAGATCGTCGTAACTGCCGTAGCGGTTCGACCACATCGACAGGTTCAACGAGGTATAGCCCTGCGCCTCGTCCTCGAATGTGCGGATCAGCGCTTCGAGTTGCAGCCGCGCATAATCGGCCGCCTGGTCGGGCAATTGCGCCTGCTCGCCGCGCGTGATCTTGAGTTCCAGCGGCTTTTGTTCGCCGGGCGGATTGTTGCCGCTGAGCCGGACATAGCCGAATTCGCTGACCGAGCTACCCGCCGGAATATTTTCAAAACCGCCCTCGCGCAGGATCGCGGCCTCCAATGTCAGCTGCGGCGACAGCCCCATCCGCACCTGCTTGCCGGTCGGCGGTTGCCCGGTCTTGTAATCGAGGATCGCATAGGTGCGGTCGCGGCGGTGCTCGATGCGGTCGGCACGCGCCGTCAGATTAAATGTGCGCTCATTTTCGAGGTGGATCGAAATGTTGCCCTGGATCTCGGCGGCGATGGTGGCGATGTCCTCACGCCGGACGGTTTCCCAACCGGCGAACCAACCGGCGATGCGCTGGAACCGCGGCCACCACAGCGCGCGCGCCTCGGGGCGCTCCATCAGCGGCGCGAAATATTTCTGGCCGATCAGGCGCAGCGCCTGCGCCGGATCGTCGGGCAAGGTCGTCGCATAGGTTTGCGTGAACTCGCCGAGCGCATCGTGGATCGCGGATCCCCGGTCGGCCGCCGACAACGGCATGTCGACGGGATCGAGTGGCGCCAGCTTCAGAATATACTTCGCGTAGATCGTATAGGGATCGCGCAGCCAGTCCTCGATCGCGGTGACCGACAATTTTAGAGGCCGTGCGGCGCGCGGCGGTTTCGGCTCGGGCTGCTTGACCGGTTCGACCTTATCCGGGCGATCGAACTCGGCGGCAAAGCGCACATAATGCTCGCCCGCTCTGATCGCGGCCTTCCAGCGCTCATCGCCGGCAACCGCTTCGAGCCGGTGCAGGAAACGCGAGGCCACCGCCGGTGCGCCGCCGACCTTGGCGGCGTGGCTGAGGATGACTTCCTGGCTGCCGAGCAATTGCGCGAAGTCGTGCGCCGAAAGACCAATGCGCCGCTCCGGTAAATCCAGCCCGAGCGCATGCCGCATCGGCCGGCTCAGCCACGGATCGACCCGGGGCGCCGGCGGCCACACGCTCTCGACCAGTCCGCCCAGAATGACGCGATCGGATTGCGTTAGCCGGGCTTCCAGCGGGCCGTAGATCCGTAAGTGCGCATTCGCGACTTCGGGCCGCCGCACCACGCGGTCGCCGAACGCGGTCTGGAACACTTGCGGGTAATCGCCGAGCGCAACCATCAGGCCGCTCGGCGTCTGCGCGCCGAGCAGATCGTCGAACGCGGACGCCAGCACCGATCCCTGATGACCCTCAAAGGCCAGCGTCACGCCCTCCTGATCGCCCGACAGCGCCATCAGAACCGCGCGATGGCGTTCGGCGAGATCGGCAAAATCGTGCGTTTTGGATGCGAGGCTTTCGAGTGGCTTAAGTGCAGCCTGCAGCAGACCGATCAGTTGCCCGGCTTCATCGAGTTCGTCGTTGCCGAGCTTGGTCCGAGGCTCCGAGCCGTGCAGCGAAGAGGGCTCCCGGCGGCGCAGCTTGACGAGTTCTTCGCGGAAACGGACGAAGTCGCGGGCCAGGCCAGCACTTCCCGCCTGGGGCCGCGTCCCGCGCAGCAGCGCCAGTTCCAGTGTCTCGGTGGCGCGTTTGAATGCGCCCTGTTCGCCACCAAGCCGGCACAGCGGGTGCTTGAGCAGCGCCAGCAAGGTCGGCGGCTCCAGCTGGTTGGCCACCGCCTCGGCGGCGAGCCGCGCGAAAATGCCGGCCGAGATGTCCATCAGCGAATCGCCGCCGGAATCATCGAACAGCAGATTCCAGCGGCCGAGCGCTGCCATCACCCGCCGCGCCAGCGCGCGATCCGGTGTGACCAGCGCCGCCGATTTGTTCAGATGTCGCGCCTCGCGCATTGCGACCGCGATCGCGAGCGCCTCCATCTCGGGATTGGCGGCCGCGATCACCGCAAGATCCTTCATGCCGCCGGCGATCTTCTCGATCGTATCGGGCTCGGCCAGCCGGGCGTGCCAACGCGCCGAGGCGTTCGAGGGCCGCATCGCCTCGGACGCCAGCACATCGCGGCCATATCTGGCCGGCTCGCCCAGAATTTCGACATCGCCGCGCGTGATGCCGAATCGCTGCAGCAGCGCATGCATCGCAAATTGCGGATGGTTGGAGGCCGGCGCGGTGGTGAACTGGCCGTCGGCCCGGCTGATACCGCCGATCAGCTGCCAGGCGTTCTCGTCCAGGTCGGTATCGAGCCCCGGCAGCACCACCGCGCCTTGCGGCAGTGCTGCGACCGCATGCAAGAATTTGGCCGTCACCGGCATCGAGCCGGTCGAGCCCGCCGCGATCACCGGACCCTCATGATTTAGCGTCAGCCGCGCGGCCTCGGCCTCGATCAGGAGATCGCGCCGCGCCGCCGGTTCGATTCGGCCGTAGGCGCCGAGGATAGTCGGCCAGGTATCGCGGGCGATGGCCAGGAATCGCAGCGTCAGTTGCCAATATTGATCGAGCGCATCCGGCACCAGCCCATCCAGCGCGCGCCAGTCGACCTTGCGCGTCACCATGTCGTCCATCAGCCGCGCCAGATCGTCGGCCAGCGCCAGCGTCGAGTCGGGGCCGCCGGTCACCAGCGGCGCCTGCGTGGAATCTTCAGGCCTGATTTGCGTGGCCCATAAAGTGATCAGCTGGGCCAGCAATAGTCGGCGCTGCAAGCCATCCATGGCCGGCGGAATTTCCAGCGCGCTCAATCCGGGCGAGGCCGCCTGTGCGAAAGCCAGTTCGTCCTCATCGATATCGCCGAGCGCAATGATGCGCGGCAGCACCGCGGCGTCGGTGTTCAATTCGTCGAGGAAGATCTCGCGCGCCATCCGTCCGGCGCGGCGGGTCGGCAGATAGAGCGTCGCCTGCGCCAGCCGTTCCGGATGGGCGCGCGCCTCGAAGCCGTCGACCAGCCGGCCATCCACCAGCGCAGCAATGACGCTACGCAAGAACGGCACGGATAGGGGGACGCTGAAAACGCGCATGGGCTGCCTGATTCGGGGTTCAACACATCATGACATAGATAGCGCCGCGGACGTGTATGGATAGACTTGGCAGGGTATCTTGGCAGGGTATGAAGATGGCACGCGCCAGGGTTAGATTCGAGCGAGCCGGTTCTCACCCCGCGCGGAAGCGGTATAAGCTCAGCGCCGGAGAGGTTGGCCCGGCAATCGACGGCAGCAATCGACCGGCTTGAGCGCACGCCTGGCAAAATAGGTAAGGAGCACACGATGAAGTTAGTCTATTTCGATGATTTCAAGCTCGGCGTGCTGAAAAACAATGCCGTGGTCGATGTCAGTGCCGCGGTGAAGGACATCCCGCATACCGGCCCGGGCGATTTGATGAATGGGCTGATCGAGCATTGGGACAGCTATAAGCCGCGGCTCGAGGCGGCCGCCGCGCGCGGCGCCGAAATTCCGCTGTCAGGGGTGCGCCTCCGTCCGCCGGTGCCGGGTCCCCGCACGATCGATTGCATGGCGGTCAACTACATGGAAGACGGCACGCGCAGCGCGCCGGCGCCGATCAACGCGTTCCACAAATCGCCGAGCGCGATCATCGGACATGGCGACACCATGGTGCTGCCGGATGTGCCTGCCTCGGCCTTCGAAGGCGAGGCGGAGATAGCGGTCGTCATCGGCAAGAAGTGCAGCCATGTCAGCGAAGCCGAGGCGATGAGCTGCATCTTTGGCTACATGAACTTCATCGACGGTTCGGCGCGTGGCCTGGGGCCGGCGAGCAACGTGTTCTTTCAGATGAAGAGTCGCGACACCTTCGCGCCGATCGGCCCTTATCTCGTCACATCAGACGAGATCAAGGACCCGCTGAAGCTGCAAATCAAGCTGTGGAATAACGGCGTGCTGATGCAGAACTTCAACACCGACGATATGGGGCACAAGATCGCCAAGTGCATCGCCTGGCTGTCGACCATCCATACGCTGCTACCGGGCGACATCGTCGCCACCGGCACCAACCACCGGGGTCTCAATCCATTCATGGATGGCGATACGATCGAACTCGAAACCGAAGGGCTCGGCCGGTTGAAGTTCGGCATCAAGGACGATCTGAAGCGCACCTGGGCGCGCAAGACCCGCCTCCAGATGCACGAAGAGGCCAAAGAGAAGACCCCAGGCCTCTACCCGGACATCACCCCGCAGCTTACGGGCAAATACGCCAAGTAGCTGCTGCCGCCGTGCCTAGCCCATGGGGCGGGTTAGCGAAGCGTAATCCGCCGTCACAAAACCAATACGACGAAATTTTTCCAGCCGCGCACATAACATTAAGGTGCGGGTGAAGTATGTTTGTCAGACGTCGGCAATCGCGAAGTACGCTTCGCCAATCCGCCCTACGGGCTGTCCGAGGTAGCGGTATTGTCCGCCCCCTCCGTCGAGCTTGCGCGAAGGTCAAGAAACCGCGAAAATCCAAGCTTGTTCAGAAGCCATCCGGGGAATCCCAGACAAATGCAGTTTGATGACGTTATTCTTGGCCGCCGGAGTATCCGCGGTTACAAACCCGACCCAGTACCCAAGGCGCTGATTGCGGAAATCATCGGTTTGGCGATGCGCGCTCCATCGTCAATGAACACCCAGCCCTGGAATTTCTACATCATCACCGGCGAACCGCTGGATCGGATCCGCGCCGGCAACACTGAGCGGATGGTGGCAGGCATACCGCAGTCGCGCGAGTTCCGCACTGGCCAAGCTTTTGCAGGTCAGCACCGCGACAGACAGGTCGGCGTCGCCAAGCAATTATTCTCCGCAATGGGGATCGAGCGCGATGACAAGGATAAGCGCCAGGACTGGGTACTGCGTGGCTTCCGCCAATTCGACGCGCCCGTATGCGTGATCGTGACGTATGACCGCGTGCTGGACGGTAGCGACGATACGCCCTTCGATTGCGGCGCTGTGGCGACCGCCTTGGTCAACGCCGCCTGGTCTCGTGGTCTGGGCGCCGTAATTAACAGCCAGGGCATCATGCAATCACCTGTGGTGCGCGAACACGCCGGAATAGCCGACGATCAGGTCATCATGAAAAGTATCGCGCTGGGATGGCCCGATGAAAGCTTTCCGGCCAATGCGGTCGTGTCTGAACGAAAGTCTGTCGACGAAGCTGCGGTGTTCGTCGGTTTCGACAGCCCGTAGGCGGATTAGCGGAGCGTAATCCGCCGCTCCGTCATAAAACCGCGGTGACGGGGGTTTCGGGGTTTCGTTGACAGTGCACTAAACCGTTCGCGGGGTGATCGAACGCGAATTCTCGTGCGACTCGACGGCTCACAAGGACGAACTACCGCTCCCGGCTGCGACCAATTGACCCGACGGGCAAATCACCAAAACCTGTCCAGCCCTCCCGCGAAAAATATTCCGCTTTACCTTGGTGCTAGGTACACCTCAGAACGAATCCATTCCACCCAACGAGAGGGGCGTTGCGCACGTCACGACACGCGCGGTGGGATGCGGTGGACGTGGGGTTTGCGCTGGACGAGCGCAGGCGTTCGCGGACGGCGAAGTCGTGTGGTCCTGACGCCTCGACGCTGGTGTCAAGTTCTTGAGAAGCAAGCTTCTTGAGGGCGACGGTGGCAAGAAAGCCCGATCACCGGGGAGAGTACGAAATAAGCCGTAACACCATTGCGCAGGGAAGGCCGGATTGCCTCCGCTGAACCTGTATGCTCGTGTGCGTTTTGCTATCTGCCTCCATGCACGCGAGACCGCGGGTGCGGCGTGCACCCGGTCTTCCCTGCTCCCTTCTTAGGGTAGCACTGCGCCCTCTCTCTCGAGCGGCGAATGAATTTGCAAAGCTCGGGCGCAGTGTGTCGCGAGAATGCGAAGGCATATCCCCTGTCATGCCCGCGTAGGCGGGCATCCAGTATTCCGAGACGCCAGCGATCGTAGATGGGGTAACGGGCCGCGGTCCGCCTTCCAAGCAAGCCGCGCTCGCTACGGCGCTATGGGTGGCGCGCTTCGCGCGGCTTGCTTGGAAGGCGGGCGGTCGTCCCTCACATAGATGGTGTGAA
>JBDTKZ010000010.1:0-129494 GCA_039935075.1 Bradyrhizobium sp.
GATCGGCATAATGCGAATTATGCCGATATCGGCATAACGCGCATTGGACCGGCCATAAGTCGCGGCTGGCACGTGATCTGCGGCACCGTTTCGGCGAGAGGGCTTACGCTGCCGAAGAGCTGGTTGCCGAACTCTGCTCGGCCTTCCTGTGCGCTGAGTTCTCTATCGACAGCGATCTGCGGCACGCCGGCTATATCCAAAACTGGATTGGCCTCCTGAAGGCCGATAGCCGGGCGTTTTTCACGGCATGCAGCAAGGCGCAAGCCGCCGGCGACTATCTGCGGGGCTTGGCGCTATCTGAGGAGCGAAGCGATGCCGCTTAGGACAGAGGCAGACATGGCGCCGACGGTAAATCCTGACCCCAACCGGTTTGATCCGCTCTACGATACCCACCCGCGAACCGGCGCCGCAATCGAAGTGTTTTATGCCGACCTCACGCTAGAGACGTTTGGCTGGTGCGGTCCTGGTTGGTTCTGGTGGTACCGCCGGCGCGGCTTAGCGCCAAACGGCGCGCGTAGAGGACCATTCGCAACGAGCTACGCAGCGTATCGTGCCGCTGTGACTAGCGGCGGGCGTCGGGAGCGCGTTCAAATGCGCTTTGCCAATCGATGATCGGCGAACTTGGTGTCCAACTCGACCCACAGAGTTAATACGGACACAGTGCGGACATCGGAAGTTCGAGATAAGCTCAGTAGCGGGTAACTCATTGATTTCGTGGTGCCCAGGGGCGGGATCGAACCACCGACACTGCGATTTTCAGTCGCATGCTCTACCAACTGAGCTACCTGGGCACTGCGGGAGCCAAAGCACCCCGGAGCGGGCGGTTTATAGTAAGCTCAGACCGCCCTGTCCACCCAGCTTCACCGGCCTGTCCGCCATCGTCTGAAGGGTGATGCCGCCCGGCCTGCCCGCGCCCGGTGTTTCCGCCAAATTGTTGAGAAATCGCGCCTATTCGGCGTCCTGGTCATCCTCGGGCTTGCCGGGAATAGCGTAGGAATTCGACAGCCAGCGGTTCAGATCGACGTCCCGGCAGCGTTCGGAACAAAACGGCTTTGACGCCTCGATCGCGGGCTTGCCGCAGATCGGGCAAGGCCTCGTCGAAAACGGTTTGGCCGATGGCTTGTTTTGAGACAGCTTGGCGGCCTTGCCGGGATCGCCGCCGTGGTCCGGCGGTTTAGCTGGCATTCAGCCAGCCGAAGCGGATCGGAAAGCCTTCGCCGCCGAGCAGTGTGATCGACTCGTAGAGCGGCAGGCCGACGATGTTGGTGTAGGAGCCGACCATCTTGACCACGAACGAGCCGGCGATGCCCTGCACGGCGTAGCCGCCGGCTTTGCCGCGCCATTCGCCGGAACCGATATAGGCCTGGATGTCGTCTTCGCTGAGCCGCTTGAAGCGCACCCGCGTCTCGATCAGGCGCTGGCGAAAGCTCTCCTTCGGCGTCACCAGGCAGACCGCGGTGTAAACGCGATGGTTGCGGCCCGACAACAGCCGCAGGCACTGCGAAGCTTCGTCGACCAGATTGGCCTTGGGCAGGATGCGGCGGCCGACCGCGACCACGGTGTCGGCGGCGAGGATGAAGGCGCCGCGCAACTCGTCATCGAGCTGCACCGATTTGAGCGCGGCGTCGGCCTTCGCGCGGGCCAGCCGGTTGGCGCAGGCGCGCGGCAACTCGCCCCGGCGCGGGGTCTCGTCGACATCGGCGGGACGCAGCGCGTCGGGCTCGATCCCGGCCTGATTGAGCAGGCTGAGCCGTCGCGGCGAACCGGAAGCAAGAACGAATTTGGGGCGGCCGAGCATGCGGATTTTTGCTGGGGGAGGATTCGGGGCGAATTCGCGCGGAACCTATCGGAAGGGCTTCCCTGAGACAACCCATCGTCGTCCCCGCGCCCGTGCGCAATGGCGCATCAGGCGGGAGCGACGTTAAGCCGTTCACCGGCGGAATATGTCAGCCGTTGGCGGCGCCAGCCTTCGAAAAGCGCTTGCGAATCCGCAGCAACAGCCCGTCGCAGACCTCGCGATAGGCTTCCAGCTTCTGTTCGCGATTGCCGTCGGCGCCGGTGGGGTCCTGGGTCGGCCAATATTCGACATCCGCAGCCAGGGTCCGCGTCAGTTCCAGCGCCTTGTGATGCGCCTCCGGCGACAGCGTGATGATGAGGTCGAAATTGAGCCCTTCCCAATCGTCGAGTTCCTCGAACGTTGTCGGCTGGTGGCCGGAAATGTCCTGGCCCAGTTCCGCCATCACCGCGACCGCGAACGGGTCAAGCACGCCTTTCTTGACCCCGGCGGATTTGACATAGAGCGCCTGCGGAAACATGTGCCGCAGCAGGCTTTCCGCCATCGGCGAACGCACGCTGTTCCAGGCGCACGAAAACAGCACGGCTTGCGGCGTGCGCGCGCGCGTTGGCGCCGCCATGCGTCAGGTATCTCTGAGGTCGGGCACGCTCCGGGTTCGGATCATGCGATTTAAGCAGCGCATGATCCGATCCGAAAACCGGTTCCCACTTTGCGGGATCATGCTTCGCCCTTCCAGTGCAGCACGCAGATCAGCGTGAACAGCCGGCGCGCGGTTTCGAAATCGACCCGCACCTTGCCTTTCAGGCGCTCCTGCAGCGTGCGCGAGCCCTCGTCATGAATGCCGCGGCGGCCCATGTCGATGGCTTCGATCTTGTCCGGCGTCGCGGTGCGGATCGCCTGGTAGTAGCTGTCGCAAATCATGAAATAGTCTTTCACGATGCGCCGGAACGGCGTCAGCGACAACAGATGCGCCACCACCGGCGTGGTGTCCTCGCGGCGGATGTCGAACATCAGCCGGTTGCCCGTGATACCGATATGCAGGGTAAACGGGCCGCCCTCGGCGCCTTCCGGCGCGAACAAGTTCTTCTCGACCAGATCGTAGATCGCGATCGCGCGCTCATGCTCGATATCGGGACCGGATCGCCCGATCGATTCCTCATCGAGCGTCACCGCGACGATGCGATTGTTTGAATCGTCCATCGGCGGCGGTTTGGTCATGACAAATTCAAGCGCGTTCCGACCGAGCGGGCATGGGCGTCGAGCCCCTCGGCCTTGCCAAGCGCCATCGCCGCCGGGCCCAGCGCGCGCAGCTGCTCCGGTCCGCATTTCAGGATCGAGGTGCGCTTCATGAAGTCGAGCACGCCGAGGCCGGACGAAAACCGCGCCGAGCGCGCGGTGGGCAGCACGTGATTGGAACCGCCGACATAATCGCCGATCGCTTCGGGCGTATATGGTCCGAGAAAGATCGCACCCGCATTGCGGACCTTGGCCGACAGCGCTTCCGGATCGGCCGTCATGATCTCCAGATGTTCGGCGGCGATCTCGTTCGCCAAAGCCGCCGCATCGTCGAGGGTCCTGACCAGAATGATCGCGCCGAACTCGTTCCACGATTCGCGCGCTATTTCCGCGCGCGGCAACGTCTTCAACTGCGATTCCACCGCGCGCGCGACCTCATCGGCGAGGGCGACATCGTCGGTGACCAGGATCGATTGCGCGCTGGCATCGTGCTCGGCCTGCGCCAGCAGATCGGCCGCGATCCAGCCGGCATTGCCGGTGCGGTCGGCGATCACAAGCACTTCCGAGGGGCCGGCGATCATGTCGATCCCGACCTTGCCGAACACCAGCCGCTTGGCCGCGGCGACATAGGCGTTGCCGGGGCCGACGATCTTCGCCACCGGGGCGATCGTCGCGGTGCCCCAGGCCAGCGCCGCCACCGCCTGCGCGCCGCCGACGCGATAGATCTCCGACACGCCGCCGAGTTGGGCCGCCGCCAGCACCAGCGGATTAAGCTTGCCGTCGGGCGACGGCACCACCATCACCACGCGCGCGACGCCGGCGACATTGGCCGGCACGGCGTTCATCAGCACCGAGGACGGATAGGCCGCGGTGCCGCCGGGAACATAAAGGCCGACGGCATCGATCGCGCTCCAGCGCCAGCCCAGCTCGACGCCCAGCGCATCGGTGAAACGCTCATCCTTCGGCAGCTGGCGCCGGTGAAACAGCTCGATCCGGTCGCGCGCGAATTTCAGCGCGTCGAGCGTAGCAGCGTCGCAGGCTTTTACCGCGGCATCGATCTCGGCCGGCGTCACGCGCAGCCCGCTTGCATCGATGTCGAGCCGGTCGAATTTGCGGGTCGCCTCAAGCAGCGCAGCATCGCCACGCGCCGCGACGTCATCGACGATGGCGCGGGTGGCGCGCTCGACATCGGCGGAGGTTTCGCGCTTGGCGGCGAGAAATGCGCCGAAGCGCTCTCGGAAATCGGCGCTGCTGCTATCCAGGCGAATCGGCATGGTGGCTTTCTTGAGGGCGGGTCGAAGGCCTATGCTCAATGGCGCGGCGGCCAAGGGCCGTCAACCCTTTGGATGCACCGTCATTCCGGGATGGTCCAAAAGGACCAGACCTCAGATGTGCATAGCACATCGAGGAATCTCGAGATTCCAGGTTCGATGCGGAACCTGTCATCGGGCCGCGCTTCGCGCGGACCCGGTGGCATCGCCCCGGAATGACGTTTCCTGGCCGGTTCAGGCATCCAGCCCGGACGGCTCGGCCCCGAAGTCGGAGGTCCCGAGATCATCCGCGCCGAGGTCGGCCAGTTCGCATTCGAGACATTCGACGTCCAGCCGCAGCGCCCCGCCGCTGCTGAACAACAGCACAACGCTGCCGCCGGGGGCGTCGGCCGGATGAAACTCGATCCCGAGCAGCTCGAGGGGGTCTTCCGGCGGCGCCTCCAGGTCGATATCGCGCGATTTACAGGACAATACCCGGTCGAACCGTAGTGCCGAGATCAGGCGCCGCGGGGTGGCCTCTCCCGCCATGGTCTGTTCCCAATCCAGCCGGCTGATACCGACCACCAGCCGCTTTTCGCTTTGCCGCCAGATAATGTCGGCGGCCCGCAGGCGGGCATCCTGGACATGCGCCGAAATAACCGAGAGGTCGTCGGCGTCGAGGGCAATCAATTTGAGCTGGGTCGTCATCGGTCCTACCTCAATCGCTGATGCGCTGGATCGACGCGCCGCAGGCCGACAGCTTTTCCTCAAGCCGCTCGAATCCCCGGTCGAGATGATAGACGCGGTTGACCATGGTCTCGCCTTCGGCGGCGAGGCCCGCGATCACCAACGACACCGACGCGCGCAGGTCGGTCGCCATCACCGGCGCACCGCGCAATCTGGCGATGCCGTCGATGGTGGCGGTCTCACCGTCGAGGCTGATCCGGGCGCCGAACCGCGCCAGCTCCTGCACATGCATGAAGCGGTTTTCGAAGATGGTTTCGGTAATCTGCGACGAGCCGCTGGCGCAGGCCATCAGCGCCATCAGCTGCGCCTGCAGATCGGTCGGAAAGCCCGGAAACGGCGCGGTCGCCACCGTCACCGGGCCGATCCCGGCGCCGTTGCGGGCGACCCGAATGCCCTCATTGTTGACGGTGATATCAGCGCCCGCCTGGGTCAAGACATCGAGCGCGGACTGCAACAATTCCGGCCGCGCCCCGGCCAACTGCACATCGCCGCCGGTCATCGCCACCGCCATCGCATAGGTGCCGGTTTCGATCCGATCGGGCAGCACGGTATGGCGCGCGCCGTGCAATTTCGCGACGCCTTCGATCACGATGCGCGGGGTGCCGGCGCCAGAGACGCGCGCGCCCATCTTGTTGAGGCAATCGGCGACATCGACAATTTCCGGTTCGCAGGCGGCGTTGTTGATGGTGGTGGTGCCCCCGGCCAGGGTCGCCGCCATCAGCGCGACATGGGTGCCGCTGACCGTGACCTTGGGAAAATCGATCGTTGCGCCTTTCAGGCCGCCGGGTGCTTTCGCGATCACGTAGCCGCCGTCGATGGCGATTTCAGCGCCGAGTTTTTCCAGCGCCATGATCAAAAGATCCACCGGCCGGGTGCCGATGGCGCAACCACCGGGCAGCGACACCTTGGCCTCATGCATCCGCGCCAGCAGCGGCGCGATCACCCAGAAACTCGCGCGCATCCGCGACACCAGTTCGTAAGGCGCTGTCGTGTCGATGATGTCGGCCGCCGAGATATGCAGGGTCTGGCCCTGATATTGCTGATCGCCGGGGCGCTTGCCCACCGCCATGATATCGACGCCGTGGTTGCCGAGAATACGTTGCAACTGCGCGACGTCGGCAAGCCGCGGCACGTTATCGAGAATAAGCGTTTCCTCGGACAGCAGGCCCGCAATCATCAGGGGCAACGCGGCATTCTTCGCACCCGAGATCGGAATGGTGCCGTTGAGCTGGTTGCCGCCGACGATGCGAATGCGATCCATGCAAAATTCCTTCCACGATGCGCGAAGTATAGGCGGTGAGGGGCGAAGGCAAAAGCCTTGATATTTACGGCTATTTGATGGGGTCGGGGCCGTTTGGGCGCCGCTCCGGAGCGGAGCAAGGCATCGAATCCAAAACTGAAGATACAAGGCGAACCGGGTCCTTCTCACAGCAGAATTCAGGCATCGGCTTAAGCCTAATGGCCGCCTGTGATACACTCGACCGATGGAAAACAAACCCGCAAAGCTTTCCGATTCGACCAAACCCCTTGATGAGCTTTTCCAGTCCGGCTCACCGGTGACCGGGCTGCGCTTCGTCAATGAAGATATCCTGCAATACACTTTGCACGAACTTGATTTTGAAGGCTGTGAGTTCACAGGATGCGTATTCGATGAATCGACGATACGAGGCAGCCGCTTCGTCGCCTGCCGGTTCAACAAATGCGATTTCAAGGAGACGACATTCTCCAATTGCAGATTTGGCGAAGGCAATGAGAGCTCAGCCTGTATCTGGACCCATTGCAATTTCGCGGAAGCAAAATTCGAAGATTGCAATCTGGGCCTCAATAAATTTGTGAAATGCTCGGCCTATATGACCGCGTTCAGAAAATGCGCGGCATCCGGTCTGCAATTCGAGGCAGACGTTCACAAAAAGTCAGCGCCCGGCTTGTGATGGGTGGAGTCATTTTTGAGGAATGCCGGCTGCAATACGCCACCTTCAGGGAAAAGAACTATTCCGAGAGTAAATTCGAGAAATGCGACCTGCGCGACGTATCTTTCTGGAGGTCGGACCTAACGAACTGCTCTTTCGTCGGATCAGCGCTGAACAATATCGATTTTGACGGAGCGGTACTCGATCGAGCGGCGATTACCTATGCGACATTTGACGAATTCAAGCTCGATGGCATGGCATCCTATGCGGGAATGTTCGTCAGCCGGGAGCAGCAGGAAATCATTCTGAAATCCATGGGCATTATTGTGGTGGGCAAATAGCTGCGTTGTCGGTGCGCGCTCCATCTAAAAGCGATTGATATCCTCGCTCTCGAGCACCGGCCTCGGATAGCCGTTACGCGCGACGCTGATCATGGCGCGACCGACGCGCTCGGTGGTGGTCATGTAGTGTGGCGAGGTGCGCGCGAGCCGCGACAACAGCGGCGATGCCACGAGATAGATCGCATTGACCCAGGCGGTCTTCGACCTGACGCCATACAATGGCTGGATGCCGGCGGGACGAAACATATAGGCCGCCTTGAACGGCAACTTGAGCAGATCGTTTTCCGTCTTGCCTTTCACGCGCGCCCACATCCGCGGACCCTGCTCCGTTGAATCCGTGCCGCGCCCGGTGACATAGGTGAACACCATGCCGGGATTGAGCCTGGCCAGCATCGTCGCCGTCGCCATGGTCAGATCATAGGTCAGATGCCGGTAGTGCTGTGCGTCCATGCCGACCGAAGAAACGCCAAGGCAGAAAAAGCAGGCATCGTAGCCGGTGAGTTCGGATTCGATCGCGGAAAAATCGAAGAAATCACCATGCAGGATTTCCCGCAATTTTGCATTTTGTTGCCCTGTAGGGCTACGCCCGACCACCAGCACGCGCTCGACTCCGGCATCGACCAGGCATTCGCGCAGCACGCCCTGCCCGACCATGCCGGTGGCGCCGAACAGGATGACTTTCATCTCTTGAAAAACGCCAGCAGGTCCGCGTTGATGGTGGCGGCTTCCGTGGTCGGCATGCCGTGCAAGAACACGATCGGCTGGCCGGTGCCCCAATCCTTGTAAAAGATTTCGACGCCGTCCTTGGTCTTGATGGTGGGCACGGGCAAGTCTCCTGTACGAAACAACGGTCATTCCGGGACACGCTCTTCGCGTGGACCCGGAATCTCGAGATTCTCCGATGCGCAATAGCACATCGTAGTTCGACGTTTTACGTCGCCCCCAAATGACCAATTTGGATCAAGCGAATGTTGCCGGCGGCCGAAAACGCCTGACCGCGCCAATGATCACGAACACGAAGAACAGCAGCACGATGCCCTGCACGACCGCGAAGGGCGGCTCGGACGGCGGCACGCTCGGCGCCAGCGCATGCAGGAAGGGGACCTTGAGGAAGCTCTGGATCACCAGCACGAACACGTTGAGGTACAGCGAGATCATCGCGGTCACCACATAGATCCAGCGCCACGCACCGGACAGCTTCATACCGTAGAGCGCCAGGCAGGCGATCGCCAGCAGCACCAGCGACAGGATTGCGATGACGTAGGACGGTTTGAAGCCCTCAAAAGGAAACAGAAAGCCGGTCGCATTGGTCAGGATCGTGGTCAGCAGGAAAATCGCGGTCATGCCCGGCTTGCGGCTGGAGCCGAGCAGCCCGAACATCACGAGGATGCCCGAGACGATGCCAATCAGGCTGATGATCACATGCACCAGCGTAAAGGTAGCCAAACTCATTCCCAGGATCATGATGCAGTCCCCCATTTAAAGTGAAACAGATGCTACACCCTCGACCGGAGAAAGCCACCCGCGGCGGTCGATCAAAATGCGAGCGGACGATGCCTGAACGCTTTGCAAGCTCGTCATAAACTTGAGCCGGCCTATTCCGGCTAACGCATATTTGATCTTCAATAATAGCGTGGGATCGGCCCGTTATGCGGCGTCTTGCGGTCCGAGAGATCGAATACGACCTCATCGACATAACACCAGCCCCAGCCTTCGGGCGGATCGTAGCCTTCGATGACAGGGTGGCTGGTGGCGTGGAAATGCTTGGTGGCGTGCTTGTTGGGGGAGTCGTCGCAGCAACCGACATGGCCGCAAGTGCGGCAGATCCGCAGATGCAGCCATGGGCTGCCGCTCTTCAGGCATTCCTCGCACCCGAGCGCGCTCGGCGTCACCGTTTGAATGCCATCCAGATGCGTGCAGCGTTTCACCATCGCTCTCCCCTTGCCCTCTCGCTAAAGCGCCGGCCTGGCCGCATCGCCGAGAAATCCGTGCAGCGCCGCGACCACCTGGGCACCCTCGCCGATCGCGCCGCCGACCCGCTTGACCGATCCGGACCTGACATCGCCGACCGCGAACACGCCTGGCACCGAGGTTTCCAGCGCGGAGGCCAGATCGCCGCTGGCCTTCTTGCACTGCGCGCCCGTCACCACGAAGCCGCCGCGATCGACCATGACGCCGCAGCCCTCCAGCCAATTGGTGGCGGGATCGGCGCCGACAAACAAAAACAGATTTCGGATATCCATCTCGGTGTCCTCGCCGGACAGGCGACTGCGGCAGCGCACCCGCTCCAGCGAGGCATTTTGCACGCCTTCCAGGCCGACCACCTCGGTGTTGAACATCAGTTCGATGTTCGGCGTCGCCTCGATGCGCTCGATCAGATAGCGCGACATGCTGGCGCCGAGGCCGCCGCCGCGGATCACCATGTTGACCCTGCGGGCATGGCCCGACAGAAACACCGCGGCCTGGCCGGCCGAATTGCCGCCGCCGACCAGCACCACGTCCTGCTCCGCGCACAGCCGCGCTTCGATCGGCGAGGCCCAATACCAGACGCCGCGGCCCTCGAAATCGGCGAGATTTGCGATCTCGGGCCGGCGATACCGCGCCCCGCTCGCCACCACGATCGACTTCGCACGCAAATCCTCGCCGCTATCGAGTTTCAGCGCGAAGGCGCCGTCCCGGCGCGAACAATCCAGTGCCTTGACCTCGACCGGGATCATGACTTCGGCGCCGAATTTCTGCGCCTGGTTGAAGGCGCGGGCGGTCAGCGCGATTCCGGAAATGCCGGTCGGAAAGCCGAGATAATTTTCAATGCGCGCACTGGCGCCGGCCTGACCGCCGAACGACCGCGCATCGCACACCGCGACGCTGAGGCCTTCCGACGCGGCGTAGACCGCGGTGGACAATCCGGCCGGGCCGCTGCCGACGATGGCGACATCGTAGACCTTGTCCTTGGCGACGCCGCGGATCATCCCCATCGCGCGCGCCAGTTCGGACTCGCTCGGATTGCGCAGCACCGTGCCGTCGGGCGCCACCACCAGAGGCCAGTCCTGCGGCGAGGGCGAATAGCGCTCGATCAGCGCGGCGGCGTCGTGATCGGTGGCGGGATCGAGCAGATGATGCGGATTGCCGTTGCGGGTGAGAAATCCACGCAGCCGGACCACCCCGCTGGAATCCGCAGGGCCAATCAGCACCGGACCGCTGGCGCCGGCCTGGATCAGGCTGACCCGGCGCAGGATCAACGCCCGCATGATGCGCTCGCCGAGATCGGCTTCCGCCACCAACAGCGCGCGCAGGCGCTCCGGCGGGATCAGCAGGGTTTCGACGTCGCCTTCGGCGACGCCGTCGACCAGCGCGACGCGGCCCGAGAGTTGGCCGATTTCGGCGAGGAATTGCCCCGGCCCCTGATCGATCACCGGCGAGACGTGACCGAGCCCGTCACGCTGGGTGATCACGACATGGCCGGACAACAGAATGAACATCCCCGGCCCCGGTCTGCCGGTTTCGAACAGCCTTTCGCCATCCTTGTAATTGGCGATCTCCCCGAACCGGCGCATGCGCGAAATTTCTTGCGGCGTCAGCGCCGGGAAAGTCTGTTCATGACGTGGGAACGAAGCCGCCACCGGAGCCATTATTTTTACAGCGTCGTCTTTTGAGTCCACGCCTATCGCCTCTCACATCACTCGAAACAAAACGCAGCTTGAAAGCAGAACGCATCGCGACGACGCGCGCGGCTATTCGCCGGGCTTCCTGCTGCTGTCGTCATATGGCGAGGCGTCATCGATATTGGAAGGTGCAGACGTCAGATCGTCTCGGCCCCTCGCCTGCGACTTCCTTCGTTTGAGATTTTCGCGCAAGGCCTGCTTCAGGCGATCCTGCCGCCGCTCCTGTTTTGCGCCCTTGCCCGATTTATCCGCAGATGCGCCGGTCGGTGCCTCGCGCTTGTCGCCGTCATCCGTCATCGTGAGCCTGTTCACTCCACTCTTCAAAACGACATCGCCAAAACAATAGACCGTTGAACGCATCCCATCGCGGAATAAATGCAGAAGCGGCCGCGCCGGCGTGGACGCTCGCGCCAGGATCGACAAATGGCCGCCGAAGGCGATCGATCTCATCAAATTCGGCGCCACCGGCGAAATGATCGAATTCGGGCCCTGGTCCGGCCGATCAGGGCGCGACCGGCATTCGGCGAGGGACTGGGGAACCGATCGGCCCGGAATTGATCCGCTGAGTGAGGCCACCGCGGCCCGCGGAGCGGGCCGTTTTTGACGTTTTACCGGGGCTTCCCGCGCTTGCGCGAACGGGGTCCTTGTGGCAAGGATCGGCCCGCCTTGAGGGCCCTTTGGGCCGATTCTCATATCCGGGGCAATGCTGCCGTAGCTCAGTGGTAGAGCACTCCATTGGTAATGGAGAGGTCGACAGTTCAATCCTGTCTGGCAGCACCAGTCTATCCTCTTGAAAACAAATAAATTCCTTGCATTTCAATGGGGGACACCAGCTTTATGGCCACAAAGCTGGTCATAAAACGGGACACGGATTTGGCAGGCAGAACGCGCTATTAAGGCGGCAGACTGCGACATGGTGAGGTCAGAGACGCGAAGCGGGACGACGACCGCGGGACGAACCGAGTTGCAAACGGTGCTCGACTTCCTGCGCAAGGGCGACGTCCTGGTTATGACCAGGATTGATCGGTTGGCGGCGCGCAGTATCGGCGACTTCCAGGATATTGTGCGCAGCGTGAAAGCCAACGGCGCCGGTCTCAAGGCGACCGAACAACCGATCGACACAAGCACCGCCGCCGGTAAGGCGTTCCTAGATATGTTGGGCGTCTTCGCTGAATTCGAAACAAATTTGCGACGTGAACGCCAACTCGAAGGCATTGCTAAGGCTAAGCTGGCTGGCATCTACAAGGGGCGTCCGGCATCTATCGATGCTGCGCATGTTCGAAGGCTGAAAGCAGATGGGCTGGGGGCATCCAAGATTGCCAAATTACTAGGTATAGGCCGGGCGTCCGTATATCGAGCTCTAGACTAACGATCGGGTCTGGCCACAGACAGCATCGCAACTTCAGGTAAAGATCTAGCATGGAGGCTGGGCCTATGCGACGACTGACGAAGATCTTGATGCACTAAAGACCTTGTGGCGGATTTGGTGGGAGAACTGGCTAATATGAATGAAACCGTAGAAGTTGATGCTGAGCTCGAAGATGCCGCGGTCGAGGAGGCACCACTTCAGCTAGAGGTCGGCGAGCGACGCTTGGCCACCCAGTCCCTGGACCTTTCTATTGAAGCACTAGTTGCACGGATTGGCCGAAATGGTCTTATTCTGCAACCCGAATTTCAGCGGGACTATGTTTGGTCCACCAAGAAAGCAAGTACGCTGGTCGAGTCGGTTCTGATGCGTAGGCGCACTTCGCGTTCTTCATAAAAGCCACGGTGCTTAAACGCCGTGGCGGATTCTACAAACGGAACAAATAGCTCGGCCGTTGTGAAATTCCGATCGCCTTCCACCGCCTTCTTGATGACGCCTTCAGAAAGGCTGATCAACGACTCGAAGGCATCAATAGGAGAGGCTCCCTCCACAGGATAGTGAACAGCCTGCAACTGCGCGAGAAGATAGAAGTAGGTCCCACGCTCTGCCTCCAAAAGCTTCGATAAAGCAGCGGTGTTGAATACCAGGCAAAATCCGCCGTTCCTCCCGTATCCACGCCATTGGCTTAGCAGACCATTTTCCCGCTCGTATGCTTGGTCATTTGCGTGCGAGCAAAACGAAACTATGCAGCATAGGCCGAGTTCATCTTTGGTTCCGAAAGTCGTGCTGTAAAGCACCTTTGCCCAATCTTGGGCGAGCTGCTCCGCGACAACAGCGCTACCGCCCAACTTAGAGACAACCGTGCTCCGACGGGACCCCTTCGCTTGAATTTCCCTAACAAATGGCTCTAACCGGCGCGACAGTTCAACCACGAGCGGCACGCGAAGCTCAAGGATCTCATTCGCGTCGTTTAGATTGCCGAAATATGTGGCTCTCAGAGAATTACTCTCAACGATCCCCTTGAACCCGGCGCCATCCGTATAGTGATAAAGTTGAGGGTGACGATTGCTGAGAGAATCATTTCCGGCACTCGTTTCGTCACCTGCCGGCATAAATGGCCCCTGCTGCGATATGGTGGATGTTTTCTACACCATATCATGACCCATTTCTCCGCCACAGTCGTCCCTCGTCCAGCTCGGTAAGCCGCTGATTTTTATCAGACTTCACCAACAAGCGCAGAGTTCAAATCCTGTCTGGCAGCACCACCGCTTTCGCCGCAAAATTCCTGCAAAATCAGTTGTCCGCCCAGCCATACGGAACATGGGGGCGGTCGGCCATCGGCGCTCGACGGGCTATGGTCAGGTTGATAAGCCCTCCCCGCAGGGAGAGTTTGAGTCGAGACATGACCGTTGCGATCGAGATGGGACACACAAAGGCGGGGACCCTGGCCGCTGTGGACCTGGAGGAACTGCTGGCTACGCGCCTGCTGGTGCAGGGTAATTCCGGCTCCGGCAAATCGCATCTGCTGCGACGGTTGCTGGAACAGAGTGCCCCCTGGGTGCAGCAGACCATTATCGATCCCGAAGGCGACTTCGTGGCGCTCGCAGACCGCTTCGGCCACCTCGTGATCGATGCGGCGGACCATACCGAGCGTGGCCTGCAGGTCGCCGGCGAGCGCGCACGCATCCATCGCGTCTCCACCGTGCTCAATCTTGAGGAGCTCGACGCCGAGAACCAGATGCGGCGCGCCGCTGCCTTTCTCGGCGGACTTTTCGAAGTTGGCCGCGACCACTGGTACCCGATGCTGGTGGTGGTCGACGAGGCGCAGCTGTTCGCGCCGGCGGTCGCCGGGGAGGTTTCGGACGAGGCGCGCAAACTCTCGCTCGCCGCTATGACAAATCTGATGTGCCGAGGCCGCAAACGCGGGCTCGCGGGGGTCATCGCCACCCAGCGATTGGCCAAGCTCGCCAAGAACGTCGCGGCCGAGGCTTCCAATTTCCTGATGGGACGCACCTTCCTGGATATCGACATGGCGCGCGCCGCCGATCTGCTCGGCATGGAACGGCGGCAGGCGGAAGCCTTCCGCGATCTGGAACGGGGGCAGTTCATGGCGCTGGGCCCGGCGCTGTCACGCCGCCCGCTCGAGCTGCGCATCGGTCCAACGGATACCCATCCGCGCAACGCGACTCCGCGACTGATGCCGATGCCGAGTGCGACACTAGAGGATGTGCGCGCCACCATTCTCGCAGCCCCGCCGCCGGAAAATATCCGGTCACAGCGCCGGCCGCCGTCGTCACCCGACCTCCTCGGCCAGTTGATGATGGCCAAGTCCGCGGCGCTGGAGGTTCGCACCGAAGCCGTGGAGCAGCCACTGAGCGCCGAGGAACTGGCCGAACGGCGTGAGCGCGTGGACCGTATTCTGCGCGCCGTCATGGCCGAACCCGACGCGGGATTCCGTATCATCGGCGTGCTCTATCAGGAGTTCGTCGTCCGCTGCCGAATCGAGGGGCTCGGTGCGGCCGTGCCGGATCTCAGCGACTTCCGCCGTATGCTGACGCATGCCCGCGCCGGCCTCAACTCCGATATGGCGAAAGACGATTCGTGGCAGGATGTCTCGGTTCGCGCCTCGATTCTGCCCGAGGACATGCAGGGTGTCTTCATGATGGTCGCCCGCGCAGCGAAGGAAGGCTGGCCCTGCCCGAGCGATGCGGCGATTGCTCGCGCCTATGGCTCGCACTCGTTGCGCCGTGCGCGCCGCCTGCTGACCTACATCGAAGAGCAGGGTCTTATCGTCTGCCAGCTTGACGGCGCGGGCCGGCGGATCGTGACGCTGGTCGAACTGGCCTGGGCGACGGCGCCCGGCGATCCCAATGCCGAGGAAGCGCCTGCGGCGTAAGTGGACGCTGCGACGCCCTAAGCGCTCACGGGCACGAACCGCCCGTCGCGCAGAAACGCGGCGGGGTGCCGCAGCAGCCCGGGATGCGACGCTCTGACGATGGTGTGGTCGGTCATGCCGTCGAGGCTGGTCCGTTGCACCGAAACCTTCGAACCGTCAATTCGTTCGGCAAAGCGTGCGACATCACGCGCGATATCCGCCGCGAGCATATCGAGCGGTTTCTTGCGGCTCGCATAATCGAGATTGAGCGTCGCAAACCGCGATCCCTGCAATGCGCGTTCGATTTTGTTCAGGGATCGCGACGTCCGCGCGATGCCGTGCAGCAGCACGACACCATCAGAGCATCCTCCACCGCTCACGCCACGTCCTGCTCCGGCACGCTGGCGATCTCCTTGGCCATCGTAGTCGCCGCGACGTAGTCGGTCTTGCCGGAGCCCAACAGCGGCACCTTATCGACCACCAGGACGCAGCCGGGGACGGAGAGTTCGGACGCCCCCTTGGCTTTCGCCTCGCGCTGCATGGCGGCGCGATCGGCGCCCTTCTGCGTGGTCAGCAATACGACGCGTTCGCCCTTGCGCGGGTCCGGCAGCGCCACCGCCACCGAAATGGCCTGTGGCCACAGTGCCGCGGCAATGGATTCGACGGCCGAGAGCGATACCATCTCGCCTGCGATCTTGGCGAAGCGTTTGGCGCGGCCCTTGATCGTGATGAAGCCAGCCGCGTCGACCGTCACGATGTCGCCGGTGTCGTACCAGCCCTCCGGCGGCGATTCGAGCACGCCGGAGTTTTCCGCGCGCAGATAGCCGAGCATCACGTTGGGACCACGCACCGACAGCCGCCCGCCCTCCTCGATGCCCGGGACGGGATCGAGCCGGTATTGCATCAGCGGCGAGAGCCGGCCGACGCTGCCCTGGCGATTGGCCATCGGCGTGTTCATCGCCAGCACCGGCGCGGTCTCGGTGACGCCGTAGCCTTCCAGCACCCGGATGCCATAGCGCTCCATGTAGACCTGCCGGGTTCGTTCCTTGACCGCCTCGGCGCCGGCCACCACCAGCCTCACCGTGCGGAAGTCGTAGGCATGCGCGGAACGGGCATAGCCGGTCAGGAAGGTGTCGGTGCCGAACAGGATGGTGGCGCCGGTCTGGTAGATCAGTTCGGGCACGATCCGGTAATGCAGCGGCGACGGGTACATGAAGATCGGAATGCCCGCCAGCAGCGGCATGATGGTGCCGCCGGTCAGGCCGAACGAATGAAACACCGGCAAGACGTTGAACACCTTGTCATTGGCATTGGCATCGACCCGCGCCAGCGACTGCGCGGCGTTGGCGAGAATGTTGCGATGAGACAGCACGACGCCCTTCGGCGTGCCTTCCGAGCCCGACGTGAACAGGACCACGGCCGGATCGTCCGCCTTGCGGGCAACGCGCGGCCTGGTGCCCGCGAGCAGGCCCGCGATCTTGTCAGCGAAGCCGATCGTGGCTCTGATGTCTTCGAGATAGACGATGTTTGCGGCAGGGCCGATCGCGGCAATCAGTTTGTCGAGCTTGCCCTTTTCGATGAACGCGCGCGAGGTCAGCACGGTCCGCACCTGCGCGGTCTTGATCGCGCTGAGCACGCTGACCGGGCCGGCCGAGAAATTCAGCATCGCGGGCACCCGTCCGATGGTTTGCAGCGCCATGAAGACGACGGCGACGCCGGCGGAGTTCGGCAACAGCACGGCGACATTCTCGCCCACTTCAGTGCCCTGGCTGAGGCGCCGGCTCAACACCTGCGCGCCCAGGATCAGCTTGCGATAGGTCAATTTGGTGCCGAGCGCGTCCTCGATAATCGGCTTGCCGGTGTCGCGATCGCGATACGCATGGGCAAGCCCCTCGAACAGGGTCCGGTCGAGCATCGCCGTCTTCACCATGGCATCGATCATGACGTCCTGCAGCGCCGCACCGGCGGCGTTGCGTCGCGCCTTGCCGCGCAGGGTCTCATCGACCACAAGTTTCACCGGCGGCAGGATCGAGATCGTCACCTTCGGAAACCAGGCGCGCTTGATCTCGCCGTTCTTGAGATAGCTGAGGTGCGAGCGTTGCGCGCCCTCGATGCGGACCGGCACCACCACCGCGTCCGCCTTGTCGGCGATCATCGCGGTGCCGTCATATACCTTCATGATCGATCCGGTCACCGTGATGCGGCCCTCGGGAAAAATCACCACGGGCTCGCCCGCCGCCACCAGCTTGATCAGGTCGCGCGCCGCCAGCGGCCTGGAAGGGTCCATCGTGTAGTGACGGATCATTTTCAGAAACGGCTTGGCCCACCAGGCCTTCGCGATACCGGTGTCGACCGCGAAACTGGCATCGACCGGCAACACCGCATGCAGCAGCGGCCCATCGATCAGGCTGACGTGGTTGGGCGCGATCAGCATGCGGGTGCCGGACGCCGGCAGATTTTCCAGGCCGCGGACCTCGACACGGAACAGCGCACCGAACATCAGCGCGCCGAAATCGCGCACGCCTTCCTTGCCCCAGGTCGCCAGCACGAACCAGACCACGCCGAAGCTCGCGACCGCGAGCCCGAAGAATATCCAGGCCACCGCCAGACCCGCGGCCTGCAGCAACGCCACGAACAGCGAGCCCACCACCATGAAGGCGGCCTGCAACACGTTGCCGGCGGCGATCACCCGCGCCCGTTCCGACGGCGCGCTCCAGACCTGCACCGCGGCAAAGGACGGCACCACGAACAGGCCGCCGCCAAAGGCGAACACGAAGAAGTCGACCAGCATGCGAAAGCCACCGGCCGAGGTCGCGAACGCCATCGGCATCACGTCGCTGCCATGCGCGGAATGTCCGATCGCCCAGGCCAGATCCAATCCGACCAGTCCCATGACGATGCCGCCGAGCGGCACCAGCGCGAGATTGGGGCGAACGTGGCTGAGATGGGCGGCGAACAGCGAGCCCGCGGCAATGCCGATCGCGAACACTGCAAGGCAGAGCGTGACCACAGCCTCGCTGCCGCCGACGCCGTCCTTGATCACGGCGGGCAACAGCGACAGCACCACCGCGCCGACCAGCCAGAACCACGACACGATCACCATGCCGTCCCACAGCCGCGGTTCGGCATACAAGGTCTTCAGCAACCGCACGGTCGAGGTCCAAGGATTGCGGGTGATCGCAAGATCGGGCGCCGACGGCACCGTCGCCGGGATCCGCGAGGCAAACGCCCAGCACAGCACTGACAGGCCGACCACCGCGAGCGAGATCCAGCCCATATGCGCCGATCCCGACACGAACAAACCGCCGGCGATGGTGCCGATCAGGATCGCCATGAACGTCGCGCCTTCGACCAGGGCGTTGCCCATCGCAAGCTCGCCGGTCGATAATTGATCGGGCAGGATGCCGTATTTGACCGGGCCGAACAGCGCCGCGACGGCGCCGAACAACGCCAGCGCCACGAACAACAGCGGCACCGAGTGGAGGAAGAAGCCCGCGGCCGCGAAGCAGGCGGCGAAAATTTCAGCGAATTTCAACCGGCGGGCGACGACCGATTTGACATATTTGTCGGCGAGTTCACCGCCGAGTGCCGACAGCACAAAGAACGGGAAGATGAACACGGCGCCTGCGACCGTCACCAGCGAACCGCCCTGCCCGGATGCCACGCCATACAGGATCATGATGACGAGGGCGTTCTTGAGAACGTTGTCGTTCAGGGCGGAGCAGAACTGCGCCCAGAACAGCGGCGCAAAACGTCGCGACAACATCAATTGCTTGATCATGCGTGGTTCCTTCGGCGGGATAGCCCGACAACCTCAATTTGCTTAAGCATGCGGCTGCGTCGCAACGAGGAATGCCGGGAATGCACAATGCTCGGTTAATGAGACGGTTTTTGGAGCCGCTCGCGGTTTAACGCGTTCCCAGTCAGTGTTCGCATCTGCGGCTGGCTGGGTGGATGTCATGGACATTCTCGAACACGAAGCCTGATTGCACCACATCGGGAAGTGAAACCCCGCACGACGCATGGCTTACGTTTGCCCAGGCTGCGATCGAGCGTTCAACGGAAGAGGACTGCGGAGAAGACATCATGATTTCCTTATCGATCGTTGTTGGTGTCGGATAGGGAGTCGAATGTTCAACGCTGGGAGCCGGGTTTGCAGGCTGCCGTCCTTTGCCGTTACGTCAGGTCGTGCAGGCCGCGGAAAATGTTGAAGCGATCGCGCCACCGGCGCGGCGCCCGCCTGCGTTGCCAGTTGGCAGCCTGATAACGAGAACGCATGACCACGGCTTCGCGGGCGGCGATCACGCCGCCGACGTCGCAGGCCCGCGCCAGCCGATCGACCGGCGCGAGCACCAGCTTGCGAGCAGCCGTGAAGGTCTTGACCGCCATATCGCGCACGATGCCGGCGAAGCCGCTCGCCAAAGCGACCGCATCGTCGACGAACGTGAAGGCAATCTCGGAAATAATCGTTTGCATCGTCTCTTCCTCCAGGTTAATTTGAACAATGTTCAAGTAGGTATTGGAAAAATGAACATTGTTCAAGAAGAATCTTTGCGGGATCGGAAAAAAGATCGGAGGCGGCTGTTGCTGCTTGAGGTCGCGCGCCGCGAGATAGCCTCTAGTGGACTGAGATCATTAAAGATTCGAGATATCGCCGCGGCCGCGGATTGCTCAATCGGCAGCATCTATAATGAATTTGGCGACTTTGACGGGCTGATCCTGACGGTCAACCGGGAGACGGTGCAGCGGCTGGACGCCCTGCTGTCAGCGGTTCCGGACCGGGATCCGGTCGAACAGCTGTTCGGCTTGGCCGAGACCTATCTCAGCTTCGCCACCGAACACGCCAATCTGTTGCGGTCCTTGTTCGAGCATCGGATGGAGAACAATCGGCCGTTTCCCGATGATTTGCTGCAGATGGTGATGCGGACCTTTGCGCTGATGCACGCGCCGATGGTTCGGCTGTTGCCAGACAAGAACCCGGTCGAGGTCGCACTGCTCGCCCGCATGATGTTCTCAGCCGTTCACGGCATCATCTCGCTGGGCCTGGAGGAGCGAATGGTCGCGGTGCCGCCCAACAGTCTGCGTTTTCAGGTCACGCAGTTCGTGGAAACCCATTTAACCGGCATGGGCATCCTGCCGCGCCGATAGGTTCCGAAGCGGCACGCCGGCGTCGGACGATTGTGCGACCCGCCTCCTTCGTCAGTCGCCCGCGATCACGACCTTGCCGACGTGCCGGCGTGCCTCGAAATGCGCGAAGGCCTGCTTGGTCTGATCGAAGCCAAAGACACGGTCGATCACCGGCCTCAATTGGTGCGCCGAGATCGCGCGGTTCATCGCCTCGAAATGCGCGCGGCTTCCGACATAGACGCGCCGGACCATGACCGGATTGGCGAACACACGCGGATCGAGCTGGCCCGATCCGAGCGCCGCAACAACAGTCACGACACCCTCCTCGCGCGTGGCCGCGATCGACCTCGGCAAGGTATCGAGGCCACCGGTATCGATGACGTGCTCTACACCGCCGCCGTTGGTCAGCTCCCGAACCCGCTGCTCCCATTCCGGCACTGCGCGATAATTGACGACGTCGTCGGCCCCGAGCTTTCTCAATCGTTCGGCCTTGGCCTCCGTCGAGGTGAGCGCGATGACCCGGGCTCCGAACATCCTGGCGAATTGCAGCGCGAACAAAGCCACGCCTCCGGTGCCGATGGTGAGAACGGCGTCTCCGGGCACCACCGGTCGCGGCCCTCCGAGCGCCGCCCATGCCGTCACGCCCGCACAAGGCAGCGTCGCGGCTTCCTCATACGACAGATGCGCCGGTATCCTGACCACCGCATTCTCATCGGCAACCGCCAACGGCGCCAGCATCCCGTCGCGGGTACAGCCGTATTGATCAAGTGCGAGATGCATCGCAAAGCGGCCATCGCGCCATTGCGGGAAATAACTCGCGGCGACCCGCTCGCCGACCGCTACGCGGGTGACGTCTTCGCCTATTGCCACGACCTCTCCGGCGCCATCGCTGAGCGCGGTGACCCCGAGCCTGCCCGGAATGGGATAGAGGCCCGCCAGGATGCGCACATCACGGAAATTGAGCGAGCGGGCATGAACCCTGATCAGCACCTCGGACCGGCCGGGTTTGGGTTCGGGCCGCTCAACCAGCGCAAGGCCCGCCAGGCCGGCGCCGAATTTTTCGAATTGATGGGTTTTCATCGGTCTCTCCTGGTTGGGATGACGGGCTAATTCACGATGAACTGGTAATCGACCAGGATCCGTTGCCGATCATCGACGATCAGGAACTCCAGGCCGGTCGCTAGCACGTCGCCCTTGGGAGAGATCATTTCCCAATTGAAGGTCACGCCGTTGCGCAGCGCGCTGGCGTTCATGACGGCACGAAAGCTGTTGCCGGCCACCGAGACGTTTTTCTCGTGCGAGCCGATAACGCGCTGCTCCAGTTCGTCGTAGCCGCGCGCCTCGCGGACACCGACGAAATGCAGACCGTCCGGCACCCACAATTCCCGGATGATCTTGCGCCGGGCTTCGACGCCGGTCTCGTTCCATACCGCGACATAGCGATCGGCGAGTTCTTGAGCTGAGGTCATCTGGATAAATCCCTTGCGTGATGAGGAAGCCTTCACATAGCGCTCGACCTGCCTGACGAAAATCTATAAAATCTACACAATATAGATAGATGATCTGATCAATGGCGCGCACCGATACCTTCACCGGATTGTCTGAGTTTCTCGCGGTCGCCGAGCATGCGAGTTTTCGCGCGGCGGCGGCCGAGCTGCGGGTCACGCCCGGCGCGGTCAGTCAGGCGATCCGTTCGCTGGAGACGCGGGTCGGCTTGCCGCTGTTTCAGCGCACCACGCGAAGCGTCGCCCTCACCGAAGCCGGCACCGCCCTGCTGACGCGGCTGCGGCCGGCGGCCACCGAGATCGATGAGGCGCTGGCCGCACTGGCGAGCTTGCGTCAGCGTCCGATCGGGCATCTCAGGCTATCGGTGCCGCGCATTGCGCTGGCGCTGGTGATCGAACCGGTGCTGACGGAGTTTCGCGCCACGCATCCGGACGTCAGCGTCGAAATCGATGTCGACGATCTCAACGTCGATCTGGCCGCGGGGCGCTTTGACGCCGGGATCAGGGTCGGATCGTTGATCGAGCGCGACATGATCGCGGTGAAGCTGACCCGGGACTGCCGCTGGCTGGTGGTGGGCGCGCCGGCCTATTTCGCCAGCAAGGGAAACGTCCGCTCGCCGGAAGACCTCGTCTACCACGAATGCCTCGGCTATCGTTTTCCCACCGCGCGCACGGTTCAGCGCTGGCAGTTCACCGATGGCGGTCGCGAATTCTTCGTCGACCCGCGCGGCAGCCTGACCGTCAACGACACCGCGAGCCTGATCGCGCTGGCCAAACGCGGGCTCGGCCTCGCCTACACCGCCGATATCCTGATCGAGCAGGAACTGCGGGGCGGAGAACTGAAGGCGGTCCTGAAGAGCTATCTTCCGACCACGCCCGGCCTGTCGCTGTATTTTCCGGCCAGAAGCCAGCAGCAGCCGAAACTTCGCGCCTTTATCGACGTTGCCAGGCGGGTTTTGCGAAAATCGGCTGCCGGTTCGCGATCGTAGCAGAGAGCTACCCGGCCTTCCCGCCGAGAAAGCTCAGCAGTTCCGCGGTCATGGCGGCGGGATTTTCCTCGGCAATGAAATGCGCCGTTCCCGGTACGCGTACCGCCCTGACATTTTCTGCCACTTCCCGCATCATCTCGCCCATGACGGATCCCAGCGTGCTGATTTCACCGCCAATCGCGAGCACCGGAAGCATCAGCTTGCCGAACTGTTCGAGAGCTTGCTTGTTGTCCTCGACGTCCTGGCCAAACGCGCGATAGACCTCAAGCCCCGCACGCATCGCACCTGGCATGGCGTAGGCCGAAGCATAAATGTCGAGGTCGCGGTCGCTGATGGCGGAGGGATCGAAGATCCGCGCGTTGATCATAGCTTGAATATAAAGTCGCTCGCGCCCCGCAAGCAGCATTTCCGGAATATCCCGCACGCTGTGAAAGGCGAATTGCCATACCCGGGGATCGACCCGCATGCGTTCAAATACGGCAGTGCCCGGCAGCGGCGCATCGGCCACCACAAGGTGGGTGACCTCCGCGCGATAGCACTGAGCGTAGGCATAGGCGACCATGAGACCAATATCATGGCCCACCAGCGCGACCTCGGCTTCGATACCGAGATGCCCGTGCAACAGCCTATGGATATCCGCCGCCATCGTGCGCTTGTCGTAGCCGGACGGCGGGCGCGACGAATGACCGGCGCCCCGATAGTCCGGAGCGATCACCCGGAAGCCGGCGGCAGCCAGCTTCGGAATCACGTGACGCCACGCCCACCAAGTCTGCGGAAAGCCGTGGATCAACACGATCGTGCGGTTACCCTGCCCGGCCGTTACGTAATGAATGCGCACACCGGGGTCAATTTCCGCCGTGGCATGTCTCACGCCTTCAATATTCATTTCATTCAACATGGGCTCATCCCGTCGTGTAGTGAAGGAATTCGTGCGCCTTCGGTTGAGAGCTACCCCCGCGCATACCTATATCTGGGCCAAGGAGACACCCGATGAAGGCGGACCACGGAGACCTGACCCGATGCAGCGCAACCGCGCTGCGCAAAGCAACGCGCCGCGTCACCCAGCTATATGACGACATGCTGCAGCCGGCAGGACTCACCGTGACCCAGTACGGGCTCATGACCGAGATCCTGCGACGAGGGGCGAACGCGCCGACGGTGACGGAACTCGCCCGCGCCATGGTGATGGATCGCTCGGGACTTGGTCATACACTGCGCCCGCTCGAGCGCGATGGCTATGTCGTTCTGATTCAGAACGAGGAGGATGGCCGGCAGCGGGGCGTGGTTTTGACCGCCGCGGGCCGCACGTTGCAAAAGAAGGCGACGTTTCTTTGGGAAAAAGCGCAGCAGCGCTTCGTTGATGTTGTCGGCCGCGACGAGAGAGCGAGCCTGCAAACCCGGTTGCTGGCGATCGCGCACGACCAACGCCTGACGCAACCCGGCGAATAGGCTGCGCGCGACCGGTGAGTTCGAGGCTTTCGGGCAGAGATCTGCTGGCGCGGTCGCGTATCATTTGATTGGGTCCAAAACGATAATGCCCTGGACTTGCCGCGCTTCCAGCATTCGATGCGCGTCCGCGGCGCGCGACAGCGGCAGCACGGTCGCCACATTGGTCTTGATCGTCCCGTTGCTCACGCCCTCGGCGAGGAAGTTCAGCGCATGAGAGAGCAGCTCTGGTTTCTCGAAGAAAACCGGCAGGTAGAAACCGGTTAAGGACTGCGCCTTCGTCATCAGGCGGCGGGGCGGCACGGGATTACCGGGACCTCGGGTCGAACCGAACACGACGTGACGGCCGAAGGCGGCAAGGCATTCAAAATTCTGTTCGAAGACCGCGCCGCCGATCGATTCCAGGATGATGTCGACGCCGCGGCCGCCGGTATGGTCGAGTACCGCTTGCGGCCACGCCGGATCGTCGTAACCGATCGCAAAATCGGCGCCGATGCCGCGCGCGAATGCGCGGCGCTGTTCCGAACTGGCGGTTGCAATGACGGTTCCGGCGCCGAGCGCTTTGGCGACCTGAACCGCGAGGTTGCCGACGCCACCCGCCGCGCCGTGGACCAGCACGCTTTCCCCGGCCCGCAATTGAGCCGATGCCTGCAGCGTCAGAAACGCCGTCGATCCCTGACAGGGCAGGCTTGCCATCGCAACATCGTCCGCATCCGGCTCGAGCGTCACGGTGGTCAACACGGGCGCCACCGCGAATTGTGCATAAGCGCCCTTTTTCATCAGGGCCATGACCTTGCGTCCGGTCATCCCTGCATCGACGCCGTCGCCGACAGCCGCAACGTGACCGACAACCTGCAGGCCGGTGACATGCGGAAGCTGAACACCGCCGACCCGCGTCTCCTTCTGATTATAGACGCCCATGCGCTCCCGGATGTCGGGGAAATTAACGCCGATCGCGGTCGTCTCGATCAGAACCTCGCCTTTTGCCGGCGAGGGCTTCGGCAGGTCGACATAGCGAAGGACATCCGGTCCCCCGAAGGCTTCGAATTGAATGGCTTTCATGCGATCCTCCTTGAATGCATCGTTCGCATCACATGTGGTATTATCGGCATATGCCTACAATTGCCGGAACGGCTTCCGTAACCGATTCGTGAACAGGAGCATCCTCGGCGTTGGGGAGTCCGCGCGCGCCGAATTCATTGTGGGGTCACGGAGCCGATAAAGTCTGTGTCGGGGCTTGGTCGACCGGACGATGTTTCAAAAACATCCGTCTCAAGGATCGGTTGGCGCTGGCAGCAACGCTGCGGCGGCCTCGGCATGATTAATGAGCAATATCATTGCTGCAGTGCGAATTAAGGCGTCATTTAGCTTTCATTAAGGCATCATTAATCACAGAAAGTTGTTGTTCCACAACAGGTTGGGTTGTCGCCTGGTGTGACCTATCGGTGACAGCATTTTATTCAAAAGCTGTCTAAGTCCACGCCATGGATCGAGCCGGGACACGGCTAACCCTCAAAAAATGATCTGCTGGAGAACTACACCAATGAAGAAGATTTTCCTCGCTACTGTGGCCGTCGTCGCTCTCGGCGCGACCGTGCCAGCACTTGCCGCCGACCTCGGCGCGGCTCCGCGCACCTACACCAAGGCTCCGGCCTACGCGCAGCCGATCTATAACTGGACCGGCTTCTATATCGGCGGTCACATCGGTGGCGCGTTCGCAGGCGACAACAGCCTGCAGAGCGACAGCCGTTTCCTCGGCGGTATCCAGGGCGGCGCGGACTACCAGTTCGCCAATAACTGGGTGCTCGGTGTCGAAGCTCAGTACAGCTGGATGAGCAACAACAACAACGGCGTGCTGTTCCCGGGCGGCGTTCTCGTCAGCTCCAACAGCAACGAGCTTGGCTCGGTTACCGGCCGTCTCGGCTACTCCTTCGGCCCCGCGCTGCTGTACGCCAAGGGCGGTTACGCCTTCAAGGACGGCGACCATGTCCTCGTTGCCGGCTCGCCGGTCGGCTTCACCACCACGGGCAACACCCGCGACGGCTACACTGTCGGCGCTGGCCTCGAATACATGTTCGCCCCGAACTGGTCCGCCAAGGTTGAATACCAGTATTACAACTTCGGCAGCACGACCTTCCTGACCCCGGTCGCTCTGGCTGGCGCTCGCTTCAACGACGACGAGCACACTGTGAAGGTCGGCCTGAACTATCGCTTCAACTGGGCTAACCCGGTCGTCGCTCGCTATTGATCATCTCTGATCGGAATCGACGGAAAGGCCGGCCTTGTGCCGGCCTTTTTGTTTGGGGTTCGCAAAAATTGCGCAAAGCCCGCCAATTTGCTTATTTTATTAACTGGGTACCACGATACTGCCGCCGGGTTTCACCTGAAGGGTGAGAGTTTAGGGCAGGGCAGAACGCATGGCTTACCGGTTTTCGATTCGCAAATATTTGAAGTTTGGCTTCTTGCGCCCGCAATGGGGCGTCCGGGGCAGCCTGTTCGCCGCCTTTGCTGTCATCGCCGGCATGGCCCTTATCATTAGCGCCGGCGCCGGCCTGGTGTTGGGACACCTCGGCAAGGCCATGGTCGATCTGAGCGGACGGGACATTCCCCGCCTCGCAGCCAGCCTGCAATTGGCCGCTCAAAGCGCGAGCCTCGCCAGCCAGGGACCGGCACTGCTGGCGTCGCGAAGCGCAGAGGCGCTCGCCGAGCACTCGAAGAAAATGAAGGAAACCCAGCAGGTCGCGCTCGCCAAGCTCGGCGAGATCATCGAACTCGGCGCCGACAAGACGGTCGTCGCAGCGCTCGGCGAAACCGTCAAGAATATCGACGACACCATCAAGAGCCTCGGCTCGGCGGCCCACGAGCGGCTGGACGTCGCAGCCCTGCATGACAAGCAATACGAAGCCCTGCGCGGCGCGCAGGCGGGCTTTGTCGCCGCCGCGAGCCCCGCGATGATGAGCGCGCAAACCCAGATCAACGCCGTGCTCGGCTCGGCGGAACTTTCCGCCGACGATGCGACGCAGGCCGCGCGGACCCTCGAACAGCTCGGCAATGTCATCGCCAGCGGCCATCAGGCATCGTCGGAAATGAACGCCGCGCTCTCGGCCAACAGCAGCGATACGCTGGAAGCGATCGAGAAGGAATACAAGGACACCAAGGCGCGGGTCAAATCGAACCTCGATTTGCTGGCGAAAAATCACGAGAATAAAGTGCTCGACGAAGCCGCGATGAAATTGCTGACATTCGGCGAGGGCAAGACCGGCGTGTTCAAGATTCGCCAGAAGGAACTCGACGCCAGCGACTATGGCGACGTCGTTCTCGAGGAAACCGGCAAGCTCAATGTCGGTCTCGGGATCAGCGTGCAGCAGCTGGTCGACGGCGTGCAGAAGGAAACCGATGCATCGACCTGGCAGGCGCGCCAGGAGATTTCCTACGCCACCATGGCCATGCTGGCGCTCGGTGCGCTGACCCTGGTCGGCTCGGTGCTGTTCGTCTGGCTCTATGTCGGCCGCAACATCCTGCGCCGAATCCGCAGCCTGCAGCGCTCGATGCAGCTGTTGTCGGACGGCGACCTGCAGTCCGAAATCTATCAAAGCCACCAGCACGACGAAATCGCGTCGATGGCCAATTCGCTGCAGATCTTCCGCGAGAGCATGCTCGAGGCGCGGTCGCTCAGCAACGACCAGGACCAGGACCGTGTCGCCAAGGCCGAACGCGCTTCGCGGATGGAAGCCCGGATCGTCGAATTCGAGGCCACCGTCCGCGCCGCGCTGGATAATCTGCAGAGTTCGGCCAGTTCGATGCAGACCACGGCGGAATCGATGTCGGCGACCGCCGATCAATCCAGCGCGCTGGTGAACGCGGTGGCATCGGCCGCCGAGGAAACCTCGGTCAACGTCCAGACCGTGTCCTCGGGCACCGAAGAGCTGTCGTCATCGATCGCCGAAATCGGCCGCCAGGTCGTCAGTTCGGCGGAAATCGCCCGCAAGGCGGTCGCGGAAGCCGGCAGCACCGACGCCACCATGCAGGGGCTGGCGGAAAATGCCGCGCGCATCAGCGTCGTGATCGATCTGATCCAGACCATCGCCTCGCAGACCAATTTGCTGGCGCTCAACGCCACCATCGAAGCCGCACGCGCCGGCGAAGCCGGCCGCGGCTTTGCCGTGGTCGCCTCCGAAGTGAAGAATCTTGCCAGCCAGACCGCGAAAGCCACCGATGAGATCCGGACTCAGATCGCAAGCATGCAGGCGGTAACGGAAACCGCTGTCGGCGCCATCCGGAGCATCAGCCACACCATCGGCGAGATCAACGAGGTGACCACCGCGATCGCTACCGCCGTCGAAGAGCAGGGTGCCGCGACGCGCGAAATCGCCCGCAACATCCAGCATGCCGCCGGCGGCACCAGCGAAGTCTCCAGCAACATCGTGGGCGTCTCGACCGCCTCCGCCGAAGCCGGATCGGCTGCCAACGAGGTCTTGACCGCGTCCAGCGCGCTGGGCCGCGAAGCCGAGATGCTGCGCTCGGAAATCGACGTGTTTCTCTCCAATATCCGGGCGGCATAACCATCGATCGGTTGAGTCCGTCATTCCGGAGGGGCCTTACGGACCCGCCCCGGAATGACGGGCCAACGATAGCCATGCGGTTTTTCCAAACCCGCATTTGCTTTTTTCGGCTAGCGCAGCGCCGCGTGTGCCGCTAAGCCGGTATCATGTCGAAATCAGATACGGTTCAGTCCTCCGGAGAGGCATTGCGGTACCCTTGGGAAAATCACCCCGGCCCCAACGAGGTCGTCGAGGTGATGCCTGGCGTGCTGTGGGTTCGGCTCAAGCTGCCGTTCCGGCTCAACCATGTGAACATCTACCTGCTCGCCGACGGCGACGGTTGGGCCATGGTGGATTCCGGATTCGGCAACGAGGAAACGATCGCGGCCTGGACCGCGTTGTTCGAAGGCCCACTGGCGCATGTCAAGATCACGCGACTGATCGTCACCCATTCGCATCCCGACCACGTTGGGCTCGCCGGATGGATCGTCGAGCGCTTCAACTGCGCGCTTTATATGTCGCAGGTCGAATATCTGCAGTCGGTCTATCACCAGAACCGCGGCACCGAGGAGCGCAAGAACGCGCAGCGGCTGTTCTTCCGCCGCCACGGCATGGACGAGAGCCTGACCGACAAGCTGCTCGGCCGCGGCCAGGAATATCTGCAACGGGTTTCGGTGCTGCCGCCGTCCTATCGCCGCATCTCGCATGGCGACGAGATTTCGATCGGCACGCGGCGTTTCAAGGTCATCACCGGTGGCGGCCACGCGCTCGATCAGGTCATGCTGTATTGCGCCGCCGACAAATTGTTCCTGTCGGCCGATCAGGTGCTGAGCAAGATTTCGCCCAATGTCAGCGTCTGGGCGGTCGAGCCCGACCAGAATTCGCTCGGCGAATATCTGGCGTCACTGGCGAGCCTGACTACCACCCTGCCCTATGATGTGATCGTGCTGCCCGGTCACGGCGTGCCGTTCTACGGCCTGAAGACCCGCATCAAGCAACTGGCCGATCATCACGAGGAGCGCTGCGGGCTGATCGCCGATGCCTGCCGCGAAGTCGCGAAAACCTCCCGGGAACTGGTGCCGGTGGTATTCCACAAATATCCGCTCGACGTCCACCAGATGGGTTTTGCCTCGGGCGAACTGATCGCCCATGTCAATTACATGCTGGTCGAGGGCCGCCTGACTGCGGAAGAGATCGACGGCGTGCTGCGTTTCAGGACCACCTGAGGCAGATCCTCCGCCGAGCTACTTCAACGGCAGCGGCTGATCGCCGAGCAGTCCCTTGGCGATGACGTTGCGCGCCGCCGCAGCGTCGAGCGAATGCCTGATAATCAGGTCATGGCACTCGGCAACGATCTGGTCGGCATCCTGCATCAGCTTGAGCTGCTTGTAGCGGTCGTCGCGGTGCAGCCCCATGCTCTCGCCGACGACTTCAAGAATGTTGACGATGCGAAACGGCCAATCGCGTTCGTGCGCGCATAACTCGCGATGATCGGAATGATAGACCGCGATCAGCGCATCGATCCCGGCCTCCGACGCCGCCTGCAACTCGTTCCGCTGCAACTCGCGCTTGTACGCGGGCAATACGCCGAGGCTGACGCTTTGCAGACCCACGGCAGGCTGCTTCAAATCGACCAGTTCCACCCCGGGAATCGCCCGCAGGATATCCGCGGCAGCTTCCATCACGCCGGCTACGCCCGGATGGCGGTGTAGCGCGACCCGCATCTTGACCTGTCGCCGCAGCAGGGGGGTCAACTGGGCGAGCCGCTCGCGCAGAAAGCGCAGGAACGGCGTCATCTCGAATGGCCGCGCGCCGCCCTGCCGCTCGATCGCCGGGATCGTCGTCTCGGTGAACTGGACGTAGCAGCTCGGGCACCAGGAAATAACCTGACCGGACGTCGCGTGCGACAGCTTCTCGATCGTGTTCGAACCCATGCGTCCGGACATCTCGATATCGCCGGTGCGTAATTGCGACACGCCGCAGCAATGGCTCGGTCCGCCCATCACCTGATAGCTGACGTCGAGCGCATCCATGATGTCGAGCGCGAGCAGCGCGATGTGCGGGGTCTTGAGTACATTGCATCCGGTATAGAACACAAAATCCGGCGCTTCGGATGGTATCGGGGCCGACGCCGCTTTCTGGCCGAGCCGCTCCAGCATCTCGTCATCGAGCTGCAGGCGGGACAACATGGTGACGTCGCGGCTGACATCGCGGAATCGCGCGATGCCCTGGCGCCGCCGCTCCGGCAATTCATGGCTGGCCTTGGTGAGGGCGACGCGCGCCATCGCCAACAGGAAGCGCGGATTGACGCCGTAGTCGCAGGCTTCGATGCACGCGCCACTGAGCATGCAGGCGGCGGCCCATTGGCGTGACGCTTCCGGCCCCGCGCCGGTGCGCACGATGTCGAGGATGCCGCCGATAATGTCGCCGGCGCTCGCATCGGTGATCCCGGCGGGTGTTACGCTTGGGCAGACCTCGACGCATTTGCCGCAGCGCGTGCAGGCGTCGAGCATCTGCTCAACGCGGGCATCCAACGCGGTCTCGAACGAGATCTCGTTCATCGGCAGAAACTCCGGCCTCCGGACCCGATATCACGTACCGAAACGCAGGCTACGCTGTTCCGGCCGCAAATGCGATCGAAGCCGCCGGTCACCGCGCGCGGGATTCCGAGACTGCCCCTAGCACGTTGATCCGGATCAAGTTTTGCCGTGCGTGCGTCGCAACCCCGCGTCCCGTCGACAGGTGGTCAAAAATCCAAATCCGGCTCGACATCAAACCTGGAAAAGCTCTAAAAAGAGGCCGCCGCTCCGGCCAGGTTCCGTTCCAGGTTTCGCCATGGATTACAGCAAATTCTTCCAAACCGCCCTCGATCGCCTGCATGATGAGCGGCGTTACCGGGTTTTTGCCGACCTCGAGCGAATTGCCGGTCGGTTTCCGCACGCGGTGTGGCACCACCCGACCGGGCCGCGCAACGTCGTGATCTGGTGCTCCAACGACTATCTCGGCATGGGCCAGCACCCGAAAGTGGTCGGCGCCATGGTCGAGACCGCGACGCGCGTCGGCACCGGTGCCGGCGGCACCCGAAACATCGCGGGCACGCACCATCCTTTAGTGCAGCTCGAACAGGAGTTGGCCGATCTGCACGGCAAGGAGGCCTCGCTGCTGTTCACCTCGGGCTATGTCTCGAACCAGACTGGCATTCCGACCATCGCCAAGCTCATTCCGAACTGCCTGATCCTGTCGGACGCGCTCAACCACAATTCGATGATCGAAGGCATTCGGCAATCCGGCTGCGAGCGTCAGGTGTTCCGCCACAGCGATGTCGCGCACCTCGAAGAACTCCTGATCGCCGCCGGCCCCGACCGGCCCAAGCTGATCGTCTGCGAGAGCCTGTATTCGATGGACGGCGACATCGCGCCATTGGCCAGGATCTGCGATCTGGCCGAGCGCTATGGCGCGATGACCTATGTCGATGAGGTTCACGCGGTCGGCATGTACGGCCCGCGCGGCGGCGGCATCGCCGAGCGCGACGGCGTCATGCACCGCATCGACGTGCTCGAAGGCACGCTGGCCAAGGCGTTCGGTTGCCTCGGCGGCTACATCGCCGGCAAGGCCGACATCATCGACGCCGTGCGCTCCTACGCGCCGGGCTTTATCTTCACCACGGCGTTGCCGCCCGCGATCTGCTCGGCGGCGACGGCGGCGATCCGCCACCTGAAAACCTCGTCGTGGGAGCGTGAACGCCACCAGGACCGCGCCGCCCGCGTCAAGGCGATCCTCAACGCCGCCGGCCTGCCGGTGATGTCGAGCGACACCCACATCGTGCCGTTGTTTGTCGGCGATCCCGAGCTTTGCAAGCAGGCCTGCGATCTCCTGCTCGAAGAGCACGGCATCTACATCCAACCGATCAACTACCCGACTGTGGCCAAGGGCACCGAGCGCTTGAGGATCACGCCGTCGCCCTATCATGACGACGGACTGATTGATCGGCTGGCGGACGCGCTGTTGCAGGTCTGGGACCGCCTTGGTCTGCCGCTGCGTGAGAAATCGCTCGCGGCCGAATAGCCGCGCTAGCTCCGCGTATCCTGATCGCCACCAGTTTTCGGATTGCGCCTCTGTTCGGGTTAAGCCTCGATGGAAATGATCTGGAAAGGCATCGTCGGCGGCCTGATCACCGCCGCGATCGTGTGGTTGTCGAAGCGCGGCAACACCTTGCCCGGCATCCTGCCGCTGTTTCCGACCTTCGCGGTGATCGCGCTGTTGATCGTCGGCGCCAAGGGCGACAATGCCGGGTTCCGCGAGGCCTGCATCGCCGGCGCCAAGACCATTCCGGCCTACCTTGCCTTCCTGGCGGTGTGCTATTTCGCCGTCGATCGTCTCGATTACCGCCTGGCGCTGCTCGGCGGGCTCGCGGCGTGGCTGATGGTCGCGTTGGCGATCTTCCTCGCCCCACGCTGGACTTAACGACGATCCCAATTGCCGGATTGAGCTGGCAATTCGCTGTCGCATGGCTGCGCGCAACGCGCTAGGTTTCACAGACCTTTCAAGGAGTAAGCAGCAATGCTGCACGACTGGGGCGTGATCGCGGCCGCCTTCGGCTACATCGGGTTCCTGTTTTTCGTGGCCAGCCACGGCGACCGCCTGTCGCCGTGGCAGCGCGGCCGCGTCAGCGCGCTGATCTATCCGCTGTCGCTGGCGATCTATTGCACCTCCTGGACGTTCTTCGGTTCGGTCGGCTTCGCCTCCCGCACCAGCGTCGATTTCCTGGCGATCTATATCGGCCCGATCCTGATGATCGTGTTCTGCACACCGATCCTGCGCCGGGTGATCCAGCTCGCCAAATCGCAGAACATCACCTCGATCGCCGATTTCATCGCCGCCCGTTACGGCAAGAGCCAGGCGGTCGCCGCAACCGTCGCGCTGATCGCGATCATCGGATCGGTGCCCTACATCGCGCTGCAGCTCAAGGCGGTGGCGTCGTCGCTGGAGACCATCCTCAGCGAAGACCAGGCCTTCTCCTCGATTCCCATCATCGGCGATATCGCGCTGATGGTGACGCTCGCGATGGCGACCTTCGCGGTGCTGTTCGGCACCCGCCAGACCGATGCGACGGAACATCAGCATGGCCTGATGCTCGCGGTCGCATCCGAGTCGATCGTCAAGCTGGTGGCCTTTCTGGCCGCCGGCGCCTTCGTCACCTTCTGGATGTTCAGCCCGGTCGAACTGATCGAGCGCGCGATGAAAACCCCGGAAGCGGTCCGCGCGATCGATTACGTGCCATCGATCGGCAACTTCCTGACCATGGTTCTGCTGTCGTTCTGCGCGATCGTGCTGTTGCCACGGCAGTTCCATGTCAGCGTGGTCGAGAACTCCAGCGACAGCGAGGTGAAACGGGCGCGCTGGCTGTTTCCGCTGTACCTGATCGCCATCAATGTGTTCGTGATTCCGATCGCGATCGCGGGTCTCGTGATCTTTCCGTTCGGCGCCATCGACAGCGACATGTTTGTGCTGGCGCTGCCGATGGAGGGCAATGCGCCGCTCTTGAGCGTCCTGGTCTTTATCGGTGGCCTGTCGGCGGCGACCGCCATGGTGATGGTGGAATGCGTCGCGATGGCGATCATGGTGTCGAACGACATCGTGCTGCCGTTGGTGCTGAAGCGGCGTGGCGCGGCGCGCGACCAGCCAAAGGATTTCGGCGACTTCCTGCTCGGTATCAGGCGCTTTTCGATCTTCGCCATCATGGTGATGGCCTATTTCTATTATCGCGCGCTCGGCAACACCCAGCTGGCGGCGATCGGCCTGTTGTCGTTCGCGGCGATCGCGCAACTGGCCCCGGCATTTTTCGGCGGCCTGTTCTGGCGGCGCGCCACCGCGCGCGGCGCCATGGGCGGCATGCTGGTCGGCATCGCCATGTGGATCTATACGTTGTTTCTGCCGAGCTTCCTCGACAACAGCACCGCCGGCCTGCTGCTGCTGCAGCACGGCCCGTTCGGCATCGAGTCGTTGCGGCCGCAAGCCCTGTTCGGCGCCGATCTGACCCCGCTGCTGCATGGCGTGCTGTGGTCGCTCTCGCTCAACATCCTGACCTATGTGGTGCTGTCGCTGGCGCGCAATCCTTCCTCGATCGAACGATTGCAGGCGGACCTGTTTGTGCCGACCGCGCTCGCCCCGATCGCACCGACCTTCCGGCGCTGGCGCACCACGGTGACCGTGCAGGACATTCAGAGCACGGTGGCGCAGTATCTCGGCCCGGAACGGGCCCGTCATTCCTTCGAGGCGTTCGCGACCACCCATCCGGCCCCGCACGATCCGGCGGCGCCGGCCGATTTCGAATTGCTGCAGCACGCCGAGCACCTGATCGCCTCATCGATCGGCGCGGCCTCCTCGCGTCTGGTGATGTCGCTGTTGCTGCGCAAGCGCACCGTTTCGGCCAAGGCCGCGCTCAAACTGCTCGACGATTCCCACGCCGCGCTGCATTTCAACCGCGAGATCCTGCAGACCGCGCTCAATCATGTGCGGCAGGGCATCGCGGTGTTCGACGCCGACCTGCAACTGATCTGCTCCAATCATCAATTCGGCGAAATCCTCGGCCTGCCGGCCCAACTCGTCCAGCTCGGGATTCCCTTGAGCGAGATCCTCGAATTCATGGGCGCAACCAGCCCGCTTGGCCCGGAACACAGCGAAGCGCTGCTCGAAATGCGGCTCAACGCCTACACAACCGAGGGCGAGCCGTATCTGGAGCGACTTCCCGACCGCCATATGGTGATCGAAGTGCGTACCAACCGGATGCCCGGCGGCGGCCTGGTCATCACCTTTTCCGATGTCACGCCGAGCTTCGAGGCCGCCGAAGCGCTGGAACGCTCCAATGCCACGCTGGAAAAACGCGTTCGCGACCGCACCGAAGAGCTGACGCGGCTGAATTCGGAACTGGCACTGGCCAAGAGCACCGCCGAGGACGCCAACATCTCGAAGACACGCTTTCTGGCCGCCGCGAGCCACGACATCCTGCAACCGCTGAACGCGGCGCGGCTTTATGTGACGAGCCTGGTGGAACGCCAGAGCGGCGGCGAGGATTCCCGACTGGTCGAAAACATCGACGATTCACTGGAGGCGATCGAGGAAATTCTCGGCGCGTTGCTGGATATCTCCCGGCTCGACGCCGGTGCCATGACGACCTCGATCACCAGCTTCAAGATCGGCGATCTGATGCGGTCGCTCGAGATCGAATTCGCGCCGATGGCGCGGGCCAAGCGGCTGGAGCTGACCTTCGTGCCGAGTTCGCTGCCGGTGGAATCCGACCGGCTGCTGCTGCGACGGCTGCTGCAGAACCTGATCTCCAACGCCATCAAATATACCCCGCGCGGGCGCGTGCTGGTCGGTTGCCGGCGCCACGGCCAGACGCTGCAGATCGGCATCTACGATACCGGCGTCGGCATTCCGATCGTCAAGCGCGGCGAGATCTTCAAGGAGTTTCACCGGCTCGAACAGGGCGCGCGGATCGCGCGCGGGCTCGGCCTCGGGCTATCGATCGTCGAGCGGCTGGCGCGCGTGCTCAACCACGGCATCGCGCTCGACTCCAACGCCAGCGGCGGCTCGTTTTTCTCGGTGAGCTTGCCGATCGCGAAGGCGGTCAACTTCACCGCCGCCGTCACCAGCGCCACACCGTTATCCAAGGCGCCGATGAGCGGCACGCTGATCGTTTGCATCGAGAACGACGCGGCGATCCTCGACGGCATGAAAACCCTGCTGAAGGCCTGGGATGCCGAAGTAATCGCGGTGGCCGATCCCGACGCGGCCATGGAAGCCATCGCGGCCGTGGATGGACGGGTCACCGGCCTTCTGGTCGACTATCATCTCGATCGCGGCAACGGCGTCGCGGCGATCCGCGACATCCGCCGCCGCTTCGGCGACGCCATTCCAGCTATCCTGATCACCGCCGATCGCAGCCCGCATGTCCGGGACGCCGCGCGCGAGGAGAAAATCGCGGTGCTGAACAAGCCGGTCAAACCGGCATCGCTGCGCGCCCTGATCGGTCAGTGGCGCACGCAGCAAACGGTGGTGGCGGCGGAGTAGGGTTTATTGCGGTGACGGCGTTTCCTGCCGCCATTGGCCGCCGGCGATTTTCGCCGCGGCAATTACCGCCTGGGTGCGGCTTTCGACGCCGAGCTTCTGCAGGATTGCCGAGACGTGGGCCTTGATGGTTGCCTCGGAGACGCCGAGTTCGTAGGCGATCTGCTTGTTAAGCAGCCCTTCCGACAGCATCATCAGCACTCGCACCTGCTGCGGGGTCAACGTCACCAGACGGTCGCGCAGCCGCGTCATGTCCGGATCGGTGACCGACGACAGATCGGTATCCGGCGGCACCCAGACGTCGCCATCCATCACTTTGACGATGGCATCGCGCAAGGTCTCGACGCCAAACCGCTTGGGGATGAAACCGGAGGCGCCGAAATCGAGCGAGCGGCGGATCGTGCTGCCATCGTCGCTGGCGGACACGATCACGACGGGGATCGCGGGATATTGCGCGCGCAGGTAAATCAAGCCGGAGAATCCGCTGATTCCCGGCATCGACAGGTCGAGCAGCACCATATCGACGTCGGAATCCTGCTCAAGCAGCGACGTCAGCTCCTCGAAGGTTCCGGCCTGGTCGATTTTCGCCGACGGGACGACGCTCGCAACCGCTTGCCGCAGCGCATCGCGGAACAGCGGGTGGTCATCGGCAATGATGATATGGGTGGTGGCGGTCATTTATTTCTTACAAGACGGTTGCGGTAGAAGCCGTGACCTCTCCGGAGAGCTTTGCCAAGCAATTTTTTTTGTTGGAACAATTGTCCTCTGATGCCGCGGCGCATGCAAGCGCGCAATATTGCCTTGCGGTAAAGCAGTTAATCAGCCGTCGTTGTGCGTCGCAACAAGCTCAATCAGCGGAACCATCGCAGCACCGAGACGCTGCGCCATTCCACACATAAGCAGTGCGGCAGCGATGCCGACGACCGAAAGCCCTCATTGGCCGACTTTCACGGCGATGTTACCGTGACGAAACGTCTCAGGTGCAATCCGGCGGAGACGAGATCAACGATGCTGATCGCCGTGCTGGCCCGTCTCGCGATCCTTGTGCAGCCGGTTTTGCCTCAGCCGATGCGCCCCATGAATTGCAGCACGATCTCGCGCCGATGCGGACGGGCGCGATGCTCGATCAGATAGATCGCCTGCCATGTTCCCAGTGCCAGTTCGCCTCTCAGCACCGGAATATGCAGCGACGTCGCCGTCAGCATGGTCTTGATATGCGCCGGCATATCGTCGGGGCCTTCGGTATCATGGCGCCATCCGCCGTCCTCGGGCGCGAGCCGGCCGAGCGCGGTCGTCAAATCGTCGAGCACCGTGGGATCGGCATTTTCCTGGATCGTCAGCGACGCCGAGGTGTGACGGATAAACAGCACCACCGCGCCCTCTTTCGCGCAGGCCTCCTTGACGAATTTCGCGACCTCCGCGGTGAGATCGACGAAACCGGCGCCCGGGGTTTGAACCGTTAGCAATGACGTCACCAGCGCATCGGCGGTCACGGCCGAGGGCGCGCTGCGGGAGATGGATTTGGGTGAACTCCTCGAATACGTCAATTAACCTCAAATCCTGCCGTTGATGTCCTTCTGCACTCGGTTGGCCATCTCGACGAGACGCCGCCAGGCCTGCTCCAGAAACGACATCGCGCGGTCCATGTCGCGGGCGCTGGGCAGTGGAATTTCGATCCCCGGAATTTCGATCTTGCGGCCGCCGTCGGCGACCTTCGGTTCGGGCTGTTTCAGCGGATCCGATTTCGGCAGCGGCTCGTCGATCTTGCCGGTGACGGTGGTCTCGCGCTCCACCAGTTGCGACTTGAGCTTTTCATTGTCGGCCTGCAGCCGGCCGATTTCCGCATCGAGTGCGGCGCGTTCGTCGGGCACGGCATAGCAGGCCCAGCCATTGCCGTTGTTGCTGCAGGTCGAGACCTGACCGGTCCTTGTATCGAGCCGGATCACGCCGTCGGCGACCTGCGACAGCGTATAGCGGCCGTTGCCGGCGTCCGGCATCGGCTGCGCCGCGGCGGCGCCGATGCCGGCCATCACCGCGACGGCCGCGAGCGAAATGTGGAATCCTGGAAGCGACCCTGCTGTCATCATGGGAGTGCTCCGCTTCAAAACCGCCGACGCTTCCCTTGCCGGATTTGCAAATACTGGATCTGCCAATGCTAGACCTGTGAACGATAGGGTGCACGGCCCGATTTCAACGCATCGGCGAGCAATTCGATCCGGTCCTGACCCCAGAATACCTCACCGTCGAGCACATAGACCGGCGAGCCGAACACATCCGCCGCGAGCGCGTCCTGGCGGTTTTGCTCATAGGTGGCACCGACCTCCTCGGTACCGGAACGCTCGACCAGTTGCTTGCCCGGCAGGCCGCAATCATCCGCGAGCTTAATCAGGTTCACGGGGTCGGCGAGATTAAGCTGGTCTTCCCACACCGCGGCATAAGCCCGCCGCAGCAATGGGTCGGGATCGTGGCCGGCCTCGATCGCTGCGATCACGAGGCCATCGGCCAGCCGCGCGTTGAACGGCCAGTTCGCCGGCTGCAGATGAAATTTCAAACCGCGCTTGTCACGCCAGCGTTGCAGTTCGACCATCCGGTAGCGCTGCCGTACCGGATGACGCTTCAGCAAAGGCAGCCCGCCGGTTTCAGAGAACAGGTCGACCAGCACCACCGGCTTGTGGTTCACCTTGAGGCCGTAGGGTGCGATCACCTCCCGAAATAATCTGTGCCCGATATAGGCCCAGGGGGATTGAAGCGAGAAATAATAATCGACCTGACGCGGCATGCCGGCTCCCAAGAATTCGTTCAAGAATTGGTTCAAGAATTGGGTATTGACGACCATCCCAACAGACCGGCCGAGGCGTTGCAAGATTGTTTCCTGACCGCTTTCACCGATCAAGAATCGCGCGTCGGCTCGAATTGGCGAGGGTCTTGAGGATAATCCTGGATGCAATAGGCATAAATTCTCAAAGCCCCTCCGTGACGAATTGATCCAGCTGCTTTCGCAGAATTGGACGCATGATTTTGGCAATCCGGCGTGAGACTGCTGCAGTGCGGTGCCTGGTCCACAGGCAGTTCCCGGTGAGCACGATAAAACCAACCAAATCAATGCACTAACTGGTTACGACGCAATCTTGACTTGGTTTGACGCGGTAAGTATGGTCCGCGCGGCTTTTGAGGGTGACGGGGCGTCATTTCCATCCACGCGGCATTGTTTCGGGTCTCCACAGCATGGCTGAAGGCACGAACGAGGGCGGAAACGGAAATCACGAACCATCGTCGTCCGACGAGGCTGCGCTTTCCGCAAGGCTCGGAAGTCTGGATCAGCGGTTGTCCGAAATTCGGGACGGCCGCAAAATCGGGACTGACCAATCCGGATCTGGAAGCGGAGACGGAGCTGCCAGAGCATCGGCGATGGGGCGCGGTTTCCAGCTTTCTTCCGAGTTGATCGCCGGCGTTGTCGTCGGAGCGCTGATTGGCTGGGGCTTCGACCGGTTGCTGTCGACATCTCCTTTCGGAATGATCGTCTTTTTGCTGCTCGGCTTCACCGCCGGTGTGGTCAACGTGATCAGATCGGCGGGGGTTGCTCCGGACAGAACCGGCCGTTGAAAGACGAAAAGCCGGACGAATTGATTGCAGGGCGCCGGCGTGGCCGGTGGGACGAAAGATACGGCGCGGATGATCGATCCGATCGAACAGTTCACTATCAAGAACCTCTTCACGATGGGCCATATCGGCCATCAGGAGATCGCGTTCACCAATTCGTCGGCCTACATGTTCGGCTCGGTTGCGCTGATTTCGCTGCTGATGATCGGCGGTGTGGCCGGCAAGCGCCTGGTGCCCGGACGGCTGCAATCGGTCGCTGAAATCAGCTACGAATTCATCGCCAGTACCATCCGCTCCACGGCCGGCAAGGAAGGAATGAAATTCTTTCCGCTGGTGTTCTCGTTGTTCATGTTCGTCACGGTTTCGAACCTCGTTGGGGCCATTCCGTACAACTTCACCGTCGCCAGCCACCTCGTCGTCACGGCGGCGCTCGCCGTCCTCGTGTTTGTGACGGTGCTGATCTACGGTTTCTACAAGAACGGCCTGAAATTCTTCAAACTGTTCGTGCCATCGGGTATTCCGCTCCTGATCCTGCCGCTGGTCGTGTTCATCGAGGTGTTCTCGTTCTTCCTCCGGCCGATCTCGCACTCGGTGCGTCTGTTCGCGAACATGCTCGCGGGTCATATCGCAATGGCGGTGTTCGCAAGCTTCATTCCGCTGCTGGCGGGCCTCGGCTTTCTCGGCTACTTCGGCGCCGTGCTGCCGCTCGGCATGGTGATCGCGCTGACCGCGCTTGAGTTGCTGGTCGCGTTCCTGCAGGCCTACGTCTTCACCATCCTCACCTGCATCTACATCAACGATGCGATTCATCCGGGCCACTAGGCCCGGTCCTTTCTCACTAAACCTCAATCCTCTCTCCAAACCTCAACAAGGAGTTCGTTTCATGGATCCGATTGCAGCGAAGTACATTGGCGCTGGTATTGCGTGCATTGGCATGGGTGGCGCGGGCGCCGGCGTGGGCATCATCTTCGGCAACTATCTCGCCGCGGCGGTGCGCAATCCCTCGGCAGCCCAGGGCCAGTTCGCCAACCTGATTTTCGGCTTCGCCGTGACCGAAGCGCTCGGCATCTTCTCGCTGCTGATCGCGCTGCTGCTCTTGTTCGCACTCTGATATTTGCCTGCGCGTATCCTTTTTCGGGGTACGCGCTAAGCCGAACAGGAGAAGCCGGTGGCTGAAAGTCATGGCACGACGGCGCACACCGAAGCTCCTGCTGAAAAGCGCGAGTTTCCGCCGTTCCAGAAGGACACCTTTGCTTCGCAACTGGTGTCGTTGCTGATCGCGTTCGTAGCACTTTATCTGATCGTCTCGCGTATTGCGCTGCCGCGCGTCGGCGGCGTGATCGACGCGCGCGCGAACACGATCGAGGGCGATCTGGCCGATGCGCAAAAGCTGAAGGACCAGTCCGACGCTGCGCTGAAGGCCTACGAAAGCGAACTCGCCGCGGCACGTGGCCGGGCGCAGGCGATCGGCGCGGAGACCCGCGAAAACCTCAACGCCGCATCCGAAGCCGAGCGCAAGTCTCTCGAAGAGAAACTCTCGGTGAAGCTTGCCGACGCTGAAAAGACCATTGCCGCGACGCGTGAAGCCGCGATGAGCAACGTTCGCGGCATCGCCGCCGATGCGGCCGCGGCGATCGTGCAGCGGCTGACCGGCGTGCAGCCCGACGCCCAGTCGGTCAACAGCGCCGTCGACGCCTCGTTGAAGGGATAACATCTGATGTTCGCCGAACCGGAATTCTGGGTCGCCGTAGGCTTCGTCATCCTGATGGGCGTGTTTGTCTATATCGGCGTCCACCGCACGGTGCTGACGGCGCTGGATCATCGCAGCGAGCGCATCAAGGCCGAACTCGACGACGCGCGCCGCCTCAAGGAAGAGGCCGCCAAATTGCTCGCGGAGTACAAGGCCCGTCACGCCACCGCCGAGCGCGAGGCGCAGGACATCATCACCTCCGCCAAGGCCGAAGCCGAACGCATCGCGGCCGAAGCCAAGACCAAGATGGAAGATTTCGTCACCCGCCGCACCAAGACCGCGGAAGGCAAGATCGCGCTGGCCGAAGCCCAGGCGATCGCCGATGTCCGCTCGGCGGCCGCCAATGCCGCTGTCGCGGCAGCCTCCAATATCCTGTCGCAATCGGTCAAAGGCTCGGTCGCCGACGATCTGTTGGCCAAGGGCATTGCGGAAGTTCGCGCCAAGCTGAACTGACAAAATCACATCCAGAACAGGAAGCCGGTGCGAGATGATCGCGCCGGCTTTTTTCTTTTGGTGGCCCTGCGTCTCCGCCATTTCCCTGCACCCGCGGGGACCACGAGGATAAGCCGGTGATTTGGGTCGGCGGTAAAGCCCCGCGCCGCTATTTTTTCTTCACTGTTTTTTCTTCACTTTTTCTTGGCGCGCTTGGCTGGCGCTTTCGCCTCCGGGGCCAGCGCCTGCGGATCGAAGCCGATATAGAAGATGTAGGAATCCGCGACCGCTCCCGGCGGCACCGGATAGACCAGATCGTCCGCGACCAGCGTGAACGGCACCGATCCGTCTTCCGCCATCGTCACGGTGGTCCGATAGGCTTTGGTCGCGATAGTCTTTTCATTAACGCCGCCCTGGACCACCGCGACGCGCAGCGGAACCTGCACCGTCTCGGGCGCGCCGGCTGGACCCGCGATCACGCGGCCCTGAATGCCGATCCGTGCGGTGATCTCGCCGCCGTTGCGGGTGCAATCGCGCGCGGTCTTGGTGATGGTGGCCTGGAAGCGCACGTCATTGCCGACCGCCTCCTTGCCCGGCGCCGCCACCAGATAGGTGGATGCTCCGGCGCGAATGCTCACCGGCGGGCAATTCAGGTCGACCTGGCCATCGGCTGCGGCGCCGTCAGCGCCGCCGGGGGCAGCACCCGGAGCCGGTTGGGCCGGCTGGTCCGACGACGACCCGCCGCCAAACAGGTTCTTGAAGCGATCGCTCAGCGATTGCGCCGCCGCGGGCGAGGCAAAAACGCTGCAACCGACCGCCAACGCGACCGCGGTCGACATCGCGATCCTGCGATATTTGCGCGACGGAATTGCCGTCATGATCACCAGCTTCTCACCCATCCGATGTCCCTGGCCCCGTATGTCATCCGACCATCATGTCCGGCCGCGTTATAGCAGCGCAATGGCGGCGAACCCAAGGCACTCAACAAGGCATCCGAACAAGGCACCCTAACAACAGGCGGCCAACGGCTAGCCGCGAAAATCCTCGTGCAGCAGGCCGAACAGCAGATGGTCCTGCCAGACGCCGTTGATGCAGAGATAGCGCCGCGCCAGCCCTTCGCGAGTGAAGCCGCATTTCTCCAGCACCCGGATCGACGGCGCATTGGAAGGGATGCAGGCCGCCTCGACGCGATGCAGATTGAGCTCGCCGAACAGCGACGGCAGCAGCACGCGCAGCGCCGCCGTCATGTAGCCGCGATGGGCATGGGGCTGCCCGACCCAATAGCCGATGGTGCCCGCCTGCACGATGCCGCGCCGCACATTCGCCAGCGTCACCCCGCCGATCATCGCGCCGTCGGATTCGCGGAACACGATGAAGGGATAGGAGCGATCGCCGGCGATGTCCTCGGCATAGCGGCGCAAGCGCCGCCGGAAACCGGAGCGGGTCAGGTCGTCGGACGGCCAGATCGGCTCCCACGGGGTCAAATAATTGCGGCTGTATTCCCGCAAATGCGCCCATTGCATGAAGTCGGACATCTGCGGTGCGCGCAGCAACAGGCCGTTGCCGCGCGGAGCGAGTGCCGGCGACCCGCTGGATGGCAATCGAAACAGTGCCATAGGCGACACTCCCCCAAGGGCCCTGAAATGCCCTGAAACGGCCGCCGCGCGGAAACCCTAATGCAAGCGCGCTTTGGCCTTCGACGTCGTCAATCCTTCCGCAAAAGATACCGCCGTGTCCAGACCCCTGCCGCTGCCAAGCGCGACAATGGCCGGGCGGCTGCGCGACAATAGCCCCCGCGCGGCGTTTCGGGTCGATTCCACGCTGACGGCATCGATCCGGGCCACCAGTTCTTCCACCGTCAGCGGGCGGCCATAGGCCAGAATATGCCGCGCCAGTTGCTCGGCGCGGGACGAGCAGCTCTCCAGCGCCATCAGCAGCCCGGCCTTCATCTGCGCCTTGGCGCGGGCGATCTCGGCTTCGGTCAAGGTCTCGACGGCATCGTTGATGACGTCGACGATCACTTCCATCATCTCGGGCGCATCATTGGGATCGGTGCCGGTGTAGAGCCCGAAAAAGCCGGTGTCGCTGTAGGGCGCATGGAAGGTGTAGATCGAATAGCAAAGCCCGCGCTTTTCACGCACTTCCTGGAACAGCCGCGACGACATTCCGCCGCCAAGCGTGTTGGTAAAAACCTGCATCGAGAACAGCGACAGATCGCTTTGCGGCACGCCTTCCAGCGCCAAGGTCAGATGCGCCTGTTCGAGATCGCGATGCACCACGCGCGAGCCGCCCTTGCCGAACATCGCCGGCTGCGGTTTCGGCGCCGGCGTCGCCTCGAAGCCGGAAAAGCGCTGCGTCACTTCCTCGACCACCCGCTTGTGATCGACCGCACCGGCGGCCGCCACCACCATGTCGGGCCCGCGATAATGCGTCGACAGATAGCCGCGCAACGTATCGCGATCGAACTCCTTGAGGGTGTTCGCGGTGCCCAGCAGCGAGCGGCCCATCGGCTGATCCGGGTAACACAGCTCGTTGAGATGCTCGAACACCACGTCGTCAGGAGTATCCTGCGCGGCGCCGATCTCCTGCACGATGACGTTCTTTTCGCGCTCCAGCTCATCCGGCACGAAAGAGGGATTGGCGAGAATGTCCGAGAGCACGTCGAGCGCCAGCGGCACGTCCGCCTTCAACACCCGGGCGTAATAGGCCGTGGTTTCGGTCGAGGTGCCGGCGTTGAGATCGCCGCCGACCGCCTCGATTTCCTCGACGATCTCGCGTGACGAGCGCCGCGCGGTGCCCTTGAACGCCATATGTTCGAGCAGATGCGAGATGCCATGCTCGTTGGGCCTTTCGTCACGGCCGCCGACGCCGGCCCACACCCCGAGCGCCGCGGTTTCCAGATGCGGCATGGTGTCGGTAATCACCGTGAGGCCGGAGGGAAGCTTGGTAACGTCGACGCTCATCCGGCAACTCCTTGTTTCGCGGCGCGGCTGACCGAGCGCACGAACTGTTCCACTTCAACCTGATCGTTCTTCATGACCTTGATCTGCTCGGGCTTGCTCATCAGCCCTTCGAGCCAGGCCGGCAATTCCGGCCGCACGCCGCAGGCGGCTTGCACCGCATCGGGGAATTTCGCGGCATGCGCGGTCGACAGCACGATGTTCGGGATCTTCGAATCCGGGGTGTCGCGATCGGCGACCGCGAGCGCCACCGCGGTGTGCGGGTCGACCAGATCGCCGGCCTCGCGCCAGGCGGCGCGGATCGCGGCACTGGTCTCGGTCTCGTCGGCGCGTCCGGCATCGAACTCGCTGCGGATCGCCGCCAGGGTCGCATCGGGCAGCACGAAACGTCCGGATTGTTTCAGCGACTCCATCAGCCGGCGAACGCTGGCCGCGTCGCGCCCGCTCGCCTCGAACAACAGCCGCTCGAAATTCGAGGACACCTGGATGTCCATCGACGGCGAGGCCGACGCGTGAACCTCGCGCACTTCATAGATGCCGGTCTTGAGCGTCCGCGGCAGGATGTCGTTGATGTTGGCGGCGATCCGCAGCCAGCGCACCGGCAGCCCCATGCGCTTGGCGACATAGCCCGCGAAGATATCGCCGAAATTCCCGGTGGGCACCGTGAAATCCACCGTACGCACGGGCGCGCCGAGCGCGACCGCGGATGTGAAATAATACACCACTTGCGCGACGATCCGCGCCCAGTTGATCGAATTGACGCCCGACAGCGAAACCTCGTCGCGAAAGCTGTGATGATTGAACAGCGCCTTCACGATCGCCTGGCAATCGTCGAAGGTGCCTTCGATGGCGAGCGCGTGAACGTTGGTAGCACCGGTCGTGGTCATCATCCGCCGCTGCACGTCGGAGATCCGGCCATGCGGAAACAGCACGATCAGATCGACGTTGTCGAGGCCTGCGAACGCATCGACCGCGGCACCGCCGGTATCGCCCGAGGTGGCGACCACGATGGTGCTGCGTTGCGCGCGCCTGGCCAGCACATGGTCCATCAGCCGCGAGATCAACTGCATCGCGACGTCCTTGAACGCCAGGGTCGGACCGTGAAACAGCTCCAGCACGAATTGATTGGGGCCGGTCTGGTCGAGCGGCACCACCGCGGGATGGCGGAAGGTGGCGTAAGCCTCGTTGGCCATGCGGCCGAGATCGGCGTCGGAAATCTCCCCGCCGACGAATGGTTTGAGGACGTCGACCGCGACTTCCCAATAGGGCCGTCCGAAGAAGCCGGCGATGGTCTCCGGCGTCAGTTGCGGCCAGACCTCAGGCACATAGAGGCCGCCGTCGCGGGCGAGCCCGGTCAGCATCACGTCGCAAAAGCCCAGAATCGGGGCTTCGCCCCGGGTCGAGATATACCGCGTCAAACCGCCCTCCAAAGGTTGCGGTACCCCGCCAAGCCTTTGATATCAATTGAAAAACGATCGAGCCTCCGGCTCAATCGTGTGGCACCATAAAGCGTTTTCGGCGACAGGGGAAATGCCGGAATGACGAAAAGAGGGGTACGCGGGGGCGCCGCGTTCCACATACCGCCGTCATCCCCCGGCCTTGTGCGCAATCGCGCACCAGGACCGGGGGATCCAGTACGCCGCAGCTTCTCGCTTCCATCATCGACACTCTGGAATACTGGGTCGCCCGGTCGAGCCGGGCGATGACGTCGGGATGTGTGTCCGCCTTCTCGCGACATGATGCGCCCGAGTTTTGCAAATTCATCGCCCCAAACAACAGGGCGCAGTGCCATCCCAAGAGGGAGGCAGGCGACCCTCAAGAGAGGGCGCAGGGAAGACCGGGTGCACGCTGCACCCGCGATCTCGTGTGCAAAAGCAGAAAAGAAGACGCACACGAGCATACAGGTTCAGCGGAGGCAGTCCGGCCTTCCCTGCGCAATGGTTTTACGGCTTCCTTCGTGCTCTCCCCGGTGACCGGCTTTTTTGCCACCGTCATCTCTGAGAAGCTTGCTTCTCGAAAACTTGACGCCAGCATCGGGGCGTCAGGACCACACGACTTCGCCGTCCGCGTCAGCGTCGCTCGTCTCGCGCGCCGCCGCGTCCACCGCATCCCATCCCAACGTTCGTGACGATGGCCAACGCCACCTCGTGAGGGATGAGATGGATTGGAATAAGCCGGTGATTTGGGTCGGAAGGGAATGAAAATATTTTTCGCGGAGGGGCTGGACAGCATTTTGCTGATTTGCCCGTCGGGCAGTTCGTTCGTGTCCCGGACGCGGTGCGGCACGTTAGCATTCAAGTTCGTCATGCCCGGCACAAAGCGCGAAGCGCGTCTTCGCGCTTTGTGCCGGGTATCCACGTCTTTGCAGCAGTTGAAGGAAGCAAGACGTGGATGGCCGGGACAAGCCCTGCCATGACGATGTGCTTACTTCCTACCTCCCGAAAAGCGGCATGCTGCGCGGCATCCGGGGAACGCAGCAATCGAAATGCTTATTGCCAGAAAGATCCGCAAGCTTCCGCGCTTTCGTTAATCCAGATCAGCGCGTCTCGGGGGGCGAGCGCAATCAGCCGCTCGTCCGCGCCCGAGGAACTGTCGCCATCCGACAGATAGAGCACATAGCCGCCGTCTTCGGCGCGGAACAGCGCTTCCCGTCCAGTTCGCTCCTCCAGCGAACCGCCGTCGATAAACGGAATAACGCGCGATGCGATAAGCTTCAAAATTTCGAACCTCAAATAAGGCCTGACCGATTTGCATATCCGTGGATGGCAGCCGAATAGCCTGCCCTCGCCGCACTGGTCGTCAGCTTTAGAAACCTGGCTCTCGTCCTTTCGTTGCCGGCTGAAATGAGTCCGGCAGGGCTGCAAACTCCAGTTGGGCGCCCGTCAAAAAATGACGGTCGTCAGACGCCCGGCATCGCCATAACCTTCTCGATCGTGTCTGCGTTGTCGGCGGAACCACGCACCGACCAGAACTGAACCGTTCGCTGCGCCGCGGATAATGACAGCGCCTCGAACCCCACCCTGCTCTGCTCGAGCTCCTGCTTCGAGGCCGGCGGGCATTTCGGGCGGTTGCGGAGAACCATCATGGTCGTCGACCAGTTCAACCTCGAGGCCTTGCAGGCCACGATCAGGCCATCCGGCCGCGGGTGGCTGATCAATGATCCAATGACATCGATCTTGACCGTCGAAAGCAGCGAGAGCGCAGCGATGATGTTGGAGTATTCACCCTGGATCGCAAAGCGATTGATGGTCTGGTCGCCGAGTTTTCCAGCCCGGTTCAACGCCAGCACGGTCGCCTCGGACTGGGTGTAGTCCACGGGCTTCGGCAGCTTGACGCCGATCCGTGTGGCAACGACGTCAATGGCCGCTTGAATCTTTTCGCGCATTTCCGGCGGCGCCGTCTTGAGCAGCTTGGCGCGCACGGCCGCCGTGGCCTTCGACAGCAACTCGCGCTGCATCGCAAGCGGGATGTCGGATCGAATTCCGAGCTTTTCCGCGAGATCGTCATCCTTTTCGGCGCTCTCGACCAGAGTGGAGTAGCCCTGCTCGGAAAAGCGCGCGCCGATGTTGTTGGCGAGCGCGTGAGACACCTGTGAGTCTCCGCGCTTGAGCAGCGCGTCGGTCACAAGCGCGTTCAGGGTTTCCCGGTGGGAAATCGCCAGCAAATGCCGCGGCCCGCGAGTATTTGCGATTTCGATCAGATCGCTTTCGGAAAGACGGCTGGACTTCGACAGTACTGGCGCCGCCACCGCGGCTTCCTCATGATAGGCCAGTTGCCGGACAACTTCCTTGGGAGCAAGGGCAGAGCCCGAGAGCGCGGCGCTCATCTGAGTCAGCGTCCGCGACTCCACGCGCTCCATCAGCTTGACCAGCACATCATCGAAAACGCCGATCTGGTTTTCGTTCAGCCGGTCGGCATCCGACAGAAACAGATCCGTGACTTGCCGCAGCATTTTGACGCGCCGTTCCGACGAGCCGGCTTTCACCGCGCCTTCGAGTTCGGCGATGAGGGCTGTCGACGGCGCCGTGGTCATGACGAGAAACTCGAACCAGCGCAAAGCCCGCCAATGAGGCGATCGAGCTTATGCTGCATCGCACATAATGAAACGGAACTGTCCGGCGACGACGCCGGAAAAGTAGAAAAAATAGCTACGTGATGAAAATCAGTCCCGACGAATCCGCCCATTTCAAATAACCACTTCGAAACGTGCCGGACCGGCGTAGGTAATTGCTTGCCCAGCGGTGGTAGGTTCTCAGAGGCTGCTTAGATCCTGGTTAATATCAGATGAAAACTCTATCGAAATTCGGCGAAATATTTGAAATATGCCTGTAGTTCACGCGAACCGGCCTGCCACCGGCGGTTGCGCGGCTTTTACACAGGCAGGCCGGTTGCAGGCTGCCTGATTCGGCATCCATACTTGGCTGGGCCCGATTTCGGACCCAGTCTGCTTACTTCGTACTTGAAAAAATCATACCAATGAGCGCGGTTTCATTCGCACCGTCGCCTATCCTGCAGGCGCTTCATTTCACCGACATCGACGAATTCAGAAGGTCCGTCAGGAAGTTCTGTGTCGAGTTTACGCCGCTGGTCCGCAAGATATCGGTGCAACAGGCAATCCTGAATCTGGCCGCCTTCGATATCGTCGTCGTTCAGTCGTTTCCCAGGATCGCCGATACCCAACTTGCCACCGATACCACCGCCATCTGCTTCACCATGGATGACGACGAGCCGGTTCGTTTCAATGGCGTCGACGTTGATCCGGCCATCGTCGGTATCGGGCACGGCGGCAGCGGGTTCTCAATCGCCGAAAAAACCGGTGCTCGCCTCGCCGTGATAAATTTTTCTCCCGAAATCCATGGTCGCGGATGGCCGGATACCCGACCGCATTTCGGCGTGTTTGCCACCACGACAGCAGCGCAAAAAAAACTCAGGCTGCTGGTCTGGGAAATCCTGAAGTTTGCGTCGGCCTCATCGGATGAACTGCTGGCGCCGAGCACCATGGCCGCCGTCAAGGAGTCGCTGCTGCTGGCGGTCGATCAGCTCTTCGCAGGCACCGATTCGTCGAGGCCTCGCAGATCGCTGCATTCCGCGCGGACTTTCACGCTGTTTCAGAAAATCGAGGCGCAACTGCTCGATGATCTCAAAAGCCCCATCTACAGCGATGCGCTCGCCAGCACGGCCGGCGTTTCCGTTCGTACCCTGCAAGACATCATCGCGCAATATCGCGGGATGAGCCTGCATCGTTATCTGCGACTGAAGCGGCTTTGGCTGGTGCGCAAACGGCTGCTGACGGGGCCTGTCAGCGTCAAGACCTGTGCGCTTGAATATGGCTTCTGGCACATGGGCGATTTCTCGCGAAGCTATCAGACGCATTTTGGCGAGACGCCGTCGCAAACGCTGGCGCAGGCGCGCTGAGCGCGAAGGCGCGCGTCGCGCTTTTGCCCGGGCATGACGAACTCTTTGGCGTTAATGTCTTCGTCGCGCGAGCAGCCGGGAACGCGTGTGGTGGGGAACATGGCAGAAGATATTCATACGCTTCGCAGCGATCGGTTGACGGCGGTCGTTGCAGCTGAGGGCGCCGAACTGCATTCGCTGAAAAATGCCGATGGCCACGAACTGGTCTGGCAGGCCGGCCCGCAATGGCCGCGGCACGCGCCCTTGCTGTTTCCAATTGTCGGGCGGCTGAAGAACGACGAATTGATTCATCGCAAGCGGGCGTATCCGATGAAGCAGCACGGCTTTGCGCGCGATCTGCGATTCCAGTGGGTCGAACGCGGGCCAGCGTCTTGCACGCTGGTTCTGACCGACAGCGCCGAGACCCGCGGCCGCTATCCCTTTGCGTTTCGGCTGACGGCGACGTTCTTGCTCGCTTCGTCCGGCCTGGAGGTGCGCCTGGAAGTCGCCAACACCGGCGAGGAAATGCTGCCGGCGTCGATCGGCGCCCACCCGGCGTTCAACTGGCCTTTGCTCGGCGGAATCGAGAAGCAGGCCTATCGGCTAACCTTCTCCGAGGACGAACCGGCGCCGATCCGGCGGCTGCGCGACGGCCTGCTGCGGATGGCGCCGGAACCGACCCCGATCGAGCGCAGGACGCTCGCGCTTTCGGAGCGGCTGTTTGACGATGATGCCGTTATCCTGGATCAGCCGCGCAGCACCTCCGTTCGCTATGCCGCGGATCACGGTCCGTCGATCGAGATGTCCTGGCACGGCTTTCGCGAACTCGGCGTCTGGTCAAAAACCGGCGGCGCGCCGTTTCTGTGCATCGAGCCCTGGCACGGCACCGCCAGCCCGGAGGATTTTGACGGCGAGTTCGCCGCCAAGCCCGGCGTGATGCATATCGCCCGCGGCGACACGCGTGTCCTCAGCTATCGCATTCAAGTGGAGTAAGGCCGAACCCGCGAATTTACAGCGCCGCCGCGGCCTCTGACGCCGTCACGATGCGCGCGAACTCGCCGTTGAGATTGGCCAAGGTCATGGCGTGAATGGCTTCGGCCGCATGGGCGTCACCGTCGGGCCCGATCCGGTCGAAGGTCCAGGTCGCATCGCGCACCAAGCAGGCGTCAAAGCCGAGATTGCCGGCCATCCGGGTCGTGGTCTCGACGCAGTGATTGGTGGTCGCGCCGCAGATCACCAGCGTCCTGATTTGGGCGGCGCGCAGCCGGCTTTCCAGATCGGTGCCGATGAAGGCGCTGTTGACGCGCTTGACGATTACCGGCTCGCCTTGCTGTTCGCGCGCCTCGTCCTTGACCGGATAGCCGCTACCCTCGGGAAGAAATGACGATGTCGGGCGGGTGCCCTGATGACGGATGTGGAAGATCGGCGCGCGGCGTTGCCTGAAGGCGGTGAGCAAATCCACGATCCGCGCCACCGCATCGGGATTGTTGCGCCGTTTGCCGGCGGCTTCCCATTGGTCGAACGCGCGCTGCACGTCGACGACGATCAGGGCGATGGACGACATATTCTGGCTCATGCGGGCATTTCCGGCTTGCAAACGTCTTGCGCATCATTGCCATGATGGCGCGGCCTTCGAAATGGCCTTTTCGCTCGCTTCCGGACAGCCTATCAGCGGCTTGACGCCGGACGACGGGTTTCGTTGGCTGCGCCGGGCCCACGATCGGAGCATCGCAATATGCGGATTGCCTTATGCAACGAGGTTCTCGGCGACATGCCGCTGCAAGCGCAATGCGAATACGCCGCCAGCCTGGGCTATGACGGTCTGGAGATCGCCCCGTTCACCCTGAGCGATTCGCCGGAGACTATTTCGACGGCCGAGGCCGCGCGGATTCGCAGGGTCGTCGAGGCATCCGGATTGATCGTGACAGGACTGCACTGGCTGCTGATCAAGCCGGAAGGCCTGTCGCTGACCGATCCTGACGCCACGGTGCGCGGGCGAACGGTGGATGTCATGATCCGCCTCACGGCGCTTTGCGCCGAGCTCGGCGGCGCGGTGCTGGTGCATGGCTCGCCGGCGCAGCGACAAATTGCGCCGGGGGAAAGCCATGCAATGGCGCTGGCAAGGGTTCGCGACGGCCTCGCGCAGGTGGCCGAGGCCGCCGCGAAAGCCGGCGTGATCTATTGCATCGAGCCGCTATCGCGGCAGCAAACGCCATTGGTCAATACTATTGCCGAGGCCGCCGATGTGGTTCGTTCGATCGGTCAATCCAGCCTGCGGACCATGATCGATTGCAGCGCCGCAGGCCTCACCGAGACCGCCCCGATTGCAGAGCTGATCGACCGCTGGCACCCGACCGGCCTGATCGCGCACATCCAGGTCAATGATCCGAACCGCCGCGGTCCGGGTCAGGGCGATATGAAATTCGCGCCGATCCTGGCGGCCTTAAAGCGAAATCATTATGCCGGCACCATTGCCGTGGAACCGTTTGACTATTTTCCCGATGGCCGCTCGGCCGCAGCGCTCTCCGCCGGATATTTGTGCGGCCTTCGCGAAGCACTGGCCTGAAATCAACGGACCCGGACGACGAGCGCGCCGACAGTCAGCCTCTCAGGATGACGATGCCCGCCGCTGCGCGCGCCACCACACCGCGAAGGCGATCACCAGGGCGCCCGCGAGGCCAAACCAGGTGATGGCGTATTGCATGTGATCGTCCTTGAGATGAACTTCGAGCGGGCCGGGCTTTGGAATCCCGCTCGCGGGCACCGGTTGTTCAAGGTCGATGTAGAACGGCGCCACATTGCGGCCATCGCCGCTCCATCCGAGCAAGCGGGCCATCGCCAGATGATCCCGGGTAAACCACAGCCGCGTGGTCAGATTTTCCCGCGGCGTCAGCATGCCGGCTTGTTCCGGAAAGCGCAGGTAGCCGGTCAGCATCACCGGCGTGTTGGTGATCAGCGGCTTGATGGCGCGATCCTGCTGCGCGCGGTCAGGCATCGCGCTCGGCACGAAGCCCACATTGACCACGACGATTTCACCGCTCGAAAGCCGCGCCGGCAGGAACGCCCAAGTGCCGGGGCTGGAAATGTCCGGACGAATGGCGGAGCCGGAACTGTAGACCATCGCGTCAGGCGCGGCCTGATAGGTCGCCGAAAACGCGACGCGGCGGAATTCGTCCGCGGCCGGCGTCAGCGTGCCCCATCGCGAGACCAGCGGCAGCGAACCGGGCGCCTCCGCGAGCCGTTCGGTCAGGGCGGCGATCAAGGCGTGCTTCTCGACCCGGCGCTGCAGCTGCCACACCCCGAGGCTCACGAACAATATCACCATCGACAGGATGAAAATGCCGAAGCCGGCGACGTGGCGCGGTTTTGCCGAGGTCGCGATCATTTCGGGGCGCGATCGATCAGCCGGCCCTCCGCGGCCTTGTGATGGTACTGCAGCGCGATCAACAGCGACTTCATCGACCGCAGCGGCAACAGCGTGGTGGCCAGGATCAGCGGCAGCCACAGCACCGCATGAACCCAGAACGGCGGCTGGTATTTCACTTCCACGATCAGCGCGCTGGCGACGACGATGGCGCCGGCGATCATGATGATGAAGATCGCAGGCCCATCGCCGGCGTCGATGAAGGCATAATCGAGCCCGCAGGCGTCGCATCTCGGCCGCAGATTGATGAAGCCGCGATAGAGTTTGCCCTGGCCGCAACGCGGACATTTACAGGCGAGACCGCGCATCGCGCTCTCGAACAATGTGGGCAATGTCGCATCCGGCATGGAAGGGTCTTTCAGGCTTCCCGCAAAACAAAAGGGCGGCCGCGCGGCCGCCCCTTGTGCATCAATGACCGCGGGCTTATTCGGCGCCGATGAGCCGGCCGCCGCCGGTACCCCAGACATAAATACAGATGAACAGGAACAGCCAGACCACGTCGACGAAGTGCCAGTACCACGCGGCGAATTCGAAGCCGAGATGCTGTGTCGGGGTGAAATGGCCGGCATTGGCGCGCAGCAGGCACACGATCAGGAAGATGGTGCCGACCAGCACGTGGAAGCCGTGGAAGCCGGTCGCCATGAAGAAGGTGGCGCCGTAGATGTTGCCGGCGAAGCCGAACAAGGCGTGGCTGTACTCATAAGCCTGCACGCAGGTGAAGGTGGCGCCGAGCAGAATCGTCAGCAGCAGGCCGTATTTCAGGCCCTTGCGATCGTTCTCGAGCAGCGCGTGGTGGGCCCAGGTCACCGTGGTGCCCGAGGTCAGCAGCAGCAGCGTATTCAGCAGCGGCAGATGCCAGGGATCGAACGCCTCGATGCCCTTGGGCGGCCAGACGCCGCCGAACAGCGCGTCCCGGGTGATATGCACGGGGTCGGCGGGGAACAGCGACGAATTGAAGAAGGCCCAGAACCAGGCCACGAAGAACATCACTTCGGAAGCGATGAACAGGATCATGCCGTAGCGGTGGCTGATCTGCACCACGCGGGTATGATCGCCCTTGTACTGGGCTTCGCGGATCACGTCCGCCCACCAGCTCGCCATGGTGTAGAGCACGCCGATCACGCCGACGCCGAAAACGATCGGCGCCGCCGAATACAGATGGTGCATCCAGCTGATCGCGCCGACCGCCATGATGAAGGCCGAGACCGAGCCGACGATCGGCCACGGGCTCGGATCGACGAGGTGGTAGTCGTGCTGCTTGACTTGCGCCGTAGCCATTGCGGTCTCTCCGTTAGCGGTGCCGGTGTTAACAGGCACGTGTCGTCTCAAAAATCAATTCCGCGATCGAGAAATGCAGGGATTGCTGCCTGCATTCCGCGATCAGAGGTTTCCCTTGCGTTTATCCGGCTCGCTCGCCGCCACCGGCGTCGGCGCCGGATCGCGCACGGGGTAGAAAGTATAGGACAGCGTGATGGTGTTGAGCCCGTCATTGTCACTGTCCTTGACCAGGGCAGGATCGACGTAGAACACCACCGGCATCTGGCGAGTCTCGCCGGGAGCCATGGTCTGTTCGGTAAAGCAGAAGCAGTTGATCTTCTGGAAATACGCACCGACGGTCAGCGGCGCCACATTATAGGCAGCCTGTCCGGTCGTGGTCCGCGCCGATTGATTGGTGACGGTGTAATAGATGGTGACGACCTGGCCGATCTTGATGTGGATTTCGTTCTGTTCCGGCTCGAACTTCCACGGCAGTCCGCCCGCGACATTGGAATCGAAGCGCACCGCGACGGTGCGTTCCAGCGGCGCGGATGTCGGCGCCGACTCGGCGACCTGGGTGGTGCCGTTAAAGCCGGTCGAGCGACAGAACCAGTTGTAGAACGGCACCGCCGCGTAGGACGCGCCGACCATCAGCACCACGATGAGACCGCAAATCGCGCCCACCACCGCATCGCGGCCGAGACGCGGAGCCGCCTTGGGGCTTTCGGTCGGCAGTTGCGGCAGGGTCGGCTTGTTGTCCATCTCGGTCACTTATTTCCCGGTTACATTCTCTCAGTCACACGATCTCAGTCAAACAATCTCCGTTACACAATCTCCGTTACAGCGGCCGCACGAGAACGGCCGGCCCCTTGACCATGGTGACTGCGAAAAACAACACGACGAGGATGCCGAGCGCCAGGGCGATGGCGATCGAACGCTGGCGTCGGCTTTTCTGCTGCGCCTCGGTGAGCACGATTCCGTCTGGCTTCTGCTTGTCGTCCATTGCCTCGCCATGCGCCCCCTACCAGATCGACGGTATGAGCGCGTGCACCACGACCTCGAGCAGCAAGGTCGCGAACAACGCAAACAGATACAGGATCGAGAACGCGAACAGCTTCCGGGTCGCGCGCAGCGCAGCACTTCCCTGGCGATGCCGGTAGACGTTGATGGCGAGCCCCAGCATGCCGGCGCCGAGCACCAGCGAGGTGACGCCGTAGACCGCGTCGAAATAGCCCAGCGGCCAGGGCGCGAACGCCACCGCCACCAGCACGATGGTATAGAGCAGAATCTGCAGCCGGGTGGCGTCGGGACCGGCAACGACCGGCAGCATCGGTACCCCCGCGCGCGCATAGTCGTCGTTGCGGAACAACGCCAGCGCCCAGAAATGCGGCGGGGTCCAGAAGAAGATGATCAGGAACAACAGCAGCGGCTCGACCGACAGCGAACCGGTCGCCGCCACCCAGGCCACCACCGGCGGCAAGGCGCCCGCGGCGCCGCCGATCACGATGTTCTGCGCGGTCCAGCGCTTCAGCGCGATGGTATAGATCACGACATAGAAGAAGATCGTGAACGCGAGCAGACCGCCGGCAAACCAGTTGACCAGGATGCCGAGCGTCATCACCGAGAAAAACGCCAGGATCACGCCGAAGGCGGCGGCTTCCGGCCGGGTGATGCGGCCGCGCGGGATCGGCCGGTTGGCGGTGCGGGACATCAAAGCGTCGATGTCGCTCTCGTACCACATGTTCAGCGCGCCCGACGCGCCGGCGCCGACCGCGATGCAGAGGATCGAGGTAAAGGCCAGCACCGGATGGACGTGGCCCGGCGCAATCACGAGGCCCACCAGGGCGGTGAACACCACCAGCGACATCACCCGCGGCTTCAACAGCGCGATGTAATCGGCCGGGGCCGCCTCGGAAATCCGGGGCGACAGCTCGATGATGTTGTGATCGACAACCGACAAGACAGGTCTCACCTTTTTTGCAAAGCGCGGCGCCGTTAGAGCGCCGCGCTTATTCGCATCACTGCACCCGCGGCAGCACTTCGAACTGGTGGAACGGCGGCGGCGACGACAGCGTCCATTCCAGCGTCGTGGCGCCTACACCCCACGGATTGTCGGCGGCCTGCTCCTTGCGGACGAAGGCATCGATCACGCCGTAGATGAAGATCAGCACGCCGAAGGCTGAGATGTATGCCCCGATCGACGACACCTCGTTCCAGCCCGCCAGCGCATCCGGATAGTCCACCGAGCGCCGCATCATGCCCTGCAATCCCAGGAAATGCTGCGGGAAGAACAGGATGTTGACGCCGATGAACATCACCCAGAAATGCGCCTTGCCGATGGTCTCGTTGTACATGTAGCCCGACATTTTCGGGAACCAGTAGTACCAGCCGGCGAAGATCGCGAACACCGCGGCGACGCCCATCACGTAATGGAAGTGCGCGATGACGTAGTAGGTTTCCTGAAGCACGCGATCGACGCCCGCATTGGCGAGCACGACGCCGGTGACGCCGCCGACGGTGAACAGGAAGATGAAGCCGATCGCCCACAGCATCGGCGTCTTGAACTCGATCGAGCCGCCCCACATCGTGGCGATCCAGGAGAAGATCTTCACGCCGGTCGGCACCGCGATCACCATGGTGGCAGCGACGAAATAGGCTTGCGTCGCCGAGGACATGCCGACCGTGTACATGTGATGCGCCCACACCACGAAGCCGATGCCACCGATCGCCACCATCGCATAGGCCATGCCGAGATAGCCGAACACCGGCTTCTTCGAGAAGGTGGAAACGATCTGGCTGATCATGCCGAAGCCTGGAAGGATCAGGATGTAGACTTCAGGGTGACCGAAGAACCAGAACAGATGCTGGAACAGCACCGGATCGCCACCGCCTTCGGCGGAAAAGAACGTGGTGCCGAAATTGCGGTCGGTGAGCAGCATGGTGATGGCCCCGGCCAGCACCGGCAGCGCCAACAGCAGCAGGAACACCGTGACCAGGATCGACCACACGAACAGCGGCATCTTGTGCAGGGTCATGCCCGGCGCGCGCATGTTGAAGATCGTGGTGATGAAATTGATGGCACCGAGGATCGAAGAGGCGCCGGCCAGATGCAGCCCCAGAATGACGAAATCGACCGCCGGCCCGGGATGGCCGGTCGTCGACAGCGGCGCATACAGCGTCCAGCCGGTTCCGGCGCCGCTGGAGCCCGGCTCGCCCTCAACGAAGGTCGAGATGATCAGCAAGCTGAAAGCGACCGGCAAAAGCCAGAACGAGACGTTGTTCATGCGCGGAAACGCCATGTCCGGCGCGCCGATCATCAGCGGCACGAACCAGTTGCCGAACCCGCCGATCATCGCCGGCATCACCATGAAGAAGATCATGATCAGGCCGTGCGCCGTCACAAATACATTGTACTCGTGAGTCTGGTGGAAAATCTGCACGCCGGGATACATCAACTCGATGCGGATCATGATCGACATCGCCCCGCCGATCAGGCCCGCAATGATCGCAAACACCAGGTACATCGTGCCGATGTCCTTGTGGTTCGTCGAATAGACGTACCGCCGCCAGCCGGTCGGATGGTCGTGCGCGTGATCGTCGTGGGCGTGGTCGTCGTGAGCTGTTGCTGCGGTCGTTGCCATTTTCAAATCCTGCCTTCAGTCCCTTGCAGACTTTGTCCAGACCTTGCGGTCCCGTCGCTCATTGTCCCGTCTAAGCGTCCCGTCGAAGCGCGTCAGGCCCGTAGGCCTATTGCACCGCCGCGGCCGCCGAGGCGAACGAATTCGCCGGCACTTCCGCAAATTTCTTCTGCGCGGTCGCTACCCAGGCCGCGAATTCCTGATCGGTCACCACCCGCACCGCGATCGGCATGAAGGCGTGATCCTTGCCGCACAATTCCGAGCACTGGCCGTAGAACATGCCGGTCTTGGTGGCCTTGAACCAGGTCTCGTTGAGGCGGCCCGGGATCGCGTCGATCTTGATGCCGAACGCCGGCACCGCGAAGGAATGGATGACGTCGGCGCCGGTGACCTGCACCCGGACGACCTTGTTCACCGGCACCACCAGTTCGTTATCGACGCCGAGCAGCCGCGGCATCTTGTCCGCGGCCAGCAGCGAATCGAATTCGAACTTGCCGTTGTCGGGATAGGCGTAGCTCCAGTACCACTGCTTGCCGGTCGCCTTGACCGTCAGATCGGCCTTGGGAATATCGAGTTCCTCGAACAGCAGCCGGAACGACGGAACCGCGACGCTGACCAGGATCAGCACCGGGATCAGGGTCCATGCCACTTCAATCAGGGTATTATGGGTGGTCTTGGAAGGAACCGGATTGGCCTTGGCGTTGAACTTCACGGCGACGATGGCCAGAAGCGCCAACACGAACAGCGTAATCACGGTGATCAGCACCGAGAGATAGTCATGGAACGAGGCGATGCTGTCCATCACCGGAGAGGCGGATTCCTGCAGCCGGAATTCCCACGGCGCGGGCTGCCCCAATGTTTCAGCGAATGCCGCCCCGCCGGCTACCAGCGCAACACCGGCCACCGCTAATCCCAGTATCCGCCGGCCCATTTGGCCCTTCGACATCTTCATGCCGTTCGCGCTCCCATGATAGTACCCCAAGTCGATAGGTCCCCCAGCATTCCGCCTGATGGCAAGAGATGCTGCACGATCCGCCCCCGAACAAACGGGCCTCGGGATGGACTCTAAAGGACACTTCATGAAGTGCGCTTCAGATATACCTGGGCCGGATCGTTAGAACGCGTCGAAATCCAGCCTCTCAAACCATAATTCGCCGCCTCTCGCAATGCAGTAGTAAGGTGTGGACCGATGCATCAACGCTTACCCCTTGGGTGTGACATTTTCCCGTGAAATCAGGCCAAAGCGGCGGTTTTGCCCGATGGCTGCGCTTGACAGGCCAGCTACCCGTTGTAGGCACAACAGGGGTGCTCCACAGGAACCTGATTCGCCATCTGTGGAGTGTTTCGCCCCGCGCGGGAATTGCCTGACGGCCGCCTTCAAGGCGCCGTCATTACCGTATCAGTCCAATATTCGCACCCATTACCGGCCGGGAAACCGGCCAAACAAGCAGGCGACGGAAACTGGCAAAGGAAATGCTGCAGGGATCGACCCCGATCGGGCCTTCGAACAACCTGAACAGGCCCAGGACCGGCACGGCGTGGCAACGATCCGCCGCCGTGAGCTGTTTGATCGGCGCCGGCCTGGTCTTCGCTGCCCTTCTCGGCCTGACCGCCGCCGCCAGCGCCCAGGGCGCGGTGCGCTCGGTCCATGGCGACTGGCAGATCCGCTGCGATACGCCGCCCGGCGACCAGACCGAGCAATGCGCCCTGATCCAGAGCGTGGTGGCCGAGGACCGCTCCAACGCCGGCCTGACCGTCATTGTGCTGAAAACCGCCGACCAGAAGAGCAAGCTGATGCGGGTGGTGGCGCCGCTCGGCGTGCTGCTGCCGTCCGGCCTCGGCCTGAAACTCGACAATGTCGATGTCGGCCGCGCCGGCTTTGTCCGATGCCTGCCCAATGGCTGCGTTGCCGAAGTTGTGATGGACGACAAGCTGCTGGGCCAGCTGCGCACTGCCAAGACCGCGACTTTTATCATTTTCGAGACCCCCGAAGAGGGCATCGGTTTCCCGCTCAGCCTCAACGGCCTCGGCGAAGGGTATGACAAGTTGCCGTAGGGCATTTGTCGCGCAAAACTAGAACAGCACGGCCATACAGATCATGTCTTCGGTGACGCCATCGACCTCAACGGCGCGGCGCTGCACACCTTCAACCTGGAAGCCGATCTGTTTGTAGAGTTCGAACGCGCCGGCGTTGTGCTCCCGGACCGTCAATTCGACCCGCCGCAGCCCAAACGCCCGCGCCGCTTCGAGCGTGCGCAAAATCAGGCGTTTGCCGATACCCTGCCCCCGGAACGGCGGCAGAAGGGCCACCCCCAGCACGCCGCTACGCGCATAAATCGGCCTGCTCTTGGGTGTCACATCGCACCACCCAACCACCTCGCCGGCGGACAGCACCACCCATTGAGGGTAGCCGGATTTGATCATGCCGAGCACGAACTCCCGCGTCTCCTCGAGCGGCGGCGCTTCCAGAAACGCCAGATAGCGACGTTCCCGGGCGACAAAATCGAAGGCCCGGTGGAAGCTTTCGACATGACTTGGCGCAATCGGAACGATTTCGACCGCATTCATCGCTAAAACTGCCTCGATCCGGCCCCTCGCGAAACGGCCGGGAAACAACTATCTTGGATGCGCCCCTCCGACAACGGACCCCATGGATGACCAATCCCGCCACCACCTCGCTGCTCGACCGCGCCAATCTCGACCGTGATTCCGTCCGCCATGAAGTGGCGCGGGGGCTGTCGGGGGCCGACGATGGCGAGCTATTTCTCGAATACAGCCAGACCGAAGCGCTGATGTTCGACAATGGCCGGCTGAAGCAGGCGACCTATGACACCTCGCAAGGGTTTGGTCTTCGCGCCGTCAAGGATGACGCGGTCGGTTACGCGCATTCCTCCGACGTATCGCTGCCGGCGCTGATCCGGGCTGCCGACGCGGTGCATGCAGTGCGCGGCGGCTATTCCGGTACCTTCGCAACCGCTCCCGCCCATACCAATGTGCGGCTCTATGGCGATGACAATCCGCTGGAGGCGCCGGGCTTCGAGAGCAAGGTGAAACTGCTGGCCGAGATCGACGCCTATGTGCGCGACAAGGATCCGCGGGTGCGGCAGGTGACGGTAAGCCTGGGCGCCACCTGGCAGGTGGTGGAAATTCTGCGCCCCGACGGCGAGAGCTATCGCGACATCCGCCCGCTGGTGCGCGTCAATATTTCCGTCGTCGCCGGCCAGGGCGACCGCCAGGAAAGCGGCAGCAAGGGTTATGGCGGTCGCGAGGGCTATCCGCGCTTCATCGAAACCAAGGCGTGGCGCGAAGCCGCCGATGGCGCGATCCGCGAAGCGATGGTCAATCTTGAATCGGTGCCGGCGCCCGCCGGCGAAATGGACGTCGTGCTCGGCGCGGGCTGGCCCGGCGTGATGCTGCACGAGGCCGTCGGCCACGGGCTGGAAGGCGATTTCAACCGCAAGCAGACCTCGGCCTTCGCCGGCCTGATGGGCCAGCAGGTCGCAGCCAAGGGCGTCACCGTGGTCGATGACGGCACCATGGCGTCGCGGCGCGGTTCGCTGTCGATCGACGACGAGGGTACGCCCACCAACCGCACCGTGCTGATCGAGGACGGCATTCTGGTCGGCTACATGCAGGACCGCCAGAACGCCCGCCTCATGAACATGAAGCCGACCGGCAACGGCCGCCGCCAGGGCTATGCCCATGTGCCGATGCCGCGCATGACCAACACCTACATGCTGGAAGGCCAACGCGATCCCGCCGAAATTCTCGCCTCGGTCAAGAACGGCATCTACGCCGCCAATTTCGGCGGCGGCCAGGTCGACATCACCTCGGGCAAATATGTGTTCCAGTGCACCGAGGCCTACAAGATCGAGAACGGCAAGCTCGGCGCGCCGCTGAAGGGCGCGATGCTGATCGGCAACGGACCGACCGACCTGCATCGCATCACCATGATCGGCAACGATCTCGCGCTCGATACCGGGATCGGCACCTGCGGCAAGAACGGCCAGGGCGTGCCGGTCGGCGTCGGCCAGCCGACCTTGCGGATGGAACGCATTACGGTCGGAGGGACCGGCTCGTGAGCGTCGAGAAAATATCCGCCGATACCAAGGCCAGCGACAGCAACGCCGGGACCTGGCGCGGCCAGGCCGTTCAATTGCTGGGAATCGTGCTGGTGGTGTTCCTCGCCAAGGGCGCGATCGCCGAGCCGTTTTATGTGCCGTCGGGCTCGATGGAGCCGACGCTGCTGATCGGCGATGCGCTGTTGGCCTCGAAATATCCCTACGGCTACAGCGCCGCCTCGCTGCCGATCCAGATCACGCTGCCGGAGACCGGACGCGTGCTCGGCGGCACGCCGAAGCGCGGCGATGTCGTGGTGTTCCGCTGGCCCGGCGACCGCTCGCAGGCCTGGGTCAAGCGCGTCGTCGGGCTGCCCGGCGATCGCATCCAGATGCGGCAAGGCCAGCTCTTCATCAACGACCATGCCGCCGAGCTCAAGGCCGACGGCATCGGCGAAGCCGAAGACGACAATGGCGGCTCCGAGCCCGCGCATCGCTACATCGAGACCTTGCCCGGCGGCGTCCGCCACCAGATCTTCAAGCTGTACGACAACGGCCGGCTCGACAACACGCCCGAAGTGACGGTGCCGCCGGACCGGTTGTTCGTGATGGGCGACAACCGCGACAACTCCGCCGACAGCCGCGTTCCCATACGCGAAGGCGGCGTCGGATTGTTGCCGATGGACGATCTGGTCGGCCGCGCCGACGCCGTCGTCGGCTCGTGGGATCTCGGCATCCGCAGCCAGCCGGTCACCACCTGGCTGTCCGGCTTTCGCCTCAGCCGATTCTTTACGGCGGTGCACTGAACGATAGCCTCACAGTGAGATCGTCATTGCGAGGAGCCACCGGGTCGCGCGAATGCGCGCCCGATGACAGGCCCCGCGACGAAGCAATTCAGTCTTCCTCGCAACTCTGGATTGCTTCGCTTCGCTCGCAATGACGGATACGTCGCTTCCTGACCAAAAATGCGCGGGTCGGCATCCGCCAGACGCCAGACGGTTACAAGGTCCATGCACCCGACGGATTCGACGATATCGCCGCGATGATCGCGCGGCCCAATCCGGGACCGAATTTTTCGAAGGCCGGCTACGAGGCCAAGGCCGCGCGCTGGAAAGCGCTATGGCCCGAGATTACGGTGTTGCCGGGCTGACGCCGAGTAGCGGTTTTACCGCACCACGCCGGAGATAAAGCCGGCCTTGCGCCGCGGCGGCTTGATTTCCTTTTTCAGGAAACAATGCGCCTCGCTTCCGACATATCCCGGGCGCGCGTAGGTCCAGGCCCGGCACTTGTTGTCGGCGGCGCAGGCGGTCTTGCAGGCCTCATCGCCCTCATCGCGCTTGACGTCGAAATTGCGGTAATCGCCGCCGAACCGGTCGATCGAGGTTTCGATGGCGTTGTTGCGTGGCTCGACCACGCCGGCGCCGCGCACGCCGGAAACGCAGCAATCATTCGGCACCCGCGCCGGCACGCTGTTCTTCAGCCAGCATACCGCGCTGCTTCCGATATCGGTCGGATAGTTGAAACTCCAGGAGCGGCAGCGGCGATCACGCTCGCACGCCAGCGCGCAATCCGCCGGGTCGCCCGAGGTGACCGGTGAATTCTGGTAGTCGCCGCCCGGGCGATCGAAATTGGCCTGGGCGAGCGCGGGCCGCGCAACGGTGATGGCGACCAAAACAGCCGATGTCACCAAACACGCCCTGAGCAGGCGGCGTCCCCACATTCGCGATGGCTTTCGACTGACTGACCTGACCGCGGATCGCGGGTCGCCATTTGATCGCCATCAACCTGTACGGCAGATGAACGGCGGTAAAAGCCCGCCGCATCAGGCGCCCGTGGCTCTAGCGGACGCCGACAGCTCTAGCAGGCGCAGGCAGGCCTAGCAGCCGCCGGCAAGCCTAAAACGCGTAGTCGTCATAGGCCGGTTCGACGGTTTGCTTCCAGGGACCGTGAAATTTCTCCAGCATCTCCTCGGCCGGCGTGCGTCCGGAATCGATGGTCCGTTGCAGCGGCTCCAGATGCCGGGTTTCGTCCCGCCCGGATTGGTCGAGCCGGCCGCGCCGGCGCAGGCCCGCATGGGCCAGTGCGAGGCATTCCTTGGCAACTTCGAACAGATAGCGGTCGCGGATCCGGGACTTGAAGCCCATGCGCGGCACGTCATCGCGCAATGCCTGGCGCTCCTGCGCGTTCCAGTGCTTGACGATGTCCCAGGCCGCATCGAGGCTGACGTCGTCATAGAGCAGGCCGACCCAGAACGCCGGCAGCGCCGGCAGCCGATCCCACGGCACGCCGTCGGCGCCGCGCATTTCCAGATAGCGCTTCAGCCGCACCTCGGGGAAAATCGTCGACAGATGGTTGGCCCAATCCGACAATGTCGGACGCTCGCCGGGGAATGCGGCATTCTTGCCGGCAAAGAAATCGCGGAACGACGAACCCGCGACATCGATATATTCGTCGCCGCGCTTGACGAAATACATCGGCACATCGAGCGCATAATCGACCCAGCGCTCGAACCCCATGCCGCTCTCGAACGCCCAGGGGATCATGCCGGAGCGCGCGTTGTCGGTATCGCGCCAGATCTCGGAGCGGAACGACTGGAAGCCGTTGGGCTTGCCTTCGGTGAACGGCGAATTGGCGAACAGCGCCGTCGCGACCGGCTGCAGCGCCACCGACACGCGCAGCTTCTTGACCATGTCGGCTTCCGAGGAGAAGTCGAGATTGGTCTGCACCGTGCAGGTCCGGTACATCATGTCGAGGCCGTATTGGCCGACCTTCGGCATGTAGTTGGTCATGATCTTGTAGCGGCCCTTGGGCATCACCGGGATCTGCGCCCGGGTCCATGACGGCGTCATGCCGAGGCCAAGGAAGCCGATGCCGAGCGGGGTTGCGATCTCGCGCACCTGCGCCAAATGCGCCATCAATTCGGACTGGGTCTGGTGCACGGTTTCCACCGGTGCGCCCGACAATTCGAACTGCCCGCCGGGCTCGAGCGAAATCGCGCCGCCGCCGGTGACGTCATAGAGGCCGATGATGTTGCCGCGCTCCATGATCGGCTCCCAGCCGAGCAAAAGCTTCATGCCGTCGAGCAACGCGCCAATGCCGCGCGCGCCTTCGTACGGCACAGGGTGATGGCCCTGCAGCGTAAATGGCGTCTTCTCGTGTTCGGTGCCGATGCGAAAATCGGCCACCGGTTTCACGCCAGCCGCGATCCACGCGACCAACTCGTCGCGCGATTGCAGCGGCGTCATATCGATCTGGTCACGCGCCATACAAATTCCGAAACTGGGGCGATTCGACCGAACGCGCCGCGTGGCAAGGGGCACCCCGGACCATCAGGTCCTGAGGATGCGGGATGGGGAAACATTATCATCGGGCGGCTACGCCGTCTTTAACGGCGAGCACGGCAGTCTCGTCACATGAGCAGCCCAGCCGGTCAAGCAAGCCGCAAAGCTTGACGGCGTCGGTATCTGACAATTTCGAACCGACATGCTTTTCGATCGCAGCCGAATACGCGCTCCACATTTTCTTCTGCATCTCGCGTCCGGTTTCGGTGATCTCGACGAACTGGCCGCGCTTGTCGATCTTGCATTCGCGCCGCGCCGCCAGCCCCTCGTCCACCAACCGGTCGATCAGTCGCGAGGTCGAGTATTGCGGGATCAGCATCTGCTTTTCCAATTCGACCGGGCGCATTTCGCCGGTCGGCGCGCGCGACAATTCGAGCAGCGCGTCGTACCAGGCGAGCGGCGGGAAGCCGGCCTTTTTCAATTCCTGCTCGACCGCATCGAGCACCCGGCTCTGGACCCGCATCAGGCGAATCCAGGCGGCCGTCGCCTCGGTGGATGGTTTGCGTTTCATGGTCCAATCCATAGGATGTCGGGATCAATGTAGCGCACTTGATGCAGCTGCATCAATCTTGACTATTCCATGCAAATGCATTTAGTCACCCCTGCCGCAAATGACCAGACCATTTCCCAGGAAGGAAAACGTCGATGAAGCTTTATTATTCGCCTGGAGCCTGCTCGCTCTCCCCCCATATCGCGCTTCTGGAAGCCGGCCTACCCTACGAACTGGTCAAGGTCGATCTCCGCGCCAAGAAGCTCGAAAACGGTGACGATTATTTGAAGGTGAACCCGAAGGGTCAGGTGCCGGCGCTCGGCCTCGACAGCGGCGAAATCGTCACCGAAGGCCCGGTCATCGTCCAGATCATCGCCGACAAGGTTGCCGCCAAGAACCTCGCGCCCGCCCGCGACAGCGCCGAGCGCTACAAGCTTCTGGAGTGGCTCAACTTCATCACCGGCGAGCTGCACAAGAATTTCAGCCCGCTGTTCAATCCGGCGATCCCCGACGAGGTCAAGAAATTCTTCGCCGACCGAATCATGAGCAAGTTCAAATATATCGAGACCCAACTGGCCGGTCGCGATTATTTGATGGGCAAGCAATTCACCGTCGCCGACGGCTATCTCTACACCATGATGCGCTGGGCCGATGGCCACAAGCTCGACCTCTCGGCGCTGCCCCATTTGACGGCCTACAAGGCCCGCGTCGCCGCGCGCCCGAAGGTGCAGGAAGCGCTGACCAAGGAAGGTTTGCTGAAGGCGGCGTGAGGTTTTACGAATCGCGATGAAGATTGAGGGCCGGATCAATGATCCGGCCCTTGATTTATTTCCGATCAGTATCGGGCAGGGTCGAAAGCCGACGCATCGGTCAAAGTCTGTTCGCCGCTCATCAACTCGGCGAGCAGGCGGCCCGTTACGGGGCCCAGCGTAAAGCCCTGATGACCGTGACCGAAATTCATCCACAGGCCCTTGTGCTTCGCTGCCGGCCCCACCACCGGCAACATGTCCGGCATGCAGGGGCGGACCCCGCTCCAGGGCTCGGCTTCGACCGCGGTGCCGAGATCGACAAGCAGCCTCGCCGCCTGCTCCGCCCGCTCCAGCTGGATTGGCCGCGCCGACATCGACCCGCCCGTCAGTTCAGCGCCGGTCGTCAGCCGCAGACCCTTCAACATCGGCGCCACGACGTAACCAAACGCCGGATCCTGTAGCGGCAAATTGAGCTGGTCGCCGCCGGTGAAATGACGGTGATAGCCGCGCTTGCGCACCATCGGGAAATGGTAGCCGAACCTGCGCAGCAGATCGGGCGACCAGGGCCCCAGCGCGACGATGGCGACCTCGGCTGAAATGCGACCATCATCCGAATCAACCGCCCAGCCGCCGCCAGCGGAAGGCGCTAGCGTCGCCGCATCGCCGCTGAGGAACGTTCCGCCCGAACGGGTGAAGAGATCGGCATAGGCGGCCACCAGCCCGCCCGGCTCCGAGACCGTCCAGGTATCGCGCCAATGGATGGCCCCCGCGCCGGTCTCGTGAAGCCCGGGCTCGACCGCCGCCAGCTGAGCGGCACTGATGATTTGCGAGCGCACGCCGTGTTCGGCCGCAAGCGCCTCGGCCACCAGCGCCGCGCGATCCAGCGCGGCCTGGGTCCGGTGCAGGGAATGATACCCTCCTCGCTGCACGAGGTTGTCGGCGCCGGCCTCCCGAACCAGCACGCCATGTTCGTCCGTCGCCGGCCCGATGATGCGTGCGTAAGCTTGCGAAATGCGCCGGTGCCTTTCCGGCGCGGAATGCCACCAGTACCGCAGCAAGGGACCGAGATGCCGCGGCAACGATGCAACGGTGTAATGGACATCGTTGGTACGTCCCCTCGCGATCGCCGCGAGCGTCCGAAAATCGCGCGGCATCGGATAGGGATGAACGGCTTCGCTCTGGATGAAGCCGGCGTTGCCATAGCTGGTCTCGCGACCCGGCGGCTTGCGGTCCACCAGCACAACCGACCAACCACGGCGCTGCAGATGCAGCGCGCTGGCGACCCCGACCATTCCAGCGCCTAGCACGATAACATTTCGCATTCCGACCATCAGCTTTGTAGGCGCACTCAGGCAAGTAGCGGACGGAACGCGAGATATTTCGCATTGTGGTCCCGGCGCGAGCCGAGACGACCGTATATTATATTTTTTTGACCGCGTATCTCTGCGGCCTACGCCGCAGCCTGCTTCTTCGGCGGGAAGCGGCCGTAGAAGGTCTCGCCGTTGGCGGCCATCTCGACCAGCAATTTCGGTGGCGTGAAGCGCGAGCCGTATTTGGCTTCGAGCTTGTGGCACAGCTCCACAAACTTCTTGGTGCCCATGAAGTCGATGTAGGACAGCGTGCCGCCGGTGAACGGCGCGAAGCCGAAGCCGAGGATCGAGCCGACATCGGCCTCGCGCATGTCGGTGATGACGTGATCCTCGACGGTGCGCGCAGCTTCCACCGCCTGCACCACGAGGAAGCGCTGCTTCAACTCCTGCACATCGAGCGTATCGGGATCGAGATGTTTTGGTTGCAGGCCCGCCAGTCCGGCCCACAGGCTCTTCTGACCCTTGCCCTTTTCCGGATAGTCGTAATAGCCCTTGCTGTTCTTGCGGCCGAAGCGGCCCTGCTTCTCCACCATTTCGACCAATAGCTTCTTCTGCGCCTGGTCGATGGCGTTGGCGCCGAGATCGGCCTCGGTCGCTTTCATGATCTTGAGCCCGAGATCGAGCGCCACTTCATCCGACAGCGACAGCGGCCCGACCGGCATGCCGGCCATCCTGGCAGTGTTCTCGATCATCGCCGGCGGCACGCCTTCGAGCAGCATCTCGCTGCCTTCGGCGATGTAGCGCATCACGCAGCGGTTGGCGAAGAAGCCCCTGCTATCATTGACCACAATCGGCGTCTTGCCGATGGCGCGCACGTAATCCAGCGCGGTCGCCAGTGCGACGTCGCCGGTGTTCTTGCCGACGATGATCTCGACCAGCATCATCTTCTCGACCGGCGAGAAGAAGTGAATGCCGATGAACTTGCCCTGGTCCTTGAATTCCTCGGCCAGCGAATTGATCGGCAGGGTCGAGGTGTTGGAGGCGAAGATCGCATCAGGCTTCAACAGCGGCTGCGCCTTGGCGTACGTCTCGGCCTTGACTTTTCGATCCTCGAACACCGCTTCGATGACCAGGTCGCAATCCTTCAACACGTTGTAGTCGGCGGTCGCGGAAATACGCGACAATATGGTGTCGCGATCGGTTTCCTTGGCGCGGCCCTTCTTGATCAGATCGTCGATCACGGATTTGGCGTGGCCCTTGCCCTTGTCGGCGCTTTCCTGATCGCGGTCGATCAGCACCACCTCGATGCCTGCGCGCGCCGACACGTAGCCGACACTGGCGCCCATGAAGCCGGCGCCGATCACGGCGAGCTTCTTCACTTTGGTCGGCGGCACGTTCGGCGGGCGGCGCGCGCCCTTGTTCAATTCCTGCATCGACAGGAACAGGCTGCGGATCATCGCCGCTGCCTCGTTGCTGCGCAGGATCTGGGTGAAGTAGCGCGACTCGACCCGCAGCGCGGCATCGATCGGCAATTGCAGGCCTTCATAGACGCATTGCATGATGGCGCGCGCGGCCGGATAATTGTCGTAGGTCTCGCGGCGGAAGATCGCATTGCCGGCCGGGAACATCATCATGCCGGCCTTCGAAAACACCGGACCGCCGGGCAGCTTGAAACCCTTCTCGTCCCAGGGCGCGACCGCCTTGCCGCCGGCCTTGATCCAGTCCTTGGCGGTCTTGATCATGTCGGCGGGGGGAACCACGGCGTCGACCAGCTTGAGCGCCTTGGCCCTGTCGAGATTCATCGCCTCGCCGTTAAGCAGCAATTGCATCGCATCCTGCGGCGACACGATACGCGGCACGCGCTGGGTGCCGCCGGCGCCGGGGAACAGCCCGACCTTCACTTCGGGCAGCCCGAGGCGGGTCTTGGGATTTTCAGCCGCGACGCGATAATGGCACGCCAGCGTCAGTTCGAAACCACCGCCGAGCGCGATGCCGTTGATCGCGGCGACCCATGGCTTGCCGGAGGTTTCGATCGAGCGAAAGACCTGCGAGAAGCGGCGGCTCTGATCGAACAGCATCTGGTTGGCGGCTTCCTCGCCTTTGGCCTTCAACGTGTCGGCGTAAATGCGGGCCATGCCTTCCAGCATCGAAAGATCAGCGCCGGCGCACAGCGATTCCTTGCCCGAGGTGATAACCACGCCCTTCACGGCGGCATCGCTGGAGGTGTGCTTCACGATCGCTTCGAGTTCGTTGACCGAGGTCTCGTCGAGCACGTTCATCGAACGGCCCGGAGTGTCCCAGGTCACCAGCGCAATGCCGTCGGCGTCGGTCTCGATCTTGAAATTTGTGTAGGTCATGTGTCGCTCCCTCGATGCCGTCAGCCCCAAGGCGCGGCGGTTGTCTCGTAGGGTGGGTTAGCGAAGCGTAACCCACCTCCTTCGCGTTGGCACGGTGGGTTACGCCTTCGGCTAACCCACCCTACGGCTTTTACACGCGTTCGATAATCGTCGCGGTGCCCATGCCGCCGCCGATGCACAATGTGACCAGAGCGGTGGACTTGTTGGTGCGTTCCAGTTCGTCGAGCACGGTGCCGAGGATCATCGCGCCGGTGGCGCCGAGCGGATGGCCGAGCGCGATGGCGCCGCCATTGACGTTGATCTTGGCGTTGTCGATGTCGAAGGCCTGGATGTAGCGCAACACCACCGAGGCGAAGGCTTCGTTCAGTTCGAACAAATCGATGTCCGACTTCTTCATGCCGGAGCGCTCGAACAGTTTTCGGGTCACGTCGACCGGGCCGGTCAGCATCATCGCGGGCTCGGAGCCGATATTGGCGAAGGCGCGGATTTTGGCGCGCGGCTTCAGGCCATGCTTGGCGCCTGCTTCCTTGCTGCCGAGCAGCACCGCGCCGGCACCGTCAACGATGCCCGAAGAATTGCCAGCATGGTGCACGTAATTGACCCGCTCGATTTCCGGATGCGACTGGATCGCGACCGCGTCGAAGCCGCCCATCTGGCCGATGGCCGCGAACGCCGGCTGCAACTGACCCAGCGACTGCATCGTCGTCGTGGGCCGCATGTGCTCGTCCTTGGCCAGGATGGTCAGGCCGTTGACGTCCTTGACCGGAACCACCGAGTTCTTGAAGCGGCCCTCGTCCCAGGCTTTGGCGGCGCGCTGCTGGCTCTGTACCGCGTAAGCATCGACATCATCGCGCGAAAAACCGTATTTGGTCGCGATCAGATCGGCCGAGACGCCCTGCGGCATGAAATAGGCCGGCACCGCGATCGAGGGATCCATCGGCCAGGCCCCGCCGGAGGCGCCGATGCCGACCCGGCTCATCGATTCGGCGCCGCCGCCGATGGTCAGTTCATGCTGGCCGCTCATGATTTGCGCCGCCGCGAAATTCACCGCATCCAGACCCGACGCGCAGAAGCGGCTGATCTGGACCCCCGGAACGGTCTCGCCGAGGCCGGCCTGGATCGCCGCGAAGCGCGCGATATCCGAACCGGCTTCGCCGACCGGATCGACCACGCCGAGCACGAGGTCGTCGATGACGTCTTCGGGGAGGTTGTTGCGTTCCTTGAGCGCCCTCAGCGGCGCGGTGGCCAGCGCCAGCGCGGTCACCTCATGCAGCGCGCCATCGGCCTTGCCGCGGCCGCGCGGCGTGCGAACGTGATCGTAGATAAATGCCTCAGGCATGACGCCCTCCTGGTATGAGGATCATAATATATTCGGCGATTGGGCAGATGTCGCGGCTGCTGTTGAGTCGCGACGAATATTCCTCGATCGGCGGATATCAGAAGGCTTCCGCCGCCAATTCCATGGTGGTCGCGCTTCCGGTCTGGATTCGCGCCAGATGCAGTGCGGTCTCCGGCAGCATCCGTTCCATGAAGAAGCGGCCGGTCACCAGCTTGGTGGTGAGATAGGACGTGGCGCCGGAGCCTGCAATCTTGTCTTGCGCGACTTTGGCCATCTTCGCCCACATATAGCCGAAGGTGACGAGGCCGAATAATTGCATGTAATCGGTGGCAGCAGCGCCGGCATTGTCGGGCTTCGCCATCGCATTCTGCATCAGCCAGGTGGTGGCCTGCTGCAAATGACCGAGCGCGTTGCTCAAGGGCGCCACGAACGGCTTCATGGCCTCGTCCGCGCCGTGCTCCTTGGCAAAGCCTGCGACCTCGCCGAAGAACGTCATCACCGCGCGACCGCCATTGCGCGGCAATTTGCGTCCCACCAGATCCAGCGCCTGGATACCGTTGGCGCCCTCATAGAGCATGGCGATGCGCGCATCGCGAACGAACTGCTCCATGCCGTTTTCGGCGATGTAGCCATGGCCACCATACATCTGCTGGGCCAGCACCGCGTTGGAGAATCCGACATCGGTCATCACGCCCTTCATGACCGGCGTCATCAGGCCCATGTGATCGTCGGCCGCGTCGCGATCCTTCGGATCGCTGGAGCGATGCGCGACATCGCTTTTCAGCGCGGTCCACACCACCATGGCGCGCGCCGCTTCGTTGAAGGCACGAATCGTCAGCAGCGTGCGGCGCACGTCGGGATGCACGATGATCGGATCGGCCGGCTTGTCCGGCGCCTGCGGGCCCGACAGCGCGCGGCCCTGCAGGCGGTCGCGGGCATAGGCGACCGCGTTCTGATAGGCGACTTCGGATTGCGCCAGCCCCTGCACCGCGACGCCGAGCCGCGCCTCGTTCATCATCACGAACATGCCCTGCATGCCCTTGTTCTCTTCGCCGATCAGCCAGCCAATGGCGCCATCGTAATTCATCACGCAGGTGGAATTGCCGTGAATGCCCATCTTGTGTTCGATCGAGCCGCAGGAAACACCATTGCGCGCGCCGAGCGAGCCATCGGCATTGACCAGAATCTTCGGCACCACGAACAGCGACACGCCCTTGATGCCCGCAGGCGCACCTTCGATGCGCGCCAGCACCAGATGGATGATGTTGTCGGCCAGATCATGCTCGCCGGCCGAGATGAAGATCTTGGTGCCCGTGATCTTGTAGCTGCCGTCAACCTGCTTGGCCGCCTTGGTGCGCAGCAGCCCGAGATCCGTGCCGCACTGCGGCTCGGTCAGGTTCATGGTGCCGGTCCATTCGCCCGCTACCATCTTGGGTACGAACATCGCCTTCTGTTCGGGCTTGCCATGCACGATCAGCGCCGCGGTGGCGCCCATGGTGAGGCCGCCATACATCGAGAACGCCATATTGGCCGCGCTCTGAAATTCAGTAACGACCTGGCTCAGCGTAATCGGCAATCCCTGGCCGCCAAATTCCGTCGGCGCCGACAGGCCGAGCCAACCGCCTTCGGCAACCTGCTTGAAGGCTTCCTTGAAGCCTTTCGGCGTGGTGACGCTGGCATCGTCATGCCTGACGCAACCCTGGAGATCGCCGACGCGGTTGAGCGGCTGCAACACTTCTTCGCTGAGCTTGGCGGCCTCGGCCAGGATCGCCTCGCGCACATCGGCGGAGGCATCGCTGAAGCCCGGAAGATTGTCGTAGCGATCGATCTGAAACACATCGTTGAGCAGGAACCCGACGTCTTCCAAAGGCGCCTTGTAGATCGGCATGGTGTTCTCCCGGCAGGGCGGATGCGTTGGAGGGTGAAGCTAAATTTCGAGAGGCAGGTCGAGTCGCTAAAGTCGAGTCGCTGAACTGGACCTTAGCCGTTTCCAGGTTCCAGGGCAGTCACTATCGCGATCGGGGTGGCGGCATCGCGTCACTGCGCCGCAAGCTGTTCACCCATCAATCGATGCAGCAGGTTGATCGCCTTGAGCGGTCGCACCATCACCTTGAAATGCGTGATCCGGCCATCCGCATCGAAGCTGATGATGTCGACGCCGTTAATCTTGATCCCGTCGATCTCTTTTTCGAATTCGAGCACCGCGCCGGTGTCGCTGCGCCACTCGCCGAGATAGGCGAAGCCCACGCCACCCAGCACCTTCTCCGCACTCGACAGATATTTGAAGGTGATCTCTCGCCCGCGCTGCGGCGTATGCACCACCGGACTTTCAAATACCGCATCGGGGTGAAGCAGGTCCCAGAGCGCCGCGCGGTCGTGGGACTTCATGTAGCCGTACCATTTGTCGAGGCCTGTCATGGTCACCGGACGTCTCCTGTGGGTGAAAGCCGCAATGCCCGGCATCGACGTGCCGAGCACCAATGGAGTGACATCTATATGCATATTGACGCATATGCACCGATGCGCATAAAGTCAAGGATCAGATCAACAAAGGACGTTGGCGACGTGGCGCTCGGTGACGCAATCCTCGCATGCCTGACGGAACGTCCGATGACGGGCTATGAGCTCGCCAAGACGTTCGATTCGTCGATCGGCTTTTTCTGGAAGGCCGACCACCAGCAGATTTATCGCGAGCTTTCGCGGCTGCGCGACCGCGGCCACATCCAGGGCCGCGAGGTGGTGCAGTCCGGCAAGCCCAACAAGATGGTCTACACCCTGACGGCAGAGGGCAAGGCCGCGCTTCGGCATTGGGCAGCCCGGCCGAGCAGCCCGGCCTCGATCAAGGACGACCTCTTGGTGCGGCTTTACGCGCTCGACAGCGTCGACATCGAACCGCTGCGCGACGACCTGATGGCGCGGCTGGAGTACCACCGCGACCGCTTCGCCCGTTTTGAGCGCATTCTCAACAAGCGCTTCCCGGACGGCACGGCGTCCCCCGCCGACACGGGAAAATTGCTCGGACTTCGCATCGGCCTTCGTCATGAGCGCGTGGTCGCCGAATGGTGTGAAGAGGCGCTCGATGCCTTGTCCGCGATCGCCCACCCCACGGGGATTTTGCCTCTGGAGAACCGCCGGGACGACAACAACGAGTGAGAAACGGCCGCTGATCCCGGCCCAAACCTCGTACCGGTGCCCGATGGAACCGGTCCGGCAGCCGCATAGGTAAACTTTAAGGCGGCGCGCCCCAATTCCTTAACCCGTTATTTACCGTAACGCGAAAAAGTCGGTGCTTGAGGCAGACGACCTGCGCGGAATTCGATTGTCTATTCAATTGGGACGCGCGGGGAGACTGCAGGCGCAACGGGTGGCGCCGGGTCGAAACCGGATCAGAGCATGAATTCGCGCGTATCGAGTGTAGACGGCATCGATCCATCGGTCCGCGAGCGGGCTGAAGCCGCCGCGCGCCGGGCCGGGATGTCGCTGAGCGACTGGCTGAATTCCACCATCGGCGAATCGGCCCCGCCCAGCTTCCGGGCGCGACCGCCGGTGCCGAACCAGACCTACGCCAAGGAAACCCGGGACGTCGCCGACATCCACCAGCGGCTGGATTCCATTACCCGCCAGATCGAACAGATTTCACGGCCGCCACAGCGCAACGACGCCCTGCGCAACGATGCGCCCCGCGGCGAGCCCGGCGTTGCCCGGCAATTGAACGACGCCATCTCGCGGCTCGACGCGCGGCTGGCCCAGATCTCCAATCCCGCACCCGCGCGACCCGCTCCGGTTCAGGACAAGCAGCGCCAGGCCGAGATGGTCGAGCGCGCGGCGGCCCAGGTCTATCGTCCGTCGCCGCCGATCAGCCCGGCGTCGTTCGACTCAGCGATCGCGGAAATCGCCGCGCGCCAGAACGAACTCGACAATGTAGCGCCGCGGGCAATGTCCCCGCGCAGCGCGCCATCGATCGCACCGAGCCTGCCGACGGCGCCCGCGATGGCTCCGCCTTCGTCCCCGCCCCCATCGCCGGGGCCGGATTTCTCCTCGCTTGAGCGTCATCTGTTCAAGATCACGAGCCAGATCGAGGCGCTGCAGCGCCCCGACGTCACCGAGCAATCGATCTCGGCGTTCCGCACCGAATTGGCCGAGATTCGCGCCGCCATTACCGAGGCGATGCCGCGCCGGGCGATCGAATCGATCGAGAACGAAATCCGTTCGCTGTCCCGCCGCATCGACGATACGCGCCAGAGCGGCAGCGACGGCCAGGCGTTGGCCGGCATCGAGCGCGCGCTCAGCGAGATTCGCGAAGTGCTGCGCTCGCTAACACCGGCCGAGCAACTCGCCGGCTATGACGAGGCGATCCGCAATCTCGGCGCCAAGCTCGATCTGATCCTGCGCAGCAACGAGGATCCCGCGACGGTCCGCCAGCTCGAAACCGCCATCGCCGCGCTTCGCGCGATCGTCTCCAATATCGCCTCCAACGATGCGCTGGTGCGGCTATCCGACGACGTGCGCACGCTGTCCTCCAAGGTCGATCAGCTCGGCCAGGCGAGCACCAGCAGCGATGCGTTCGCGATCCTCGAACAGCGCATCGCCGCGCTGACCTCGACCCTGGAAAATCGCGAGCGGCCGGCGCTGCCCGAAGGCACCGAGCAGCTGGAAAACGCGCTGCGCGGGCTGTCGGAGCGGCTCGATCGCATGCCGGTCGGCAACGACAACGCATCCGCCTTCGCCCATCTCGAACAGCGCGTGTCGTATCTGCTCGAGCGGCTCGAATTGTCCGGCGATCAGCGCGGCGGCAATCTCTCGCGCGTCGAGGACGGCTTGCAGGACATCCTGCGCCATCTCGAAAACCAGCATGCGAACTTCGCAGCCCTCGCCGATAACAGCCGCAACATGGCATCGCCGCAGCAGGACCCCGGCATCGCCGATATCGTCAAGCGCGAATTGTCCGATATCCGCTACGGCCAGACCGAGCGCGATCGCCACACCCAGGAGTCGCTCGAAGCCGTTCACAACACCCTCGGCCATGTGGTCGATCGTCTGGCGATGATCGAAGGCGACTTGCGCAACGTGCGTTCCGCGCCCATCGCGCCGCCGCAGCCGGAAGCACCGGCCCGTCCGATGACGCTGCAAGCCGAGATGCTTGAGGAGGAGGAGGCGCCCGCGCCCGTGCGCATGGCGATGCCGCCGCAGCCCAGGCCGGAATTGCCCAACCCCGCCGCGAACGAAGCGCATTTTGCGGCCGCGCCGCGCGAATTCCATGCCGCAGCAGCACCTGCCGCGATCGCGGCCGTGGCGCCGCGCGCGATCAGCGAGATCCTCGAACCGCACGCCGCTCCCGCGCGCGTGGCGATCGCCACCGAATTGCCGCCCGATCATCCGCTCGAGCCGGGAACGCGGCCGACCGGACGGACGGCGTCCCCCTCGGAGCGGATCGCGGCGTCAGAGAACGCCATCAGTGAGATCGCACCCGGAAAACCTGAGCCCGCGACGGCATCGAGCTTCATCGCCGCCGCGCGCCGTGCCGCGCAGGCCGCCCAGGCCGCGCAGCCCCCGACCAAAGCCGCCCTCAAGGCCAGCAAGAAGGCCGCGGCCGCCCAGATGAAGGCGGCCGGCGCCCCCACCGCCGACAAGGAGCCGTCGACGATCACCTCGAAGATTCGCTCGCTGCTGGTCGGCGCAAGCGTGGTCGTGATCGTGCTCGGCACCTTCAAGATGGCGATGACATTGCTCGACGGCGGCAGCGTGTTGCAGATGCCGTCCGCGGAGAGTTCGAGCGAGCCTCCGGCTCAGCTTCAGCCGCCTGCCCCCGCGGTCCAACCGGCAGCGCCCGCGATGCCGTCGATGACCGCGCCGACGCCGATCGGCCGGCAGTCGTTCAACAATATCGTCCCGGATAGCTCCGGCAGCGGCGCCTCGGTCGCGATTCCGCAGGCCGCGGCCGCGCCGGTGAGTTCGCCGCTGGCGGCAAGCGACGTCACCGGCTCGATTCCGACGCAGCCGGCGCCTGTCAGCGGCAAGCTCAGCCTGGTGCAGATCCCCGCGACCGAGCGGTTGCCGGACGCGATCGGCGGCCCGGCGCTGCGATCGGCGGCGCTCAAGGGCGATCCCACCGCCGCCTATGAAATCGGCGTGCGCTACGCCGAGGGCAAAGGCGTGGCTTCGAATTACGACGAAGCAGCAAAATGGTACGACCGCGCGGCGCAAGCCGGCGTGGTGCCGGCGATCTTCCGGATCGGGACGCTCTACGAAAAGGGCCTCAGCGTGAAGAAGGATGTCGATATCGCGCGGCGCTATTACATGCAGGCGGCCGAGCGCGGCAACGCCAAGGCGATGCACAATCTCGCGGTGCTCGACGCCGATGGCGGCGGCAAGGGCGCCAACTACAAGAGCGCGTCGCAGTGGTTCCGCAAGGCCGCCGATCGCGGCGTCGCCGACAGCCAGTTCAACCTCGGAATCCTCTATGCCCGCGGCATCGGCGTCGATCAGAATCTCGCCGAATCCTTCAAATGGTTCAGCCTCGCGGCCGCCCAGGGCGACACCGACGCCGGGCACAAGCGTGACGATATCGCGAAGAAGCTCGATCCGCAGTCGCTCGCGGCAGCGAAGCTCGCGATCCAGACCTTCACGCCGGAGCCGCAGCCCAACGATGCCATCAATGTGGCGACCCCCGCCGGCGGCTGGGACGGTGCACCGACGCAGGCCAATACCGCCAAGCCCGCGGCAAAGCCGGTCGCGTCGAAGCGCACCGCATCGGCGCATTAGTCTGAATTATTCACCACGTCGGGCGATGCGCGGCGCCTGCGGCAAAAAAAGCCAGCGGCGGCGTATTCTTTAGTCCCTCACCACGGCATTTTCGGTTATGCAGGGGCGCGGCGTTTGATCCGCGCTCCCGAAGAAACCATGCCGTGAGCGGTTTCGGCCAGCCTCAAGGCTCATTCCGAAATAAACACGCGTGCAGCTCTTCCTCCCGATCGCCGACATTCCGGTCAATGTTTTCCTCATCCTGGCGATGGGCGCGGCGGTTGGTTTCGTGTCGGGGATGTTCGGCATCGGCGGCGGATTTCTGATGACGCCGCTACTGATCTTCGTCGGCATCACGCCCGCGGTGGCGGTGGCGTCGGTGGCGAGCCACATCGCCGCCTCATCGTTTTCCGGCGCCATTTTCTACTGGCGTCGCCGCGCCATCGATCCGCTGCTGGCGGCGGTGCTGCTGAGTGGCGGCGTGATCGGCACCGCGCTCGGGGTCTGGACCTTCACGCAACTGCGCGCGCTCGGCCAGCTCGATCTGATGATTGCGCTGTCTTACGTCGTGCTGCTGACCGCGGTCGGCGGGCTGATGTTCTGGGAGGGCTTGCGCGCCATCATGCGGGCACGGCGTGGCGTCGCCGCCTCGCTGCGCCGCCCGGGCAGCCATGGCTGGATCCACGGCCTGCCGCTGAAGATCCGTTTCAAGCGCTCCAAGATCTATCTGTCCGTGATCCCGGTGGTCGCGGTCGGCGTGATCATCGGCTTCATCGGCGCGGTGATGGGCATCGGCGGCGGCTTCATCCTGGTCCCGATCATGATCTATCTGCTGCGGGTGCCGACCTCGACCGTGATCGGCACCTCGATGGTGCTGACCCTGGTCACCATGGTGTTCGCCACCATGCTGCACGCTGTCACCAACCATCTGGTCGATGCGGTGCTGGCGCTGATCCTGATGATCGGCGGCGTCACCGGCGCGCAGTTCGGCGCCCGTGCCGGCCAGAAGATCCGTGGCGAGCATCTGCGGCTGCTGCTCGGGCTGCTGATTCTCGCGGTCGGCATCCGCTTCGCGATCGAACTCGGGATCAAGCCCGACGATCTCTTCACCATCCGCGAAACCGGAGCCGGCGGATGATCCGGCACCATTCACTCGCAACCATGGCCGCGGCGCTGCTGCTGGGCGCGATGTGCGCCACTGCGCCGGCGCAGGCGGAGCGGCTGATCGTATCGGTCTCCAACCACCGGGTCACGGTGACGCCGAATTACTCCGGCGAGGAACTGGTGCTGTTCGGTTCGGTCGAAAAGGACGCCGCCACCCCCGCGACCCGCAAGGCCTACGACCTCGTGGTCACCGTCAGCGGCCCACCCGCCGACATGGTGACGCGGCGCAAGGAGCGTAAATTCGGGATCTGGATCAACACCGACTACCGGCAATTCCTGAAAGTGCCGACCTATCTGGCGCTGTTTTCCAACCAGCCGTTCGATGCCATCGCCTCGCCGGAAGTGCAGCGCCGGCAGCAGCTCGGCCTCAACAATGTGCTGCTGACCCAGCGTGTCGGCCCTGACTACGCCGACGTGGTGCCGAACGATGCGTTCCGCAGTGCCTTTGTCCGGCTGCGCACCGAACGCGGACTTTATCGCGAGGAAACGTCCGCCGTGACGTTCCTGACGCCGACCTTGTTCCGCACCGAGATTCCGTTGCCCGCGGAGGTGCCGATCGGACGCTATGACGTCGAGATCAAACTGTTTTCCGACGGCGCACTGGTGACGCAGACCGTGACCAGCTTCGAAATCGTCAAGGTCGGCTTCGAGCAGTTCGTCGCGACCACCGCGCGCCAGAACGGTTTCATCTACGGGCTCGCAACCGCGTTCATGGCGCTGATGACCGGCTGGATGGCCTCGATCGTGTTCCGGAAGGATTGAGGGCGCTATCGGCACGTCATCCTGAGGAGCGCGCTCTTGCGCGCGTCTCGAAGGATGGCAACGCGATGAACTCCATCCTTCGAGGCTCGCCGAAGACGGCTCGCACCTCAGGATGACGGCGGAGATTGTAGCAACTCAATCACCGTCGCGACACCCGGCTCCAATATCCGCAGCCGCTTGCCGAAGCCGAGTGCATCGAACGATACCCGCAGATCGTTGGCGCTCTGGCGGAAATGCGCCCAGCCGTCGGTATGAACCGGCACGATCACGGCATCCGGGAATGCCCGCGCGGTCTCGATGGTATCGTTGGTATCCATGGTGAGATGAAACGGGCCGCGGGTTTGCGCCGCGCCGGCGAATGGCAGCACCACGCCGGCCTTGAAGCGCCGCGCCACCTCGGCGACGCCGTCATACCAGACGGTATCGCCGCTGATGTAGATTGGACGGCTGCCTGAATTCGATGACGTCAGCACGAAGCCGATGACATCCCCTGCCAGCGGCTCGATGCCGGCCGGACCATGACGCGCCGGTGTCGCGGTGATGGTCAGCGTACGGCCGTCCTTGCCCTTCAACTCGGTCGTCGCCCATGGCGCAAAGCCTTCGGCGCGACCGCCGAGGCGTTTGGCGCCAACCAATGTGGTCAGCACGCGCGGCGCCTTTTGCAGAAAATCCCTGCCGGAATTGTCGAGATTGTCGGAGTGCTGGTCGTGGCTGAGCAGCACCGCATCGATTTCGCCGATCGAGTCGGGACTCAACGCGGGCCCGGTCAGCTTCTGGAGCGTCACGTGCGGCAATGCGTAAGACGTGCCCGACGCATCGAAGGTGGGATCGGTGAGCAGGCGAAAGCCGTCGATCTCGATCAAGGCGGTCGGGCCGCCGATCAGGGTGATCCGTATCGAATTCATCACAAGGCTCCTTGTTTCCGCACAGCAGCGGGACGGGTGACGAGATAAACGCCGAGCGCGACCGGGATAATGCCGAGGAGATCGCGGCTCTCGACATGTTCGCCGAGCACCATCCAGGCAAACAACATCCCGAGCGGCGGCATCAGGAAGTGATAGGCGCTCGCGGCGGTCGCGCCGCATACCTTCAGCAGATGAAACCAGAGCAGATAGGCCAGGATCGATCCACCCAGCACCAGGTATGCAAACGCGCCGAGCAATCGTGCGCTGGGCACGATGTCGCTAACGCTGGAGAACGTCAACGCGAACGGCAGCAGCGCCAATCCGCCGGCGAGATTCTGCACGCCATTGCCGATCCACAGGCTGCCCTTCGGCGCAAAGATCTTGAACAGGATGGTGCCGACCACGATCGACGCCAATGAGGCCAGTGTAAACAGGATACCGTGGAGGCTGTCGGTACCGACCGACATGCGGTGCCAGACGATGAAGCCGACGCCGGAGATGCCGAGCAGCAAGCCGGCGACCTTGCGCCAGGTCAGGCTCTCCCCAAGGAACAAAGCAGCCAGCGCCGCGGTGAATACCGGATTGGCGCTGACGATCAGGCCGCCGAGCCCGGCGGAGACCGTCTTGAGGCCGGTATAACCGAGCCCGAGATACAGCGCGTTGTTGGCGACACCGAGCATCGCGAACACCGCCGCGTCCCGCCAGGTCATCTGCCATTTTTCGTTGCGCAGCGCGGAAACGCCGAGAATCAGGATTCCCGCCAGCGAGAATCGCGCCGTCAGCAGGATCAGCGGCGGGCAATCGGTGACGCCGATCTTGCCGGCGACGAAGGCGAAGCTCCAGAGCAGGCAGAACACGCCGATATAGATCGGCAATGGGTTGAGGCGGGCGCGGGGAACCGCGATGGAGTGGGCGAGCGACATGGGAGATCTCCTTTCCTCCCGATGTAGGCCCGCACCTTGATATTTGGAAATTAAATGATAAACTGATCATCAGTGGATATTCAAATACCTTAGGGATGAGGAAAATCCCATGTTTGATCTGGAATTACTGCGTAGTTTCATCTCGGTCGTCGATGCCGGCGGCTTTACCCGCGCCGGCGAGCGGGTTCACCGCACCCAGTCCACCGTCAGCCAGCAGATCAAGCGGCTGGAGGACGATGTCGGCCAGCCCCTGCTCAATCGCACCGGCAAGGACGTGACGCCGACCGAGGCCGGCGAAAAGCTGTTGTCCTATGCGCGGCGGCTGTTGTCGCTGGCCGAGGAAGCCCGCGACGTGATGGCGCGTCCGGGCAGCGAGGGCGCGGTCAGGCTCGGCATCCCCGAGGATTTCGCGGCCTATCGGCTGACCAAATTGCTCGCCACCTTCTCGCGCTCGTATCCCGGATTGCGGCTCGACGTGCGCGCCGATCAGAGCGTCTATCTTCGCCGCGACCTCGAACGCGGCGAACTCGATCTCGCGCTGCTCAAGCGCGACGCCAACGAGAAAGGCGGCATCGCGGTGTGGCCGGAGCGCGTGCATTGGGTCACCAGCAAGAGCCATCCGATCGATCCGAAAATTTCGTCGGTGCCGCTGATCGGCTTTCCCACCGGCTGCCTGTATCGATCCCGTGCCATTCACGCGATCGAAAGCGCCGGCCGGCCCTGGCACATGGCCTTTACCTCCTCCAGCCTGTCCGGCATTCAGGCCGCGGTCGCCGCCGGCCTTGGCCTGAGCATCCTCTCGGAGATGGCGATCCAGGCCGACCATCGCGTGCTGACCGCGAAGGATGGCTTTGCACCGATCGACAAAACCGAAGTTGCCTTGGTGGCCGCCCCCGACGCCAGTCCCGCCACGCTGCGGCTCGCCAATCGGCTGGCTGAGTTCTGCAATGATGTGCAGGCCAAGGCGGCGTAGAGTTGCATCGTGCCGGCGAACGTCGAAACGACAAATGGTTTCCGATTCAATTTTCAAACAGCTGATCTTTCTCACCTCGCCCCGCTTGCGGGGAGAGGTCGCGAGCCCTTGCGAGCGGGTGAGGGGGCGTCTCGCCAGGTTCTGACTCGTTGAGAGGCCCCCTCACCCGTCGCGCATCTGACGATGCGCGCCGACCTCTCCCCGCAAGCGGGGCGAGGTGAAGAAAACACACCTTCGCGATCTCGCGGCACGCTGCGCCCGAGTTTTGCAATATCCTTGGCCCAAATAATCAGAGGGCGCAGGGAAGACCGGGTGCGCGCTGCACCCGCGGTCTCGCGTGCAAAGGCAGACAAAAAAGCGCACACGAGCATACAGGTTCAGCGGAAGCAGTCCGGCCTTCCCTGCGCAATGGTTTTAACGGTTTCCTTCGTGCTCTCCCCGGTGACCGGCTTTTTTGTCACCATCGCCCGCGTGATGCGAAGCATCATCGCGAACTTGACGCCAGCACCGGGGCGTCAGGACCACACGACTTCGCCGTCCGCTTGAGCGCCGTTCGTCAAAAGCGCCTCCGCGTCCACCGCATCCCGCCCCGCGTTCGTGACGATCGCGAGCCGCCCCTCTGTGGGACGGGACACTGAGAATAAGCCGGTGATTTGGGTCCGATGAAAACAAAATTATTTTTGCAAAAGGGGCTGGACAGACAGACTGCCGATTTGCCCGACGGGCAAATCACCGAACCTTCGCTTAAGGCAATGCCAATTCGCTTAGGGCCGAGGCTTCAAAGCGTTTTCTGAAGCCGCACCGTCGGTTCAGCCGGCTGCAAACAATTGCGCGTGGACATCACGCAACTGCCGCTTGAGAAGCTTTCCGCTGGGATTTTTGGGCAGTGCGTCGACAAAGACGATCCGTTTCGGCGTCTTGAACCCCGCCAGAATGGCCGAGGCGTGCGCAAGAGCCTCGGACTCCGTCAGCGCGTGGCCCGACTTGATCACGATCACCGCCACCACGGCCTCGACCCAGCGCGGATGCGGAATGCCGATAACCGCGACTTCCGAGACCTGCGGCAATCGGTAGAGCGCTTCCTCGACCTCGCGACTGGCGACATTCTCGCCGCCGGTTTTGATCATGTCCTTCTTGCGATCGACGACCGTGATGTAGCCCTCGGCATCGATCGTCGCGAGGTCGCCCGAGTGGAACCAGTCGCCCTCGAACGCGGCTTTGGTGCGTTCGTCATCGTGGAAATAACCCACCATCAGATGCGGCGAGCGATGGACGATCTCTCCGACCTCCCCGATGGCCACATCGCGCATGGCGTCATCGACGATCCGCGTCTCGACATTCAGCACCGCCCGGCCGCACGAGCCGGGTTTGCGCAACTGATCGTCGGGACCGAGCATCGTCGCCAGCGGCGCGATCTCGGTTTGCCCGTACAGGTTCCACAGCCGGACCTTCGGCAGGCGTTGCGCCAGTTCGCGAAGGACTTCGACCGGCATGATCGACGCGCCGTAATATCCCTTCTGCAGGCTGGACAGGTCGGTGGAATCGAACAACGGCGAACGCAACAACGATATCCAGACCGTCGGCGGCGCGAAGAACGAGGAGATGCGATGGCGTTCGATCAGCGGCAGCAGATTTTCAGGCGTCGGATAGGCGGTAATGACGTTGGTCGCGCCGACATAGATCGAAGGACCGAAGAACACATCCAGTTGCGCGCAATGGTAGAGCGGCAGGGCATGAAGCGCGAGATCGTCCTGGGCGATCCCGGCATCGACAATGCAACTGACATACTGCCAGATCACCGCGTCGTGCGTCAGCATCGCACCCTTGGGCGAAGATTCCGTTCCGCTGGTGTAGACAATCTGCGCCAGATCGGAGCCACTGAGCTCGGGCTCAGGCGGCGCGGTCTGGCAGGCGGCAAGTTGGTCGAATGCGATCATGTCGGCCGCGGGCTCGCTTGCCCCCTCCGACGGAAGCCAAATCAGATTTTGCACCGCCGTGTCGAGCGCCGCGGCCGCGCGGGCCAGCGAGGCCAGGCCGCTATCGGTGGCCAGCATGGTCGCGCCGGCGTGCCGGAGGATATAGGCGGTTTCCTCGGCCTTCAGCATGAAATTGATCGGCACCAGCACCGCGCCGAGCCGCGCCAGCGCAAACCGCATCGCCACGAAAGCATGGGAGTTGCGCGCGAGGATCGCGACCCGGGTACCCTTGGCGACCCCTCGCTCGGCGAGGCCCGCGGCCACGCGCCCGCTGATGCGGTCGAACTCGGCATAGGTCCATCGAATTTCGCCGCATATGACGGCGATCTTGTCGGGCGTTCGCGCCGCACTCCGACGCAGCAAATCGGCGAGAGTCTGACGACGGGTGACCGAATGCATGCTGAAATTTCCCCTGAAAGCGCGTTGTTCGCGCCCAGTCTGCCAGCGGTCACAAATGCTTACAAGATGGACCGCGCGGCCTGCATCAATAGCATCGCGACGCGGCGATGGTGTGCAGTCTGAGATCGCCGAGCACATGCGCCAGAAAACCCGGCGATCCGAAAATCCTGGCAAACGCCGCGTCGCGGATGTTGAGGCCGCCGGTATAGGCGCCGAAGGCCGGCATTATCGCGCGCGCGCCGTCGCTGGCAAAGCAGCGCCGCTCCATCGAACGCCCGCGGGTCGAGACCCGCGCCTTCGGATGCAGATGGCCGGCGATTTCGCCGGAGGCTCCGGTCGGCTCGTGGCGGAACGCAATGGGCCCGATTGCGACCTCGCTGGCGACCACGCCGCCGAGGTCGGACGGCAAGGCCGGATCGTGATTGCCCGAGATCCAGATCCAGTCGCGCCGCATTTGCAGCGCGGCGAGCGCCTCGCGATCGGGCTGGGACAGCCGGTGATGGGCGTTGCGGTCATGAAAACTATCGCCGAGCGCGATCACCGTGCGCGGGTCGTGCCGGGCAATGACCGCGGCAAGCCGGCTCAGCGTCGCCACGGTATCATAGGGCGGCAGCAGCACGCCGCGCGCGGCAAAGCTGGAACCCTTTTCCAGATGCAGGTCGGAGACGACAAGCAGGCTCTGCTGTTCCCAGAACAGCGCGCCGGAGAGGTCGGCGACGAAGGTGACGTCGGCGACATCCAGAACACCGTGGGAGGCGATAGAAAAAGCTATATTGTTCGTCATGGCCGGGCGTAGCCGTCTGAAGGACGGCGTCGCTTCCGCTCGCCTATGCCCGGCCATCCACGTCTTGGCTGCTCCAAGAAAGTCGTGGATGCCCGGGACAAGCCCGGGCATGACGATGTGGGGAGATCCGTACCCAACAAATTCATTCTCTCACGAAGTTTCTTACTACTACGACGTCGCCTCCTTGACGAGTTCGGAGGCGGCTTCCGCCAGCAACTCGTCGGATGCTTCGCCATAGACTGACTCGCGGCCGATTTCCAGCATCACCGGCACCGCCAGCGGCGAAACGTGATCGAGTTCCCGGTGCACGATCCGGCCCTGGATCCGCGACAGCATGTCGCCGAGCCGCTTGAGATCGAGCAGCCCGGTCGCCGCATCGGCCCTTGCCGCCCGCAGCAGCACGTGATCGGCCTGATGCTTGCGCAGCACATCGTAGATCAGGTCTGTCGAAAACAGCACCTGGCGGCGGCTTTTCTCCTCGCCGGTAAAGCGCCGCGCGATCAGGCCGGAGATCACCGCACAGGTGCGAAAGGTGCGCTTCATCAGCGCGGATTCGGCAAGCCAGGCCTCGAGATCGTCGCCCAGCATGTCCGGATCGAACAGCGCGTTGAGATCGAGCTTGCCGTGCCGGATCATGAACGACATGTCGCCGAGACCCCAGACCGCCAGCGCATATTCATTGGCGACGAAACCCAGCGGCCGCACCTTCATGCGTTCCATCCGCCGGGTCAGCAGCATGCCGAGCGTCTGGTGCGCCAGCCGGCCCTCAAAGGGATAACAGACGAGATAGTGTTTATCGGCGCGCGGAAAGGTCTCCACCAGCAATTCGCGCACGCCGGGCACCCTGGAAAAATCCTTCTGCAGCAACAGCCAGTCGCGCACCTGGTCCGGCAACGCGGCCCATTCGTGCTTGTTGTCGAGCAATTTTCGGACGCGCTCGGCGAGATAGGTCGAGAGCGGAAACTTGCCGCCCATATAGGACGGCACCTTGGCGTCCTTGTCATTGGCGCGGGAGACATAGACTTGATCTTCCGCGAGCGCCTCGTAGCGCACCACTTCGCCGCCGAACACAAAGGTGTCGCCGATCACGAGGCCTTCGATGAAGGCTTCCTCGATTTGGCCCAGCATGCGGCCGCCCCGCCCGAGCGCACCGGTCGACCCCGATCCGCGGCCGCGTGATCCAGAGCCACCGCCGCGCGAGCGCACCAGCCGCACCTTCATCATGACATCCTCGACGATGGTGCCGACATTGAGCCGATAGCTTTGCCGCACCCGCGGATTGGCGACGCGCCAACGGCCCTGCTTGTCCTGCTTGATGCGCGCAAAGCGCTCGTAGGTTTTCAGCGCGTAGCCGCCGGTGGCGACGAAATCGACCACATCGTCGAAATCGCTGCGTAATAGGCCGGAATAGGTCGCCGCGGTCAGCACTTCGCGATAGAGGTCGTCGGCGAAAAACGGCTCCCCGCAAGCGCAGCCGAGCACATGCTGCGCCAGCACATCCAGCGCGCCTATTCGCAATGGCGGAGTATCCTGCGCATTTTCGGCGATCGCGTCGATCGCCACCCGGCACTCCAGCACCTCGAACCGATTGGCCGGCACCAGCACCGCGCGGGAGGCTTCGTCGATCCGGTGATTGGCGCGGCCGATCCGCTGCATCAGCCGCGAGGAACCCTTGGGCGCGCCGATGTTAATCACGAGATCGACGTCGCCCCAGTCGACACCGAGATCGAGTGACGACGTACAGACCACGCCGCGCAGTTTGCCCGCCGCCATCGCGTCCTCGACCTTGCGGCGCTGCGCGACATCGAGCGAGCCATGATGCAGCGCAATCGCAAGTCCATCGTCGTTCATGCGCCACAGGTCCTGAAACAGCATCTCGGCCTGGCTGCGGGTGTTGACGAATACCAGCGTGGTCCTGTTGGCCTTGATCAGGTGGTAGATTTCGCCGAGCGCGTGGCGGGCGGAGTGACCGGCCCAGGGCAGCCGTTCCCGCGTATCGAGCATCTCGACGACAGGCGCCGCCGCGCCACCGGCGACGACGATGTCGGCGCCCTCCAAATTGCCGTCGCGTTGCGGCACCAAAAACCGCGCCAGCGATTCCGGCTCGGCGACGGTCGCCGACAGGCCGATCGCGCGCAGCTGGGGCGCCAGTTGCCACAGCCGCGCGAGGCCGAGCGACAGCAAATCGCCGCGCTTCGAAGTCACCAGCGCATGCAATTCGTCGAGCACGATGCGTTTCAGCGAGGAAAACAGAAACGGCGCATCGTCGGATGACAACAACAGCGCCAATTGTTCCGGTGTGGTGAGCAGGATATCCGGCGGGTAGCGCCGCTGCCGTTGCCGCCGCGATACCGGCGTGTCGCCGGTGCGGGTCTCGACCTTGATCGGCAGGCCCATTTCGGCGATCGGCGCCTCCAGATTGCGCGCGATATCGACCGCGAGTGCCTTCAGCGGCGAAATGTAGAGGGTGTGGAGGCCGCGAGATCGCTGCACGCTGCGACCGGTGGAGATGATTTTTTTCTTTGTGCCCTCGGTCGCGAGCGCCGCAGAAGACAGCTCCACCAAGGTCGGCAGAAATCCCGCTAGCGTCTTGCCGGCGCCAGTGGGCGCGATCAATAGCGCCGAGCGGTCCTCGCGGGCCTTGGCGAGCAGGGCCAATTGATGTTCGCGCGGCGACCAGCCACGCGCGGAAAACCAACGGCGGAAATGGTCCGGCAGCAGGGCAGAATTGTCGGTCGAGGGAACGGGCGAGCTAGGGGGCGGCACACTCAAAGAGCTAAGCGCTCGGAACCGCTTCGTCGAGGGCGGCACTTGCTTAGCTCGCCCCCTTTTCCACCCACACCGTCATGGCCGGGCTTGTCCCGGCCATCTACGTCTTTCTTGCTTGCAACAAGGAAGGAAGTCGTGGATGCCCGGGACATCTAGCGCGAAGACGCGCTTCGCGCTTCTGCCCGGGCATGACGAACTCAGAATTTGGAAACGAGGAGACGCTTACTCCGAGACCACCTTTTACTCCGAAACCGCCTTCTCGGAGATCTGCCAATCCTTGCCGTCGAAGATCGAGATGTGGAGCGTCTTCATCGGCGAATAGTCGTCGGGCGTGTAGCTGTAATTGATGTCGTCGAGGAAGAACGGCGAGTGGTAGCCGGCCAGTGTGCTGGCGTGTTTCAGCACGTTCTCGCGGGTCAGTTCGTCGCCGCAGCGGCGCAGGATTTCGCCCATCGAGACCGCCTGGCCATAGCCGGCATAGGCGATGGTGTTGTCGGGATCGACGGTCGGCAGATATTTGGCCCGCAACGTCTCGAACGCGATCACGTCCTTGTCCTTTTCCCAGCGCCCCGGTCCGGCTTCCTTGGAATAGCGGATCGCAACGATGTCCTTGGCGTTCTCGAAGCCGGCGGCGCTGAGGATCGAACGTCCGACCGATCCCGCCGACAACAGTTGCAGCGGCTTCCAGCCGAGTTCGGCCACCCTGCGCACCGACTGCGACGTCGCCTTGCCGGTGGTGATGTTGTAAAAAACATCCGCGCCGGATTTCGAGAGATTGATGAGCTGGGAATCGACCGTCGGATCGGTCAGATCGTAGGTCTGCTCCATGATCACCTTGGCGGTGCCGCCGGCATCGGCCAGCACCTTCTTGAACGGCCCGAGGAAATCGCGGCCGAAATCGTCGTTCTGGTAGAGGATGCCGACCTTGGCATCCGGCTTCACGGCCACGACATGCCTGGCGAGAATGCGCGCTTCGGTCGGATACAGCGGCAGGCCTGCCATGGTCCATTTGTTGTTCTTCGGATCGTTCCATTTCGACGCGCCGGTATTGAGCAAAAGCTGCGGCACGCCCTTGGAATTGAGATATTTATGCACCGCGGTCTGCGGCGCGGTGCCGAGCGAGCCGAACAGCGCAAGCACTTCTTCCTGCTCGACCAGCCGCCGCGTCGCCTCGACGCATTTCGGCGCGCTATAGGCGTCATCCAAAGTGAGGAAGTTGATCTTGCGGCCGTTGATGCCGCCCTTCTCGTTCAGCGACTGGAAATAGGCCTCGCCGACCCGGCCGAGCACGCCATAGAGCGAGCCTGGACCGCTGTGCGGAATGGTTTGTCCGAGCTTGATCTCGGTATCGGTGGCGCCCGGATCGTACTTTTTTTCCGCCGCACGGACATAAGGCGCCGTAATGGTGGACGCGAGAATGGTCGCAAGAGCGGTGGCGCCGAATTCGCGCCGTGTCTGTCGGTTGTTCATTGTTTTGTTTCTCCCTAGCGAACGCATTGACGTACATTCCCGCGGGATCGGCAAGCGCGAATTTCAAATTTCGCAGCGCAGCGTCGTCGCACGTTTCGTAAGGCGAGCTCCTACCTCACACTTTGGTCGCAACCACCACAAGGCCGGGCGCCGGGACGTTGTCCTCGTTGCGGGCCGACAGGTCCTCGCATTGCGCCAATTCGAGCCCAGCGGCTTCGACCTGCGCGCGCACGTAAGCTTCGCCATGGGCGTAGCGCAGTCCCTTGCCGATCCGAACGCCATCGCCGTCATGCGTTTCGACCGTGAAGGCCAGCAGGCCGCCGACGGCCAATACGCGCGTGATCTCGCCCAGCACCGGCGCCAGATCCGCCACATAGACCATGGCGTCGGCGGCCACAATCAAATCGGCGCTGGCATCAGGCTTGCCGCGCAAACCCTCGACCATGTCGGCGACTTCCAGTTCGGCATAAAGGCCGGTGGCGCGCGCCCGCTCGATCATGCGCGGCGACAGATCGATGCCGACGAAGCGATCGACCTCGCTGGCAAACGCGGTCGCCGCCAGACCGGTACCGCAGCCGAGATCGATCGCGCGCTTGAAGACAGCGGGCTTGCGCGCGCGAGCGCAAACCGACAGCACCGCCCGTAACAACAGCGCCGGACCGCGATAGCCGAGGTCGTCCACCAAAGCGGCCTCGAATCGCGGCGCGTATTGATCGAACAGCGTCTGCACATAGGCCTGCGGCATCGCCGCCACGACTGCCGCGCCCAGCCGCATCAGGCGCAGGCCGGCGCCATGGCGGTCCTCAGGGTCGGCGGCGCCGGCCCGACGAAACGCCGCGATCGCCGCCTCGCGATCGCCGAGTTGCTCGCGCAGTTCGCCCAGCGTGAACCAGGCCGAGGCGAAATCCGGCGCGAGTTCCACTGTTTGCAGCAGCAGATCAGCGGCGGCGACCGGATCGCCCTTCATTTGCAGATCGCGGGCGAATTCGAACCGGCGGTCGGCAATCATATCGCCGGAGGACAGGAACAGGCGCACGGGCATGGAATCTACGTTCGCCAGATGGATGCGCGCGGTCAAGCCCGCGCAGGACGTCTAAAAATGAGATCGAGCCTGCCTATATATCTGACATGCGCCCGCAAGACATCCTTATGCCCGTGGCCGCCGGCCTGTGTTGCAAGCCCGGCGGCTTTCATATCGACCCGGTGCGGCCGGTCGAACGTGCGGTGATCACCCACGGCCATTCCGACCACGCCCGGCCCGGCCATGGCGCGGTGCTGGCCACCCAGGAAACCCTCGACATGATGCGGCTGCGCTACGGCGACAATTTCGCCGGCAGCACGCAAGCGATCGCCTATGGCGAGGAGATCAGGCTCGGCGACGTCAGGGTCAAATTCCACCCCGCTGGCCACGTGCTGGGCTCGGCGCAGATCGCCGTTAGCTGCAAGGATACCTGCATCGTCGCCTCCGGCGACTACAAGGACGCGCCGGATCCGACCTGCGCGCCGTTCGAAGTGGTGCCGTGCGACGTCTTCATCACCGAGGCCACCTTTGGGCTGCCGGTGTTTCGTCACGGCGATGCCGCGGACGAGGTGAAAAAGCTGCTGGCCTCTGTGGCGCTGTTTCCGGAGCGCGCGCATCTGGTCGGCGCCTATTCGCTCGGCAAGGCGCAACGCGTGATCGCGTTGTTGCGTGCGGCCGGCTACGACGCGCCGATCTATCTGCATGGCGCGATGGAAAAGATCACGCATTACTACCAGAGCCGAGGCGTCGCGCTCGGCGAGTTGCGCGCCGTCAAGGGCGTGAAGAAGGCCGATCTCGCCGGCACCATCACACTGGCGCCGCCATCGGCCACCTCTGACGTCTGGACCAGACGTTTCCCCGATCCGGTCACCGCCTTTGCCTCCGGCTGGATGCGGGTTCGTGCCCGCGCCCGTCAGCGCGGCGTCGAATTGCCGCTGGTGATCTCGGATCACGCCGACTGGGACGGCCTGACCGCGACCATCGACGCTACCGGTGCCGGCGAAATCTGGGTCACGCATGGCCAGGAAGACGCGCTGGTGCATTGGTGCAAGGCCAAAGGCCTCGCGGCGCGGCCGCTCGACCTGGTCGGGTATGGCGACGAGGATGAAGGCGAAGCGCCGGCCGAAGACGCTGAAACATCAGCATCCGGGGATGCCGAGGCATGAACCGCTTCGCCGAGTTGCTCGATCGCCTCGCTTACGAGCCCGGCCGCAACAATAAGCTGCGGCTGCTATCAAATTATTTTCGGGCGGTCGAAGATCCCGATCGTGGCTACGCGCTGGCGGCGCTGACGGGCGCGTTGTCGTTCAAGCACGCCAAGCCTGGCCTGATCCGCGACCTGATCGCCGACCGCACCGACCCCGTGCTGTTCGCGCTGTCGTATGATTACGTCGGCGATCTGTCCGAAACGGTGGCGCTGATGTGGCCGAAGGCGGGCTTGCCGCTGCACAACAATCCGCCGCCACCGACACTTGCCGACGTCGTCACCACGCTGCGCGCGCTCGGCAAGACCGAATTGCCGAAGCAGCTCGCGCGCTGGCTCGACGAGCTGGATGAGACCGGCCGCTGGGCGCTGCTGAAACTCGTGACCAGCGCGATGCGGATCGGAGTCTCGGCGCGGCTGGCCAAGACCGCGGCGGCCGCACTTGGCGACAAGGATCCGCATGATATCGAACTGATGTGGCCCGGGCTGACGCCGCCCTATCTCGATCTGTTCGCCTGGCTGGAGGGCCGCGGCGACAAGCCGGTCAATCTCGACCCGGCGCCGTTTCGCCCGGTGATGCTGGCGCATGCGATCGAGGATACTGATTTCGCCCATCTCGAGGCGGCCGACTATGTCGCGGAATGGAAATGGGATGGCATTCGCGCCCAGGCGGTCTCTGGCCGCGACGAGCATGGCCACATCCTGACCCGGCTGTATTCGCGCAGCGGCGAAGACATCACCAAAAGCTTTCCGGATCTGGTGTCGTCCTTGCACCTACCGGGTGCCGTCGACGGCGAACTCTTGGTGCTGCGCGATGGAAGGGTGCAGACGTTCAATGTGCTGCAGCAACGGCTCAATCGCAAAGTGGTGACGTCAAAACTGACCAAGGACTACCCGATTCACCTGCGCGCCTACGACCTGCTCAGCGAGGGCGACACCGATTTGCGCGAGCTGCCGTTCGCCGAGCGCCGCGCGCGGCTCGAAGCCTTCGTCAAGAAACTCGACGATCCCCGCATCGATCTATCGCCGACCATCCCTTTCGATTCCTGGGACGCCCTAAGATCGGCGCGGGCGGATCCGGCCAGCGCCGGCGCCGGTGCGGACGCCGAAGCGGTCGAGGGCGTGATGCTGAAGCGCCGCGACGCGCTCTATCTGCCGGGCCGGCCCAAGGGACAATGGTGGAAATGGAAGCGCGACCCGCACATCATCGACGCCGTGCTGATGTACGCCCAGCGCGGCCATGGCAAGCGTTCATCCTATTACTCCGATTACACTTTCGGGGTCTGGGCCTCGGGCGACGACGGCGAGCAATTGGTGCCGGTCGGCAAGGCCTATTTCGGCTTCACCGACGAAGAACTGCTGCAAATCGACCGCTTCGTACGGCGCAACACCACGGAAAAATTCGGACCGGTGCGCCACGTCGTGCATGAGCCGGATCAGGGGCTGGTGCTGGAAGTCGCCTTCGAGGGACTGGCGCGCTCGCCGCGGCATAAATCGGGCGTGGCGATGCGATTTCCGCGGATCAGCCGGCTGCGCTGGGACAAGCCGCCGCGCGAGGCCGACCGGCTGGAAACACTGGAACGGATGCTGAAGACTGTCCAATAATTAACGTTCCAGCGGCGACCGGCGGCCATTGACCCCGGCAGGCGGGTTTCCCATGTGCCCTGCCGTGACTTATAGTGCGGGCTACACCGCAGGAGAGAATGATGGCCAACGACACCAGGGAATTGCCGACGAACCAGGACGGCATGCGCCGTTTTCTCGGCGGCTCGCCGGTTGCGGTGGCGTTCCGGCTGATCCTGCTGTCGATCCTGGTCGGCGTGGTGCTGGCGGCTGTTGGATTCGACCCCTGGAATATCGTCCATAGCATCCGCCTGCTGTTCCAACGGATCTGGGATCTCGGCTTTGACGCCGTCAACGGGCTGTGGCGCTACTTCCTGCTCGGCGCCGTGATCGTGATTCCGATCTGGCTGTTGTCGCGGCTGTTCGGCACGCCCCGCCCGCGCTGATTTATTGACGGGACAGCGGCCGATGCGATTGCAATTTGTCGGCTGCGGCGACGCGCTCGGTTCCGGCGGCCGATATAACACCTGCTTTCATGTCCAGGGCGATCAGGTCAATTTCCTGATCGATTGCGGCGCGTCGTCGCTGCCGGCGTTGCAGCGGCTGGGGATCGAACGCGACGCGATCGATCTCATTCTGATCACGCATTTCCACGGCGATCATTTTGCAGGATTGCCGTTCCTGCTGCTCGACGCGCAGTTTTCCCGCCGCAACCGTCCGCTGGTGATCGCGGGCCCACCGGGCATCGAGCAAAAGCTGCCGCAGGTGATGGAAGCGCTGTTCGAGCACTCGTCCAAAACAAAACAGAAATTCGATCTCTCGATTGTCACATTGAAGCCCGAAGAGACCCGCAGCTTCGGCGCGGTGAAGGTGACACCCTACCCAGTCCTGCACGGCGAATCCGGCGGGCCGTTTCTCGGCTATCGCATCGAGACCGAGGGGCGGATCATCGCCTATAGCGCCGACACCGAATGGACGGAGACGCTGATCCCGCTGGCACGCGAGGCCGATCTGTTCGTCGCCGAGGCGTATTATCACGACAAGATCGTCAAGAACCATCTCAGCCTGAGGACACTCGAGGCCCATCTGCCCGAGATCAAGCCGAAGCGGCTGATCCTGACCCATATGAGCGACGATATGCTGGGACGGCTCGATGCGCTCACGCACATCGCGGCGCATGACGGCATGATCGTCGAGCTGTAAGGACAGTCGGTCACAGGTGGAAGCTTCATCATCCAGTCCCTCGTCCCGGGTCACGACCGCGCAGGTGTTCGCCATCGCCGGCCCCGCGATGGTCGCCAATTTGACTACGCCGCTGATCGGCATCGTTTCGACCACCGCGATCGGGCGGCTCGGCGATGCCACGCAGCTCGGCGGCGTGGCGATGGCGTCGGTGTTGTTCGATTGCATGTTCTGGCTGTTCGCGTTCCTGCGCATGGGCACGGTCGCCTTCACCGCGCAGTCGATCGGTGCCGGTGAAACCGGGGAAGTCCGGGCGATCCTGATACGCGGCTTCATCGTTGCAGGTGTGATCGGCGCCATTTTGATTGCGCTGCAGATTCCGCTCGCGGCGATACTTCTGGGCGCGATGGGCGGCAGCGACGGCGTGACACGCGCCGCCAAAACCTACTTCACCATCCGGATCTGGTCGGCGCCGCTGGCGCTCGGCAATTACGTCGTGCTCGGCTGGCTGATCGGACAAGCCCGCGCCCGGCTGGCGCTCGCGACCCAGATCACCATCAACGTCATCAACATGGCGGCGACCATGCTGCTGGTGCTGGACTTCGACTTCGGCATCGCCGGCGCCGCGATTGCTGCCGTGATCGCGGAATCCACTGGGCTCGGGCTCGGCGTGATCATCGCGCGGCGGCTGGCGCAGGGGAAATTCGCCGTGCCGCGGGCGACGCTGTTCGATCGCACCAAGCTGATGCGCCTGCTGGCGGTCAACCGCGACATCATGATCCGCACTGCGTCGTTGATCACGGCATTCCTGTTTTTCACCGCGCAGGGCGCCCGAGCCGGCGATGTGACCCTGGCGGCGAACGCCGTGCTGAACAATTTTCTGCTGGTCAGCGCGTTCTTCCTCGATGGTCTCGCCAACGCCGCCGAACAGCTTTGCGGCCGCGCCTATGGCGCGCGCGACCGCGATGGATTTTCGGGCGCCGTGAGACTGGTCGTGATCTGGGGCTTTGGCTTCGCGGTCGCGGTCAGCGCGATCTTCGCGCTGTTCGGGCCCTCGCTGATCGACATCATGAGCGCCAGCGAGCCGGTCCGCCACGGCGCGCGCGAATATCTGAAATTCGTCATCGCAGCGCCACTGCTCGGCGTATTCGCCTTTGCCTATGACGGGGTCTATATCGGCGCGACCTGGGCGCGCGACATGCGCAATCTGATGATGCTGTCGCTGCTGGCTTTTCTATCGGCCTGGTTCGCGCTGCGCGGGTTCGGCAATGCCGGCCTTTGGGGCGCACTATTGGTGCACTACGCCGCCCGCGGCGGCCTGGAAGCGCTGCGCTATCCATCGTTGTTCAGGGCTTCGTTTCCGCAAGCGCCACCTACTGAACCGGCCAATCCTCAGCGGTGATGGTCGCCGCATCGGCGCCGACGATCTCGGACAGCGAATCGCGGCCGGTGCGCAGCAAGGTCGAGGACAGATCCTTCTTGATGTCGTTGACCAGGCCAAGGCCCTTGTAGATCAGCGACGAGTAAAGCTGGATCAGGCTGGCGCCGGCGCGGATTTTGGTCAGCGCGGCGCCGCCGGTATCGATGCCGCCGACGCCGATCAGCGGAAACGCGCCTTCGGCGCGCACATAGGTCTCCGCCACCATCCGGGTCGATAGCCGAAACAGCGGCCGTCCCGACAATCCACCCTGCTCGGCCATCCGGCCTCGCTCGCGCAGGGTCGAGGGACGCGCCAGCGTGGTGTTGGCCACGATCATGCCGTCAACCCGGCGCGAGCGCGCGATATGCACGACATCGTCGAGTTCGCTCAGACTCAGATCCGGCGCGATCTTGAGCAGCACCGGCGAATCACCGGCGTTCTGCCGCACGCGCTCGCGCGCGTCGATCACCTTGGCCAGGAGATCGTCGAGCGCCGCCGCCTGCTGCAGATTGCGCAGACCCGGCGTATTCGGCGACGAGACATTGACGGTGAAGTAGCTGGCGACCGGCGCGAAGGTTTCGATCAACCGCACATAGTCGGCGACGCGATCCGCGCTATCCTTGTTGGCGCCGACATTGACCCCGACAATGCCGCCTTGATTGGCGCGCGCCGCGAGCCGCCGCAACACCACATCCGCGCCGTCATTGTTGAAGCCCATGCGGTTGACCACGGCTTCATCGCGTTCCAGCCGGAACAGACGCGGTCGCGGATTGCCGGCTTGCGGCTTTGGCGTCACCGAGCCGATTTCGACAAAGCCGAAACCCAGCCGCAACAGCGCATCCGGTGCCTCGGCGCTCTTGTCGAAGCCCGCGGCCATGCCGATCGGATTGGGAAAATTGAGGCCGAATGCCCGCACCGCCAATTTCGGATCGTCCGGCCGCAACCGCACCGGCGGCAGCAACCGCAAGCCCTGGATCGCCATGCGATGCGCGTCTTCCGGATCGAACCAGCGCAGCAGTGGCAGCGAGAAAGCATCGAAGGCGCGGATCACAGGGCAAGCTCCGGAATGTCGTGGTTGCCGTCGGACCGCGCGTGCATGTTGAGGATTCGAGTGACCGCGCCGAGATCCAGCTCGCCATACAGATGCGGGAACAGTTCGTTGTTGCGCGAGGGCTCCCAGCGTAGCGCATCACCCAAGGCGTCGGCGTCGGTCTCGATCAGGAACAGCCCGGTCTGGCCGAAGAAATGCTTGCGGGCGGTCTCCATCACCTGGGGCGCGGTGGAGAAATGAATGAACCCATCGCGCGTATCGTCAGCGCTGCCGCGGTACACCCCCTGCCGCTCGGCCTCGCGCCAGGCCGAAGCCGGACAAATCTTGTAGATGCTGCGCACTTGCCGGGCGTCCTGTTTGTCGTTGAGTCTCTTGGGCTTTTCCGGAGAATTTCCGGACCGCGAAGCGACCGTATCGGCGGCACCGGCGCACTTCAAGGGCAGCCTTGCGGCGGGTCAGCCCAATTGTGAAAAGCCTGCTGTTAAGGTAATAATTCCTAGCTTTTGAGTTGATAGGAACCGCTGACAGCCGCCATGGCCAGACCTCCAAAAGCACCGCGGACGCTCACCCATGAGCAGGTATGGACCGCGCTGGACCGGCTGGCCGAGCATGCCGGACTGTCGGCCTCGGGGCTGGCGAAAAAATCGGGGCTCGACCCCACCACCTTCAACAAATCCAAGCGCATCACCGCCGATGGCCGCGAGCGCTGGCCGTCGACCGAATCGATCGCCAAGGCGCTGGCCGCGACCTCCCGTTCGATCGATCATTTCGTGCAGTTGATCGGCGATAGCCCGCGGCTGACGCAGTCGGTTCCGTTGCTCGGCCTTGCCCAGGCCGGAGCGAGCGACGCTCTCGACGAGGATGGCTTTCCCGATGGCAAGACCCGGGACGAGATGGCGTTGCCCGCCGCCGACGACGAGCACGGCTATGCGCTGGAGATTTCCGGCGACGCCATGCGGCCGGCCTATCGCGACGGCGACATCGTCGTGGTTTCGCCCACCACCCCGATCCGGCGCGGCGATCGCGTGGTAGTGAAAACCACCGGCGGCGAAATCACCATCGGCGAATTGAAACGCCGCACCGCGCGGACGCTTGAATTGCAATCGCTCAATCCAGATCAGGCCGACCGCAGCTATGCGGCTTCCGACGTCGCATGGATCGCCAGGATCGTGTGGGCAAAGCAATAAAATGACCGCCGCCGATGTTCTGCAGGATTTGTTGCAGGATTCGCTTGGTGTCGTGCTGTGCGGCACGGCGGTCGGCACCGCTTCCGCCAAGGCAGGCGCTTATTACGCGCACAAGCAGAACAAGTTCTGGACCATCTTATGCGAGACCGGGCTGACGCCGGTGCTGTTGCAGCCGCGGCAGTATCGCGAGCTGCTGCGATATCGGATTGGCCTCACCGATTTCGTCAAGACGCATTCCGGCATGGACCACGAAATACCGCTGTCAAAACTGGCGGAGGATTCCCGCGCCCGTCTGCGCGCTTCGATGATGAAGTATCGGCCGAAATTTCTAGCCTTCACCAGCAAGAATGCGGGGCAACAATTTCTCGGCGGCAAGCGCGATTACGGCGAGCAGGTCGAACGCATCAGTGAGACCCGGATATGGATCCTGCCATCGACATCGGGCGCTGCCCGGGGAAGCTGGCGTCCTGAGGTTTGGCATGCGTTTGCGGAGAGGGTGAGAGAGAGCGCACCTTGATCACCCTCCCCTGAAGGGGGAGGGTGAAGGACGTTACGTCGCGTAGTCCGGTTCCTTGCGGTCGAGCATGCGCTTCAGGGCATCGAAATGGCGCTGCGCCGGCGTCGGGCCGTTGTGCAAATGATTGCCGCCGATATCGCGCTTGGTCTTTTCGACCACGGCGTCCGGCAATTGCTTCAGTTTCTGCCCGGTCCACATCGCATAGATCTGCACCTGCGCGGCGCGCTCGATGTAATAGAGCCGGTCATAGGCGTCGGCGACGGTCTCGCCGACCGTGCTGATGCCGTGATTGGCCATGAACAGCACCGATCGGTCGCCGATCACGCCTGCCAAGCGCGCGCCTTCGGCCGGGTCGAGCGCCGGTCCGGTGTATTCGTCGTCATAGGCGATCTCGCCGGACATCCCGACTTCGGTCTGGCCGATCTCCTTGATGCGCGGATCTTCCAGCCGGGTCAGCGCGCTGGCATAGGGCATGTGGGTGTGAAACACCGCTTTGGCCTGCGGCAGCGCCTTGTGGATCGGCGCGTGAATGCAATAGCAGGAGCGCTCGACTTCGCCCTCGCCGCGCTTGACCAGGCCATCGTCGATGCCGACTTCCATGAACGACGACGCCGTCACTTCCGACCAGTGCATCCCGAACGGGATCTGGTAGTAGCGGTCGCCGCGGCCCGGCACCACGAAGGTCAGATGGTTGAAGATGCCTTCGCTAAAACCCTGGTTGAAGGCCAGCCGATGCGCCGCCGCGAGGTCAACCCGCGCCTGCCATTGCTCGGCGCTGCTATCCGAAAGCGTGTTCGGCGAAACCCTGAACTGCATGAGCATCCTCCTGATGTTGGCCGCCTCTCGAGCGGAGGCTTGGGCCGTGTCATGGCCGTCATGTTAGCGTAATTTGGCAGGGAATTGGCTGAAATTGCCGAGGGGCTCCTATCCGGATTTGCGGAGATAGGGGACGTAGCCGAACTTACGCCGACCTTGCCAGCGCGCCGTCGATCATCGCCACTGCGTTCGCCAAGCCATAGACCGCCACGAACGAACCAAACCGCGGGCCTTTCTCCTGGCCGAGCAGCACCTGGTAGAGCATGTTGAACCAGTCGAGCGACACGCCGGGACGACCGTCCTTGCCCTTTTTCACGGCGTCCAGAAACGGCTCGCGACGCCCGATCTCATAGACCACGTTCTGGATATCTTCGGCTGACGATTCCAGCGCCAGCTGCGACAGCGCGTCGCGCAGATCCTGCAATGCTACGCGTTCGCTGTCGGTCGGCTCGCGGAATTTCTTGGTCGGCGCCACGAAGTCGCGATAATAATTAATGGCGTAGCCGACCATCGCATCGAGCTTCGGATGGGTTTGCGGCGTGACGCCGGGACGATAGCGCCCGATGAAGCCCCACAGCGTCGCAGCGTTTTCGGCGTTCGAAGACGACACCAAAGTCAGCAGCAACTGGAACGTCACCGGCATATCGGCGACCGGGGGATGGCCGGCATGGACGTGCCAGACCGGATTGGCCAATTGCTGTTTGGCGTCCTGCCGTGAAAGGCCGTCGAGGAACTGCTGGTAATCGTCGACATTGCGCGGGATCACGTCGAAATACAGCCGCTTGGCCGATTTCGGCTCGCGGTACATGAACAGCGACAGCGATTCTGGCGAGGCATAGCGCAGCCACTCGTCGATGGTGAGCCCGTTGCCCTTCGACTTCGAAATCTTCTGGCCCTTGTCGTCGAGGAACAGTTCGTAGTTGAAGCCCTCCGGCGGCGTGCCGCCGATCGCCGCGCAGATCTTGCCCGACAGTTTTACCGAATCGATCAGATCCTTGCCGGCCATTTCGTAATCGACGCCGAGCGCGAACCAGCGCATCGCCCAATCCGGCTTCCATTGCAGCTTGCAATGGCCGCCGGTGACCGGCAGCGTAACGCGCTCTTTGGTTTCGGGATCGTCGTAGGAGACCGTGCCTTCCTTAACGTCATGGGCGACGATCGGCACCTGCAGCACCACACCCGTGCGTGGGCAAATCGGGAGGAACGGCGAATAGGTCGCCGCGCGCTCTTCGCGCAGGCTCGGCAGCATGATGGCCATTACCGCATCGAAGCGCTCCAGCATGCGCAGCAGCGCCGCGTCGAACTTGCCCGAGGTGTAATAGTCGGTCGAACTGGCAAACTCGTAGTCGAAGCCGAAGGTATCGAGGAATGCGCGTAGCCGGGCATTGTTGTGCGCACCAAACGACGGATATTCGTTCGAGAACGGATCCGGAATCCGCGACAGCGGCTTGCCGAGATGCGACGCCAGCATCTCCTTGTTCGGCACGTTGTCCGGCACCTTGCGCAGGCCGTCCATGTCGTCGGAGAACGCCAGCAGCCGGGTCTTGATCTTGTCTTCGGTCAGCACGCGAAACGCATAGCGCACCATGGTGGTGCGCGCGACTTCGCCGAAGGTGCCGATATGCGGCAGGCCGGACGGGCCGTAGCCGGTCTCGAACAACACCTCGTCCTTGGGTTTTTTCTTCAGCCGCGCAACGATCGCCTTCGCCTGCTCGAACGGCCATGCGTTGGATTGTTCGGCGAGCGCACGCAAATCACTCGGGGTGGCGGCAGGATCGATCGTGGACATTTAACAGGGTCTCCAGGGCGCGGAACCTAACGCCTCCGCGTAAAAATGCAAAATGATGACAGGTCATTCCGGGGCGCGTCGAAGACGCGAACCCGGAATCTCGAGATTCCGGGTTCGACGCTTCGCATCGCCCCGGAATGACGGTGTGTTTGTCTAAAACGGGCTCACCGAAAAATAATGCAGCCACAGATCGGTGTAGCGGCCTTTTTCCCAAACCCGGAACAGCGCCCAGTTCAGCGCCTGCCGCAACAGGTCGTTGCCCTTGCGCACGGCGATGCCGACGCCTTCGCCGAAATAGCGGCTCTCGACGAACGGCCCACCCGAGAACGCGCAGCAATCGCCGGAATCGGTGCCGTTGATCCAGAACGCCAGCGAGATCGCATCGCCGAAAATGAAATCGACCTCGCCACGGCGCAACGCCAGCCGCAGCGCTTCGTCATTGGGATAGGAATGCAGCTCGGCGTCGGTGAACATCGCCTTGAGATAGGCCTCGTGCGCCGAGCCGGCGACGGCGCCGACTTTCTTGCCCTCGAGATATTCGGGACGAACCTCCGCCATCACCGCGTCCTTGCGCGACACGAACCGCGCCGGCGCCCGATAATAGGGATCGGTGAAATCGACCCGCGCGCGCAATTGCGGCGTCACCGCCAGCGAGGCGATGATGGCGTCGCCGCGGTTGCTGGTGATCGCATCGATCAGGGTCTCGAAGCGGCGCATCTGGATGGTGCAGGTGACCTTGATCTCGTCGCACAGCGCTCGCGCCAGGTCGACATTGAAGCCAGCCGGGTTGCCGTCGGCGCCGGTGAAGTTGAACGGCGGATAGTCGGTCTCGGTCAGAAACCGGATCACGGTCAGGCGCGACAGATCGGGCCGCTCAGGCCGGCGGCGGGGGTCCCAGAAGCCGGGCACCGCCTGGGGTGCAGCTACCATCCCGGGCTTGGCGGCGACGCTTTGCGCCTGCGCCGGCAATCCGGACAGGGCCACAGACAGCACGACGCCAACCGACACGCCGGCGGCGACCAGGATGGTCCGGACGGCGCGCGGCAGCGGTCTATGGCCCGATAAAATGGAGGAGTTTGATGGCATTACCGACGTTGGCTCGGGAATTTGCTTGGAAAATTTCCTGGAAATCCGAGGGCGTTATAGACCATCCGGCCGATAAGGCGAGGGTGTTCCACCCGGCTATAATCTGGCTCGGAGGCTCAGAGATAGTGTTTGAGATCGGCGGCGGCTTCCTCGGGCTTGCGGTCGAGCCTGAACGGCGACACGAACTTGCCGTCGCGATCCATCAGATAGATCAGCGCGGTGTGATCCATGGTGTAATCGCCATCCTTCAGCGGGACTTTCCTGGCATAGACCCGGTAGTCCGAAATCGCCTTCGCCACCGCCGCCGGATCGCCGGTCAGGCCCTTCAAATGCGGGTCGAAGCTCGACAGATAATCCTTCATCGCCGCGACGGTGTCCCGCTCCGGATCGACCGACACGAAATAGGCGTTGACCCGATCGGCGTCCTTGCCCATCGCCCGCAAGATCTCGGAGATCTGGAATAGCTCGGTCGGGCAGACGTCCGGACAATGGGTGAAGCCGAAGAAGATCAGCGTCGGGCGTCCCTGCAGGTCCTTCTCGGTCACGGTCTGGCCGCTCTGGTCGGTGAGTTGAAACGGTCCACCGATCGCAGCCGGCGACGTCACATGCCGCAAGCCGCCGAGCGCCCACAGCATCAGCAGCAGCCCGACGACAAGGCTTCCGGTGAAGGCGCCGACAATGACCAGCGGGCGGGTGTTTCGCTCCATCATGAAATTCCTTGAGACCCGGTCAGAAGCAGGCCGAGATGCCGGCCGCGATGGTCTCGAAAAAGACGGCCGTTCCATAGTGGAACCAGAGCCCCAGCGCCGCCAATACGGCGGCGACGCCAATAATTGCGCCGCCTGTCACGATCGCCTGCGCGATCCTGCGCTGCGGCTGGATCGATGGAGGCATTTGCTGCGGCGTCGTGAGCGGCTGGACCATGCGGACCATCTGAAGAGACAGGCTTCGTCGAGCCGGCGCTGCTGGCCGATCGATCGAAGTACCATGTTCAGATAGAGCCCCTCGCGGGTCCGGGCAAGCGCCAGAAGGCCGCGCCGGATCACGTCATGCGGAGCGGCAGGTCAGGGTGCGGACAAGCTTTGGGTGCGGACAAGCCTAGCGGGCGAGCGCCTTGGTATCATGCCCGATCGTATCTTGCTGATGCGTGGCAGGCTCGGGCGTCGCGGAGGATGATGAAGCCTGGGCATCGAGATAGCAGGGCTTGTACATGCTCGTCAGCTGCTTGCCGCGCAGAAAGATCATGTGCGGGGTCAGGCCGCCGCGCGCGGCTATCCAGCGTTTTATCGCTGACGGATACATCGAATAGAGCATCTGCGTCGCTTCGGGATTGGTCACGGCGCGGCCATTGGCGCCGAAGTCCCACGCCGCGTGGAACCCGAGATTGGCGTGCGAGGTGACGCAGATCTTGTCGTGGGGAACGGCGCCGAGCACGATGGTGCAGGCCGAGGCGCACAAACCGTCGATGATCACGGTCTGGCCCGAGCTGCGCAGGTCCTGATATTTGTCGACATAGGTGCCGATTCGGCCACCGCGATCCTCGCCGATGCGAACCACCGCATGGCTGGCGCCAACCCCTGCCAGCAAGAGCACCGCCGCGAGCAACCCAGTCACCAGCTTCATATCCAGCCCCAGTCCAAACCTGTCGAACCCGAATCTGATCGTCTTCAGTGATGCATTCGCAGCGTGTTGCGAGATCGTCGTTTTGTCCAGACAGCCGAGGCAGCTCCAAACAAATTCAAATTAAGTGTTGCTTGCCGGCTGCACCTTCGGTCGCGCGGTCCCAAACTGGAACAGGTTAGCGCGCCCCGTACCGTTAGCCACGTCACACAAGGAGCCGTTTGCCGTTGACCGCCGACGGCGCCACGGGCTTCACTCCTCCAAGGGGATGAGGGACGCAACGATGGCTGAAGACGCAGATGTAATCGTGGTCGGCGGCGGATTGGCGGGACTTGTCGCGGCGACGGAAATCGCCGACGCCGGCAAACGCGTCATCGTGGTCGAACAGGAAGGCGAACAGAGCCTTGGCGGTCAGGCCTTCTGGTCGCTCGGCGGATTGTTTCTGGTGGACACGCCGGAACAGCGCCGGCTCGGCATCAAGGACAGTTACGACCTCGCGCTGCAGGACTGGATGGGCTCGGCCGGCTTCGACCGCGACGAAGATCTGTGGCCGAAGCGTTGGGCGGAGGCCTATGTGGCATTCGCGGCCGGTGAGAAGCGCGGCTGGCTGCGGGCGATGGGGCACCGTATTTTCCCGGTAGTCGGCTGGGCCGAGCGCGGCGGCTACGACGCCATGAGCCATGGCAATTCGGTGCCGCGCTTTCATGTCAGCTGGGGCACCGGGCCCGGGGTGGTCGAGCCGTTCGAACGCCGCGCCCGCGAGGCGCAAACGAGCGGCCTTTTGACCTTCCGCTTCCGCCACCGCGTCGATGCGCTCACCGTCACCAATGGCGCCGTCGATGGCATCACCGGTTCGATCCTCGAACCTGACGATATCGAGCGCGGCAAGAGCAGCTCGCGCAAAATCATCGGCGATTTCAGTTTGCGTGCGCAGGCGGTCATCGTGGCGTCCGGCGGCATCGGCGGCAATCATGATCTGGTCCGGCAGAACTGGCCGAAGCGGCTGGGCGCGGCGCCGAAGAACATGATCTCCGGCGTGCCCGAACATGTCGATGGCCGGATGATCGGCATCACCGAGGCCGCCGGCGCGCGGCTGATCAACCGCGACCGGATGTGGCACTATGTCGAGGGCATCCGGAACTGGAATCCGATCTGGCCGCGCCACGGCATTCGCATCCTGCCCGGACCATCGTCGATGTGGTTCGACGCGTCAGGTGCGCGGCTGCCCTCGCCGCTGTTCCCGGGCTCCGACACGCTCGGCCAGCTGCAATATATCATGGGCACCGGTTACGATTATTCGTGGTTCGTGCTGACGCAGAGCATCATCAAGAAGGAATTCGCGCTGTCGGGTTCGGAGCAAAACCCCGATCTCACCGGAAAAAGCTGGCGCATGACGATCAAACGCGCCACCAACAAGGGCGCGCCGGGGCCGGTGGAAGCGTTCAAGACCCACGGCGCCGATTTCGTGGTGCGCGATAATCTGGCCGATCTCGTCGCCGGCATGAATGCGCTCAGCGGCGACAACCTTCTCAAGCGCGATCATCTCCGGAGCCAGATCGAGGCGCGCGATCGCGAGATATCAAATCCCTACGTCAAGGATACGCAGGTGATGAACATCCATAACGCGCGCCGCTATATCGGCGACCGGCTGATCCGCACCGCCAAGCCGCACCGAATTCTCGATCCGGCCCATGGTCCCCTGATCGCGGTGAAGCTCAACATCGTGACCCGCAAGACGCTGGGCGGGTTCGAGACCGACCTCGACTCCCGCGTGTTCGGCCAGGACGGCCAGATCATCCGGGGGCTTTACGCCGCGGGCGAAGCGGCCGGCTTCGGCGGCGGCGGCGTCCACGGCTATCGCTCGCTGGAGGGAACATTCCTCGGCGGCTGCCTGTTTTCCGGGCGCAATGCCGGGCGCGCGGCGGCGAAGGCGGTCGCCTGAGCCAAGCGATAGCAGTGGCGGGCCGCGCATCGGCGCGCTAAGTAACCGGCGTCACATTTTTGGAGAAAAACATGACCATCCAGCGTTTCGAAACCGGCCCGCGCATGAGCCGGGTCGTCGTCCATGGCGATACCGTCTATCTCGCCGGCATCGTGGCCGACACGACAGCCGGTGAAAGCGTGACCAAGCAGACCCAGGAGGTGCTTTCGATCATCGACGGCCATCTGGCGAAGGCGGGAAGCAACAAATCGAAGTTGCTGACGGCGACGATCTACATCACCGACATGAAGAACTTCGCGGAGATGAACGCGGTGTGGGACGGCTGGGTATCACCGGGAAATACCCCGGCGCGCGCCACCGTCGAGGTCAACCTCGCGGGACCGAAATACGGCGTTGAGATCATGGTGATCGCGGCGAAGTAAGGCGGTTCGGCGCGGCGCTCCATTCTTGTTCAGATTTCAAACAGCCTGACCATACCAAGCACCGGCCTCACTTCACCCTCCCCCTCAAGGCCCTCAAGGGGAGGGTAAGAAAGAGTGATCGCCGCGCGCTTTCATTCGCAGCCTTGCTTACGCGGCTTTCGCCGCGCTCTGCTCGGCCTCGATCCTGCGCGCCAGCACCCAGCGGAAATAGGTCAGCGCGGCATCCGCGCCAATCGCGAGCAACTGATAGTTCGGATCCTTGTCGAACACCATCTGCTGCGCCTCGATGATCGCCTTGTCCTCGTTGAACGCCTCTTCCAGGCTGTTGCGCAGCGACAGCGAGATGTTCGGGTTGGCGATGTCGAAGTCGTGCAGATAGTTCCAGAAGAAATGCGTCGAGCTGCGCGTTTCCGGCGTCATGAACTGGGCATTGCGATACTGCCGCGTGCCCTCGACCTTGACGCCCTTCTCCGCGCCTTGTCCGGCCGGCGCGAACATGGTGTCGAGCAGGAAGATGCCGGGAACCATCATCCGGCCGATATTGCGGCGGTCGATCTTGTCGGTCCGGTTCGAAATCACCTTCTGATGATAGGGCGGCGGATCGGCGCTCATGTGCCAGCGCTCGACCCGAAAACCGTCATCCAGCTTCTCGATCGCGACCGGCTTGGTCTTGTAGGCGTATTCCTCCGAGCCGCCGAGCGTGTGGGTATGCACGAAGGCGAGATGGGCGAAGTCGCTGAGATTGTCGACGATCAGGACCCAGTTCGCCTTGTAGTGCATATAGCCGGGGGCCCCGCGCCATTTGGGGTCCTCGAGCGGAGGATAATCCACGATCAGTCTGGGGTCGGCCTTCTCGACGTCGCCCATCCAGATCCAGACCAGATTGTAGCGTTCAACGATCGGATAGCTTCGCACCCCGAGTTTGGCCGGAATGATGTCCTGACCGGGAATCTGGATGCACTTGCCGCCCGGTTCGAACTTCATGCCGTGGTACATGCAGCGGATGTCGTCGCCTTCGATTCGCCCCATCGAGAGCGGCGCAGCGCGGTGGCAACAGCGATCGTCGAGCGCGACGACCTTGCCGCTGGCGCCGCGATAGATCACGACGGGCCGCTCCAGGATAGTGCGGGCGAGCTTCGCGCCGTCGATCAGCTCATGATCCCAGGCCGCGACATACCAGGAATTGCGAAGAAAGATTCCGTCATCGGTCATGACACCCTCCCAGTCGAGCAATGCTCATCTTGACGACAGCGTAAGTCATCGGGGGTTGCGCCGGAATCCAAATTCTCTGGACACACCGTACCGCACCATGGACAATCGCACCGATGGATTGGCGCGATTGGGAGTTGTTTTGCGAGGTGGTTGAACACGGCGGATTTAGCGCCGCCGCACGCGTGCTCGGGCATCCGAAATCGACCCTCAGTGCTGCAGTGCAACGACTGGAAAGCAATCTCGGCCTGCGGCTGATCGAACGCACCACGCGTCATTTGCGCCTGACCGATTCCGGCGAGACGATCTACCAGCGCGTCAAGCCGCTGTTCACAGCGCTGCACGATGCCCATGGCGAGGCGCTGGCCATGACCACCGCCATCGGTGGCACCCTTCGCATCAAATCGCCCTACGAATTCGGCGCCCATCACGCCGGCCCGGTCGCCTGCGAATTGATGGCCAGCTATCCAAATCTGATGATCCGGATCGACGTCGAGCACGAGATCGTCAGCCCGGTCGCGGAGAACTACGACATCGTGTTCACGATGCTCGAAGCCGCCCTGCCTTCGACCGGGATTGTCATCAAGAAGGTCGCTTCGCTGCAACGCGGGCTGTTCGCGGCGCCATCGTTGCTGCAGACCTTCGGCGAGCCCCGCAGCGTGGAGGACCTCGCCAGGCTTCCTTTGCTCACCAGTCCGAACGACGCGCCCTGGGCGCTGACCACGCCCGCGGGCGTTACCGTGCATCTCCCGGTCCAGAACGCGCGGCTGGTCAGTCCGAATGCGGAGATCCGGTTGCAGGCGGCGCTGGCCGGGCACGGCGTGCTGCGGGTGACCGCGAGCTATACCAACGCCGCCGTTGCCGCGGGGCTGCTGCGGCCGGTGCTGCCGGACCATATTTGCCAGCCGCTGAACGTGCACGCCTTGCTGCCGGCGCGGCAATTCGTTCCCGCCCGGGTGCGGTGTTTCCTGGATGCGCTCGAAGCCCACAGCCGAAATGACGGCCGCCTTAATGCCCGCCGGGAACCTATTTGCGGCTCCGCCATCTAACCCTGCGATAGAGTGTGACCGGAGAGCGAGTTTATCATGCACCACGCACAGGCATCCCAAATCGTCCCGGCCGGGGCAACCGACCTCGAACTGGTCCGGCGCGCCCTGGCGCGCGACGAGGCCGCGGTCCGCGCCATCATCCAGGCCAACAACCGCAGGCTCTATCGGCTGGCTCGGGGCATCCTGCGCAATGACAGCGAGGCCGAGGACGTCGTCCAGGAAACCTACCTCCGCGCATTTACTCATCTGGAGAGCTTTCGCGGCGATTCCAGCCTTGCGACCTGGCTGGCGCGCATTGCCATGAACGAGGCGCTCGGCCGGCTGCGCCGGCAGCGGCCAAGCGTCGATGTCAACGATCTCGCTCCGGGGGTGCTGGAGGCGCAGATCATCCAGTTTCCTCTTGCAGCGGCGTCCGAAGATCCGGAAAAATCCATGGCACAACGTGAAATCCAGCATGTCGTCGAGCACGCCATCGACGAATTACCCGAGATCTTCCGCATCGTCTTCATCACCCGCGTGATCGAGGGGATGAACGTCGAGGAAACCGCCGAGCTTCTGGCGTTGAAGCCGGAGACCGTGAAGACCAGGCTGCACCGCGCCCGCGCCCTGTTGCGCGAGAACGTCGAGAAGAAGATCGGCCCGGTGGTGATGGAAGCCTTTCCCTTTGCCGGCAAGCGCTGCGAGCGGCTGACCGAAGCGGTCCTGAAAAAACTCGGCCTCGGCGCGTAATCTTCGGAACCTTTCGACACGCGCACCATCCAACCCCTGTGCCATCAACAGTGCCCCGGCGGCCTCGGTCCCGGCGCCACAGGAGTATCAAAACATGTTCGTTCGATTGAGCGCGGTGATCGCCGCGGTTAGCCTCATGAGCGGTGCAGCCTTCGCGGCAGGCCCGACCGATCCGCAGATCGCCCATATCGCCTACACCGCGGGTGTGATCGATGTCGCCGCCGCCAAGCAGGCGCTGGCGAAAACCAGCAACAAGGACGTCAAGGCGTTCGCGCAAGACATGGTGCGCGACCATGAAGCGGTGAACAAGCAGGCGCTGGACCTCGTCAAGAAGCTCAAGGTGACGCCGGAAGACAACGACACCAGCAAGACGCTGTCGAAGAACGCCGCCGCCAAACTCGAGGAACTCGCCAGGCTGAAGGGCGCGGATTTCGACAAGGCCTATGTCGCCAACGAGGTCGCCTATCACAAGGCGGTCGACAGCGCGCTGGAGACGACGCTGATTCCGTCCGCCAGCAACGCCGAACTGAAAAGCCTGTTGCAGACCGGCCTGAAGATCTTCCAGGGCCACGAGCAACACGCCGAACATGTCGCCTCCGAACTGAAGTAAGGAAATCGCCGATGACGCCGAGATGGATTCTCCCGATCGTTGCCGCGCTGTCGCTGGGAATCTCCGTCTCGGCGCAGGCGGCAACGATCCAGATCTCGATGGAAAACCTGGTGATCTCGCCGGCCGAGGCTTCGGCCAAGGTCGGCGACACCGTCGAGCTGATCAACAAGGACATCTTCGCCCACACCGCGACCGCGAGAAACGGCGACTTCGATGTGACGATCCCGCCGAAGAAGACCGTCACCATGGTTTTGAAGAAGGCCGGCAGCATCGACTATTACTGCCGCTTCCACCCCAACATGAAGGCGGTGCTCAAGGTCGAGCCGTAGTGCGCGTCATGACCTCCGAGGTAATCGATTGGCGCGCGCGAACCTTCGATAGTCGCTTCACGCCGATTCGATCCGGCGACATCAGAAGGAGAACTGACATGACCGACGTCAAGAAAATCGCCCACTTCTATATCGATTTGTGGAACGAGCGCACGCCGGATCGCCGGCGCGAAATGCTCAGCCAGCACTGGACCGACGATGCGACCTACATCGATCCCTTGATGAGCGGCGACGGCCGCGACGGCGTCGACGCCCTGATCTCGGGCGTGCAGCAGCGCTTTCCGGATTTCCGGTTTTCGCTGATCGGCGAGCCCAATGGCTATGGCGACCATGTCCGTTTCTGCTGGGGCCTCGGTCCCGACGGCGTCGATAGTCCGATCAAGGGTACCGACTTCGCCGTGCTGCGCGACGGGCGTATTCAACGCATCACGGGATTTCTCGACCAGGTGCCGCAAGGGGCCTGAGCGCCACGGTTGCGGCTGCGCGAAGTCAAAGGGCGCGTTGCGTGAGACCACAAAGCCACCGTCATTGCGAGCGCAAGCGAAGCAATCCAGACCGCAAAGAAGGGCTGGATTGCTTCGTCGCAAGTGCTCCTCGCAATGACGCTGATAAATTCACGACGCGACTCTACGACCTCGCGACACGAAGCGCCCGAGTTTTGCAAATTCATCGGCCCCAAAAAAAAGTGAGGGGCGCAGGCGATCCCAGAGGGACGCAGGAAACGCCGGGTGCGCGGTGCACCCGCAGCCCGTGTGCAAAGGTAGTAAGCACACGGTAGTCACCACAGGCTCACCGAAACACCCGGCGCCTCCTGCGCAATGGTTTTAACGGTTTCCTTCGTGCTCTCCCCGGTGACCGGCTTGTTGCCACCGTCGCTACGCGAAAAACTTCACGCCACTTGACGCCAGCATCGGGGCGTCAGGACCACACGACTTCGCCGTCCGCGTCGGCATCGCTCGTCTCGCGCGCCTTCGCGTCCACCGCATCCCATCCCAACGTTCGTGACGATGGCCAACGTCCCCTCGTGAGGGATGAGACGGCATGGAATAAGCCGGTGATTTGGGTCGGAAGGGAATAAAAATATTTTTCGCGGAGGGGCTGGACAGCATTTTGCTGATTTGCCCGTCGGGTAGTTTCTCGTGTCCCGGACGCGGTACGGCACGCGGTTCAAGTTCGTCGTGCCCGGCCTTGTGCCGGGTATCCACGTCTTTGCAGCGGTTGATGAAGGTAAGACGTGGATGGCCGGAACAAGTCCGGCCATGACGACGTGCTTTCTACTTCCCGAAAAACGCGGCCGCCCGCTTCAGCACGTCGTCGCGCGCGGCGGCGTTGCCCGGCACGGACTGGCGCTTCTTGCCGGGGTCGTCGAAATCGTGGGTGGCGCCGGGGTAGTCCACCACTGTCAGCGCGGTGTTTTTGGCGGCGACGGGATCGAGCACGCGGTGGCACACGACGGGGGAGACTTCCTCGTCGTTGGTGCCGAGGAACACGGTGATCGGCGCTGATGTCTTGTACTCCTGCGAGATCAGCGCGCGCGGGCCGCAGCCGGGATAGAACGCCAGGGCGGCGCGAAAGCCTTGAGATGAGGATTGTAATGACGACTGCGCCTGGCGGTACATCACGTTCAAGGTGGTCGAACCGCCGTTCGACCAGCCCTGCAGGAACACTAACGACGGCGTGACGTCCTTGCGCGCCTGCAAAAACTTCAGCGCGCCCTCGGCATCGAACGGCCGCACCGTGCGCTCGTTGACGTCGTCACGGTCGGGATCGTTGTGGGTGCCGCGGCCAAAGCCGTGGCCCTTGTCGCGCGGCCCAAAGCTGTCTGGCAGCAGCGCGACATAACCGTGCGCGGCCCAATACTCGCCCCACGCCATATGCCGCTTCGACAAGGTCGAGGCATTGCAATCGGAATCGGTGCCCTTGGCGACCAAGGTGCAATCCTCGTTGTCGTTTTTGGAATAAGGCCCGGACCGGCCATGCAGCATCACCACCGCCGGATGCGGCCCCGGGGTTGTGGGCGTAAAGAGATAGCCGACCAGTTGGGTGGTGCCGTCATTGCTGGGGAAATAGACGGTGGCGGGCTCGGCACGGGCAGCGGTCGCGGTGATGAGAAGCGCCGCGGCGATGATGTTACGAAGCGTCATGGCTGTCCCCAAACCGAATGCCTAATCGGATTGGTCGCGCGGGCGAGCGCAATGGTTCGACGGGGAATTGTAGGGTGGGTTAGCGAAGCGTAACCCACCATCTTTCGCGCAACCAAAGCGGTGGGTTACGCCTGCGGCTAACCCACCCTACGAATCCCCGAACATTCCCCTCAATCATTCCCGATCGTCTCCCCGAACAACTGCCACGTCTCGCCCGTGAACCGCTGCAGTCGCATCGCCTGGATCGGGAAATAATCCGTCGGCGAGGTTTTCAGGCGAATGCCCGGCAGCAGCATCGGCAGCACGATGTCGAGGTTGGCGGCCTGCGCCATGATGTTCTCGTGGGTGAGATCGTCGCCGCATTGCTTGAGCACCTGCACCGTGGCTTCCGCCACCACATAACCGTAGACGATCAGCTGGTCCTGCATGTTGCCGTCGGGCATGTAGGCCTTCATGAAGGCGTGCCAGTCCGCCACATCCGGGTCCGCCTTCCACTGCGGATCGTTCGGATCCTTGAAGGTGTAGGACGAGATGATGCCCTGGCCGTATTCGAAACCGGCCGGCTTCATCACCGAGGCGATCGAGGTCGAGGTCGCCGCCAGGAAGAAGATGTCCGGCTTCCAGCCGATCTCGCCGATCTTCTTGATCGCCTGCGCCGCCTGCTTGGGGATCGCGTGCATGAACAGCACGTTGGCGCCGGATGCTTTCAGTTTCACGATCTGGCTGTCGATGGTCGGGTCGGTCGCCTCATAAGTGGCCTCCGCGATCACCATTTTCGCGGTGTTCTCTGCGCCTAACCCCTTCTTGAAGCCGTTGCCGTAATCCTTGCCGGCGTCGTCGTTCTGATAGAACAGCGCCACCCTGGCGTCCGGCATCTTGCTCAGCAGATATTTCGCATAGACCGCGGTCTCGGCCTGGTAGGAGGGCTGGAAGCCGATCGTGAACGGGTAATGCTCGTAATCGCCCCACAGCGTGGCGCCGGCGCCGACGAACAGCTGCGGCACCTTCTTGTCGTTGAGATATTTGCGCACCGACAGGCCGGTTGGCGTGCCCAGCGGATTGAGGATCGCGGCGACCTCCTCCTGCTCCACCAGCTTGCGGGTCTGCTCCACCGTCTTCGGCGGGCTGTAGGCATCATCCAGCGTGATCAGATTGATCTTGCGCCCGTTGACGCCGCCTCTGTCGTTGATCATCCTGAAATAAGCGGCCTGCGCCCGCGCGATCACGCTGTAGGCCGACGCCGCCCCTGAGAATGGCGAGGTCTGCCCCAGCTTTATTTCGGTATCGGAAACGCCCGTGCCGTATTTCTTCTCGGCGGCGTGGGACGTTGCCAGAATCGAAAACAAAGCGGCGGCGGCGAGCGCTTGCCATTTCATCGGTCTCTCTCCCTGGGTCGTTTGCTTGTTGTTTTTGGATCGAAGGCGGCGCGAGAGGGCGGAGGCTTCGACGGGGCTAAGCAAAACAGGGTGGGGAGGGGGTGGCAAGGGGAGAGGGAGCGAGTGCGATGCGGCAGGAATTTAGGTGTTGTTACTATCGCGCTCAAGGTTGGCGGAATACGCTTCACTATTTAGACCTGCTGGCCGTCAGCGTTTCTTGTACGATTTCCGCACTTTTGCGACTTCCCGCAACAGTGACACCACAGCGCCAGCATCTTGATGAGTGCCGTCCCAGATCGCGATAGCGCTGTCAGCAATCTGCTTTCGATCTTCCTCATCCGAGTCATCGCGGCTGCCGCCGTAGTAGCTGCTTGGATTCAGTTCCAAAAGAATGCAAATTTGCATGATATTGGAACTAAGATTTTTAAAGTTTCCGGCGATAATTCGACTTATCTGACTCTGGTGCACATGTGTGTACAAAGCCAAATTCGACATATTCCAATCCCGCTGTTGCATGCGGAGCTGGAGGTCGGCAAGAAAGGCTCGTTTTCCCTCGCTTGTAATTTTCATGCAAATATGCATAATAAGAGCCGTGAAATTTTGCAACTGGTTCCGGCATCGGGCCGTATTCAGGTTGGCAATGACAGCCTATATACTGAGGAGAGCCAAATGACTTGGAAGCTGGATCGTATGGTCGCAGTGAAAGTTGGCATAGGTCCGACGATCATGCTTCGGAGCGGAGCGTGGCTTGATTTTTGCTCGCCAGCGACGAGCGAATTCACGATCGAAGACATCGCGCATGGTCTTGCAAACATCTGCCGCTATTCCGGCCAGTGCAGCAGCTTTTACTCGGTTGCAGAGCACAGCATTTTAGTCAGCGACACAGCCGTTGGGTTCGAGTTCGAAGCGCTGCTCCACGATGCGGCTGAAGCATTCCTCGGGGACATAACCCGCCCGCTGAAGCAGATGCTCCCGGACTACAAGAGGATCGAGGCTGACGTAGAGCGCGTGATCCTGGATCGCTTCGGTATTGTTGGCTCTCTTCCTCCGCAAGTTAAGCAAGCCGATCTGCGGGTTCTCGCTGCGGAGCAAAAGCAGATCATGCCAGAAGGAACGGATGGTTGGGTGCGCGGCCAGAAGGTCGACCCGGCACCTATAGTCGTCCGCCATCTCCCGCCCTCTGAAGCCAAGCGCGTCTTTCTCGAGCGCTTCAAGGTGCTGCACCCGGCCTATGTCTTGCGCAAGTCAAAAGGGGCCGGCATCGCATCGGGCAGTGGACAACGGTGACAATTTTGAAGCGATGTAGACCAGCTTGCAGTTGCATCGTAGCGGTAGGTTCGCCCCAATTGATGGCGAATATTACTGCGTTTTAAGGGATTTTCGTCATGTCCTTCAGAAAGGACCGCTCGCTGGACGAGCTAGCCCGCGTTGGCAATGTTGCCCAGTTTGTGAGCTTTGCCCCGGAAGCAGGCAGAGCAACGCAGCAATTCACCCGCGTCGCGGGATACGAACCGAACCATCTATTCGCAACGGACTACGACGCTATCGCTTCGCTGTTGGCATCTAGTCCCGATGGTACGATTAACCTGCGCAGCTTTACGCCTGACAGCCCCCGTAGCCGAGACTTTCACTACGGAATTGCTAACGCTGATATGGCCCATACCATGGCTAAGCGCTTGTTGTCCGAGGGGCTGTTCGTGATCGCGAACGAGACTGTCGATGTTTCCGACGGTGGGGTATCGGGCGTAATCCAAGGCGGTGTGATCGAGTTCGCGCCAGACGATACGCCGCGATGTGTTGAAAAGGAAGGTGCCGCCTCACTGCCGATCGACTGGGGACTAGCGATCATCCGTCGAGTTTATGGCTTTGAGCCCGATATCGTAGATGCAGGAAAAGGGCGACTTGAGTTCAGTGTGCATCCCAAACCTCGTGGCTGGAGGCGTACCCATACTTTGATGTGGGAATACGAGGCATCGGACAGTGCTCCAGCGAGCGCCAATCTTGCATGGCCCAATCGATTCAGCCGGCATATCGGTGACAAAGCGTTTGGTCTTCTCGTGGCTGACGCGATGGGTCTGCCAGTTCCCAAAACCACAGTATTTGCGCGACGTGTGGCGCCGTTCTCTTTTGGGCAGCCTACCGGCTCGTTCGAGGTTTGGACGCGTACCTGTCCTATCGAACAGGAGCCTGGCCGTTTCACTACCGTGAAGGGATGGGTTGATCCATTCAAACTTCTGTCCATCGAAGATCCGAGTGGTCACGCAATCGCATCCGTTCTTTCGCAGTCGGCAGTGCAAGCGAAATTTTCCGGCGCGGCTATCACTGATCGCGACGGTCGCCCCGTGATCGAAGGTGCGCGGGGCGAGGGTGACCGGTTTATGCTCGGTGAAACACGGCCCGAAAGGCTACCTGCGGAAATTATCGCGGCTGTAGAAAAGACTTACTCCGAAGCGGCGCTGACTATCGGCGCAGTTCGTTTCGAGTGGGTCCACGACGGTGAAAAGGTTTGGATCGTTCAGCTTCATAGGGGCGGGACCACCAGCGATGCGGCAATGTTGGTGCCTGGCGAGGCTGCCGAATGGGCTGTATTCAAAGCATCTCAAGGGTTGGAAGAGTTGAGGCAGTTTCTGGCCGGATTGCCGGATGACGTTGGAATTCGGATCGAAGGTGAGATCGGTCTGACAAGTCACTTCGCTGATCTCTTACGTAAGACCAAGCGCCCCGCACGGATACTAAAGTCCAGCTTCGAAACAGCTTGACCTTACGGCCCATCATCCGCGGCGGTACCGCGTTTGCGCCAGAGTTGCTGCTCGCTGCCTTTGTGGATTCGGTGAGCCGCAATAAGGTGATCCGCGATGTCGGGCACGCCTTGACGAACCACCAGTTCGACGACTGACTTGTCGATAGCCCGCGTCTTGCGACGTTCGTCGAATGGGTAGCTAGGAACTGGGAGAAACGTATCACGTCCGCGTGGCTGCGGTCTGTAGATTGTCGCGCCGCTGTTAAGAGGACTAAGTTCAATACGATCTCTATGTGCCCCGAGCAAACTGGCGGTGTCCACCGTCAGCACGGTTTGGGGACGACCGCGATAGGCTCGAGCACCCAATAGCCCGCGAAGGCGGTCCCGCGATAACCAGAAGAACGCACGGTCGTTAAGTATTTCGAACCATTGTTCGGGAGTAACGTCCGCAGCCAGGCATTTTTCCAATGCGCTTTCAGTCATTGGCTTCTGGTCACGGACGGTCGCATCCGGAAGTCCGTTCTTAGAAACCGTCACCGATTGCGGGCGTCGCTGAGATTCAAGCGCGCGGCGCCGATCTCCTTCGATGCCATAAAGATTTAGTAGTGCCGAGGTGCTCAGGAGACCGTGCTTTCTGATCGAATCGAAACTTCCATCTTCCGCCATATGCCAGAGCCGCGGAAAATATTTCACCAGGTCAGCCTCGTTCACCGCCACGTCCTTCTGTCAATCACACTGAATCTGTGAAAACGCGTTGCTATCAGCGAGACAGGTGCGTTGGCAACTCGCTCGACCTCCGCAATAAACTCTTTGGTCTCGCTGGAAAGTTGATCAAATCGGCGGGCGTTCTGATTTTCCGCCGTGATGTAGTCCGCGAAAGTGAGTGCGATGTCTGTTGTGCCGTTAAGCACCGCCGAGCGCCGAAGTTGTTCCCAGTCGAATTCTGCTATCCGGCGTTTCGTGCCGGATATCGTCCCGACCTCAGTTTTGTCAATTTGCTCGAGCGGCAACCCAGACCGTTCGGCGATGACCTTCGTTTCGATAGGCATCTCCATCGGGCCCGACGTGCCGCCTACGCGGATCGGATAGGTCCTGGTTACCATCACGATTCGGCGCACTCGGTTCGGAGCGATGCCTGCATCTGCAAGGCATCCAGAAGCGGTAGTCTCTCGGGATGTGACATAAGGGTAAGCACCATGGTGCAAGCTAAAGCTTGTACCCTGAGTTCCCTCAAGCATGATGCGTTGACCGGCTGCATATGCATTTTCGAGTTCGTGCGCCACGGGCCTCACAAATTCTTTTAGGTCCGGATGCTCACGCGCTAGCCTAACGATGTCTCCGAACGGGGGCTTACACCCGCGTCCGATAATCTTTCGGGCGGTCGCGGCGCCGACGCCCTGTTTTGTTGAGGCAATTCCACCTAGCAGTTCCGCTTCAATGTCGCGGTCAGACTGTTCGATGATCATTGCCTGTTCGTCGATCACCAAGCGATCTTTCGTAAGGCCACATTCCGCGATTTCCTTGACCATCTGCGCCGGCCAAATAGTCGCTCCCGCGCCGACCAAGATTTTGGCAGCCGGGTTCGACCGCGTGCCCGAAGGAAGTTGTACGTATTTTTGTCTCGGATAGGCGACCATATGACCGGCGTTTGGGCCACCAACTCTCATTAGTACGTCGTAGTCGTGAGCGAGGTGGGCGCATACGTTGCCCTTGCCCTCGCTCCCGTACTGGCCTCCTACGAGTACATCGACCAATTTATCAGTTTGCAGGGGGAACAGGGAGAGACCAGCTATCGCCCGCGCCAAGACCGAAGCCGGGTCGCATTGATAATTCTCGACGGCCCGATTCGCGATTCTATCGAGGGACCACACGCCGCTTTCGGTGGGGTCAGCGCGGACATCCTCATACGACACACCCTTGTCCCATTCGGCGCCACGTACCTCGTACCGCTCTTTCGCCACTCGGTAGGGTACAGAGATGTGGATGTGAAATAGCTTCTCACCGAACTCCTCACGCAGGTGATGAATCTGACGTTCAGTACGGACTGCATCGACGAGGATGATGTCGCTGCTATTTTCGTTCTGTTGAACGTATGGACGGATGCCGTCGCGTATCCAGGTTCCGTCCGTATTGATATCAAGCTGCTTGCCAGCTTCGATCAGTGCGTTTCGTTCGTTTGGAGCACCCGTATCTGCGATGAGTTGGCGCGTCGAGATGCGGAATGTCTTGAAGCGCTTCAGCATCTCGTTTGCGAGGGCAGACTTCCCTGACGCGACGGGCCCCGAGATCGCAATCAAATACTTCACTGGCATTTCCCCCTGAGCGCCGTAAACGCTCTAAGCGTGCGTGATTCCATCTTCGACCGATGGTTGCAGCGAGATATTGGGGTTCCCGAGTCATTCTGCAAGTTCCGCAAAAGACCGGATGAAAGAAATCTGCAAAATTCAGAAAGTATTTTTGTGGGATGCCGCAAACGAAAACGGCCGGGTCTCCCGACCCGGCCGCTAAATCTCGTCAACTAATTAGTTGCAGCGCAGCTAAACCTCAGCTCGCCTTCTTCACAAACTCTACCTTCGGCAGCTTCTTCTCGATCGCGCGCTTCAGGTCCAGCGCGCGGGGCGAGAGAACGTCGGCCTTGGCCTTGATCAGGAAGGCATCGAGGCCGCCGCGGTGATCGACGCTCTTGATCGCGTTGGTCGAGACGCGCAGGCGCACGTTGCGGCCGAGCGCATCCGAGATGAAGGTGACCTGGCACAGGTTCGGCAGGAACCGGCGCTTGGTCTTGGTGTTCGAGTGGCTCACCTTGTTGCCCACCATCGGGCCCTTGGCCGTCAATTCACAGCGCCGCGACATTTTAGAAAATCCTCTGCCATCCCCGGTCTCCGCCCTTTTATAAGGGCCGGCCGCGGGGGGTCCAAAATCATGTCCTTCTCGGGAACCGCGGACGTATAGGGGCTAGGCTTTCGTGCGTCAAGGTTGGAAGCGGCAAAAGCAGCGGGGGAAAGCCCGTTTTATCAGTGTTCCCAAGCCTTAACAGGGCTGCTCAGGGTCTGTAAACCGCGCCTAAGTGCATCATATAAACGGCGTATTCGACGCCGAAATCGTTGCAGGTGGATTTTCCGGCAATGCGGTGCGGCTGATTGGCTCAAAAGCGCGCGAAATCCCGGCGATAGTTCCATGCGAATTTTGAATGAAGCGGCATACGCCTGGTTGGTGGTTTGCCGGGTAGTATTGCCCCAATGAATGACCGATCGCGCGTCGTCGAGGATCCTCCGTCAGTGACCACCTCTTATGGGATGCCATACCCCGCCGCCGCCCCGATCTGGCTGCGGGCGTTTGGAGGACTGTGCGCGGCCGCCATGCTGCTGCTGGTGCCCGGCCATGCGGCGCAGGCGCAGGGGAAGCTCGACGCCCGCTATGAGGCGACGTTGGCCGGGATTCCCATCGGCCGCGGCACCTGGACCATCGAAATCGCGGACGATCAGTTCTCCGCCGCCGCCTCCGGCGGCACCGCGGGGCTGTTAAAGGCCTTCGCCGGCGGCTCCGGCAGCAGCGCCTCGCAGGGCCGGGTCGTCAACGGCGCGCTGGTCTCATCAGGCTACGCCGCGACCACCACCACCTCGAAGAAATCCGAAACCATCCGGATCGCGCTGGTGAACGGCTATGTGAAGGAATTCATCATCGATCCGGAACCGCCTGTCGATGCCGACCGCATTCCGGTCACCGAGGCGCAGCGCCACGGCGTCTACGATCCGATGACCGGCGCGATCCTGCGGGTGCCGGGCACCGGCGAGATCATGGCGCCGGATTCCTGCCGCACGGGTGCCGCGATCTTCGACGGCCAGATGCGCTACGACCTCAAGCTCGATTTCAAACGCATGGAAACCGTCAAGGCGGAAAAGGGCTATCAGGGCCCGGTGCTGGTCTGCGCGCTGTATTTCACGCCGGTGTCGGGCTACATCCCGGATCGCCCGGTGATCAAATATCTCTCCGCGGAACGCAAGATGGAGATCGCGTTCGCGCCGCTGGCGGGAACAAGGATGCTGATCCCCTATCGGATGCGAATCCCGACCCCGCTCGGCCCCGCGATGCTGGAAGCCACTGAGTTCGTCACCACAGCGGCGCCCCCGCATGCCGCGAAGACGCAGTGATAAACCTCCCGGGTCATTCCGGGATGGTGCGAAGCACCAGACCCGGAATCTCGAGATTCCCCGATGCGCAACTGCGCATCTGAGGTTCGCGTCTTCGACGCGCCCCGGAATGACGCGGAAAGTCGCTGGGAATGTACATTGGTGCAACGGGCACAGTTTCACCTCTCCCCGCCGGGGAGAGGTCGCTGCGCCGAAGGCGCGGCGGGTGAGGGTTCTTGCCGTTTCGATGGAGCCACCGCCCCTCACCCGGTTCGTCGCTTCGCTCCTCGCCGACCTCTCCCCGGCGGGGAGAGGTAAGAAGCCCACAACCCCAGGAATCAAGCTTGACTCTGCTCCACTTCTGATTCGACTCCGCACCCTCTCTAACTTTAAGGAATTCGCCGAAAAACCGTCGCTTGTGGGAGGGCTCCGAACTTGATCTAGTGCCATCACCGACCATGAGCGCGAGATGTTGCGGTGAACGTTTCAGGAGTTGAGCGGAGTCACCGATTCGGGCGCGATTCGTTCCGGACTCGTTCCAGAGCTTAAGCCGCGACCGCCCAAGCGTCGCATAACGAGACACCTCTTCAAAGCAAGCGACGCAGAAACTACCTGAAATCATGGCCTTTTCGTCTCCCCCGCCGCTCTACTCGCAAAACTTGTTCTCCAATGACCGGGCTCCCGGCGCCGGCGTCACCGCGGTGCTGGGGCCGACCAACACCGGCAAGACCCATCTGGCGATCGAGCGGATGGTCGCGCATTCCTCCGGGGTGATCGGGTTGCCGCTGCGGCTGTTGGCGCGCGAGGTCTACAACAAGATCGTCGACCGGGTCGGCGCCGATGCGGTGGCGCTGATCACCGGCGAGGAAAAGATCAAGCCGCCGAAGGCGCGCTATTGGGTGTCCACCGTGGAGGCGATGCCGCGGGATCTCGACGTCTCGTTTCTCGCGGTCGATGAAATCCAGATCGCGGCCGATCTGGAGCGCGGGCACGTGTTCACCGATCGCATCCTGCACCGGCGCGGCCGCGACGAGACGCTGTTGCTGGGTGCGGCCACCATGCGCCCGATCATCGAGCGGCTGTTGCCCGGCGCCAGCATCGTCACCCGGCCGCGGCTGTCGCAGCTTGAATTCGCCGGCGACCGCAAGATCACCCGGCAGCCGCGCCGCACCGCGATCGTGGCGTTCTCGGCGGACGAGGTTTACGCCATCGCCGAACTGATCAAGCGCCAGCATGGCGGCGCCGCCGTGGTGCTGGGCTCGCTGTCGCCGCGGACACGGAACGCGCAGGTGGCGATGTTCCAGTCCGGCGACGTCGATTATCTCGTGGCTACGGATGCGGTCGGGATGGGGCTGAACCTCGACGTCGACCACGTCGCGTTCGCCTCCGACCGCAAATATGATGGCTATCAATTCCGCCGGCTTAATCCGTCCGAATTCGCCCAGATCGCCGGCCGCGCCGGCCGCGCCACCAGGGATGGCACTTTTGGGACGACGGGGCGCTGCGCGCCGTTCGAGCCGGAACTGGTCAATGCGCTGCAGAACCACACCTTCGAGAGCGTGAAAGTGCTGCAATGGCGCAATTCGCGGCTGGATTTCTCGTCGCTGGGCGCGCTGCAGGTGTCGCTGGCGCTGTCGCCGACGCATGAGGCGCTGACCCGGGCGCCGATCGCCGAGGACTTACGTGTGCTGGATCACGCCGCGCGCGACGCCGATGTGCGCGAGATGGCGGTGGGTCCTGCGGCCGTGGAACGGCTGTGGGACGCCTGCCAGATCCCGGATTACCGCAAGATCGCGCCCGCCGCCCATGCCGAATTGGTCACCACTTTGTTCGGTTTTCTCATGCAAAAGGGCCGGATTCCCGATGCCTGGTTCGCTTCCCAGGTCGATCAGGCCGACAACGTCAATGGCGATATCGACACGCTATCGGCCCGGATCGCGCAAATCCGGACCTGGACCTTCGTCGCCAACCGCCCGGATTGGCTGGCCGACCCCGAACATTGGCAGGGGATTGCACGCGAGGTCGAAAATAAATTGTCCGATGCGCTGCATGAACGGCTCACGGAGCGTTTCGTTGACCGCCGTACCAGTGTATTGATGCGCCGCCTGCGGGAGAACACGGTGTTGAATACGGAAATCGGCAAGACTGGCGAAGTGATCGTGGAAGGCCACGTGATTGGCCGCCTCGATGGATTTACCTTTGCGCCAGACGCGGCGGAAGCCGGATCCGATGCGAAGGCGTTGCAGGCGACCGCGCAGAAGGCGCTGGCCGGCGAAATCGACGCGCGCGCGGAAAAACTGGCGGCGGCACCGGACGATCAGTTCGTGCTGGCCTCGGACGGCACCATCCGCTGGACCGGCGACGCGGTAGCCAAACTGGTGGCCGCCGACGATTCGCTGCACCCGCGGCTGCGCATTATTTCCGACGACCGCCTCAACGGCGCGCCGCGCGACGCCGTACAGACCCGGCTCGATCTGTGGCTGAAGACGCATATCGAGAAATTGCTCGGGCCGCTGTTCGATCTCACCAAGGCCGAGGACATCACCGGCATCGCGCGCGGCATTGCGTTCCAGCTGATCGAAGCGCTGGGCGTGCTGGAGCGCGCCAAGATTTCCGCCGAGATGAAGGATCTCGATCAGCCGTCGCGCGCATCCTTGCGCAAATACGGTGTGCGGTTCGGCGCCTATCACATCTATGTGCCGCCGCTGTTGAAGCCGGCGGCGCGCGCGCTGGCGTCGCTGTTGTGGGCGCAGAAGCAGGACAACGTCGATATGTCCGCATTGTCGGGTGCGCAGCATCTGGCCGGCAGCGGCCGGACTTCGTTCCCGGTCGACAAGGCGTTGCCACGCGATGCCTATCGCGTGCTCGGCTACAAGCAATGCGGCGAGCGCGCGGTGCGCGTCGATATCCTGGAACGTCTCGCCGATCTGATTCGTCCCGCTCTGTCGTGGCGCGAATCCTCGCCGGGTGAAAAGCCCGCCGGCGCGTTCGACGGCCGCAGTTTTGTGGTGACGCAGTCGATGACCTCGCTGACCGGTTCGGCCGGCGAAGACTTTGCCTCGGTGCTGCGCGCGCTCGGCTATCGCAGCGAGAAGCGCGCGCCGTTGCCGCCGAAGCCGGTGGCGGTGCCTGCGGAAGCAGCGAGCGCGGAAGTGGCTGTATTCGAGGCGCCGCCGGAAGCAACCAGCGTGGAAGCCGCTGTGCTCGAGGCGCTGGCTGCCGAGAATGCCGCTGCTGAAGAGGCGTCGGCGGAAGCCGTGACGACGACCGAGGCCGCGGCGTCGGAGCCCGAAGTCGTTGCCGCGAGCAACGATGTCGCCGAAGTCACCCACGATGCGCCGCCGGCTGAAGAGGCCGCGGCGGCGGTGGAAGCTGCGCCTGTTGAAGCCACACCTGTTGAAGCCGCGCAGGAACCCGCAGCCGTGGTTGAGGCTGCCACATCCGAAGCGACGCAAGATCAAACCGCTGCAGATCAGGCCCCTGCTGAAGCCGCGGCCACCGGCGAAGCCGCCGCGGCTGAGCCCGATGCCGCTCTCGCAACGCCGGAACTGATCGAAGTCTGGCGGCCCGGCGGACGCTCGGACGAGCGTCGCCCGCGGCACGATCGCAACCGTCCTCAGCGCCATCAGGGCAACCAGAACGCCGCGCAAGATGGCACGCCAGCCGCTGCTACAGGCGAGGCCGGCGCCGGCGAGAAGCGCGAGCATCATCGTCGCCGTCGCAACAACGAGTTCCGCAAGCCACGCACCGACGCGCCTGCCGTTACGGCGGCCGCGCCCGCGGATGGCGCGCCGGTGTCGGCCGAAGCGCGTCCCGATCAACGTCCCGACCAGCGCAATGACCGCGGCCGTCCGCCGCGCGAGCGTTTTGAGGGCAAGGACCGCGAGAAGGGCGATCGTCCCAACAAGCCGCCAGGTAATCGCGATGGCGATCGCAATAAAGGCGATCGCAACAAGGGCGGCCGCGATTTCGGGGGCCGCGACAAAGGCGGCCGCGACAAGCGCGACAGCGGTCCGTCGCATCGCCAATGGGCGACCAGCGCCGCACCGCGTGAGCGCGATCGGCCGATCGATCCCAATTCGCCGTTTGCCAAACTGGCTGCGCTCAAGGAGCAGCTCGCCGGCAACCGCAAGGACTAATCAAACAAGTGTTGTTGCGAATGGTGTCGTTTGGAGCGCCAGCGTCTCGATAAATGGTTGTGGTATGCGCGGGTGGTCAAGGCCCGCAGCAGCGCGGCGGCGCTGGTCGAGGCCGGTCATGTCCGCGTCAATGGCGTGCGCGAAAAATCGCCCGGTCATGGCGTGAAGCCCGGCGATGTCCTGACCATCGGGCTCGATCACAGCGTCCGCATCGTTAAAATCGTGGGCTTTGCCGAGCGCCGCGGTGACGCCCCGGCGGCACGCGTGCTCTATGAGGATCTGAAGCCGCCCGATTTGCAGAAGCGGCCGGAATAGCTATCTGCGATCAAACAACAGAAATTAAACAACAGACCTGCACAAAAACGCCTCGCGGGGCCGCCGCGCTTCACTTGCCCCTGCGGGGCTCATGCGCTACGCAACCTTCAGAAAATTGACCCGTTTCGGAGCCTGGACTAGATGACTTACGTCGTCACTGAAGCCTGCATTAAATGCAAATATACCGATTGCGTTGAAGTCTGCCCGGTGGACTGCTTCTACGAGGGTGACAACATGCTAGTCATCCATCCCGACGAATGTATCGATTGCGGCGTGTGCGAGCCGGAATGCCCCGCCGACGCCATCAAGCCGGATACCGAGCCGGGCCTCGAGAAGTGGCTCGAGGTGAACACCGAATACGCCAAGACTTGGCCGAACATCACCCAGAAGAAGGACCAGCCCGCGGACGCCAAGGAATTCGAGGGCGTCGAAGGCAAGTTCGAGAAATATTTTTCTCCGGCACCCGGTACCGGCGACTGATTATTCGGTCACGCTTCGGTGAGGCCCCGCCGTCCGTCGGCTTAACCCTAATCCGGATTGATAGGTCCGAAACGGCCCATAAGCTATTGGCACAGCCCCTAAACCATTGATTTTTGCGGAATTTGTGCTATATTAGGCACAATACAAGCCGAACCCAGCCATGCGTATCCTGTGGCGTCAGAGGTTCCCGTGAAACATCGAACAGGGGCGTGGCAGTTCCGCGCGCAGGCTGTGTCACAGAAAACGCGTAAAAAGAGTGTTTCCAAGGGTTCCAAAAAAGCCGCTGCGGTCAGCCGCAGTGCAACCAAGAGCCGTGTCCGGACTTCTCCCAAGGATACCCATCTGAAGGATACCCGGGCCGCCGCCAAGGCCACGGCTGCAAAATCCTCGAAAAACAAAAGAAGCGCAATGCCAAACAAGACTGCAAAAACTGCCGCGAAAGCGACTGTTTCGAAGGCCGCTGCTCCGAAGATCGCCGCTCCCAAGGCTCCTGTCGCTGCCAAGGCTCCTGTCGCTGCCAAGGCCCCTGTGAAGGCTCCCGTGTCGAAGCCGGTGGCTGCCGCCGCCGCCGCGAAGCCCGTTGTTGCCGCCAAGCCGGTGGTTGCCGCCCCGCGGGTCGAGGAGCCGAAGAAGGTGCTGACCCAGCGCCAGGGCTTCAAGACCAATGAATTCGTGGTGTATCCCGCCCATGGCGTTGGCCAGATCCTGGCCATCGAGGAGCAGGAGATCGCCGGCGCCAGGCTTGAGCTGTTCGTGATCAATTTCATGAAGGACAAGATGACCTTGCGGGTGCCGACCGCCAAGGTCGCCAATGTCGGCATGCGCAAGCTGTCGGAGCCGGCGCTGGTCAAGCGCGCGCTGGAGACGCTCAAGGGCCGTGCCCGCGTCAAGCGCACGATGTGGTCCCGCCGCGCGCAGGAATACGAAGCCAAGATCAACTCGGGTGACATCGTTGCGATCGCCGAAGTGGTGCGCGACCTCTATCGCTCCGAATCGCAGCCCGAGCAGTCCTACAGCGAACGGCAGCTTTATGAGGCCGCCCTCGATCGCCTGTCGCGCGAGATCGCCGTCGTGCAGCACGTCACCGAAACCGAAGCGGTCAAGGAAATCGAAGGCCAGCTCGCCAAGAGCCCGCGCCGCGGTGCCAAGACCGAGGCCGAAGCCGGCGCGGAAAGCGACGCGGACGCCGATGGTGACGCCGACGACACCGCTGTTGCCGACGAGGCCGCGTAAGCAGCTTTATCGGATTGAATTAGAAAAGCCCGGTCGAAAGACCGGGCTTTTTGATTTTCGTGATTTTTATTATTAGTCATTCCGGGATGCGCCGTTTGGCGCAGGCCCGGGATGACGAAAGCTGGCGGTTGCGTTTCCTGCGAACGATGGGTCGCGTCAATGCGCGACAGCGTCTCTCAATCCACCACGATCTTCACGCGATCGCGGGCCTTGATCTGGGCGTGGTCGTCGAGGCCGTTGAGGACGCGGAAGCGCTCGGCCGGGCGGTCGACGCCGGCCATGCGGTGCGACAGCGATTCGACGGTATCGCCGGGCTGCGCGGTGATCACCTTGACGCGCAGCGGGCGAGCGGCCTGGATTTCTTCC
>JBDTKZ010000011.1:0-2582 GCA_039935075.1 Bradyrhizobium sp.
AGGACCTGCATCACGAGGTCGAACTGGTGGTGGCGATGAAGAGCGGCGGCCTCAACATTCCCGCCGACAAGGCGCTCGACCATGTCTACGGCTACGCCGTCGGCATCGACCTCACCCGCCGCGACCTGCAGATTGCCTCGCGCAAGAAGGAACGTCCCTGGGAGATCGGCAAGTCGTTCGACTATTCCGCGCCCTGCTCAGCGCTGCAGCCCGCCTCCAAGATCGGTCACCCAACCAAGGGCAAGATCTGGCTGACGGTGAACGGCACCGAAACCCAGAAAGGCGACCTCACCGAACTGATCTGGAACGTGCCCGAGATCATCTGGCAGCTCTCCCAGCAGGTCGCGCTAGCCGCCGGCGATATCATTATGACGGGAACCCCGGCCGGCGTTTCGCAGCTCAAGCCGGGCGACAAGATCGAATGCGGCGTCGACGGCGTCGGCACGCTGAAGGTATCGATCGGCGAACCGGCCGCGTAACCACCGCAGTTCAATCAAACCGAAAGGCCCCGAATCAGGTTCGGGGCCTTTTTGCGCCGCCAACCGTATACGCGAAACAACGCATAGGGCGTCCGGGCGCGGATGCTGCCGATCAAGCGGTCACGAATACTGCATGACCCCGTCGTCGACGTTGCCGAACCGCAGGGTGACGATATCGAGCGCATAGTTCTGATACAGCCGCCACGGCCGCTTCGACCCCTGCTTCGGCATCTGCGCCACCGAACGCTGCACATAGCCGGACGAGAAATTCAGCGACGGCATTTCGGTGATGGTGGGATCGACATTGTGCGGCATGCATTGCTTGTAGCCGCGGCGGTCCATGTAATTGATGAGACGGCAGACATATTCGCAGGTCAGGTCGCATTTCAGCGTCCATGACGCATTGGTGTAACCGAACGCGGACGCCATGTTGGGCACATCGGAATACATCATGCCCTTGTAGTTCAGGGTGCGGGCGAAATCGACGTTGCGGCCGTCGACGCTGACCTCGAGGCCGCCAAGCACCTGCAGATTAAGTCCGGTCGCGGTGACGATGATGTCGGCTTCAAGCTCGCTGCCGTCCTTCAGCCTGATGCCTTTCGCGGTGAAGGTCTCGATCTGGCTGGTCACGACCTCGGCGCGTTTTTCCCGGATCGCCTTGAACAGATCGCCGTCGGGCACCAGGCACAGCCGCTGATCCCACGGATTGTAGCGCGGCGTGAAATGCGTGCCGATGTCGTAGTCTGGTCCGAGCGCCATTTTGACGCCGCCGAGGATCAATTGCTTGACCCGCTCCGGCTTGCGGCGCGAAAGCTGGAAGAAATACATCCCCCACATCACGTTGCGCCAGCGAATAAGATGATAGGCGAGCTTGGCGGGGAGTTTCGCGCGCAATTTGTTGGCCACCGGATCCTGCGCCGGGCGCGACACCACATAGGTCGGCGAGCGCTGCAGCATGGTGACATGCGCGGCCTTCTTGGCCATCTCCGGCACCAGCGTTACCGCGGTCGCGCCCGAGCCGATCACCACCACGCGCTTGCCGGCATAATCGACGTCGTCGGTCCATTTCTGCGGGTGCACGATGCGGCCGGCGAAATCAGCCGAGCCCGGAAACTCCGGCGAATAGCCGTTCTCGTAATTGTAATAACCGGAGCACATGAACAGGAAATTGCAGGTAAAGTTGATGATCTCGGTGGCGCCCTCGCCGGTGATGCGTTCGGCCTCCACGCTCCAGCGCGCATCCGGCGTCGACCACGCCGCGCGCTTGACCCGATGATGATAGCGGATGTTGTTGTCGATGCCGTTCTCGGCGGCGGTCTCGCGGACGTAATTCAGGATTCGCGACCCGTCCGCGATCGCCTTGGGTTCGGTCCACGGCTTGAACGAATAGCCCAGCGTGAACATGTCCGAGTCGGAGCGGATGCCGGGATAACGAAACAGATCCAAGGTGCCCCCGATGCAATCGCGGCCCTCCAGAATGACGTAGCTCTTGCCGGGACATTTCTGCTGCAGATGAAAGCCCGCGCCGATGCCGGAGAGGCCCGCGCCGACGATGAGGACGTCGAAATGTTCGATCTGCATGATACCCTCCGGGAGGTGCCCGCCCCCAACGTCTTTGCCCATCATAACCTTAAAGACGTGGATGCCCGGCACAAGGCCGGGCATGACGATTGGTCGAAAACTCTCCGTGTCATTCCGGGGCGCGCGCAAGCGCGAACCCGGAATGACGGTGCGATATCAATACCTATAATGATCGCTCTTGAACGGGCCTTCCGGCTTGACGCCGATATAGTCGGCCTGGTCGGGACGCAGCTTGGTCAGGTTGACGCCGATCTTGGCGAGATGCAGCCGCGCGACCTTTTCGTCCAGCGACTTCGGCAGCACATAGACCTTCTTCTCGTACTTGCCGCCCTTGTTGTTGGCGAACAGTTCGATCTGCGCCAGCGTCTGGTTGGTGAACGAGGCCGACATCACGAAGGACGGATGGCCCATCGCGTTGCCGAGATTCACGAGGCGCCCTTCCGACAGCAGGATGATGCGGTGCTTGTCGGGGAATTCGATCTCGTCGACCTGCGGCTTGATGTTGTTCCACTTCAGGTTCTT
>JBDTKZ010000012.1:0-64669 GCA_039935075.1 Bradyrhizobium sp.
CGCGGCGGCCATAGCGATTGTAGACGCGCAGGATAGCCTCGACGTAACTTAGCAGGTCATGGCCGTGCACGAAATGCCGGATGGTCTTGGCAAGAAACGGCGTGCGCCCGAGACCACCGCCGACCAACACTTCGAAGCCGGTCTCGCCATCGTCGTTCTTGTGCAGCCTTAAGCCCACATCGTGAATCTTGATGGCTGCGCGATCGTGCTTGGACGCCGTGATCGCAAACTTGAACTTGCGCGGCAGGAACGAGAATTCCGGATGCAGCGTGGTGTATTGGCGCAACAATTCCGACCAAATTCGCGGATCCTCGATCTCGCCGGGCGCGACGCCGGCCCATTGGTCCGAGGTGACGTTGCGGGTGTTGTTGCCCGAGGTCTGCATCGCGTGGATGCCAACCTCGGCAAGATCCGCCAGCGCGTCCGGCAATTCGGCCAGCTTGATCCAGTTGAACTGGATGTTCTGCCGGGTGGTGAAATGACCATAGCCGCGATCGTAACGGCGCGCGACATGCGCCAGTCGCCGCAGCTGATTCGACGACAGCGTGCCGTACGGAATAGCGACCCGGAACATATAGGCGTGCAGTTGCAGATAGACGCCGTTCTGCAGCCGCAGCATCTTGAATTCGTCTTCAGTCAACTCGCCGGACAGCCGGCGCTTCACCTGATCGCGAAATTCCGAAACCCGCTCGTTGATGAGCGTGCGGTCAAGCTCGTCATATGCATACATGGAAGATACGCCTTATGCCGGAACCGAAACGCCGATGGTGACGCCTTCGGACCGGATGTGTTCACGCAAATTGCCGGGCTTGATCGCGCCGGTGTTCTTGATTTCGACCGGCGCGATATAGGCCCCGATCGCGCCGACGTCGTCGGCGATGGATTCCGCCAGCAACGCCCGCGCCTCATCCGAGGTACGCACGATCGCGGCGCCCGCAAGCTCCGCCGACCAGCCCTGGTGTGCCGTGCGATAGATCACGATGCCATCCCAGGTGCGGTTGGCGGTCACCATCGACGGTCCGGTAATTTTGATTTTCTTCTGTTCAAGCGGGGAGGTCATTCGGCAGCTTCCAATAGTTGCGAGATCGTATGAGTGAAATTCTGATCGTGCCAAATCTGATCAAGCCAAGGTGCGGAGTGCGCGACCACGTCGCCGATCACCAGAATGGCGGGGCCGCGATCGATCCGTTCGACCAGATCGGGCAGTTCGCCGAGGACACCGACCGCGGCTTGCGCGTCGGGCAAGGTCGCCCGTGCGAACACGCCGACCGGGGTTTGCGGCGAGCGGCCCGCGGCCAGCAGGCCGGCACGGACCGAGGTCGCCGCGGTCATTCCCATATAGACGACCACGGTCATCTTGGCGTCGGTCAACGCCGCCCAGTCGACGGATGCAGCGTCACTGGCTTTATGCGCGGTAAGAAAGGTGATGCGCAGCGCCTCGTTGCGGAACGTCAGCGGCACCTCGAACTGCGCGGCGGCGCCGAGGGCCGCGGTAATGCCCGGTACGACCGAATAGGCAATGCCGGCCTGGCGCAGCGCTTCGACTTCTTCACCGCCACGGCCGAACACGAACGCGTCGCCGCCCTTCAGCCGCACGGCGCGCTGGCCCGATTTGGCGGCTTCGATCATCAATTTGTTGATGGCCTCCTGACCAATCCCGGGCTTGCCGACGCGGCGGCCGACCGGAATGCGCGCCGCATCGCGCCGCACGCGATCGAGAATCTCGGATGAGACCAGTTCATCGTAGAACACCACATCGGCGTCCTGCAGCGCGCGCAGCGCCTTGACCGTGAGCAGATCCGGATCGCCTGGACCGGCACCAACCAGCGTCACCCGGCCCTTAGCTGCGCCCGATGCGCTGGCGAAAGCGGTGGGGTCGAGGATATCGGACAGCGCCCGCTCGGACTCGCGGCCGCGTCCCGCCAGCACCAGCGCGCCGATCGGACCATCAACCACGCGCTCCCAGAAGCGGCGGCGCAGCGGCATCTCGGCAATGCGGCCGTTGATCGATTTTCGGAAGCGGCCAATGAACGTGGCGAGGTCGCCGATGCGGGCCGGCAACACCGCCTCAATGCGCTCGCGCAAGCGGCGCGCCACCACCGGCGAGGCGCCGCCGGTGCCGATGGCGACAACGACATCGCCGCGATCGACGACCGCGGGAGAAATGAAAGTCGAATGGGCCAGATCGTCCATGACATTGACGGGCAGACCGGCCGCCTTCGCCCGAACCGACATCGCAATCCCGACGTCGCCCGCGCCCGCGCAGAGCACCGCGATGACGCCATGGAGATCGGCGGTCAAGGGATCGCCAGCGGCAAACTCGATCCTCGCCACGCTGTCGGCATCCAGTCCGCCAACATCATGGTCGCCATCGGTCGCAAACCAGCGGATGCGGGCGCCGGCTGCCGCGAGCACGCGCAATTTTGCGCGCACCAACTCGCCGCCGCCGACGAGCAGGACGGAACCGGCTTGCATATCTAGAAATACCGGCAGGAATCGCATGCGACACCCTCTTCCCCACCTTCTGGGGTTAGCTGGAATTATTTTCTTTATAATCCCATTTCAATGGCTACAAAGAGAAAATTATTTCTCTATATTGCGATGCAACTATAGAATTTTTACCTCCCATGGCCATGGTCGGTGGATGCCTGTTCTCGACAACGATCCCGTGACGGACCGGTTGCGCTCCTGTGCATAGGGCATGGTTGTTTCGGGATGTTTACGAGGCTATCCGGCAGTTCCAAACACCGGCTCATCGGCGACAACACTCCCAAAATTATACCCAGGATACCAACCAGATCAGCCGAGCATTCCGTTCGAGATACGGACTGGTCTGGCTCCCAAAATCCATGCCACGTCCATGCAAGTCCGCGGCCATTGTTTACCCGGCACGGCCCTGTCAAAAGTCTTCTCACGGCCGAGCCTTTGGCGCTAAAAGGCGCGCAGACGCCGCCTGCTGTGGCGCTTATTTTGCTTACCCTGAAAACAGCGTGTAATTGCCCGCTTTTCGCGAGAGTCATAATGAATCGCATCGACGCCCACGGACTGAAGATCGCCCCCGTCCTGTTCGACTTTATCGCCAAGGAAGCCACCCCCAGGACCGGGATTTCGCCCGATGTGTTCTGGGCCGGGCTGGCCGCCATCGTCCGCGATCTGGCGCCGAAAAACCGCGATCTGCTCGCGGTGCGCGATGCGCTGCAGGCGAAAATCGACGGCTGGCATCGGGCCCACAAAGGCAAGCCGTTCGACATGAACGCCTACACGGCGTTCCTCAAGGAGATCGGTTATCTCTTGCCGGAACCGGCGACCCAAACGGTCAAGACCGCCAATGTCGATGACGAAATCGGCAAGATCTGCGGACCGCAGCTCGTGGTGCCGCTGACCAATGCGCGCTACGCCCTGAACGCCGCCAATGCGCGCTGGGGCAGCCTGTACGACGCCTTCTACGGCACCGACGCGATCCCGCACGATCCGAGCGAAGGCGGCAAGGGCTACAACAAGGCCCGCGGCGCCAAGGTGATCGCGAAAGCCAAGGCGTTTCTCGACCAGGCCGTGCCGCTGGCGACTGGCAGTCACACCGATGTCACCTCCTACAGCGTGATCGCCGGCCAGCTCGCGGTCAAACTCAAGAGCGGCAACTTCACCGCGCTGAAGACCAATACCCAGTTCGCCGGTTATCAGGGCGACGCGGCCGCGCCTTCGGCTATCCTGCTGGTCAATAACGGCATGCATGTCGAACTCAGGATCGACCACAGCCACATCATCGGCAAGGACGATCCGGCCGGGGTCTCCGACATGATCCTCGAATCCGCCGTCAGCACCATTCTCGACATGGAAGACAGCGTCGCCACCGTCGATGCCGAAGACAAGGTGCTGGTCTATCGCAACACGCTGGGCCTGATGGACGGCACGCTGTCGGCCGATTTCGACAAGGGCGGCAAGACGCTGAAGCGCGCGCTCAACCCCGACCGCGTCTACAAGACGCCCGACGGCAAGGAACTCAAGCTGCACGGCCGCAGCCTGTTGTTGATGCGCAATGTCGGCCATCACATGTTCACCGACGCCGTGCTCGACAGCAAAGGCGAGGAAATTCCGGAAGGCCTGCTCGATGCCGCCGTCGCCGGGCTACTGGCGGTGCATGACATCAAGGGCAACGGCAAGACCCGCAACAGCCGCACCGGATCGGTCTACATCGTCAAGCCGAAGATGCACGGCCCCGACGAGGTCGCGCTGACCTGCGAGCTGTTCGGCCGGGTCGAGAAGATGCTCGGTCTGCCGGAAAACACCATGAAGGTCGGCATCATGGACGAGGAGCGCCGCACCACGATCAACCTCAAGGCCTGCATCCAGCAGGCGCTGGAACGTATCTGCTTCATCAACACCGGCTTTCTGGATCGCACCGGTGACGAGATCCATACCTCGATGGAAGCCGGCCCGATGATCCGCAAGAACGACATGAAGGCGCAACCCTGGATCAAGGCCTATGAAGACTGGAACGTCGATATGGGCCTGATCGACGGCCTGCCCGGCCATGCCCAGATCGGCAAGGGCATGTGGGCCGCACCGGACAAGATGGCGGACATGCTGACGCAGAAGATCGCGCATCCGCAGGCCGGCGCCACCACCGCCTGGGTGCCGTCGCCGACCGCGGCCACGCTGCACGCGCTGCATTATCATCAGGTCAATGTGCAGGCGCGCCAGCAGGAGCTGAGCAAGGGCGGTCCGCGCGCCAAGCTGTCGGACATCCTCACCATTCCGGTGTCGCAATCGAACTGGGCGCCCGACGATGTGAAGCAGGAGATCGACAACAATTGCCAGGGCATCCTCGGCTATGTCGTGCGCTGGATCGACCAGGGCGTCGGCTGCTCCAAGGTGCCCGACATCCACGATGTCGGGCTGATGGAAGACCGCGCCACGCTGCGCATCTCGAGCCAGCATCTGGCCAACTGGCTGCATCAGGGCGTCATCACCAAAGAACAGGTGATGGAGTCGCTGAAGCGAATGGCCGTCGTGGTCGACGGCCAGAACAAGGGCGATGCGCTGTACCGGCCGATGGCGCCCGGATTCGACGGCGTTGCCTTCAAGGCGGCCTGCGATCTGATCTTCAAGGGCCGCGAGCAGCCCAATGGCTATACCGAATACATCCTGACCGCGCGCCGGCGCGAGGCCAAGGCGGCGGGCTAAGGCCTGCGATCTGAAATGAGAAAGCCTCGGCCTATGCCGGGGCTTTTTTGTTTTCGGCCGTTCGCTAAATCGTTGCCGCTGCAACACCCATCGCCGTCATCACCCGCCACCGGCGGGTGATGACGGCCGATGTGGTGTGATGGCATCTCGTTGCGCGGACGCGAACCGCTAAAACACCGCGATGTATTTCAGCAGCGAGACGATGCCGAGGATGATGACGACGACGCGCGCGATCTGCTTGGCGCGGCCGTCGAGCGGCAACAAATTGATCAAATAGAGGATCAGAATAACGACCAAAAACGTGACGAGTGCGCCGACAATCATCGCAAACCCCCTGGGACGATTAAGCATTATGCGGCCCGTTAACGCGCTCGGGGCTGCCGGGTTCCGGCCGGGAACCCCCAAGAGCCAAAAAAAGCAAACGATTTCAACGGCTCCGTAATTCTACGGCATCAGCACTACTTAAATATTTACCACTTTTGGTCAGACTGCGTGAAGCTTTGGGGGCATTCATGCTGAATCGTTTGACCGTATCCGCGCTTTTGAAAATCGTATTGCTGGCCACGTCGCTCTGGGTGGTGATCGGGATTTCGTTCAATGCCTGGGATTCCTGGGGGCGCCTGCAGGCGGCCAACCGCATCTCGGTGATCGCCGATACCTCAGCCTATATGTTCAAGGCGATGCATAATCTGCGCACCGACCGCTCGACCACCGACCGATTGCTGAATTCCGATACGCCCGTCGACACCGATATCGACAAATATCTGCGCGGCCTTCGCGAGGCCGAAATGCCCGCCATGAGCCACGCGCTCGAGCTGCTGCCGACCATGCAGTTTGCCCAGCAAGCAACGCTGGTGCCGGAGTTCGATCGGCTGTTCAAGACGCTGACCGCCGAACAGAAGGAATTTTGGGACGAAGTCGCCAAGCCGAAGGCGTCACGCCGCGCAGCACTGCCGAAGGAATATCAGGCGACGACGCAGGGCCTGCTCGATACGCTCGACAAGCTGTCCGGAGCGCTTGCCGCCGCCGTCAATCATCAGGACGCCGTGATCGACCAGTTGCTGGCGATCAAGCAGAGCGCCTGGCTGCTGCGCAACACCGGCGGCGAAGCGTCGCTGATCATTTCGAAGGGGCTCGCCGCCGGACGTATCAGTCCGGAAATCCAGACCAACTACGTCAGGTTCTTCGGCGGCACCACGATCGCCTGGAATGCGCTCGAACTGGCGGCCTCGGGGATGCAATTGCCGCCGGCGCTGTCCGCCGCGATGGCCGCGACCAAGACCGCCTATTTCGAACCGTCCTATCTGGCCTTGTGTGAGCGCCTGATGACGGCGCTGATCGCGGGAGAAAAGGCCGAGATGACCGCGAACCAGTGGAGCCCGGTGACGGTCGGACGCCTCAGTGCCGCCGTCGGCGTAGCCGAAGCCGCGCTCGACGCGGCCCGCGAATACAGCGTGACGCAGCGCGCCGACGCCCAGCACTCGCTGATCCTGCATCTGGTGCTGCTGGCTGTCGCCCTCGCCTTGACCTTCGGCGCCCTGACCGCCGTGACCCGCCGCGTCATCACGCCGCTTAACAACATGCGCGACGCCATGCTGAAAGTGGCCTCCGGCGATCTCGCCGTCGACACCGGCTATGGACAACGGCAGGACGAGATCGGCGCATTGGCCGGCGCGTTGGAAACCTTCAAGCAGCAGGCCGGCGACAAACTGCGGATCGAAGCGCAGGAGCGCGAGCGCAATGCGGGCGCCACCGCGCGCCAGCAAGCGATCGAGGCCCATGTCGGCGAATTCGAGAGCATGGTGCGCCAGTCGTTGCAGCAACTGGGTGACGCCTCCAGCCAGATGCGAACGACCTCGTCGGGCCTGTCCACGGTCTCCCGCCAGACCAATGAGCGCGTCGAAGTCGCACAGCGGGCCTCCGGTGAGGCCTCGATGAGCGTCGAGAGCGTCGCCTCCGCGTCGGAAGAATTGAGCGCCTCGATCAACGACATCAGCCAGCAGGCGGCGCATGCCGCCGGGATCGCCAGCCGCGCGGTCAGTCAGGCACGCGAGACCGACAGCACGGTGCAGGGCCTGGCGAAATCCGCCGGCCGGATCGGCGAAGTGGTCGGCCTGATCAACACCATCGCCGCCCAGACCAATTTGCTGGCGCTGAACGCCACCATCGAAGCGGCGCGCGCCGGCGAAGCGGGCCGTGGCTTCGCGGTAGTTGCCTCCGAAGTCAAATCGCTGGCCAGCCAGACCGCGAAAGCCACCGAGGAAATCTCCGAGCAGATCGCCGACATTCAAAAGGTGGCCAATGAGGCCATCGACGCCATCAAGGGCATCGGCAGCATCATTGGCGAGGTCAACGAGGTCGCCACCGCGATCGCCGCGGCGGTCCAGGAACAGGGCGCCGCCACGCAGGAAATCTCGCGCAGCACGCAGCACGCAGCGCAAGGCACCAAGAACGTCTCCGACAACATCACCGGTGTCAAAGCGGATGCCGACGCCTCGGCCGCCGCCGCCGACGATGTCAGTCGCGCCTCGCAGACCCTGGAAACGCAGAGCCAGCAACTCGGCAGCCAGGTGACGCAATTCCTCGGCAAGATCCGCGCGGCGTGATGGCAAGTTTGGTTCGTCTTGGCCAGGCATAGCTGTCTGCCTTGCGCAGACTGCGTATACTTGTCTGCGCTCCCGGCCATCCACGTCTTGCTTGCTGAAGCCTGTTAAAGTGGATGCCGGCACAAGGCCGGGCATGACGAGCGTGATCTACTCCGACGCCACCACCGGGACGCGCTGATAGCGCGCGCTGATGCGCTGCGGGGCCGGCGAGAAGTTCAGCGCGGCGCCGCGTCTGTCGGGGCCTCGTCCCACGGTCATCAGCCCGTCGGCGCCAGCGACGATGTCCCCTTTGCGAAGCGTCGGATCGTCCTCGATCTTGACCGGGGCGAGGCCGACCTGATCCTTGCCGTTGCAGGTGCAGCCCGCAACGATCTCGTTGCGATAGCGAAACGCGTTCGGCAACTCCGAATAGGGCTTTCCGGTTTCGGTCGCCGCACTGTCGATAGTGCTGCCATAGACCAGCCTGGTCTCGCTGGCCGGACAGAAGCTGTTGCAGGACGCCGCGCGGCTTTGATTATCGGATGCCGAAATCGGAAAATAGCGCCCGTCGCAGCTGCGGACGCAGTAAGCCTGGCCGCCGGCGTAACGCGGACGCGCTTCGACCTGCGGCACGGACGTGTTGGCGTCGCCCTCATTGGCAAAGGGCAGCGGCATCGAGGATGCTGATGCATGCGGCCGGCTACCGAAGGCGCCGAACAGCGCGGAGAGAAAGTCTCCCGCCTGCGCCGACGGAGCCAGCGCCGAGGCGCATGCCATCGTCACGGTGCCCAGCGCCAATAGCCTGACGAATCTCCGGATCATGTTCGCCTCCCGGATCGGGTTGCTGATCTCAGTAGATGGACGACGGCGAAGCGTTCATCGCCTCGCGGCCCGACGACAACGCGACAGGGCGAACCGACGCAGCCGCAGCGCGAACCGGCACCGCTGCCCGCGCTTCGATGTGCTGCGCGTTCTTCGGCAGCACCACGACCCTGGTGCCGACGTCGACGCGGCTGAACAGATCCGCGACGTCTTCATTGGTGAGCCGGATGCAGCCCGAGGACACGAACTTCCCGATCGTGGTCGGATCGTTGGTGCCGTGGATGCGATATTCGCTGGAGCCCAGATACATCGCCCGTGCGCCGAGCGGATTGCCGGGGCCACCGGCCATGAAGCGGGGCAGATAAGGCTGGCGCGCGATCATTTCGGCCGGCGGATGCCAATCCGGCCATTCGGCCTTCCGGGTGATGGTCTGGGTGCCGGCCCAGGTGAAGCCCTCGCGGCCGACGCCGACGCCGTACCTGATGGCGCGGCCCTGGCCGAGCACATAATAAAGCGCGGTGTTGCCGGTATCGATGATGACGGTACCCGGTGCCTCGCGGGTGTTGATCTCGACGATGGCGCGGCGCAACCGTGCGGGCAGCACACCGGTGCTGCCGTCATCGCTCAACGCGGGCTGGTCCGGGGTGACCATGACGTTGTCTGACGGAAACGAACTTTGCGGCGTCGAGGCGTAACCAAGCACTTGCGCACTCGCCGCGCTGGAGAGTAGCGCCGACGCCATCAAAGCCCCGGCGAAGATCAGCGAATGCGCCACGCGCCGTGACTGCCGGCGAAAGCCTGGGAGGTTCTGTGTCATGTGCTGCCCCGTGGGATGCTGTGCATCGTTGCGATGCTCTGCACAACAAACACGGCCGAGGCGTTGCGGTTCCCGCGCAACTCAAACAGGAAAGTTGCTGTCAACCTCGCGAGACTTCACGTTTCTGCGATGGAACTTTTTAGGACCGTGCTTGTTCAGTTTTCATGGAGCCCGGCTCGCACCGCGACCTGGCGTCTCGTAATGGTCCGCATCGGGGAGAGCCAGTTGCCTGTCCTTCCCAATGACCGTGCTCTTGCCAAGAATGCCGGCGGCACGCCAATGCCTGACAGCAAGGCCGAACAACCGCCGGTGATTCGGCGTGCCGAGGTGGTGGCATTTGCGCTGGTGGCGCTTCTTGTCATTTGCGTTGTCGCGGTACTTTACGCCGCCAAGGGCTTCTTTCTCCCAATCGTCTCGGCGTTCGTGGTCGGCACCATGCTGTCACCCGCGGCAGGCCTGCTGGAGCGGCACCGGATTCCGCGCGCGGTATCGGCGGTGCTGATCGTGGCCTCGGTCGGCGCCGGCGTCGCCTTCATGGTCGGATTGATTTCGTCGCCATTGATGGAATGGAGCACCCGGCTGCCGGAGCTGGGATCCCAGCTCAAGGAAAAAATGCATGTGTTCGACCGGCCGCTGGCACTCTGGCATGAATTGCAGACCATGGTCGGCGTATCGGATGCGGGCTCTTCCGCCGCGTTTCCATTGCCGAAATTCGACTGGGTCGAACCCACCGTCGGGTTCCTGTCACCGACCTTCACCGAATTTCTGCTGTTCATCGCGACCTTGATCCTGTTCATCGCGAGCTGGCGCGATCTGCGCCGCGCCTTGATCATGACGTTCGGCGATCGCGCCGCGCGACTGCGCACCTTGCGGATGCTCAACGAAATCGAAGCTCATCTCGGCGGCTATCTGCTGACCGTGACCATGATCAATTCCGGCGTCGGCATCGCCACCGGCATCATTTGCGCGGTGACCGGCATGCCCAGTCCGGCAGGGCTCGGCGCGCTAGCCGCGACCTTGAATTTCTTTCCCATCATCGGCCCGGTTGCGATGTTCGTGATCCTGGCCCTGGTCGGCGTGGTCACAGCCTCCACGATCGGCGTCGGCCTGATCGCGGCGTTGTTATTCGTCGGGGTTACCTTCCTTGAAGGCCATTTTGTCACACCGACCATCATTGGCCGCCGCCTCGAGCTCAACGCGCTAGCGGTATTCATGGGGCTGGCGTTCTGGACCTGGCTGTGGGGACCAATGGGCGGCTTTCTGTCCTCGCCGCTGTTGATCGTCGGGCTCGTGCTCAAAGAACATTTGATGCCGGTGGATTCACCGCAATTGCCGCCGGACTGATCTCGATTTTCTTTGCAGATTTTCTCTCGCAGATTTTCTCTCGGATTTCATTGGCGGGAACTTCCGGGAACCCGGGACGTTTGTTTCCGGCAAACTGAGGAGCTTTTGATGTCGAGTACGGATGGCGAAGCTGCAATGAGAAACCTGACGGATAAAGCGACCTATGAACGCCTCGAAAAGGATGTAGCAGCCGTGAAAAACGATATCGCAGCCCTCGCCGACCAGATCACCGATGTGCTCAATGGCTTCGCCGGCACCGCCAAGAAGCAGGCGCGGCGCGGTTACAAGCAGGCCCGCGCCAATGTCGACCAGGCGGTCGACGATATGTCGGAGCGCGGCGCCGCGGCGATGGATGCCGCGCAGGATGCGGCCTATTCGTTTGAAGAATCCCTGGAGGACGTCATCACGCAGCGTCCGCTGGCGACCGTTGGCCTCGCCCTCGGATTGGGCTTCCTGATCGGCGCGGCCTGGCGCCGGTAATAAAAGGCGCGTGGCGGCCGATGCTTGCCTCGATCGTTTGAGCGGCGCGGCGCTATCGGCGCCGTCGCTTTATTCGTCAGCACTTTTTTGTACCGGGGCCTCCGATGTTTCAGCGCATGATCGACGATTTGAAAGACTCGATTTCGACCGCGATGCGGCTGACGTCGCTGGCGACCGCGGCCGCACTCGCGCTGTCGATCGCGATCTCGTTTCTGTGCGCGGCTGCCTTTGTCTATATGCTGCGGAACTACGGCCTGATCCAGGCCTGCCTGACCGGCGCCGGCGTGTTCTTCGTCGTGACCTTGATCGCGGCGGGCGCCTATATGGTGCGCAAGAACCGTATCAAGACACGCGCCCGGGAAACCGCGAAATCAGCCGCTCATAGTATGTTGGCGGATCCCATGCTGGTGGCGACCGGAATTCAATTGGTCCGGGCGATCGGCATCAAGCGGCTGGTTCCGATCCTGGCGATCGGCGGCCTGGCATTGGGGATCATGGCGAGCCGCGGCGCATCAAACGCGTCGGATGACGAGCCATCGGAAGCATAACGCAATCGCACCCGCGCTATTTCCGTTGCGAAAGCGATGACGTCCACCGATAGAGGGCGTGACGAGCGGTCCCTTGATGGTTTGGCTCAGGTCACGCAACGTCCCGGCTGCAGCCGCTTGGCAACTTCGGTCAAAACGCTGACCGAAGGTTCGCAGGCCACGGTGGCGGTGCCAGACCCGGACTTCATCAGCAGCGAAGCGGGCGTACCGCGGCGGGTTTCGTACACCATCGGTACCCGAATCAGGACCGACGTGTTGGAAAGATCATCGAGGCGCAGGGACACCGTTTGGGTCGGGGTGGCCGGCCCCGCCATGCGCGCGGCGCGATCGGTCTTGGTGGCGCGATTGACGGCAGCCGTGGACGCGTCAGCCACATCGACCTGACCGGACGTGCCCTGCTGGCCAAGATCGCGGCCGGAGGCGACCGCGCCAAACGTCAGCGACAGCGCGATCGCACCAAAGAGACCCTTTGAGATTGGTTTGGAAAGCTGTGCCATGTTCGCAAACCCCCTCGCCCCATGGCGATCAGCAAGGTAACGCGAGCCGGAGCGCGGGAGTTCTGGCGCTCGGCCATCACTTAACCGTGTACAAAAAAAGTTTTTGGCACCCGGGAACGATTTTCGAGACCTCCGCGTTCTCCCGGCAGCTGGTCATCCCCCTGCCCCATTGACCGGCGACGTAGGGCGCGGCTGTGGTGATGCCAGCTGCGCCCTACTTTCTTTTTGTGATACCGAAAGTGCTATTCAGTCAGACGGTTACCGAACAAAAAAGCCGTTACCGAACAAAAGCCATTACCGACAAAAAAGCCCTTACCGACAAAAAAGCCCTGCACACCCATTGAGCGTGCCGGGCTTTTTGCTGTGCGATAGCCGCTGGATCAGGAAGCCGCGGCGCGCGGCGCACGGTTGCGCGAGTTGCGCTGGAAGAACAGTGCCTGGCTCGCCACCGCCGACACCATCGCGGGCTGGAACGGCTTTGAGATCAGGAACGCCGGTTCGGGCCGCTCGCCGGTCAGGAAGCGCTCCGGATAGGCGGTGATGAAGACCACCGGCACCTCGAACACCTTCAGAAGCTCGTTGACGGCGTCGAGACCGGAACTGCCGTCGGCGAGCTGGATATCCGCCAAAATCAGGCCGGGCTTCTTGTTCTTGGCCAGCGCCACCGCGTCGGAATGGGTGCGGGCGACGCCGATGACGTTATGGCCGAGGTTCTTCACCAGGCTTTCGAGGTCCATCGCGATGAACGTTTCGTCCTCGATGATCAGCACATCGGTGGCGATCTCCGCCGCCATTTCCCGTCCCGCGGTGTCGGCCAGCGTACGGGTCTCGGCGACATCGGTACCGAGGATGAACGCCACTTCCTCCTCGGAGAAGCCTTCCAGCGACAACAGCAGGAAGGCCTGCCGCGGTAACGGCGTGATGTTGGACAACCGGCGCTCTGAAGGCATCGGCAACGTGGTGACGTCGGCATCGTCATTGAGCGAGACCGAATTCCAGATCCGCGTAAACAGCCGGAACAGCCCCGCGCGGGGCCCATGTTGCTCCTCGAGCAGCGAAGGATCCTGCAGCAGGGCTTCCAGCATGGCTCCCACATAGGCGTCGCCCGACGCCTGGTTTCCCGTCAGCGCACGGGCATAGCGCCGCAATAACGGTAAATGTTCAGCAACGAGCTGTGATCGGGACATCCCCACTCCATCTAATCTCTTTGGGTCAAAGTGCCTGACGGGGTGACCCGGTTCCCCTGATACGCTGATTACGCCCCACCGCGATAAAAGTTCCATGGGTCAGGAACTTTCCGGGCGAGTTTGCATTAGGCTTTCGTACAGACGCAGCAACAGCTTCAGAAGCCAAGGATATTTCTTGATAATTCAAGAACTTAACTCTCGGGGAAGCGTGGATCAGGTCATGAAAGAAGTAAAGTCCAGGAATGCCGCACCCGGCAAGCAGGGCGGGCTGAACGCCGAAATCCAGTCGAGGATCGGCCACCAGCTCCGAGCCATGTACGACGATGTCGTGCGGCAGGGGGTGCCCGACCGCTTCGCGGAGTTAATCCGAAAGCTTGATGCGTCCGAGGGCAATCCCCAAGTGGGAAATACGGGCGATAAAAATGACGGGAGGGAGTAATGCCTCTCACAGATTCACTTCGCGACGATATCCTGGCGTCAGTCCCCAGTCTGCGCGCCTTCGCAATCTCCCTCAGCGGTAATGGCGATCGTGCCGACGATCTGGTGCAGGAGACGTTGCTCCGCGCGCTGGCCAATATCGACTCGTTCCAGCCCGGCTCGAACCTGCCGGCTTGGCTGTTCACGATCCTGCGCAACCTGTTCCGCTCCGACTATCGCAAGCGGCGGCGGGAGGTGGAGGATGCCGATGGCAGCTATGCCAAGACGCTGAAAACCCAGCCGGCGCAAAGCGCGCATCTGGAATTCGAGGAATTCCGCATGGCCCTCGAAAAGCTGCCGCAGGACCAGCGTGAAGCACTGATCCTGGTCGGCGCCTCCGGCTTCTCCTATGAAGATGCCGCGGCGATCTGCGGCTGTGCGGTCGGCACCATCAAGAGCCGCGTCAACCGGGCCCGCTCGAAGCTCAGCGCGCTATTGTATGTCGACGGCACCGACGATTTCGGTCCCGATGAGACGGTGCGCGCCGTGATCGGCGGCAGCGGCGGTTGACCTAATAGCTTTATCCGACAGGGAAGCGGTCGCGGATTTCGCGGCCGCTTTTTTGTTTCTGGAGCCTAACGCGCCGACTTGAGCGGCGCTGACAATTGCTCGGTGCGATCCCGCTCCGTCATGTCCACCACGGTGACCATCGGCGCGGTAAGTTCATACACGTAACTCACGTCGGTAAAATACCGCTGCGAGGTGCCGCCGAGCGCTTCCGGCGCCACCCGATCGAGCAGGATGACGCCGAAATCCGTGTCGGCACGGCGGGTCGCGGCGCTGGTGTTGAATTCTTCCCAGCGGAAATGAAAGATCGAGTCCGGCGCCTCGCCGGTCACTTCCCAATGCGCGACAATGTGTGGATGCTTGCCGACCAGCGAAAGCCCTTCATCCGAATGCGACGCCAGTTCGAAGAACAATAGCGACAGGCTCTGTGCGGCCCGCGCGCTGACCGCGATATCGGGACCGCTGATGGCGATGCGATCGGAGTGCGGGATCGCGCGCGCCTCGAACAATCCCTTGAGTTTGACGCCCTGCCATTGGCTTTCGCTCAACAGCGAAACCACATTCGACATCGCATGGATGCGGCCGATCAACAGTTCGCGAGCGACGTCGATATCGGAGCCATGGCGCAGGGTCCGCGTCACGATCGACTGGATCACCGCCAGGATGTTCTTGACCCGGTGATTGAGCTCGTCGATGACCGCGGTGAGCCGGCGCTCAAAACCGATCCGCACCTGGATTTCACGGCTCAGCCGCAAATTATTGTAGGCTACATATCCGAACAGTCCGCAGACGATGCCGGTCAGCGCGAGGCCGATCGCAGCGACGATCGCGGCGGTCTGCTGGGCGCGCTTCACCGCATTGGTCTTGGCATAATAGCCCAGTGACCAGTCACGGCCGCCGAAGGTCACGATCCGTGTCGCCGATGGCGGTGGCCCGGCCGCATCGGCTATCCGCGACGAAACCACGCCCTGATCGTTGGCGATCAGTTCGCCATTGGGCGTGCGCGGGTCCTTCAGCACCACCGAGAACAACGACAGGTCGTCATTGGTCAGCATCAGCGGCGCCAGTTCGTAGGAAAATGTCACGAAGCCGGCCGGCACGCTGGCGCCGTCCTGCAGGACTGGCGCGGCCAGCACGAGGCCAATCGGCCCGCCCCGACGCGGCACGATCGGGTCGGAAGCCACGGGCTTTCCGCCAGCCATGGCCTGCGTGAACATCGGTCCCAGGCTCGGACTCTGATCGAGCGAGCGGCCGGGAAACGCCATCGTCTGGTCATTGCGAGGCTCGACATCCATCAACACGTCGATCGGCTGGGTCAGCGCTCGGGTGTCCCGCGGCGAATCGTCGTAGCTGCGGATGGAGGGGTCGGGGAATCCGGCCTTCACCAGTTCCGCGCGCGCCGCATCCAGTTCGTTCGGCTTGAGCCGTGCGATCCAGCCGGCAACCACGAAGTCGGTCTTGAAGGCATAGATCGAGGTCCGCAGCGGCTGCAGCATGTCGGCCTTGATCACGGACGGGGCATGGAACAGGCCGGATGCGACGCGGGCCAGCAGTTCGCGTTCGGTCAACCGGTCCTGGACCAAGCTGGCATGCACATCGATCGCCCGCGCCATTGCGATGCCATCGAGCGTCAACTCCTGATCGTGAACACGATAGGCGGCAAGACCGGAGAGCAAGACCCCGACCAGCGCGATAAAACCGATGATGAATCCCAGCCGAACCACTCGGTTACTCTGAAATGAGGGGTTGGCGTAGAAATCGATTAAGCATGTGACATTCGCCGCGGCGGCAACAAACCGGATGCAGGCCAACCGTCTGACATATTGAAGGACCGATCATTCGCACGCAACTACGGAGGACGACAAAGGTGAATCAACTCGCCTTCAGACGTTGAATCGGCGGAGCCAGAGTTCACCAATCACGCCGGACCGATTTTGTTCCGTCCGGGCGCAATAAATTTTCGGCGGCCGCCCTCGCCCGGCATGTCCAATCGCCTTGCATGTCCAGGCGTTAACGAATTCGGCGGTTCGCTTTGGTGGCCGGCGCTTGGTTAACTTGCCTCGGTCGACCAGCCCCGTTCAACTTGCCTTGGTCCGCGCCGCTGGGCAGAGCCCGCCTTTGGTCTCGATGAAGCCGATAATGCGGTCGAGGCCTTCGCTTTTCTTCAAATTGGTCATCACAAACGGCCGTTCACCGCGCATCCGCCTGGCATCGGTGTCCATCTTCTCCAGCGACGCGCCGACATGCGGTGCAAGATCGACCTTGTTGATCACCAGCAGGTCGGAGCGGGTAATACCGGGGCCGCCCTTGGACGGGATCTTGTCGCCGGCGGCGACATCGATGACGTAGATCGTGAGATCGGCGAGCTCGGGCGAGAAGGTCGCAGCGAGATTGTCGCCGCCGGATTCAATCAGCACCAGGTCGAGATCGGGAAATTTCGCGCGCATGTCGGCGATCGCGGCAAGATTCATCGACGCGTCCTCGCGGATCGCGGTGTGCGGACAGCCGCCGGTCTCGACGCCGGCAATGCGATCGGGTGTCAGGGAGCCCGAACGCACCAGAAACTCCGCATCCCATTTGGTGTAGATGTCGTTGGTGATCGCGGCGATGTCGTAGCGCTCCCGCATCGATTTGCAGAGCAGATCCATCAACGCGGTCTTGCCCGATCCGACGGGTCCACCAATGCCGATCCGAAGCGGGCCGTGAGATTTGGACATGTTTTATGCTCTTTCCGTTATTTCAATGTCGTCCCTGCGAACGCAGGGACCCATACGCCGTGTCGTTTGTGTTCAGGGAAGCGTTAGTCTCCTTGCTGCCGTGTCACGCCGCGAACGCCAGGGATTATGGGTCCCTGCGTTCGCAGGAACGACGAGATGATGCGCTAAACGCTTGGCCATCATGACCTGAACAGCCTGGTGTACTGTGCCTCGTGCCGCATGCTGGCCAGATCAGCGCGAAAGGTGGTGCTGCCGAGATCGTCGAGCGATGCCGCAAGCGCGCGAACGGCGGTTGCGGCGACCATCGGTTCGAGGGCAGCCAGCACGCGCTGGCTATCGGTCTGGCCGAGGGGAACGAGCCGCGCCCCGGCGGAGATCCAATTCGCAACCAGCGCATGAAAGAACGCATGCATCGCAGGCGCAAGCGGGATCGCATGCCCGGCACTGACGATGCCGACCGCCACCGGATAAACGATCGGGCCGTCACAACTCGAAATCAGCGCGTCCAGCCCATCGCAATTCCACGCGGCGCGCGCGATGTCGATGAACGCGCGTCCCTGCGCCGATGTCTCGAGATGGCGCTCACGGGACGGCGCGAACGCCGCCGCCAGTTCGGCAAGATCGCGTAAGCCCGCCTGATCGCCTGAACCCGCGGCCCGGTGCGCCTGCGCCAGAAACACACCGTCGCAAAATCCCGGACCATCGGTGAGCATCGCCGCGAGCCATTCCCGCAAGGAAGGAGCATCGACGATATCGCCGGCTTCGACCGCCCATTCGATACCGCTGGAATAGGAAAAGGCGCCAACCGGAAAGGCCGGCGACAGCCAGGTCATCAACCGGTACAGCGCCGCAGCCTCGGCGTCCTTCATGCCCGCGGCAGCATCGGCCGGATTCGCAGCCGCTTCCCCAACCGTATCTGCCGCCGCCGTCGCGCGTCGCCGAAGCTTCGGCGGCGGCTTATTTGTGGTCATGAGCATGGCTGTCGCCGTGGTGATGCTCATGCTCGCAATGCTCATCATGGTGATGATGGTCGCCATGATCGTGGTCATGATCATGGCCGTGCGATGCATGATCGTGCGCGCCGTGATAATCATGCGCATGATTGTCACGGCCCGGTTCGGGAGCGTGGCCATGGCCGCCGCCGGCATAGGCGCCGCCTTCAGGATCGAACGGCGCTTCGATCTCGATCACCCGCGCGCCCAATCCCTTCACCATCGCGTCGATGACGTGATCGCGCCGGATCCACAGTCCCTTGCCGACGATCTGGGTCGGCAGATGGCGGTTGCCGAGATGCCAGGCGACCCGGACCAGATGATGCGGGTCGGTGACGCGAATCTCGATCAGCGGTTCCGGCGCCGCGACCACTTCGATCAACCGGCCGTCGTCGAGCACCAGCGCATCGCCGCCACGCAATGCGACGGCATTTTCGAGGTCGAGCAGGAATTCCAGTCCCCGCGTCCCAATCATCGCCATCCGACGCCGGTGACGACCGTCGAAGTCGAGGACGATCGTATCGGCGGGCGGCTGCGTCCAGCGATGCTGCGGACTGATTTGGGTAGCTCGGATCATGCGGCTAGAACTTCTCGACCTTGCTGTCGCTGATGATCTCGATCACGGTCGGCGACACCTTCAGCGGCGCGGAATATTCGCGCCAGACTTTCATGTGTGGTGCCTTGCCATGGACGTTGAGGTCATCGCGGCTTTCCCAGCGCTCGACCACCACGAACAGGTTGGGGTCGTTGATGCTGGTGTGGTTTTCGTAGGATATGCAGCCCTTTTCCTGGCGGGTGGCCGCGATGCATTCCTTGGCGCCCTTGATGAAGGCATCCCGCTGGTCAGGTTTCACCTGCGTGGTGGCGACGACATAAATCATCGATTTTTCTCCCGTGTTTTTCTTGATTAGCGGACATCAACCTTTTCGGGCGTAATGACTTCGATCCGCGGCGGCGCCGTGATGCACTTCACGACGACGCGGCCGAACGTCTTCATGTGCTCGGCGGCCCGGTGCGGCACCAGCGCCTCGGCGTTTTCCCACTGCTCGACGAACACCATCTTGGAGTGGTCAGTGACGCTCTCGTGCAGATCGTAGGCGATATTGCCGGCCTCCTTGCGGGTTTCCTTGATGCAGGCGGTGGCCGCGGCAATGAATTCGGCGTGGGATTCGGGCTTGATGGTCAGGGTAGCAACGACATAGATCACGGAAAATCCTCCCGGCTCTTGTTCTGGCTTTGATCGCCGGGAAGCAGTTTAGAACATGAAATAGCGCTGCGCCATGGGCAGGACCTCGGCCGGCGCGCAGGTCAGGAGCTCGCCGTCGGCGCGCACTTCATAGGTTTCGGGGTCGACCTCGATCCTGGGTGTGGCGCCGTTGTGAATCATGCTCTTCTTGGAGATGCAGTCACGGGTGTTCTGTACCGCGTAGAGCTTTTTGCTGATGCCGAGTTTTCGCGCGAGGCCCGAGGCGACCGCGGCCTTCGAGGAAAATACCACCGAAGAGGCGGTCAACGCTTTGCCGTAGGCGGCAAACATCGGCTGGTAGTGCACCGGCTGCGGCGTGGGGATCGACGCGTTGGGATCGCCCATCGGGGCGGCGACGATCGAGCCGCCATTGATGATGCAGTCGGGCTTGACGCCGAAGAACGCGGGCGACCACAGCACGAGATCGGCCATCTTGCCCTTTTCCACCGAGCCGATCAGTTTTGATACGCCATGCGCGATCGCGGGATTGATGGTGTATTTGGCGATGTAGCGCTTGACGCGAAAATTGTCGTTGTCCTTGCCCTTGTCTTCGGGCAACGAACCGCGCTGCTTCTTCATCTTGTCGGCGGTCTGCCAGGTCCGGATGATGACTTCGCCGAGTCGGCCCATGGCCTGCGAATCCGACGACATCATCGAGAGCGCGCCGAGATCGTGCAGGATATCCTCCGCCGCGATGGTCTCTTTTCGGATGCGGCTTTCGGCAAACGCCAGATCTTCGGCGATCGAGGGATCGAGATGGTGACACACCATCAGCATGTCCAGATGCTCGTCGATGGTGTTGCGCGTGAACGGCCGGGTCGGATTGGTCGAGGATGGCAACACGTTCTTCAGGCCGGCGATCTTGATGATGTCAGGCGCATGGCCGCCGCCGGCGCCTTCGGTATGGAAGGCGTGAATGGTGCGGCCCTTGAACGCCTTGACGGTATCCTCGACGAAGCCGGACTCGTTCAGCGTATCGGAATGAATCATCACCTGGATGTCGTAATCGTCGGCCACCGAGAGACAGTTGTCGATCGCTGCCGGCGTCGTGCCCCAGTCTTCGTGCAGCTTGAGCGCGCAGGCGCCGCCCTTGATCATCTCGACGAGGGACGCCGGACGCGAAGCATTACCCTTGCCGGAAATGCCGAGATTAACCGGAAACGCGTCGAACGACTGAATCATCCGCCCCATGTGCCAGGGGCCCGGCGTGCAGGTGGTCGCAAAGGTGCCGTGCGACGGCCCGGTGCCGCCGCCCAACATCGAGGTGACGCCGGACATCAGCGCATGCTCGATCTGCTGCGGACAGATGAAATGGATGTGGCTGTCGAAACCGCCCGCGGTGAGTATCTTGCCCTCGCCCGCGATCACGTCGGTGCCAGGACCGATCACGATGGTCACGCCGGGCTGGATATCCGGATTGCCGGCCTTGCCGATCGCCGAGATCATGCCTTCCTTGATCGCGACGTCCGCTTTGACAATGCCCCAATGATCGACGATCAGCGCGTTGGTGATGACGGTATCTGCCGCGCCCTGCTTGTTGGTGACTTGCGACTGGCCCATGCCGTCGCGGATCACCTTGCCGCCGCCGAATTTCACCTCTTCGCCGTAGACCGTAAAATCCTTCTCGACCTCGATGATGAGATCAGTGTCGGCCAGCCGCACCCGATCGCCGGTGGTGGGCCCGAACATGTCGGCATAGACGGAACGTTTGATTTTTACGGACATGACTCACTCTCCGGAGTTCAGGCCGTCATCCTGAGGTGCTCGCCCCGTTTGGGCGAGCCTCGAAGGATGACCGAGGTTTGTGCACGTCGCCCATCCTTCGAGGCGCGCAAGAGCGCGCACCTCAGGATGACGCAAGCGCTTGGGGCGGGTAACCATCGTGCAAATACTCGTCACAGCTTGCCCTGGATTTCGCCACGAAAACCGTACACGACGCGTTTGCCGGCCAGCGCCACCAGATGCACGTCGCGAGTCTGACCGGGCTCGAAGCGGACCGCCGTGCCGGCGGCGATGTCGAGGCGCATGCCGCGGGCCTTTTTGCGATCGAACTTCAGCGCCGGATTGGTCTCAAAAAAATGATAATGCGAGCCTACCTGGATCGGCCGATCGCCCGAGTTGGCGACCGTCAGCGTCACGGTCTTGCGGCCGGCATTGAGTTCGATCTCACCGTCCTTGATGAAGAGTTCACCGGGGATCATCGTGCCTTCCCTTCCTCATCATTCCGAGGCGCGCGTAGCGCGAACCCGGAATCTCGATCTATAAAAACCTCTGGATTCCGGGTTCGTCGCTTCGCGCCGCCCCGGAATGACAACTTCATCTGATCGGCTCATGCACGGTGACAAGTTTGGTGCCGTCCGGAAACGTCGCTTCCACCTGAATGTCGTGGATCATCTCGGCAATCCCATCCATGCACTGCGCGCGGGTGATCACCTGCCCGCCCGTCTGCATCAGCTCCGCGACGGTGCGGCCGTCGCGCGCGCCCTCGACGATGAAATCGGAAATGATCGCGATGGCTTCCGGGTGGTTGAGCTTGACGCCGCGCTCCAGCCGCCGGCGCGCCACCATCGCCGCCATTGAAATCAGCAGCTTGTCCTTTTCGCGAGGAGAGAGATTCATGCGAGTACTCTAATGATTGGATCGACCCAGTTAAGACAGAGTCTAATTAAGCCAAAGTCTAGTTAAGCCAGCGCCTAGTTAAGCCAAAGTCTTGGCAACGCCGAACCGCTGGCACGGCCGAGCACCGCCATCATGTCGGCGCGCAGCCGGGCCGCATCTTGGGCACAGAAGCGGGCCATTGCAAATCCATTCCATGCGGAGATTCCAACCTCGCCACCGAAGCTTTCGGACAGCGTCCGGATACGCTCGACCAGCGCTTCATCGCCTGGCACGATCAAGGCGGTGCCGATCGCGACGCCACCCTTCGCGATCGCCGGACTTGCGAGCTTCGCACCGATGTCGCCGTCGAGCCGGATGGTTTCGGCGAACACCAGCCTACCGCCGCGCCGGATCCGCCAGCGGTCGACAAACTCGCCCCGCAGCATCCGCTCACCCATCGCGGCGCGGCCGAACACCACGATCTCGCACAACAGAAGCGATGCGCTCTCCGCCAGATCGATATCGATCTGCCGCGACACCCGGGCGCGATCGAACAGGATGGTCTCCTGCGGCAGCCAGCCGAGATGCGAGCCCGCAGCGGCCTTCAGGGAAATATTGAGTTGCGCGGGAGTGCTTGCGGCCCGGTAGATTTTTTCCGCCGCCGCCGTCGTCAAGGTCAGGCGGGCGCCCTCGCCGGCTGCGATATCGATATCGAAACGATCGCCGCCGGCGACGCCGCATGCCGTGTTCACGAACACGGCCGACAGGCCTTCGGCCTCGGGCGACGGAAAACGAACCCGCAGCGAGCCGGATTCATGCAGCTGCCGGCGACGGGTGACGCCTTCGACAAGATGAACATCGAACGTCACCGAGCCCCGGGCCCGGTTGGCCGCGAAGATCGCCGAGGCCGCGCGTGTGGTATCGGTCTGCATCCGGCCCCAAACCCCAAGCGTCGTAACCGTTAACTAAAGCGCCATCTGGCTGCTGATTTCGGCGGGATCGAGGTTCGAGCGGTCGCAGGCATATTTCACCGCGCCCCGGTCCATCACCGCGAAACTGTCGCCGAGCTCACAGGCAAAGTCGAGATATTGTTCGACCAGCACGATCGCCATATTGCCGAGGCCACGCAGATACGAGATCGCCCGCCCGATATCCTTGATGATCGACGGCTGGATACCCTCGGTCGGCTCGTCCAGCAGCAGCAGTTTCGGCCGCATCACCAGCGCGCGGCCGATCGCGAGCTGCTGTTGCTGGCCGCCGGAGAGATCGCCGCCCCGCCGCCCCAGCATCGAGTTCAGCACCGGAAACAGCGAGAACACGTCATCGGGAATATTGCGGTCCTCGCGCTTCAACGGGCCAAAGCCGGTCTTGAGGTTCTCCTCCACCGTCAGCAGCGGAAAGATTTCACGACCTTGCGGCACGAAGCCGATGCCTCTTCGAGCGCGCTCATAGGGCTTCAGGGTGGTGAGGTCGGCGCCGTCGAATTCGATCGAGCCCGAAGAGATCGGGTATTGGCCAACCATGGCACGCAACAGCGAGGTCTTGCCGACGCCGTTACGGCCCAGCACACACATCACCTTGCCGGGCTCCGCCTGCAGCGAGACGCCGCGCAACGCCTGCGCCGCGCCGTAATAGAGGTTGATGTTGTCGACCTTGAGCATGGATCACCGCCCCAAATATACTTCGACGACACGATCGTTGGTCGAAACCTGATCGATAGTCCCCTCGGCCAGCACGGCGCCTTCATGCAGGCACGTCACCTTGACACCGAGCTCGCGCACGAAGGTCATGTCGTGCTCGACCACCATGATGGTCTTTTCCTTGTTGATTTCCTTTAGCAGCTCGGCGGTCTGATGGGTCTCGACGTCGGTCATCCCGGCAACGGGTTCATCGACCAGCAACAGCTTCGGATCCTGCGCCAGCAGCATGCCGATCTCCAGCCACTGCTTCTGGCCGTGCGACAGGCTTCCCGCCAGACGATTGCGCGCGTCCTTCAAACGGATGGTCTCGAGCACGCGTTCGATGCGCTCGGATTCTGCCCTGGTCTCACGCCAGAACAGCGTGCCCTTGACCCGGTGATCGATATTGAGCGCGAGCAGCAGATTGTCCTCGATGGTCTGGCTCTCGAACACCGTCGGCTTCTGGAATTTCCGGCCGATCCCGAGTTCGGCAATTCGTGTCTCGTCGAGTCGGGTCAGATCGGTGACGCCGTCGAACAGCACCGTGCCCTCGTCCGGCTTGGTCTTGCCGGTGATGATATCCATCATCGTGGTCTTGCCGGCGCCGTTCGGGCCGATGATGGCGCGCATCTCGCCAGGCGCCAGCGCCAGCGACAGATTGTTGATGGCGTGAAAGCCGTCGAACGAGACATGCACGCCGTCGAGATAGAGCAGCGCCGATGTCGCCCGTGAATCCATCACGTTCATGCGCTCACTCCGCCATCTTCGGTTCGCTGACGCCGTCTTCGCGCGCGGCGCTCTCGGTATTTTCCGAAAGGCGCTTTGCCTTGCGTGGCTCCCACCAGGCGTTAAAAGTGCCGATGATCCCCTTTGGCAGCAGCAGCGTCACCAGGATGAACAGCGCACCCAGCATGAACAGCCAATACGGCGCCAGCGGACCCGAAGTGAACACGGTTTTCGCGTAATTGACCACGATGGCGCCGAGTGCTGCCCCAATCAGCGTGCCGCGGCCGCCGACCGCGACCCAGATCACCGCCTCGATGGAATTGCCCGGTGCGAATTCGCCGGGATTGATGATGCCGACCTGCGGCACATAGAGCGCGCCGGCGACGCCGGCCATGCAGGCCGAGAGCGTGAACACGAACAGCTTGTAGGATTCGACGCGATAACCCAGAAATCGCGTGCGGGATTCGGCATCTCGTATCGCGATCAGCACCTTGCCGAGTTTCGACGTCACCACCGCACGGCAGATCAGGAAGCCGATGATCAGTCCGAGGCAGCTCAGCATGAACAACGCGGCGCGGGTGCCTTCAGCCTGCACGTTGAAGCCGAGGATGTCCTTGAAATCAGTCAGGCCGTTATTGCCGCCGAACCCGAAATCGTTACGGAAGAAGGCCAGCAGCAACGCATAGGTCATGGCTTGCGTGATGATCGACAGATAGACGCCGGTGACGCGCGAGCGGAACGCCAACCAGCCGAAACAGAAGGCCAACAGGCCCGGCGCCACGATGACGATCAGCGCGGCGAACCAGAACATATCGAAGCCGTGCCAGTACCAGGGCAGTTTCGGATAATTCAGGAACACCATGAAATCGGGCAGGATTGGATTGCCGTAAACGCCGCGGCTGCCGATCTGACGCATCAGATACATGCCCATCGCGTAGCCGCCGAGCGCGAAGAACGCGCCATGGCCGAGCGAGAGGATGCCGCAATAACCCCAGATCAAATCGATCGACAGCGCCAGGATCGCGTAGCAGACATATTTGCCGAACAGCGCCACCAGATAGGTCGGCACCTGAAATACCGAGCCAACCGGCAGCAGCAGGTTCGACAGCGGAATCAGCACGCCGCAGGCGGCCACCACCAGCAGGAAGACGGTCGCGCTGCGATCGAGCGAGCGCGTCAGCACATGCGGCATCATGCTTCCACCGCTCGGCCCTTGAGCGCGAACAGGCCGCGCGGTCGCTTCTGGATAAACAGAATGATGAGCACCAGAATGGCGATCTTGCCGAGCACCGCGCCCGCCACCGGCTCCAGGAACTTGTTGGCGATGCCGAGCGTGAATGCACCGACCAGCGTGCCCCAGAGATTGCCGACGCCACCGAACACCACCACCATGAAGGAGTCGATGATGTAGCTCTGCCCGAGATTGGGGCTGACATTGTCGATCTGCGACAATGCCACGCCGGCAATCCCGGCGATGCCCGAGCCGAGACCGAAGGTCAGCGCATCGACGCGGGAGGTCGCAATCCCCATCGAAGCCGCCATCCGGCGGTTCTGCGTCACCGCGCGCATCTCAAGCCCCAACGCCGTGTAGCGCAGCATCGCCAGCAGGATCGCAAACACCGCCATCGTGAAGCAGAGGATCCACAGCCGGTTATACGTGATCGAGATCTGCCCGAGCTGGAATGCACCGCTCATCCAGGAGGGGTTGCCGACTTCCTGGTTGGTCGGACCGAACATGGTACGCACGGCCTGCTGCAGCACCAGCGACAGGCCCCAGGTCGCCAGCAGGGTTTCCAGCGGACGGCCATAAAGGAAGCGGATGATGGTTCGCTCGATCAGGACGCCGATGGCGCCGGCAACGATGAAGGCCAACGGCACCGCGAACACCAGCGAATAATCGAACAGACCGGGATAGCTGGTGCGGATGGTCTGCTGCACCACGAAGGTGACGTAAGCGCCGATCATCACCATCTCGCCATGCGCCATGTTGATGACCCCCATCACGCCGAAGGTGATGGCAAGCCCAATGGCCGCCAGCAGCAGGACCGAGCCCAGCGAGAGGCCGTACCAGGCATTCTGCACCACGGACCAGAGCGCGAGCCTTTGCTGGATCGCCGATACCGCAGCACTTGCGCCGCGCGTGACCGCCGGTGGCGCATCCGACGGCACGTCGGTCAGCATCGCCAACGCCTCCTGGTCGGCGCGCCCCCTGACGGTCGCGATCGCCTCGAGCTTCTGCTGCTCGGTGGCGTCATCCTTGAACAACAGGATCGCCGCGCGGGCTTCGACAAAGGCCTGCCTGGCCGCCTTGTTGGTCTCTTTCTGCAACGCGCCATCGATCAATGGCAGCATGGTCTCGTCGTGGGTCTTGTAGACCGACTGCGCGGCCTGGATACGTTTCTCAGGGTCGGGCGACGATAGCGTCAGGCCGCCAAGGGCGGCTTCGACGGCGCGGCGCAAATGATTGTTGAGGCGAACGGCCGCCGCGCTGTCGGGAACGCTAGCGACAGGCGCGCCGGTTTCGGCGTCGATCGACTTGCCGTCCGGCTGCGTGACATAAACTTTCTTGCTGTCGGGATCGGCCATCAGGCGGCCGTCCTGCAGCGCGCTGATGATCGTAAAAGCCAGTGGATTGCCAGATGTTGCCACCGTGCCGACGGCCTCTTCGCTGTCGGAATAATCGTCGTTGGCGAATTTACCGACGGCGTCCTCGAACGGTCCGGCCATCACCGGCAACACCATCGCGAAGATCATCAAGAGCGCAAACGGCAGCGCTCGAATTTTTTTAAGCGTATTGGCAAGCACTGGACAACCCCGGCAGAGGCAGAGGGAAGGCGGCGGGTATCGCCGCCTTCCTTTATTCGTTGGTATTCAGCTTCGCTGGTACTCAGGATCGGATCAGGAACCCTGACCGCCGCACTTGTTGGTCTTGGTGTTGTAGTTGCCGCACTTCTTGCCGACCCAATCGCCGATCAGGTCCCTGGAATCGGGCAGCTCCTTCGACCAGGCGTCGCCGGCAACCAGGCCCGGCGTCTTCCAGACCACGTCGAACTGACCATTGCCTTTGATTTCGCCGATGAACACCGGCTTGGTGATGTGGTGGTTCGGAAGCAACTTGGACACGCCACCGGTGAGGTTGGCGGTTTCGGTGCCCGGCAGCGCGTCGATCACCTTGTCGGCGTCAACCGACTTGGCCTTCTCGACCGCCTTCACCCACATGTTGAAGCCGATATAGGTGGCTTCCATCGGATCGTTGGTGGTGCGCTTCGGGTTCTTGGTGTAGGCCTGCCAATCCTTGATGAACTTCTCGTTCGCCGGCGTCTTGATCGACTCGAAGTAGTTCCAGGCAGCGAGATGGCCGATCAGCGGCTTGGTATCGATGCCGGCGAGTTCTTCTTCGCCCACCGAGAACGCGACCACCGGAATGTCGGTCGCCTTGACGCCCTGGTTGCCCAGTTCCTTGTAGAAGGGAACGTTGGCGTCGCCGTTGATGGTCGAAACGACGGCGGTCTTCTTGCCGGCCGAGCCGAATTTCTTGATGTCGGCGACGATCGTCTGCCAATCGGAATGACCGAACGGCGTGTAGTTGATCATGATGTCTTCATCCTTGACGCCCTTCGACTTCAGATAGGCTTCGAGGATCTTGTTGGTGGTGCGCGGATAAACGTAGTCGGTGCCGGCCAGCACCCAGCGCTTCACCTTTTCGTCCTTCATCAGATAGTCGACCGCGGGGATCGCCTGCTGGTTCGGCGCCGCCCCCGTGTAGAACACGTTGCGCTCGCTCTCTTCGCCTTCGTACTGCACCGGATAGAACAGGATCGAGTTCAGTTCCTTGAACACCGGCAGCACGGATTTGCGCGACACCGAGGTCCAGCAGCCGAACACCACCGAAACCTTGTCCTTGGTGATCAACTCGCGGGCTTTTTCGGCGAACAACGGCCAGTTCGATGCGGGGTCGACGACCACGGCCTCGAGCTTCTTGCCGAGAACGCCGCCCTTCTTGTTCTGCTCATCGATCATGAACAGCACGGTGTCCTTCAGCGTGGTTTCGCTGATCGCCATGGTGCCCGAGAGCGAGTGCAGAACACCAACCTTGATGGTGTCATCCGCCGCCTTGGCCGAGCCAAACGCGGACAGGCCTAAAATCAGTCCGGCAGTCGCTGCCAGCCAGCGACGACGGCTGAGAGGCGTCGCTATTTCGTGAGTCAATTTGGTAAGCATGAGGTGTCATCTCCCTGACGCAGACGTTGAAACGCTGCCACGGCCCCACGGCCGCCTGCGTTAACGGAATCGCAAGAAGCGTGCCACGCTGCGGAGATGATGTAAGTATATGCAATAGCTATAAAATTTCATCTCATGCCGTAAATCGGCCAATATTTCTGCCTAATATTTAGACCGGAAAATTGGTTGCTTGATTAGCAGCCTGTATAATTTATAAGCAAACATGACGGTCTGTATAAATTTTTGGCAAAGCTGTTTTGCCGGCCCGGGCGTCGTATCAGGCGCGTACTTGGTTCCGATTTGCCAAGTTCCTTAACCGCGCCAGAGCGTCAGAGCACAATTCACCTTGAAAGCGCCGCGTTCGTGTTCCATATCACTGGGACGACCCAGGGAATCACCGGGTCATCGCGAGCCGCGTGTTCTGAGCCCGTCCAACGGTTTCTGGCTTGCCCCTTCAGCTAACCAAAACCGACGCCCCAAACACGCGGGTGTCTCAGACACCCTCGCGCGCTCCTGGCTGAGATAGCCGGGCGCCTGCCTTTTATAATGGAAAGAACCACCCTTTTGACCTCCTTTCAGGATTTCGGCCTTGCCGAACCCATTTCGCGTGCGCTCAAAGAAGAAAATTACGTCACGCCCACCCCCATCCAGGCCCAGACCATCCCCATCGCATTGACCGGCCGCGACGTTGTCGGCATCGCCCAGACCGGCACCGGCAAGACCGCGTCGTTTGCGCTTCCGATCCTGCACCGCATTCTGGAGAACCGCATCAAGCTGCAGCCCAAGACCTGCCGCGTGCTGGTGCTGAGCCCGACCCGTGAGTTATCCGGACAGATTCTCGAGGCCTTCAACGCCTATGGCCGTCACATGCGCCTCACGTCGGCGCTGGCGATCGGCGGCGTGCCGATGGGCCGTCAGGTCCGTTCGGTGATGCAAGGCGTCGAAGTCATGGTGGCCACGCCCGGCCGCCTGCTCGACCTCGTGCAGAGCAACGGCTTGAAGCTCGGACAGGTCGAATTCCTCGTGCTCGACGAAGCCGACCGCATGCTGGACATGGGCTTCATCAACGACATCAGGAAGATCGTCGGCAAGCTGCCGATCAAGCGGCAGACGCTGTTCTTCTCGGCGACGATGCCGAAAGACATCGCCGAACTCGCCGAACACATGCTGCGCGACCCGGCGCGGGTCGCGGTGACCCCGGTTGCCTCGACGGTCGAGCGCATCACCCAGCGCATCATCCAGGTCGATCATTCCGCCAAGCCGACCTTGCTGGCGCAGCTCCTCAAGCAGGAATCGGTCGATCGCGCGCTGATCTTTACCCGCACCAAGCATGGCGCCGACAAGGTGGTGAAGGGCCTCGCCAAGGCCGGCATCACCGCCGACGCCATTCACGGCAACAAATCCCAGAACCACCGCGAGCGCGTGCTGGCGGCGTTCCGCACCGGCCAGATCCGCACGCTGGTCGCCACCGACATCGCCGCCCGCGGCATCGACGTCGACGGCATCAGCCATGTGGTCAATTTCGACCTGCCGAACATCCCGGAAACCTACGTCCATCGCATCGGCCGCACCGCGCGCGCCGGCGCGGAGGGCGTTGCGATTTCGCTGGTCGCCGGCGGCGAGGAACTGGCATATCTGCGCGACATCGAAAAACTGATCCGCATCACGCTGCCGCGGGAAGACCGGCGCACGCCGGGTCACCGCGATGCCGCGCCGGCAGCCACGCAACACCGCGGCGCCCGGTCCGCTCCGCGTGCCCACCCGGCCCGGACCAATGAAGCAGCTCCCGGATCAAAAGGCCCTCGCCGCCGCCCCCGTCCCGGTGGTAACAATGGCGCTCCGCAAACCAACCGGCACGAGGGCAACCGGCAGGAACCACGTTCGTCGCACGGCGTCAGGTCTGAAGGCTCCAGATCTGAAGGCTTCAAGCCTGAAGCCATGAAGGCTGAAGGCATGCAAGGCGTCGCGTTCCTGCATCGGGAGAGCCGCCCCAATACCCGCCCCAATCGCCCCCAACGGCCACGCTAACCGCCGATCGATCTGGAGATAACCATGGCTAAAGAAGAGCTGATCCAGTTCGAAGGACTGGTCACCGAAATCCTCCCCGACGCACGTTACCGCGTGCAACTCGATGCCGGCCACGAGATCGTCGCCTACACCGCCGGCAAGATGAAAAAGAACCGGATCAAGACGCTGGCCGGTGACCGGGTGACGATCGAGATGTCACCTTACGACCTGGAGAAGGGCCGGCTCATTTTCCGTCACAAGGACGAACGGCCGGGTGGCGGAGCGCCGCGTGGTGCACCGCCGCGTGGCCAGTTCCGGCGCCGGTAGGCGTCCAACAAGGCTCTCCGACATCGCGCTGACACGATCGTGTCGGCGCGGATCGGCGGGCTGTGCAGATGCGAAACGGGGCCGATCAAAAAATCGTGCACCTCAGGATTGTTTTGAAAGCCCGCTTCGCATAAGATATCCCCATCGATTTTCGGCCGGACGACATTAGCTATCCACCGGTACAGCCGGTTTAGACGCTGACGACCCTTCCAAAAATTCGATCTCACCAGCCCATCAAAAGTGGGCTACTACTATATCTTTCTTGAGAAGGGACTACCCCCGTGAGCATGGGAACCGTGAAGTGGTTTAACGCAACCAAAGGCTTCGGCTTCATTCAGCCGGATGATGGCGGCAACGACGTGTTCGTGCACATCAGCGCCGTTGAGCGCGCCGGCCTTGGAACGCTGCGTGAAGGCCAGAAGATCTCCTACGAGATCGTGGCAGATCGCCGCTCTGGCAAGTCTTCGGCCGACAATCTTCGCGCCGCCGGCTGAGCGAATTTCGTTCGGTCCGGTTCGCGCATGCGAAAGGACCACGACATTCATTTCGCGCCGAACAAGACCGCATCAAATAAGAAAGGCCGTGCTGCAAGCGCGGCCTTTTGTTTAGGTAATTGTTTGAGGCTGCTGTTTGAGCGGTGAGTTTAATCCGGCCACGATCGACGACCGAACGTGCTCAGGACGTCGGACATGGCGGAAGCGGACCCGACGACGGCGTCGGATAGGTTACGCAGACGGTCTGGCGGGGTCGCGTGTAGGAGACGTCGCTCAGCGTGATACCTGCCTTTGCCATCACGTAGCCTACCGCGGGCGTGTAGAGATAGCTGACTTCGCTGAAAATCAGATACTGGTTTGGCACGATATTGCCCGTTGAATCCTTCACGATGAGACCGCCCGGAATGGTTACCAAAGTGCCCGTGCCGCGGGGTACCGATCCCTTGCTCCATTGAACCCGCGCGTTGCCGGTCGATGGATCGATCCACAATTCAGTAATCGTGCCCTTGGTCGCATTATAGGTCGGGGGAACATACGGTGCCATAACCGCATTGCTCGCGGCGGAAAAATTGGTCAGATCAGAATCCGAGACCGAGATCGACCGCGACGTCAGATTCGACAACGTGAGCGCCATCAGCGAGACCTTGCGATCTGCCGCCACGCCGGAAGAAAACTCCACCGTTCCGAAAAAGAGCACCAGCATGACCGGGACGATCATGGCGAATTCGATCGCGGCGACACCGCGGCGATCCCTAAGCAGTTTGAGCACGAAAAGCCGGCCCCAACGCCACTTCCTCGTTAAGGATTTCAACGCTGGGCTCATCAGCAAGATCCGTTACTGTAGGGTTCGTTCTTGAACGCGGCCGTGGCGCTCAGCAACCGCGTGTTGCCCGACATGTTCGAAATATTATAGCCAAGTCCGGTGACGTACAGCGGCCATTGATAGAACAGTCTCACGACGACGATGGCGCACGCGCCGCCCGGACTATACTGCATGTTGTTGATGAAAGTGCCGGAGCCGTCGATCTGGCTGTTGATGACCACGTTGCTGAATTGCGGATAGCTCTCGACGTCAACGAAGATGCCGTTGGGGCTGTTGCAATTGAACAGCCCCGGAATTTGGCTGCAGACGTAGTTCTTGAACGTCGCCTGCGTACAAGGCGCGGCCGCGCCGGACACCGGATCCGCGCAGACCGGCACCTGACCGGTTTGTGCCTGACCGGTCATCAGCATGCGCGCGGAATCCTGGGTTATGGTTTCCAGCACCTGGCTGGCGAAGAACATCATGGCGGTTTCGATGATCGCAAACAGCAGCCCGAAAAACACCGGCGCCACCAGCGCGAATTCAACGGCCGCAGAAGCACTGCGGTTGCGGCGGAACCGGCGCAGCAAATTGCCGGAAGGGACGGATGGAGCTGCGGACGATGACATCGGAGAATCCTTGCAGCGGCGGTAAAAACTTGCGCACAAGGACTAGCTCAAACTGATTGTTGAAGTGTTTCGCCACACCGAAGCAGCCGGGCCCGCGAAATTAAGCGAGCCTTAACCATTTACGGATCTTCACCCGTGGGCGCCGATCGATTCGCATCGTGGGCCGGCTGGCGCCAGCGCGTTCGATCGGTGCGCTGCGCGGATCTTAGTTGGCCGGCTTGCTTGTCGCAGCACCGGTCGCCTGGCTTGAGAGCGAGCCGGCCTGATCCATCGCCGCCTTGAAATAACCGTCGCCATCGCCAAGCGTGATCCGCTTTTGGCAAACCGGCATGCAGCTGTAGGATTCCCGATCGACCCCACGGTAGACCGTAACGACCTTGTCGGTCGGGCCCTCGACCTGAATAACACGGTCCGACAGCACCTCGCCGGCGCGGTCCATCGCGATAAAATTGGTGGCGCCATAACCCTTGCCGGTCACAACGACGATGCCACCGCTCTGCAGCGTGACGTCGGCAATCAGCGGATTACCGACGACGATGGTCGCAACACGGGCAGGAAGTTTGACCAGCTTGGCCTGATCGACATTGACGTCGATGGCGTCGGGAGCCGGATCGGCGAGTGCCATGGCCGGCCACAGCAACGTTGCCGCGGCCAGCGCGCGGAAACCAGAAACCGCGCGAACGCGCGTACGCAAACACTTGAACGACATACTGTACTCCGGGGCGTTGACTAGCCGGCAAAAGCGATACGCAGCGGAGCCGGCGCCCGACGCTGCAAATCTGCAGCTAATTAGTGAATGAACTGCAAACGCGCCTGGGAAACCCAAGGCCGCTCCGGTGCCTATTGCCGGAACGGATAGGCCAACTGGCCGCCGATCTCGGACGGGATCGCCTGCTCGGGATCGACGCCATAATCGTCGGGAAGCGCGTTTTCCGGCATCCGGAAGGTTCCAAACAGGATGTCCCAGAGTGGAAAGGTTCCGGCGAAGTTGGTGTTGCCGCCCTGTTCCAGCGAGGTGTGATGCCAGCGATGGAACACCGGCGTTGCCAGCACGTATTTGAACGGGCCGAGCGACCAGTTCAGGTTAGCGTGGACGAAAGCCGAATGGAATGTCGTGAAAGGCCCGACCCAGAGCATGATGTTGGGCGAAATTCCCGCCATCAGCAATATGACGTCGACCGCGATGGTCCCGATCAGCAGGTTGACGGGATGGAAGCGGGCCGCCGAGATCCAGTCCAGATCCTCGGACGAATGATGAATGGCGTGATACTTCCAGAATCCGCCACCATGAAACATCCGGTGCAGCCAATAGAGCATGAAGTCGGACGCCACCAGGAACAATATCGCCTGGAACCAGAGCGGCAGTTGCGACAACGGACCGTGACCATTGTCATAGAAGGCAATCAGGTCGTCGGCGTCATGAATCCCGAACACCGCACCCGCGCCGAGCACCATGAGCCCGATCCGGAGCACCCGCGCAAACAGCGGTACGAAGAACCAGTAGCAGGCGTCGGTGATCAGTTCGCGCTTGCGCCACCACGGCGTTCCCGGGTTGCAGGCCCAGAAATGCGTGAGCACCGAGAACACCACGGCGAGCACAATGGTGATCGGAACCACCTTGGCGATCGTCTGGCCAAACATCTCGACGATTTCCAGGGGAAAATTCGACATGAACACCTCATCTGATCGGGGTTTTAAGGGTTACCCCTCCATGTTTAAGGAGCCATGAATAAAGCCCTGCTTGTGCCCGCACACTCTATCAACTGACCGCGAGCGAAATTCATTTCGCATTGTAACAAAGACCTTAATGCCAAATTTACTCTGCTCAATGACAGCGCGCTGAAGCCATTTTTACGCAATCGAATTAACTGCGCCGCAATTGTCCGAGCCTAGGGTGACGCCATGGTCACGGTGCTGAGAACGCCGCGGGACCAAACGTTAGTTCGACCAGCCACGTGTACACATGGAGATAGTTATGAAGAATCTGATTTCGCGCTTCGTGAAGGACGAGTCCGGCGCCACCGCCATCGAGTACGGCCTGATTGCAGCGGGCATTGCGCTCGCGATTATCGCGACCGTGAACGGCCTCGGCAGCAACCTGAACGGCAAGTTCACCTCGATCAACTCTTCGCTGAAGTAATCGACGGTTTCGAAAGAACGGCGAAGGCCCCGGACATTCCGGGGCCTTTGTTGTTTCCAACAGTAGCGGTGGCGTGACGATGCGTAAAATCGATGCCGCGACAAGAGCGGTTCTGACCGGCCATCACGGCGATGCGCCGGTGGAACTGGTCTGCCTGACGCTGACGCTGGCGCTGGTTGCGCTCGGCTGGCGAATCCTGGCGGTCTGGTGATCGGCCGGCCGTTTTCCGATTGTTCATTTATGGGACTTAAGTTCGGGAGATGCTCCGACTTCCGCGTTAACCGCACGGACCACGTCATCCCATGATCTTTGCCACGATCCCTGCCATGATCCTCGACATCGCACGGCTTCTGCTGTTTCCGGCCCTGATGGCGTTCGCCGCCGCAAGCGACCTCTTCACCATGACGATTTCGAACCGGGTTTCGCTGGCGCTGGTCGCGGGCTTCCTGGTTCTCGCTCTGCTGAGCGGTATGGGGCTGCACGACATCCTTTCGCATATCGGGGCCGGCGCCAGCGTCCTGACGGTCGCCTTCGCATGTTTTGCGATGGGATGGATCGGCGGCGGCGACGCCAAGGTCGCGGCCGCGGCCGCGCTCTGGTTCGGCTTCGGCTACCTGATGAATTACCTCGTCTATGCCTCGCTGTTCGGCGGCGCCCTGACGCTGTTATTGCTCCAGTTCCGGCAATGGCCGCTGCCTTACGCCCTGGTCGGCCAGACCTGGCTGCTGCGGCTGCACGCCAAGGAGAGCGGCATTCCCTACGGCATCGCGCTCGCGATCGGCGCGCTGATGATTTATCCGGAGACCGACTGGATCAAGGCGGTCGATCTCGCTCACTTCGCGATTCACTGATCGCGGAGAGTAAACGCCGGGTAAACGCCACCCACTTCGGTAAACTCGGCGTTAAGTTGATTTAGATACGCCTCATTAACCATGCTTTGACGAATAGCTGGTCAACTCCCATCACGGCGGCGGAAGCGTCGCGGCGTAATGTGGAAAGTGAAGCGTAATGAATACCGCACGCATTGTCGTCCTGACCATCGCTGTCGGTGCCGGCGGTATTGCCGCGTATCTTGCGAGCGGGTCCGACAACAATAACAAGCCTGTCGCCGCGGCGCCGGTTACGCAGCTGCCGACCGTGGACGTCCTCGTTGCGAAATCCGATATCGGCCTCGGCCAGTCGGTCAAGCCGGAAGATATGCAGTGGCAGACCTGGCCTGCGGCGACCGCCAGCAGCACGTTCATCCGCCGCAGCGAACGGCCTGACGCAACCAACCAGATCGTCGGCTCGATCGCGCGCGCCCCGTTCATCACTGGCGAGCCGATTCGCGAGCAGAAACTGGTGAAGGCTGATGGCTCCGGCTTCATGGCCGCGATCCTGCCGACCGGCATGCGCGCCGTTTCCACCGAAATCTCGCCGGAGACCGGCGCCGGCGGCTTTATTCTGCCCAACGACCGGGTCGACGTCCTTCTTTCGAAGCACGAGAAAAGCCCGGACAACCGCGCCGGTACCAGTGACGTCGTCAACTCCGAAATCATCCTGACCAATATCCGCGTTCTCGCGATCGATCAGGCGCCGAAGGAAAAGGACGGCCAGAACGCCGTGGTCGGCAAGACCGTGACGCTGGAGTTGAAGCCCGAGCAGACCGAGACGCTCGCCCGCGCGCGCCAGAGCGGCACGCTGTCGCTGGCGCTGCGCAGCATCGCCGACGTCAACATCGTCGAGAGCAGGGCCGACGATCAAGACCGCAAGCGAGGCGATAGCGTCAACGTGATCCGTTACGGCGTGCCAACCCAGACGACGACCCAGAAGTGACCAAAGGACTCGATATGCAATACGGGGGAAATCAGCGGATGATGCGGGCCTTGATGGTCCGCGCCCTGTCGTTTTCGGCGGTCGCCGCGCTGACGCTCAATCCGGCGCTGACCCCGGTCATCGCTGCCGACTATCGCTCCGCGGCACCGGTTGCACCGGCCGCAGCCGTTGCGGCTGACGGACAGATGAATGCGCGCTTCCTGGCGCTCGGCATCGGCAAGTCGGTGGTCATCGACCTGCCGCGCGACATCAAGGATGTGCTGGTCGCCGATCCCAAGATTGCCAACGCCGTCGTGCGCTCCGCGCAGCGCGCCTACATCATCGGCGCCACGGTCGGCCAGACCAATATCGTATTCTTCGATTCCGCCGGCCAGCAGATTGCCGCCTATGACATCGCCGTCACGCGAGATCTCAACGGCGTGCGCGCCGCGCTGAAGCAAACGATGCCGAACGCCGACATCCGTATCGAGGGTATCGGCGACGGTGTGATGCTGTCAGGCTCGGTGGCCAGCCCTATTGAAGCGCAACAGGCCGGCGATCTCGCCGCACGGCTCGCCGGTGGCGCCGACAAGGTCGTCAACTCGATCGTGGTTCGGGGCCGCGATCAGGTGATGTTGAAGGTCACGGTCGCCGAAGTTGCGCGCTCGGTCATCAAGCAGATGGGCATCGACCTCAGCGCCAGCCTGAGTTACGGCACCTCGGCGGTGACTTTCAACAATACGAATCCGTTCACCGCGAACAATACGCCGCTCGTCGCCGGCAATGCGCTGACGGCCGGCACGCCGTCGGTGCAGGCTACCTTGCGGGCCATGGAAAGCGCCGGAGTGGTACGCACCCTGGCCGAACCGAACCTGACGGCGATCTCGGGCGAGTCCGCGAGCTTCATCGCCGGCGGCGAATTTCCGATTCCCGCGGGCTACACCTGCCAACCGGCGAGCAGCTCGAGCACCGTGCAACAGTGCCAGCTTTCGGTGGCCTACAAGAAGTTCGGCGTCTCGCTTAACTTTACGCCAATCGTGCTGACCGACGGCCGGATCAGCCTGCACGTGATGACCGAAGTATCCGAAATCTCGAACGAGAATTCGGTCAACCTCAGCGGCGTCACGATTCCTTCGATCAAGACCCGCCGCGCCGAAACGTCGCTGGAGATTCCGTCCGGCGGCGCGATGGCCATGGCCGGCCTGATCAACCAGCAGACCAAGCAGGCGATCAACGGGATGCCCGGCCTTTCGAGCGTGCCCATCCTGGGTAGTCTGTTCCGCAGCCGGGACTACGTCAACAACCAGACCGAACTGATGGTCATCGTGACACCCTATATCGTCCGTGCCGTTTCACCGAAGGACCTGTCGCGTCCGGATGACGGATTTGCCAATGCCTCGGACCCGCAGGCGGAGCTCCTCGGCAGCATCAACCGCATCTACGGCGTCCCGGGCCGCACCGAGCCGGCACAGAACTATCGCGGCACCTACGGCTTTATCACGGACTGAGACGGGACAAGGACGAAGACGATGACACCAATAACGCCCGTCGACCGCAATCGCATCCTCCGCATGGCCGGAGCGCTCGTTGGCCTTGCCGTCGTGCTTGGAGCATGCACGCATACCGGCGACGAAGTGACGACCGCGAGCATTCCGGAAGACTATCGCCTGCGCCATCCGATCGCGGTGCAGGAAGCCAACCATTCGGTCGTGATCTTCGTCGGTCACGCCCGCGGCGGCCTCTCCGCGGACCAGCGCGCCGATGTCATGGGCCTGGCGCAAACCTGGCAGCATGAAGGAACCGGCCCGATTACCGCCGACGTGCCGGTCGATACGCCGAACGCGGCGGCCGCCGCCGACGCGTTCCGGGAAGTCCAGTCGTTGCTCGCGGCCGCCGGCGTACCGCCGCGCGGCCTCATCCTCCACCGTTATCATCCGAACGATCCGCGCCAGCTGGCGGCGCTCCGGTTGAATTATCCGAGGATATCGGCCACGGCCGGACCCTGCGGCCTGTGGCCCGAGGATCTCGGCCCTTCGATTCACGACAAGACCTACGCCGAGAACACGTCCTGGTACAATCTCGGCTGCGCCAATCAGCGCAACATGGCCGCCATGGTCGACAATCCGGCCGACCTGGTCCAGCCACGACGTGAAACCCCCGCCTATACCGCACGGCGCACGGAAGCCTTCGAGAAATATCGTAAGGGCAGCACGTCGACGACGCTCTATCCGGAAGCCGATAAGGCCAAACTCAGCGATACAGGCAAATGATCAGCTACGCCCGTCAAAATCCCGAAGACCAGTCGGACCTCACAGCGTCGCCCGCGGACGATCATATCGCCCCGGCGCCGCGCGTGTCAGTTCAAGCCTTTTGCGAGACGGTGGAAACCGCCGCCGCCGTGCAATCGGCCGGCGAGGATCGCCGTCTCGGCAAGGCGCATCTCAAGATCCAGATGGGCGGCATGGCCGCCGCCATCGAAGCCTATCGTACGGCGCCAACACCAAACGTGATCATCCTGGAAACCGAAGGCCGCGGCGATATCCTGACCGGCCTCGACCAGCTCGCCACCGTGTGCGATTCCGGCACCCGCGTCGTCGTCATCGGCAAGCTCAATGACGTGACGCTGTACCGCGAACTGGTGCGCCGTGGCGTCAGCGATTATGTGATCGCGCCGGTCGGAACGATCGACGTCGTGCGTTCGATCTGCGGCCTGTTCTCGGCACCGGAAGCCAAGGCGGTCGGACGTATCATCGCCATCGTCGGCGCCAAAGGCGGCGTCGGCGCATCGACCGTCGCCCATAACGTCGCCTGGGCGATCGCACGCGATCTGGCGCTGGATTCCGTCGTCGCCGATCTCGACCTCGCCTTCGGCACCGCCGGCCTCGACTACAACCAGGATCCCCCGCAAGGGATCGCCGACGCGGTGTTCTCGCCCGACCGCATCGATACCGCGTTTATCGACCGCCTGCTGTCGAAATGCACCGACCACCTCAGCCTGCTGGCGGCACCGGCCACGCTCGAGCGGGTCTATGATTTCGGTGCGGACGCCTTCGATTCGATCTTCGACACGTTGCGTTCGACAATGCCGTGCATCGTGCTCGATGTTCCCCATCAATGGTCGGGATGGACGCGCCGCGCCCTGGTCGCTGCCGACGATATCCTGATCGTCGCAGCGCCCGACCTCGCCAACCTCCGCAACACCAAGAACATCTTCGACCTGCTGAAGGCATCGCGCCCCAACGACCGGATACCGCTGTATTGTCTCAACCAAGTCGGTGTGCCGAAGCGGCCGGAAATCAATGCCAGCGAGTTCGCCAAGGCCATCGAGAGCCCGCCGATCGCGACCATTCCATTCGATCCGCAGATGTTCGGCTCGGCGGCCAATAACGGTCAGATGATCGCGGAAATCAACGCCAACCATCGGACCACCGAAATCTTCCTGCAAATTGCGCAGCGGCTGACCGGCCGCGGCGAAACAAAAAAGCCGCGGGGTGCGTCGTTCCTGGCGCCCCTCATCGATAAGTTGCGGGCGAAGTAAGTCACCGCATGGAGTACCGTCGTGTTTGGTAAGCGTAGCGGAGCAGAAAACGATCAGCGGGCCGTCAAGCCCGCCGCCGGCGCGCCGGAATCACCTTCCGGCGCGACCGCAACCGTCGCACGCGAGGCGCCAGCGCCTACCGTTGCCTCGCCGCCAATCGCGCCGGCCCGCACCGCGCCGCCCGCGCCGACCATCGACGCCCGGCGCTCGGACACCTATTACCAGGTCAAGGCGACGATCTTCGGCGCCCTGATCGAAGCGATCGATCTTGCCCAGCTCGCCAAACTCGACGGCGAATCGGCGCGCGAGGAAATTCGCGACATCGTCAACGAGATCATTGCGATCAAGAATATCGTGATGTCGATCGCCGAGCAGGAGGAACTGCTCGACGACATCTGCAACGACGTTCTCGGCTACGGTCCGCTGGAGCCGCTACTGTCGCGTGACGACATCTCCGACATCATGGTCAACGGCGCCGGCACGGTGTTCATTGAAGTCGCCGGCCGGATCCAGCGCACCGGAATCCGTTTCCGCGACAACCAGCAATTGCTGAATATCTGTCAGCGCATCGTCAGCCAGGTCGGCCGGCGCGTCGACGAATCCTCACCGATCTGCGACGCCCGCCTCGCCGACGGCTCTCGCGTCAACGCCATCGTTCCGCCGCTGGCGATCGACGGCCCCGCGCTCACCATTCGTAAGTTCAAGAAGGACAAGCTGACGCTGCCGCAGCTGGTCAAATTCGGCGCAATCACGCCGGAAGGCGCGGAGATCCTGCAGATCATCGGCCGCTGCCGCGCCAACGTGCTGATCTCCGGCGGCACTGGTTCCGGCAAGACCACGCTGCTGAACTGCATGACCAATTATATCGACGACGACGAGCGCGTCATCACCTGCGAGGACGCCGCCGAACTCCAGCTGCAGCAGCCGCATGTGGTGCGCCTGGAAACCCGTCCGCCCAATATCGAGGGCGAAGGCCAGGTCACCATGCGCGAACTGGTGCGCAACTGCCTGCGTATGCGCCCCGAACGCATCATCGTCGGCGAAGTCCGCGGACCGGAAGCGTTCGACCTGTTGCAGGCCATGAACACCGGTCACGACGGATCGATGGGAACGCTGCACGCCAACAATCCCCGCGAGGCGCTGTCACGCTGCGAATCCATGATCACCATGGGCGGATTTTCGCTGCCCTCGCGAACCATCCGCGAGATGATCTGCGCCTCGATCGACGTCGTCATCCAGGCAGCCCGCCTGCGCGACGGCTCGCGCCGCATCACGCACATCACCGAGGTGATGGGCATGGAAGGCGACACCATTATTACCCAGGATCTGTTCGTCTACGACCTGATCGGCGAAGACGCCAACGGCAACATCGTCGGCCGGCATCGCTCGACTGGCATCGGACGGCCCCGCTTCTGGGATCGCGCGCGTTATTACGGCGAAGAAAAACGACTTGCCGCGGCGCTCGACGCCGCCGAAGTCGCCCCGCCGAACTGAGGGAGCACGAGATGAATATGCAAGCTCTCGCACTGGCTTTTCTGGCCGCGACCGCCATCGGCGGCCTGGCGTGGGTTTTTCTCTATCCGGTTCTGTCCGGGCAGAACAAGGCCCAGTCGCGCCGGGATTCGATCGCCAAATCGGCGCCCGCCGCGCGTCAGGCCGATAAAACCCAGCGTTCGCGCCGCGAGCAGGTCGAAGGCACGCTAAAGGACCTCGAAGCCCGCCGGCTGAAAGAAAAGAAGGTGCCGCTGGGCACCCGGTTGACGCAGGCCGGTCTCGACTGGACCACGCGGAAATTCATGATCGCTTCCGGCATCCTCGGGGTGGCCAGCTTCGGGCTCGCAATGGTGTTCGGGGGCAGCCTGTTTGCGGCCGTGGGCATGGCCTTCGCCGGCGGGTTCGGCGCGCCGCGCTGGGCGTTGAGCTACCTGAAGAAGCGCCGGGAAAAGAATTTCCTGAAAGCGCTGCCCGACGCGGTCGACGTGATCGTTCGCGGCATCAAGGCGGGCCTGCCGCTGTTCGAATCGATCAAGGTCGTCGCCGCCGATGCGCCTGAGCCGCTGAAGGGCGAGTTCCTTGCCATCATCGAAACCCAGGCGATCGGCATGCCGCTCGGCGAGGCCTGTGCCCGGTTGTTCGAGCGGATGCCGCTGCCGGAAGCGAACTTCTTCGGCATCGTGATCGCGATCCAGCAGAAGTCCGGCGGCAACCTGTCGGAAGCGCTGGGCAATTTGTCCAAGGTGCTGCGTGACCGCAAGAAGATGGCGGAGAAGATCCAGGCCATGTCGATGGAAGCCAAGGCTTCCGCCGGCATCATCGGCTCGCTGCCGCCGATCGTCATGTTGCTCGTCTATCTGTCGACGCCGCAATATATCTCGCTGCTGTGGACCAATCCGACCGGCCAATTGATGCTTTGCGCTTGCGTGGTCTGGATGTCCCTCGGCATCTTCGTGATGAAGAGAATGATCAATTTCGACTTCTGATGGTGCAGCATGATTGAGTTTCTGATTGAAAAGATCCACGACGCGCGCTTCATGGCCATGGTGCTTGCCGCGATCGCCGCGAGCGCGACGGCCTATACGCTGGTCATGCCAATGCTCGCGGGCGAAGGCCTCGCCAAGCGCATGAAGGCGGTCGCGAGCGAGCGCGAGCGAATTCGGCAGCGCGAACGCGAACGCATGAACAAGAACGAGAAGGTTTCGCTGCGGCAGACCCCGAAGCAGCTGGTCTCCAAGGTGGTGGAGGACTTCAACCTCGGCAAATGGCTGGCTCAGGAAGCCGCGCGGGAAAAGCTCAGCCAGGCCGGCTATCGCGGTCAGGCGCCCTATATCACGTTCCTGTTTTTCCGGCTGGTGACGCCGATCCTGATGTTCATCGCCTCGATCCTGTATGTGTTCCTGATTTCGCACATGACCTATTCGATGCCGGTCAAAATCGGCATGTGCGTGCTCGCGGCCTATGCCGGCCTGCAGGCGCCGATGCTGTTCCTGAAGAACGCGATCTCCAAGCGGCAGCTCTCGATCCGGCGAGCCTTTCCCGACGCGCTCGATCTGCTGCTGATCTGCATCGAGTCCGGCATGTCGGTCGAAATCGCCTTCCGCAAGGTCAGTGTCGAGATCGTGACCCAATCGGTCGCGCTCTCGGAGGAATTCACGCTGACCACGGCCGAGCTGTCTTATCTGCAGGATCGCAAGGTCGCCTATGAGAATTTGGCCAAGCGCACCGGCCTCGAGGGCGTGAAATCGGTCTGTCTGGCGCTGATGCAGGCGGAGCGCTACGGAACCCCGCTCGGGCACAGCCTGCGCGTCATGGCGCAGGAAAATCGCGACATGCGCATGAACGAAGCGGAGAAGAAGGCCGCGGCACTGCCGCCGAAGCTCACCGTGCCGATGATCCTGTTCTTCCTGCCCGTGCTGTTCGTCGTCATTCTCGGGCCGACCGGCATCAAGATCGCGGCGATGCAGTGAGCCTGGCAGGGCGGCGACGCCTGCCTTCGCCCCGGGCGATATGGCCGGTCACCCGCTTATACCAGATGATAACGGGTTCAATTCGTGATTGAAGAAGTGGTCAGTTCGGCGTGTTGAGCGAAGCCATCGGCACCTTGCCGGAGCCCGCGCGCGGATTGTCCTTGCGGCTCAGCATCTGCTTCAGATAGGCGACATTCGTTGCCGCCTGGTCCGGCGGCAAATCGGCCTTCACGATACTTTCGGCCTCGGCGAAGCGGCCCTGCAGGCCGACTACCAGACCCAAATTCTGTCGCACCCGTGCGTCGGCGCGGCCGCTGGCATAGGCCTTGCGGAGCGTCTCTTCCGCCTTCGGTAGATCCTTGGACAAAACATAAGACATGCCGAGGTTGGACAGCACCGACGGTTCGTCGGGCATAATCACGAGCGCGCTGGCGTAATAGCCGCGCGCTTCGTCATGACGGCCCAACTGATCGAGTACAGCTCCCTGTACCGAGAGGATTCGCCAGTCGGGATTGTCAGGCGTATGCGCGCGAGTCAGCACGTCGAACGCGGCCTGGAAACTTCCGTTATCGGCAAGCGCCCGGCCGTAAGCGGCAAGCAGCGGCTTGTTGCCCGGATGGGTGATGGTGGCCTGTTCGAGCACGGCAGCGGCCTGCGCCCGCTGCCCGGTGACGCGGAGCGCCTGACCATAGGCTAATGCGGCGTCGGCATCCTTGGGATTGGCACGGTAGCGCTCGCCGTAGATTTCGGCCGTGTGCCGCGGATCGTCGGCGGTGGCATCAGGCCTTGATCTGATCGAGCCCGTGACGTCGGACATGGTCTGGCAGCCGCCGAGCCCTGCGGCCAACATCGCCGCCACGGCCGCGGAACCGAGAAGCCGCGCAAGAGACCGCGCTGGGCTGGAGTGCTGACGCATGGCACTTAACTCACGATATCAGTCGGATTGATCGAGCCGAACGCGCCCAGCAATAAAGTGTTAACCCTAACGTTTGGTTAATGGCCCACCCGACCGCGAGCCCAAACCGGGGCGGATATGCTAGACGTTGGCCGGCTCGCTGATCCCTCCGCGACATCGCGCGGTCGACCCTGCCCGTTTGAATGAAGACCGAGACCCACATGCATTCAGTATTCGAGACCGCACCCGCCGCTGCCGCGATCCCCATTGTTTTCGCGACCAAGGCGACATGGGACGCGATCCGCGAGGAGCTTCCGCCACCCGCGCGGCAGTTTGCCCTCGCCAATAATTTTACGGCAAAGCCTGGAAAGTGCCTGATCTTGCCCGCCGCCGACGGCCGGATTGCCCAGGTGATTTTCGGCCTTGAGGATGCGACCAGCAAATCCCGCGACCTGTTCCGGCCCGGATCGTTGCCGGGCCTGCTGCCGCCAGGCATCTATCGCTTCGCCAACGCCCCGCACGACACGCGCCTGGCGACGCTCGCCTTCGCGCTCGGAAGTTATCGGTTCAGCCGTTACCGCAAGAATGATGCGCCCGGTGCCCGGCTGGTGCCGCCCGATGGCGTCGACGTCGCCGACATCGCACGGATGGCAGAAGCGGCCACCCTCGCCCGCGATCTGATCAATACGCCGTCGAACGATATGGGACCGCAGGAACTGGCGCAGGCCGCACAGGATCTCGCCGACCGATTCGGCGCCAGTTTCAGCTGCATCATCGGCGACGATCTGCCGCGGCAGAACTTCCCGCTGATTCATGCGGTCGGCATGGCCTCAACGCGGGCGCCGCGCCTGATCGATTTCAGCTGGGGCGATCCCGCCCATCCTAAGGTCACGCTGGTCGGCAAGGGCGTCTGCTTCGACACCGGCGGGCTCGACCTGAAGCCTTCCAGCGGCATGTTGATCATGAAAAAGGACATGGGCGGTGCTGCCAATGTGCTGGCGTTGGCGTTGATGGTGATGGACGCCAAGCTGAAGGTACGGCTCCGGGTGCTGATCCCCGCGGTCGAGAACGCGGTCGCCGGCAATGCGTTTCGCCCGCTCGATATCTTCACATCGCGCAAGGGCCTGACGGTGGAAATCGGCAACACCGACGCCGAGGGCCGGCTGGTGCTGGCGGATGCGCTGGCGCTGGCGGATGAGGAAAAGCCGGATATGCTGATCGATCTGGGTACCCTGACGGGTGCAGCGCGTGTCGCGCTCGGGCCCGATTTACCGCCCTTTTACACCAATGATGAGACGCTGGCGCTTGATGTCGCAGCCCACGCGAAACAGGAGAACGATCCGTTGTGGCGATTGCCACTGTGGCAACCTTACGATTCCTGGCTCGATTCGAAGGTCGCCAGCATCAACAACGCGCCGTCGGGCGGGTTCGCCGGCTCCATCACCTGCGCCTTGTTCCTGCAGCGTTTCGTCGAGGCCGCCAAAAGCTGGCTGCATGTCGATATCTACGGCTGGACCCCGTCGGCCAAACCGGCGCGGCCCGAGGGCGGCGAATGCCAGGCCGCGCGCGCGATCTACAAAACTCTGAGCCAACGCTATGGATGATCCACGCCTGACCCCGGCGCGGCCCGACCTCGCTGCGAAATATCTCGAAGGCAAGATCGAGGCGGCGCGTTTCGTGACGGGTGAGACGTTCGAGATATCGGACCCGATCGCGCCGCTGCTCGATGCACCGTTCTCCGGCGCCACGCTGCTGACGCAGGCGCTAAAGGGCGAACGCGCGACGATCTATGATCGTACCAGCGAAGGCTGGGCCTGGGGTCAACTCGACAGTGACGGCTATGTCGGTTGGCTCGCCGATCGGGCGCTGTCAAAGCCCGGCCCTGCACCGACCCACAAGATCACCGCGATCAGGACGTTCACGTTTCCGGGGCCCTCGATCAAGCTGCCCCCGACCGATGCGCTGGTGATGGGAACCCCGCTCGCGATCGTGCGCGAACAGGGCCCGTTCGCGGTGACGCATGACGGCCTTTATCTGCCACGTCTGCATGTCGGCCCGATCAACCAGCACGAAACCGATTTCGTCGCGATCGCCGAGCGGTTCGTCGGCACACCCTATTTGTGGGGCGGCAAGAGCAGCCTCGGAATCGATTGTTCCGGCCTGGTGCAGATATCGTTGAATGCCGCAGGCACCGGCTGCCCACGCGACAGCGACATGCAGCAGGACAGTCTCGGCCGGACGCTGGATCCGGCGGAGTCGAAAAATCCGCGGCGCGGCGATCTGATTTTCTGGAAGGGCCATGTCGCGATCGTGCGCGATGCCGACAGCATCGTTCACGCCAATGCGCATCACATGGCGACCGCGATTGAAAACACCCGCAGCGCCATCGCGCGTATCAAGGCAGCCGGCAGTGAGGTTACGTCCATCAAGCGGTTGTAGTTAGGCAACCTCTGTCGAGGCCAAGCTCCATCCTTCGAGACGCGCGCAAGCGCGCTCCTCAGGATGAGGTCCCCTCATGGTAAGGAGCCGCGCATCTCGCGCGGCGTCTCGAACCATGAAGTGATATCCGCCTAATCCGCCACCGCGTCGCCCGGCGCCGCTTCCAGCCGGAACGCGGCGGCGAACAACGCACGGGTGTAGTCGCTCTTCGGATTCTTGAACAAATCGGCCGCGGCGCCTTCCTCCACCACCTTGCCGTGACGCATCACGATCAGATGGCTGGCCAGCGAGGCCACCACGCGCAAATCATGCGAGATGAACAGGTAGGTCAGGTCGCGCCTGCGCTGCAATTCGCGCAACAGATCGACCATCTGGGCCTGCAGCAGCATATCGAGCGCGCTGGTCGGCTCGTCCATCACGATGAAGTCCGGCTCCAGTACCAGCGCCCGCGCGATACTGATGCGCTGACGCTGGCCGCCGGAAAATTCGTGCGGGTAGCGAAACCGGGTTGCCGGATCGAGTTCGACATCCTTCAGCGCCTTGATCACCTGCGTTTCGCGCTCGGCTTGCGACAGCCCGCGTTGATGCACGGTCAGCCCTTCGGCGATAATGTCGCCGACGGACATTCGCGGGCTCAGCGCGCCGAACGGATCCTGGAATACGATCTGCATATCGCGGCGGATCGGCCGCATCTCCTTGAAGCGCAGGCCCTGAATGTCCTTGCCCAGGAATACGATCGGTCCGTTGGACGAGATCAACCGCAGCAACGCCAGGCCCAGCGTGGTCTTGCCGGAGCCGGATTCACCGACGACGCCGAGCGTTTCACCCTTGCGCACCGTGAGACTGACGCCATCGACGGCCTTGATGTGTCCGACCGTCTTGCGGAGCAAGCCGCGCTTGATCGGAAACCAGACCTTCAAATCATCCGCCGACATCACCACCGGCGACCCCGGCCGTGGCGGCGCCGGGTCAGGCTTCGGTTCAGCTGCGAGCAAGGCGCGGGTGTAGGGATGCCGCGGAGCGGTGAAGACCTGCTCGACCGGTCCCTGCTCGACGATCTTGCCGTTGTTCATGACGCAGACGACGTCGGCGATGCGGCGCACGATGCCGAGATCATGGGTGATGAACAACAGGCTCATGCCAAGCCGGGCGCGGATTTCGGCCAACAGCGTCAGGATTTGAGCCTGCACGGTGACGTCGAGCGCGGTGGTCGGCTCGTCGGCGATCAACAGATCCGGCTCGTTGGCAAGCGCCATCGCGATCATGACCCGCTGCCGCTGGCCGCCGGATAATTGATGCGGATAGCTCGCCAGCCGTGTTTCCGGTTCGGGAATACCGACCTGGGTCAGCAATTCGAGCGTGCGTGCCCGCGCCATCGGGCCGCGGATGCCGCTGTGCAGCTGCAGGATCTCGCTGATCTGGGCCTCGATCGTATGCAGCGGATTGAGCGACGTCATCGGCTCCTGGAAGATGATCGAGATGTCATTGCCGCGAATGCTGCGGATCTCGTTCTCCGAAAGCGTGAGCAGTTCGCGTCCCTTGAAGTGGATGCTGCCGGTCGGATGCGACGCGGTCGGGTAGGGTAACAGCTTGAGCACCGACAACGCGCTGACCGATTTGCCGGAACCGGATTCGCCGACCAGCGCCACGCATTCGCCGCGCTTGATCTCGAAGCTGATGCGATCGACGGCCAATGAGGTGCCGCTCGGCTGGTGAAACGCCACCGACAGATCGCGGACGTGAAGCAGGGGCTGGTTGATGGCGTCCATGCGCGGTCCTTACCGGAACGTCTTGCGCGGATCGAACGCGTCGCGCGTCGCTTCGCCGATGAAAATCAGCAGCGACAGCATGATCGCAACCGCGAAAAAGCCAGTGAAGCCCAGCCACGGCGCCTGCACATTGGCCTTGGCCTGCGACAGCATCTCACCGAGCGAGGCCGATCCCGGCGGCAGCCCGAAGCCGAGGAAGTCGAGTGCGGTCAGCGTCATCACCGACGACGAGACGATGAACGGCAGGAAGGTCATGGTCGCCACCATCGCGTTCGGCAACAAATGTCGGAACATGATCTTGGCGTTGGAGACGCCGAGCGCCCGTGCGGCCTGGATGTATTCGAAGTTCCGGCCGCGCAGGAACTCGGCGCGCACCAGGCCCACCAGCGTGGTCCATGAGAACAGCAACATGATGCCGAGCAGCACGAAGAAGCCAGGCGGCAGCACCGCCGATATGATCAACAGCAGATACAGATAGGGAATGGCATTCCAGATTTCGATGAACCGCTGAAACATCAGGTCGATCCAGCCGCCGAAATAGCCCTGCACGCCGCCCGCGGCGATGCCCAGGATCGAGGAGAAGATGCTTAAGGTCAGACCGAACAATACCGAGACACGAAAGCCGTAGATCAGCCGCGCGACCACATCGCGGCCCTGATCGTCGGTGCCGAGCCAGTTATATTCGAGGTCCCGGCAACTCTTAAGGCCCTTCTTCTGCACCACGTCCTTGCACTCTGCCTCCGTGAGCATCCAGGTTGGCTTCGACGGCGCGGGGGTCGGCAGATCGAGATTGTGCGTATCGTAGGAGTAGCGGATCACCGGCCAGACGATGCTGCCGCCTTTGGCCGCGATCTGCTTTTGCAAATAGGGATCGCGATAGTCCGCGGCGGTCTGGAAATCGCCACCGAACGTGGTCTCGGGATAGGTGACGAAGGCCGTAAAATACAAATGGCCGTCATATTTCACCAGAAACGGACGGTCATTGGCGATCAGCTCGGCGAACAGTGAAACAAAAAACAGGATCAGGAATATCCAGAGCGACCAATAACCGCGACGGTTCGACTTGAAGTTTTGCCAGCGGCGGCGGTTGAGCGGCGACAGGCTGAAGCGATGTCGCGTGATCGGCACGGCTTCGCCGAACGGCGTTTGGGTGGAGGTTTCGACCGGCGGCGGGGCGATGAGGGTCATCAGACTTCCCGCACGTCGAAATCGATCCGCGGATCGATCCACATATAGGCGAGGTCGGAGATCAGATTGACCACCAGACCGACCAGCGAAAAGATGAACAGCGTTCCGAACACCACCGGATAGTCGCGATTGAGCACGCTTTCAAAGCCGAGCAGGCCGAGACCATCCAGCGAAAAGATCGTCTCGATCAGCAGCGAGCCGGAAAAGAAGGCGTGAATGAAGGCGCCGGGGAAACCGGCGATCACGATCAGCATCGCGTTGCGGAAGACGTGATTGTAAAGTACCTGGCGCTCGTTGCAGCCCTTGGCGCGCGCGGTCATGACATACTGCTTGCGGATCTCATCGAGGAACGAATTCTTGGTCAGCAGCGTCATGGTGGCGAAAGCGCCAAGCCCCATGGCGATCAGCGGCAGCGTGATGTGCCAGAAATAATCCAGAATCTTCCAGTACCAGGGGAATTGCGACCAGCCATCCGACGTCAAGCCGCGCAGCGGGAATATATTGAAGAACGACCCGCCCGCGAACAGGATGATCAACAGGATCGCGAACAGGAATCCCGGGATCGCAAATCCGACAATGATGATGGCGGATGTCCAGGTGTCGAATTTCGAGCCGTCCTTCACCGCCTTGCGAATGCCGAGCGGGATCGAGATCAGGTAGGTCAGCAGCGTCATCCATAGACCCAGCGAGATCGAGACCGGCAGCTTCTCCTTGATCAGCTGCAGCACGCTGACATCGCGGAAATAGCTCTTGCCGAAATCGAAACGCGCGAAATTCCATACCATCAGCGCAAAGCGCTCCGGCGCCGGCTTGTCGAAGCCGAACTGCTTTTCGAGGCTCTTGATGAAATCAGGGTCAAGCCCTTGCGCGCCGCGGTACTTCGAGCTGCCGCCGCCGGAAATATTGCCGGGCTGGGCACGCGCGCCGAAATCACCACCGCCGCCCGAAACCCGCGACGTGCCGCCGGTGTCGGCGCCGCTGAGCTGGGCGATCACGCGTTCCACCGGACCGCCCGGGGCGAATTGCACCACCACGAACGAGACGAACAGTATCCCGAGCAAGGTCGGGATCATCAGAAGGAGGCGGCGGGCGATGTAGGCGCTCATGAATTACTTTGCCTGCTCGGATTTGGCGATTTTGGCGGCGTCGTACCACCAATTTTCCGGCGCACCGACGCCCTGCGCGTATTTCGCAGGCTTTTCCGGATGGCTGAACACATCCCAATAGGCAACCGGGTGCGTCGCACGGAACCATTGCGGCACCCAATAGCGGCCGGCGCGGAACACCCGGTCGAGCGCAAGACATGCATGCGTCAGATCCGCCCGCGTTTCAGCGCCGATGGCCTTTTCGATCAGCGTGTCGATCGCCGGATTGGCAATGCCAGCCAGATTATACGACCCCTTGGTAGCCGCCGCCTGCGATGAAAAATACGGCCGCAGGCTGTCGCCCGGTGTCGCCGACATGCTCATGCGCTGGATCGTCACTTCAAAATCGAACGCCTCGACACGCGCGCGGTACTGCACGGCGTCGATCAATCGGATGCCGGCGTCGATCCCGATCTGGCCGAGATTCTTGATGAAGGTGGCGTGATGCGGCTGAAATGACGGCTCATCGATCAGGAATTCGACCTTGAAAGCCTCGCCGTTCGGCAATAGCCGTTTGCCGTCCTTAACGACGCATCCGGCATCGTTGAGCAGTTGCACCGCCTTGCGCAACAACGCACGGTCCTGACCCGAGCCGTCCGAAACCGGTGGGACATAGGGCTCGCCAAATACTTCGTCGGGGACCTGGCCGCGAAATGGCTCAAGTAACTTCAACTCGTCCGGAGACGGCGGGCCGACGGCGACCATGTCGGAATTCTGAAATGGCGAACAGGTGCGCGCATAGGCGCTGTACATCACCGTCTTGTTGGTCCATTCGAAATCGAACGCATTGCCGAATGCTTCGCGTACTCTGGGGTCCTTGAATTTGTCGAGACGGGTGTTGAACATCCACCCTTGACCGCCGGAAGGCGTTTCATCCGGCAGGGTCTCGCGCTTGACGCGGCCGTCCTTGACCGCCGCGAAATCATAGCGGGTCGCCCAGATACGCGCGGTGAACTCTTCGCGGAACAGATAATTCCTGCCGGTAAAGCCCTCGAACGCGACATCGCGGTCGCGATAGAACTCATAACGTACGGTGTCGAAATTATAACTGCCGCGGTTGACGGGAAGATCGGCGGCCCACCAGTCCTTGACCCGCTCATATTCGATGTAGCGGTTGACCTCGAATTTACCGACTTTATAAGGCCCCGAGCCCAGCGGCGTATCGAGCGTCGACTCATCGAATGGCCGCGTCGCAGAATGGGCTTTGGAGAAGATCGGAAGACCCGCGACATAGAGCGGCACGTCGCGGGCGCGTTTTTCCGCAAAGGTGACCACAACCGTCGCATCGTCAGGTGCCTCGGCCTTCAGCATGTCGCGCAACTGGACCACGATCAGCGGATGACCTTTTTCCTTCAGAGCTGTCAGCGAGAACGCGACATCCTGCGCGGTCAGCTTCGAGCCATCGTGAAACCGGGCCTCGGGCCGCATGCTGAAACGGTAAACCAGTTTGTCCGGCGATATCTGCACCGACTTCGCCGCAAGGCCGTACATCGCGTCGGGCTCGTCATTCGCGCGCGCCATCAGCGGCACGAAGGTCATATCCATGCCCTGCGCGCCCTCCCCCTTGAGGATGTAGGCGTTGAGCGAATTGAAGGTAAAAAACGATTGGTTGTAAGCGCGAGCGGAAGGTATCAACGAAAACAACCCGCCCTTTGGCGCTGATGTATTCACATAGTCGAAATGCGGGAAATCGGCCGGATATTTCAGATCTCCAAATACCGAGATGCCGTGAAGGTCGGCACCCGTGTCGGCCACTGAGGGCCGAAAATGCGCGGCGCTCAGCAGCCCTGCGCCGAGACCGAGCACACCCCGGCGCGAGAGCTGCAGCATTCGCGGGAAATCCCTCAAGATCGCTTCCCTATCTTGGCGGCCTTGTCCGCATCGAACCACCACAAGGACGGCAGTCCAGAGCTACCGTATTTCGGCAGCGGCTCGGCGTGGCTGAACCGGTCCCACATGGCGTAGCGCGAAAACGGATAGGTATATTGCGGAACGACGTAGAAATTCCAAAGCAGCACGCGATCAAGCGCTTTTGTCGCGGCGACCAGGTTGCTCCGATCGGTCGCGAAGATGATCTTGTCGATCAGCACATCGACGGCGGGATTTTTGATGCCGACGGCGTTTCGCGAACCCGGCAGGTCCGCGGACTGCGATCCCCAATATTCGCGCTGCTCGTTGCCGGGAGACAGTGATTCTCCCCACGTATCAAAAATCACGTCGAAATCGAAGCTGCGCAGCCGGTTCTGATATTGCGCGTCATCCACGATGCGAATCGACGTAGCGACACCGATGCGTTCAAGCGACGGTTTGTAGAACAGTGCGATACGCTCGTAAGCCGGCTCCTGAACCAGGATCTCGACAGTGATCGGCTTGCCTGCCGCGTCGACAAGCTTGCCGTCCTGTATCGCATAATTCGCTTCTTTCAAGAGTCGCATCGCCTCGCGCAAATTCGCGCGAACGGCTTCCGGATTGCCGCCGACCGGATTGGTATAAGGGGTGGTAAAAACTTCCGGCGGCACCTTGTCGCGCAAGGTCTCCAGAATTTGCAACTCCGCACCTTCCGGAAGTCCCGAGCAGGCAAGCTCGGTACCGAAGAAATAGCTGTTGACGCGCTTGTACTGCCCATAGAACAGCTGCTTGTTCATTTCCTCGAAATCATATGCGAGATTGAAGGCGCGGCGCAGGCGCGCGTCCTTGAACTGGTCGCGACGCAGGTTGAGCGCGAACGCCTGCATCCGCCCAGAGTTGTTGATCGGAAACTCTCGCTTCACCACGCGATTTTCGGCAACGGCCGGAAAATCATAGGCGGTGGCCCATTGCTTGGCTGAATTCTCGGCAATCCAGTCCGCTTGATCGGCCTTTAGCGCCTCGAGCGCGACCGTGCTATCGCGGTAGAATTCGAAGCGCATTTCGTCGAAATTGTTCTGGCCCACCTGGGTCGGCGAGTTCGCGCCCCAATAGTCCTTGACCCGCTCCAGTCTGATCGAGCGTCCCGCCACGAATTCCTTGATCCGATAGGGGCCCGACCCCAACGGCGGTTCGAGTGTGGTGGCCGAGATATCGCGTTTATTCCCGTTGGCGTCGACACCTTCCCAATAGTGTTTGGGCAACACCACCAGCTCGCCGACGATGGTCGGCAGCTCGCGGTTGCCGGGCACATCGAACGTAAATTTGACATCGCGGTCGCCGGACTTTTCGGCTTTGACGACGTGACGATAATACGATGAGTAGAACGGGCTATTTTTCTTGAGCGCCTCGAGCGAGAAAATCACATCATCCGCCGTCACCGGCTTACCGTCGTGCCAGCGCGCCTCCTGGCGAAGGCGATAGGTGACCCAGCTGAAGTCATCAGGGTGGGCGGCAACCTCCGCCAGCAGGCCATATTCGGTGGTGATCTCGTCCATCGACTGCATCATCAGGGTTTCATTGATCAGCAATGCGGCTGGCGCGATCGCGCCCTTCACACCACTCACCGCGATATTGAAATTATCGAACGTGCCGATCGATATCTGACGGGACACACCGCCCTTGGGCGCATCCCGATTGACGTAATCGAAGCGCTTGAAGTCGGCGGGATATTTGATGTCGCCGAACAACGACAGCGCATGCCGCCAGATCGGCTCGCCGGTCGCCGCCTGTGCATGGGCGTCGCCGATGGCAGAAACGCCGGTCGCCACCCCGGCCGTCGGAGCGATCGCGGCTAACGCGCCGGTTTGCAGAAGATATCGCCGGGTGATTGCCAAATGAGGAATTCCTGTTGGATTCGATGCGTTATTGAGAGCGCAATATAAGGCAACGGTTCGACCGAATATGTTGCTTTTTGCTCATGAAAGCACCCCGGCGCGGGGCCTGCTGCGGCGAAACGTCCCGATAACAAAGCCGCGAGCCCGCAGACGAAAACGGCCGGGCAGAGCCCGGCCGTTCGATCGCGTAAAAGTCCATGTGGAGATGTCGGCGCGTTACTTGGCCGCCGTCGGCAGCGGAACCGGACTATCCGAAAGCGTGCGAAGATAGTCGATCACGTCGGCGCGTTCGCTGTCCTTCTGGATCCCGGCAAAGCCCATCGCGGTGCCCGGGACAAAACCCTTCGGGCTGTTGATGAACTGGTTGAGATCGTCATAGGTCCAGGTGCCGCCCTTGGCTTTCATGGCAGCGGAGAAATTGAACCCGCGGCCCTCGCCCTTCTTGTCGCCGACGACCCCGTAGAGGTTGGGACCGACGCGGTTGGGACCGCCCTTCTCGAAGGTATGGCAGGCGCCGCATTTCTTGGCAGCGGCAGCGCCCTTCTCGACCGAGGCGGTTTGCAACAGCTTCTCGATCGGTTCGGACGGCGCGGGCGCGGCTTCCTTGCCACCGGCCGGAGCCTCTTCCTTGACGGCGATTTCCATCCCCGGCTTTTGCGGGATCACGGGGGAGAAAATCGCCCCAGCCGCGAAGCTCGTCGCCAACAGGACAAGGCAGGTGCCCAGAATGGCGCCCATGATTTTATTGAGTTCGAAGGAGTCCATTTTCGGATCAGGCTCCAAGTCCTGTCAGGCGCAAAGTCCTGCAGCCAGGAAGGTCGACTTTAGGCCAGCGCGAGGCGGCCGCGGATGAGCCTCAGGAATCAGGCTTTCGCACCGCCCCCCGAGTAGCGATGAGATATCGGTTTGCCCACGCTCTGGCAACCCGTATAAATGCGCCGGCTTTTGACCAATCCCCGCTATTTCTCGCCTGATATCAACCGGGTCCTGACCTCACCCCCGATGACTGAAACCCGCAATTTGGTGCTGATTCCCGCTCGCATGGCCGCCACCCGGCTGCCGGGCAAGCCGCTGATGGATATTGCCGGCCTGCCGATGATCGTCCACGTGCTGCGCAGCGCCGAAGCAGCAGGAATCGGCCGCGTCGCGGTCGCGACCGACACCGCCGAGATCGCCGACGTGGTGAAGTCCCATGGCGGCGAAGCGGTCATGACCCGGGACGACCATCCGTCGGGGTCGGATCGCAGCTATGAGGCGCTGTGCAAGCTCGATCCCGAAGGCAAGGTCGAGATCGTGGTCAACCTGCAGGGCGATTTTCCGACCATCCGCCCCGACAATATTCAAAGCGTGCTGGGCCCGCTGGCCGATCCCGCGGTCGATATCGCGACCCTGGCCGCGCTGATCCATACCGAGGAGGAAAGCGCCAATCCGAACGTGGTGAAGGCGGTCGGCTCGACCATCAGCCCGGGGCGGATGCGCGCGCTGTACTTCACCCGCGCCACCGCACCTTGGGGCGACGGGCCGCGCTACCATCACATCGGCCTCTACGCCTATCGCCGCGCGGCGCTGCAGCGGTTCGTCGAGTTGCCCCCCTCGCCGCTGGAACTTCAGGAAAAGCTCGAACAACTCCGCGCGCTGGAGGCCGGGATGCGGATCGACATCGCCATCGTGGAAACCGTACCGCGCGGCGTCGATACCCCGCCCGACCTCGAAACCGCCCGCGGCATACTGGCCAAAAGATGAGCGGCTGGTACAAGGCGCCATGACGATAAACATGACCAAAACCATCAAAATCGCATTCCAGGGCGAGCCCGGCGCCAATTCCCATATCGCCGTGGCCAATGCCTATCCCAATGCCGAACCGCTGCCCTGCCCGACCTTCGAGGATGCGCTGGCCGCGATCGCCTCGGGCGAGGCCGAACTGGGCATGATCCCGATCGAAAACTCGGTCGCCGGTCGCGTCGCCGACATCCACCATTTGCTGCCGCAATCCGGCCTGTTCATCGTCGGCGAATGGTTCGAGCCGATCCACCATCAATTGATGGCGCCGCGCGGCGCCAAGCTCAGCGACATCAAGACCGTCGAGAGCCATGTCCACGCGCTCGGGCAATGCCGCCGTATTATCCGCAAGCTCGGCATCAAGCCGATCGTGTCCGGCGACACCGCCGGCAGCGCCCGCATCGTCGCCGAGCGCGGCGACAAGAGCTGCGCCTCGATCGCCTCGAGGCTCGCGGCCGAAATCTACGGTCTCGATATCCTGGCCGAGGACGTCGAGGACGAGACCCACAACACCACCCGCTTCGTGGTGCTGGCACGCGAACCGAAATGGGCGGCGCAGGGCTCCGGACCGCTGGTCACCACCTTCGTGTTCCGGGTGCGCAACCTGCCCGCCGCGCTTTACAAGGCGATGGGCGGTTTCGCGACCAACGGCGTCAACATGACCAAGCTCGAAAGCTACATGGTCGACGGCAACTTCTTCGCCACCCAATTCTACGCCGACGTCGACGGCCATCCCGACGACAAGAACCTCGCTTTCGCGCTGGAGGAACTGAAATTCTTCTCCCGCGAATTCCGCATCGTCGGCGTCTATCCCGGCCATCCGTTCCGCGCGACATTCAGCGAGACGAAGGAATGACCGTCGTTCCGGGGCGACGCGCAGCGTCGAACCCGGAACCTCGAGATGATCATCTCTGGATTCCGGGTTCACGCTTCGCGTGCCCCGGAATGACCGCCCAGACTAAAGTTCGCCGGGACGACGAGAGTTTGTTCAAGCCGCCGCCTTTTTCCCCAGCCCAAACGCATCCGCCAGCAAACTGTAAGACTTCCTGCGCGCGTCGTGATCGTACACCGCGGTGATGATCATCAATTCATCGGCCTTGCTCGCAATGATCATCGGTTGCAGTTTTGTCATCACCGTCGCCGGGCTGCCGACGAACAACCGTGAGCGGTTGCGAGCAACTGACGCGCGCTCGGCGTCGGTGTAGGGATAGGCCAAAGCCTCTTCGACGCTTGGCAGCGGCGCATAGGTGCCGCGGTCCCGGCGCAGACGATTGAGATCCATCGATGATGCCAGCCGCTCAGCTTCCGCATCGGTTTCGGCCGCGACCACCGCGACCGCCAGGATGCCGTGCGGCGTCGAGCGCCAGCCCGAAGGCTTGAAGCGGGTATGATAATTGGTCAGCGCATCGACCGCGTCATAGGATGCGAAATGATGCGCGAAGCCAAAACCCATCCCGACCTGGGCGGCCAACTCAGAACTGTAATCGCTGGAGCCGAGCAGCCAGATCGGCGGCAGCGGCACGTCGTCAGGCATCGCCACTACCTTGTTGTAGGGATGGTCGGCCGGAAAATCGCGGGTCTCCCACAAGGTCAGTTCATGCAGCCGTTCGAGAAAATCGTCGCCCTCGCGGCGATCGAGCCGGCTCCGCAACGCATGGGCGGTAGCGCCATCGGTGCCCGGCGCACGACCCAGACCGAGATCGATCCGGCCGGGAAACAGCGCCTCCAGCATCTTGAAGCGTTCGGCCACCATCAGCGGCGCGTGGTTGGGCAGCATCACGCCGCCGGACCCGACCCGGATGTGGCTGGTCACCGCGGCGATCTGCCCGATCATGATGTCGGGTGCGGGGCTCGCGACCGAAGCAAGGTTGTGATGTTCGGCCAGCCAATACCTGGTGTAGCCGAGCTGATCGACGTGGCGCGCCAGATCGATGCTGTTGCGCAGCGCCGCGGCGGGCTTGGTGCCTGAGGTGACGACGGAGAGGTCGAGGACTGAAAGCGGTATCATGCCCGTAAACTACTGCGGCCTATCGGGCCGACAAAGGGCCACGCGGTGCAGACCAGCCGCGCATCGACGCTCCGCCGAACGGGTACCACGGCCACTCTGAATGGGCTATATGTAGAGTTAATGTCACAATCTAGCATTGCCCACTATCTCGGTAAACTCGCTTCGCAGGCATAAATTACCATTTTGATTATATAATCAATATATTAAGAGTATTTCTCATTTCTTAAATTTGGCCCACTCGACTGATAAACTGCTCGATTATGAAAATAATTCTGCAACAATTGGGCAATTTCCCATCTCCGGTGGGCTATATGGATCGCCGCGTTTGGCTTATTTTAGGCTCGAGCAGCTACGCATGATGGTTTCGGACCGTCCGACTGGAGTTTGTGGTGCCATGACCGAGGTTACTTCGCCCGCAACTGACGGGCACCGCGCGCCGGCATCGCCAAACATCTCCTTCGAGTTCTTCCCGCCGAAAACCGAGGAAATGGAGCGCGGCCTGTGGGAGACCATCAACCGGCTGGCGCCGCTGGCTCCCAATTTCGTCTCGGTGACCTATGGCGCCGGCGGATCGACCCGCCATCGCACCCATTCCACCATCGCCCGCATCCTCAACGAAACCAGCCTGACCCCGGCCGCGCACCTCACCTGCGTCAACGCCCCGCGCGGCGAGATCGATGACGTGGTGGCGCAATATCACGATGTCGGCGTTCGCCACATCGTCGCGTTGCGCGGCGATCCCACCACCGGGATCGGCACCGCCTATGTCGCGCATCCCGATGGCTACAAGACCTCGGCCGAACTGGTCGAAAGCATCAAGAAGCGTTACCCCGACATCGAAGTCTCGGTCTCGGCCTATCCGGAAAAGCACCCCGAGAGCGCCGACTTCGACGCCGACATCGATGTGCTCAAGGCCAAGGTCGATGCCGGTGCGGCGCGCGCCATTACCCAGGTGTTCTTCGACAACGATCTGTATTTCCGTTATCTCGATCGCGTGCGCGCGCGCGGCATCGATATTCCGGTCGTGCCCGGCATCATGCCGATGCACAATTTCAAGCAGGCGCGCAATTTCGTCACCCGCGCCGGCACCTCGGTGCCTTCCTGGCTCGCGGAAAAATTCGACGGCCTCGACGACGATGCCGAAACCCGCAAGCTGGTAGCGGCAACCGTCGCCGCCGGCCAGGTCCAGAAGCTCGCCAAGCACGGCGTCGATACCTTTCATTTCTACACCATGAACCGCGCGGATCTCGTGTTCGCCATCAGCCATCTGCTGGGCATTCGCCCGCAGGGCGCCCAGAAAGCCGCTTGATCGATGAGCATTCCCGTTTCTCCCAAACGAACCGCCCTGCTCGCGGCCGCCCGCGAACGCATCCTGGTGCTCGATGGCGCCATGGGCACCATGATCCAGGGCCTCGAATATGACGAGGCGGCGTTCCGAGGCGAACGCTTCAAGGATTTCCACCGCGACGTCCGCGGCAACAACGATCTGCTGATCCTGACCCAGCCAAAGGCGATCGAGGACATCCACGCCGAATATCTGCGCGCCGGCGCCGATATCGTCGCTACCAACACCTTCTCGTCGACCTCGATTGCGCAGGCCGATTACGAGATGTCGGACCTTGCCTACGAACTCAACCTCGACGGTGCGAAACTCGCGCGCGCCGCCGCCGAGCGCGTCACCGCCGAGGATGGCAAACCGCGCTTTGTCGCGGGCGCGCTGGGCCCGACCAACCGCACCGCCTCGATCTCGCCTGACGTCTCCAACCCCGGCTACCGCGCCGTCAGCTTTGACGACCTGCGCAAGGCCTATGGCGAACAGATCAACGGGCTTCTGGACGGCGGCGCCGATCTGCTGCTGGTCGAGACCATCTTCGATACGCTGAACGCCAAGGCCGCACTCTACGCGATCTCGGAAATCTGCGAAGCGCGCGGCATCGACGTGCCCGTGATGATCTCCGGCACCATCACCGACAAATCCGGCCGCTTGCTGTCGGGGCAATTGCCCGAGGCGTTCTGGAATTCGGTGCGCCACGCCAAACCCGCCACCATCGGCTTCAACTGCGCGCTCGGCGCCGAAGACTTGCGCGCCCACATCGCCGACATCGGCCGGGTCGCCGATACGCTGGTGTGCGCCTATCCGAATGCGGGCCTGCCCAACGAATTCGGCCAGTATGACGAGAGCCCGGAATACATGGCCCGGCTGATCGGCGAATTTGCCAGCGCCGGCCTCGTCAACATCGTCGGCGGCTGCTGCGGCACCACGCCCGACCATATCGCGGCGATTGCCGCCGCCGTTGCCCCGCACAAACCGCGCATCGTGCCCGAAATCGAACCGCGGCTGCGGCTGTCCGGCCTCGAACCGTTTGAACTGACGCCCGCGATTCCCTTCGTCAATGTCGGCGAACGCACCAACGTCACGGGCTCGGCGCGTTTCCGCAAATTGGTCACCGCCGGCGACTATACCGCCGCCCTTCAGGTGGCGCGCGACCAGGTCGAGAACGGCGCCCAGATCATCGACGTCAACATGGACGAGGGCTTGCTCGGCTCCGAAGCCGCGATGGTGACCTTCCTCAATCTCGTCGCCGCCGAGCCCGACATCGCCCGCGTCCCCGTGATGGTGGACTCCTCCAAATTCGTCGTGATCGAAGCCGGCCTGAAATGCGTTCAGGGCAAGCCGGTGGTGAATTCGATCTCGATGAAGGAAGGCGAGGAGAAGTTCATCCACGAAGCCACGATCGCCCGGCGTCATGGCGCGGCGGTGGTGGTGATGGCGTTCGACGAGGTCGGTCAGGCCGATACGTTCGCGCGCAAGACCGATATCTGCAAACGCGCCTATGACATCCTGGTCGGGCAACTGGGTTTTCCGCCCGAGGACATCATCTTCGATCCGAATATCTTCGCGATCGCCACCGGCCTCGAGGAACACAATAATTACGGCGTCGACTTCATCGAGGCGACGCGCTGGATCCGCGCGAACCTGCCGCATGCGCATATTTCCGGCGGCGTTTCCAATTTGTCGTTCTCGTTCCGTGGCAATGAGCCGGTGCGCGAAGCGATGCATTCGGTGTTCCTGTATCATGCCATCAAGGCTGGCATGGACATGGGCATCGTCAATGCCGGGCAGATGATCGTCTATGACGACATCGACCCCGAGCTGCGGCAGACCTGCGAAGACGTCATCCTCAACCGCGACCCCGGTGCCTCCGAGCGGCTGCTGCAACTGGCCGAAAAATTCCGCGGCAAGGAGAAGCAGACCAAGGAGCAGGATCTGGCCTGGCGCGAATGGCCGGTCGAGAAGCGGCTGTCCCACGCGCTGGTGCACGGCATCACCGAATACATCGAGACCGATACTGAAGCAGCCCGGCTGACCGTCGAGCGTCCGCTCAACGTGATCGAAGGCCCGTTGATGGCCGGCATGAATATCGTCGGCGACCTCTTCGGCGACGGAAAAATGTTTTTGCCGCAAGTGGTCAAATCGGCGCGGGTGATGAAGCAGGCGGTGGCCTATCTGATGCCGTTCATGGAGGAGGAAAAGGCCCGCAACCTCGCCGCCGGCATCGAAGGCGATGCCCGCAAAAACGCCGGCAAGATCGTGCTCGCGACCGTCAAGGGCGACGTCCACGACATCGGCAAGAACATCGTCGGCATCGTGCTGCAATGTAACAATTTCGAGGTGATCGATCTCGGCGTGATGGTGCCGGCGGCGAAAATCGTCGAAACCGCCAGGGCCGAGGGCGCCGACATCATCGGCCTGTCTGGCCTGATCACGCCATCGCTCGACGAGATGAGCTTCATGGCCAGCGAGCTGGAACGGCTGGGCATGAAGGTGCCGCTCTTGATCGGCGGCGCCACCACCAGCCGGGTCCATACCGCCGTCAAGATCGACCCGAATTATCGCGGCGGCCCAGTGGTGCATGTCAATGACGCCAGCCGCGCCGTCGGCGTAGCGTCGGCGTTGCTGTCGCCGGAGCGCCGCGAGGCTTACGCCGCCGAAGTGCGCGCCGACTACGCCAAAATCTCCGCGGCGCATTTCCGCGCCCAGGCCGACAAGAAGCGGCTGAAGCTAACCGCTGCCCGCGCCAATGCGATGAAGATCGACTTCGCCAAGGTGCCACCGACCAAACCGAAATTCTTCGGCATCAAGACCTTCAAAGAATACGACCTCGCCGAACTCGCCGAATACATCGACTGGACGCCGTTCTTCCAGACCTGGGAACTGGCTGGGCGATATCCTGCCATCCTTGACGATCCCAAGGTCGGCGAAGCCGCGCGCTCGCTCTATGACGACGCCCGCAAGATGCTGGCGCTGATTGTCAAGGAGAAGTGGTTCACGGCGCAAGCCACGATCGGCTTCTGGCCGGCCAATGCCGAAGGCGACGATATCGCCGTCTACGCCGACGACTCGCGAAGTGAGAAGATCGCGACCTTCCATACCTTGCGCCAGCAGCTCGAAAAACGCGAAGGCCGATTCAACGCCGCGCTGTCGGATTTCATCGCGCCTGTGGCGTCGGGCGTGCCGGATTATATTGGCGCGTTCGTAGTCACCGCCGGGATCGGCGAGGACGTGATCGCCGATCGCTTCAAGCATGCCAATGACGATTACTCCTCGATCCTGTGCAAGGCGCTGGCGGATCGTCTCGCGGAGGCGTTTGCCGAGCGCATGCACGCCCGCGCGCGCCGCGAGTTCTGGGGCTACGCGCCGGACGAGACGCTCACGCCCGATGCGCTGATCCTGGAGCAATACAAGGGCATCCGCCCGGCGCCCGGCTATCCTGCGCAGCCCGATCACACCGAAAAGGCCACGCTGTTCGCGCTGCTCGACGCCGAAGCCACCGCTGGCGTCCAGCTGACCGAGAGCTACGCGATGTGGCCGGGCTCGTCGGTGTCGGGTCTCTATTTCAGCCATCCCGAGAGTTACTATTTCGGCGTCGGCAAGATCGAACGCGACCAGGTCGAGGACTACGCCGCGCGCAAGGCCATGAGCATTGCCGAAATGGAGCGCTGGCTGGCGCCGGTGCTGAACTACATCCCGGCGCAGGACCGCCAGCCGCAGGATCGCGCCGTGCAGCAAGCAATGCCGACCGTGGCGCCAGCGAAAGCCGAGCCCGCCAACGACACTGTCGTTCAAGAAATGGCCTCGCATCCGCCGGGTTGCAATTGCGCGGTGCATCTGGCGTACCGGAAGAAAGCCGCGAGGGGGTAGAAAAGACCACTCCTTCGATTTATCTTTCGTCATTCCGGGGCGCGCTCTTGCGCGAGCCCGGAATCCATAACCCCTGCGCCCGAGATGCCTTACTACGTCTATCTCCTCGCGAGCAAAAAACACGGCACGCTCTATCTCGGCGTGACCAGGGATATTGTGCGGCGCGGATACGAGCATCGAACCAAGCCGGTCGATAGCTTTACGTCCAGATACGGCATCGACAAGCTGGTCTGGTTCGAAATTTACGACGACGCCGCAACTGCGATCGCTCGCGAGAAAGAGCTGAAGAAATGGCGGCGCGATTGGAAAATTCGTCTGATTGAAGAGCAAAACCCCGGGTGGGTTGATTTGTATCCCGGCATATCAAATTGACACAGGGGTTATGGATTCCGGGCTCGCGCCAACGCGCGCCCCGGAATGACGGGTTGAGGGGCTTCCATACGCTTGAGAACGCCAACTCCGATTCAACTTTCAAACAGCCGACACACTTCCGCGCTCTCGCGACGCAATTCGTCCGAGTCGTACAGGAACGTTGTCCCTCCAGTAAAAGAGGGAGCAGGGAATGCCGGACGCTCGGCGCGTCCGCAGCCGCGTGTGTAGTGGTAGTAAGCACACGCGTTAGTCACCACGGTCACGCCGGAAACGTCCGGCATTCCCCGCGCAATGGTTTTAACGGTT
>JBDTKZ010000013.1:0-27404 GCA_039935075.1 Bradyrhizobium sp.
CCATAACCCGTGACTTCAAAGCTATAACAAGGCCGCCAACCACCCGCCCCAACGACACTCCTCGCCGTATGGGTCCCTGCGTTCGCAGGGACGACGTGTCGAGAAGCACCGAACAAACTTAGGAGAAAACATGACAGACCGCCTGAAAGGCAAACGTGCATTCGTGACCGCTGCCGCGGTTGGTATCGGCCGCGCCTGCGCGCTGGCCTTTGCGCGCGAGGGTGCCACGGTTTTCGCGACCGATCTCGACGAAAGCAAAGTCGCCTTGCTCACCAAGGACGGCGTGTCCGAAGTGGCGAAGCTCGACGCGCGCGACAGTGCGGCGGTCGCCGCCATGGCCAAGCGCGTCGGCAAGGTCGATATCCTGCTCAATGCCGCCGGATTCGTGCATCACGGCTCGGTGCTCGAATGCTCCGATGAGGACTGGGACTTCTCGTTCGACCTCAACGTCAAATCGATGCATCGCACGATCCGGTCCTTCCTGCCCGCCATGCTCGAAAAAGGCGGCGGCTCGATCGTCAACATCTCGTCCGCCGCCGGCGTGTTCAAGGCCGCCCCCAATCGCTACGTCTACGGTGCGACCAAGGCTGCCGTCGCCGCGCTGACACGTGCGGTCGCCGTCGACTTCATCACCAAGGGTATTCGCTGCAACTGCATCTGCCCCGGCACGATCGAGACGCCATCGATGCTCGATCGCGCCGCCACCGCGGGTCCGAACGGTCGCGAGATGTTCATCAGCCGCCAGCCGATGGGACGGCTCGGCACCGCCGACGAGATCGCCTCGCTCGCGGTCTACCTCGCCAGCGACGAGAGCGCCTTTACCACCGGCGTCGCGCATATCATCGACGGCGGCTGGACGCTTTAGAGAGTCCTCATCCTGAGGAGCGGCGTTTTCGCCGCGTCTCGAAGGATGAGGGATGTTCGCATTCATGGTTCGAGACGCGCGCAAGAGCGCGCTCCTCACCATGAGGGTCACCAAAAAATGAAAGGGTCTCCTCCATGAACAAGATCGATCTGAACGGCCGCTGCGCCGTCGTCACCGGCGGCGCGCAGGGTTTTGGGCGCGCCATCGCCGAGCGTTTTGTGGCCTCTGGCGCCAAGGTCGCGATCTGGGATCACGATTTGCCGCTCGCCGAGAAGACCGCCAAGGAGATTGGCTCCGCGGTCACCGCATTCAAGGTTGATGTGTCCGATCTCGCCGCGGTCGAAAGCACCCGCGACGCCACGCTGAAAGCCCTCGGCAAGATCGACATCCTGGTCAACAATGCCGGCATCGCCGGCATCAACAAGACAGTCTGGGAAACCGACCTCGAGGAATGGCGCAAGGTCATGAGCATCAATCTCGACGGCCCCTTCATCTGCTGCAAGGCGATCGTGCCCTCGATGGTCAAGAAAAATTACGGCCGCATCGTCAACATCGCCTCGATCGCCGGCAAGGAAGGCAACCCTAACGCCGCGCACTACTCGGCCTCGAAGGCCGGCCTGATCGCGCTGACGAAATCGCTGGGCAAGGAACTCGCGGGCCACGAGATCGCAGTCAATGCGGTGACGCCGGCCGCCGCCAAGACCGCGATCTTCGACCAGCTGACGCAGCAGCACATCGATTTCATGCTCTCGAAGATTCCAAAAGGACGGTTCGTGCTGGTGGAAGAACTCGCGGCGATGGTGGCCTGGCTCGCCTCGGAGGACTGCGCGTTCTCCACCGGTGCCGTGTTCGACATTTCCGGCGGGCGCGCGACCTATTAGAGCAACCGGCCGAGAAGCAGGCGCATCATGGTGAGAGAAGGCGGATGTCTGTGCGGCGCGGTGCGCTTCAAGGCGACGGGCGAGCCCGTCAACGTCCGTATCTGCCACTGCCGCATTTGCCAGAAGGCGATGGGATCGCCGTTCTATGCCCGCGCTCTGTTCGATCAGAAGGCGCTTGCCATCGAAGGCGAAACCGCCAGCTACGCCTCGTCGGAGCGGCTCGACCGGGTGTTCTGCCCGCGCTGCGGCACCCGGCTGTTCTCGCGGCGCAAGGACGGCACCATGGCGGGCGTCGCTTTGGCGGCTTTCGATGACCGCCACGCCTTTGCGCCGGCCGACCACATCTGGGTCAGCGAGAAAATGGCCTGGGTGACGCTAGAGGATGGTTTACCGCAATATCCGCATACGGTTCCGGGCTGACGCATTTACGTGCTAGCGTCACGCGGTCAGATAAACCGGGCGGGAAGATCGATTGCTTCAGAACAGTACAGTCTACGCGGTGTCGGTCTGGGTATTGCCGCTCGTGATCGCCATCACCTTTCACGAGGCCGCCCACGGCTTTGTCGCGCATCATTTCGGCGACAACACCGCCTGGGAGCGGGGCCGCGTCAGCTTCAATCCCCTCAAGCACATCGATCCGTTCGGCACCCTGCTGTTGCCGGCCATCCTGCTGTTGTCGCACGCACCGTTTCTGTTCGGCTACGCCAAGCCGGTGCCGGTGAATTTCCGGGCGCTGCGCCATCCCCGGCTCGACATGGTCTGGGTGGCGCTGGCGGGTCCCGCGACCAACATCGCGCTGGCGCTGGTCGCCGCGGCGGCCCTGCATCTCCTGGGCTTTGTTCCCGAAAGCGCCGCCCAATGGATCTTCGATAATTTGAAAAACGCGCTTGTTATCAATGTCGTGCTTGCCGTCTTCAACATGCTGCCGATTCCCCCGCTGGATGGAGGCCGGGTTGCCGTCGGGCTGTTGCCGAACGCGCTCGCGGTGCCGCTGTCCCGGCTGGAACCCTATGGCATGCTCATTCTGATCGGCCTTCTGATCCTGCTTCCGATGGTCGGCACCCGGCTCGGTCTAAATCTTGATGTTATTTCATCGATACTGCGGACGGTGACCGGCTATGTAATCCGGCTACTACTCGTGGTCACCGGCAACGCGTAGTTGTTGTCCCATCCTCCGCCGCCTGACGTATCTGAGGCCATTTTGATCAAAGCTGCCGACATGATGATCGCCCGCCGTGCCGATACCAAGGCTCGCGCGGATTTTGCGACCTGGAAGATGATGGCCAAGCTGAACGGCGCCTCCGCGCTGCCGGCCGAGGCCCAAACTTTCCTGGTCAGCTACAAGGAGCTTCTCAAGCAGCTGCCGGAGGCGGAAGCAAGCGACGCCACCATCAATCTGATGTACCGGGCTTACTACGCGGAGATGGGCGGCAAGGGCACGCCGCCGGACGTGCTGGCGCATTTGAGCGAACCGATGACCGACAACGTTACGGCCTTCAAACGTCCGGCGCCGCAAAAGGTCAAAGCCAAAAGCGGCCCGCAGGCCAAGCGCCCGCTGCCTGTCGCCTTGATCTTTGCCTGCCTGGCCGTGGTCTATGTCGGTATCCGGTATTATTGGCGCTGAAGGCTAGAGCCTTTTCCGCTTCGATTGAATCGAAACCGGGCTCTGGATTTTTGATTTGACGCGTTTTCTTGACGCAAACCGGTATCCACGGAGCCTGTCATCGGGCGCGCATTCGCGCGACCCGTTGGCTTGAAAACGCTCTAGCGGAAACGCTTCAATCTTTCCCAGAGACGGTCGAGCGGCATCCGCAAGTCGCGGCAGATAAAGATCGGGCGGTCGTTCTCGTAGGGCATGGTGTAGGGGTTACCAAAACTCCCGATATCCTCGATCGAACCGCAGATCCGGCGCCACGGCTCGACATTGCCACCGACGTGGATGATCAGCGAACCGTCGTGACCGCGCGGCCCCCAGAGCCAGTATTGATTGTGACCGCTCAGCGCCGGCGGTAACCCGTCCTCGTGGCCGTAGACGTCGAGCGCGGCCGCCTCCCCGTAATTCGACGCCAGGATCGCAACCCGGGCCTGATCTTGCGGCGGCAGTTGACGAACCACCGCCGCGACCTTTTTCTCCAGGTCACGCCAGCCGAACTCATCCGACATGCTTTGGGTCAGCGGCGCGCCGACGCCGGCGGCCTCGATCGGTTTCGGCCTGATGTGAGTAAAGTCCATGTAGCGCTGCAACAGCGCCGGCTCGAGGATCGGCAAGGTAACGGGCGCAAATAGCGCACTCGCTGCCAGCGCCGCGGCGATCCAGATCCGCGTGACCCCCATGCTCAATCGTTCGCATACTACCGCGCCGACCGCGAACATCGTGGGGTAGACCGGAAACAGATAATAGTTGGTGCCGCGCTGCAGAAAATAGAACGCCGTCGTCAGCACGAAGGCCAGCGACAGAAAGCGCGCTGGCGCGAGGCGGCGGTCGACGAACGCCCCGATCGCGCCGGCCAGCCACAACGGCGCCAGCACCAAATTCATCGAGAGCGCCTGCCCCCATTCGTATCGCCAAAACGGTCCGGTGAAATTCCTCTGGCTGTCGAGATGCGGCAGGATCACCTCGAAGAACGGCCAGCCGTGCTGCCATTGCCAGATCAAATTGGGCGCGAACAGTACCGTCGCAATGACGATGCCGAGCCAGGTTTGCCACCACAACAACATCCACCGCGCCGGACTTGCGAGCACCCCAACAGCGAGCGCCACCAGCCAGACCGCGATGCCCCATTTGGCTTCCATCGCGACGCCCGCCAACAGGCCGATCCAGATCAGGTCGGTGCGCCGTTCCTGCAGGATGGCGCGCGTCAGCAGATAAGCCGCCGCGGTCCACGCGATCGGCTCGAAGGTCGAGGTCGTCAGATGCGAGCCAAGCCCGGCAAGGCCCGGCGCGATGCCGGCCGCCACGGCGGCGAACACCGCCCAGCAGCCGCGCAAACGCCGCGCAGAGAAACACCAACCCGACCGCGACGATGGTGGCCGGCAGACGCAGCAGCCAGATGTTGACACCGAAGATTTGCGTCGCGGCCGATATCAACGGCACCAGCGGCGGCTGATCGACATAACCAAAATCCGGATGCCAGCCGCAGACCAGAAAATACAACTCGTTGCGCTGCGCATCATAACGACCGGCGGTCGCCGCATGCACCAGCGCGACCAGAATGGCGACAACCCAGACAAGAGGCGAATGTGAAAATGAAGTCCTGATCCACTTTGTCGCACCACCACGTGGAGCGGTAACAACGGTAGATACGCTAGCCGGCTCCACCAAGATCGGATCCCTCGATTTAATGCGCTCCGACCGAAGCAATATCAGACGCCGGTCACGCGCCCAGTGAATTATCCGCAAGGTGAAATATCGGGACCGGCCGTGATCAGGACCTGATGCAGGCCATTTTACCGCATCGGCTAGGCGGGGCTGATAATGCAGGGCATAGTGGCGGTCATATTCCGGCGTAAGCCGGGAATAACCTTGGGAGGGGAAATGAAACAATTAGCTGCAGCGTTGCTGCTGACGACAGGTCTGGTGTTTGCCGGCAGTGCGCTGGCCCAGGAGAAGCTCGACAAAGTAGTCAAGGTTGGCGCGCTCGGCGATCAATCGGGACTCTATCAGGATATCGGGGGTCCCGGCTCGACCGTCGCCGCGCAAATGGCGATCGAGGATTCCGGGCTGCTCGCCAAGGGCTGGAAGATCGATCTGATCTCCGCCGATCATCAGAACAAGCCCGATGTCGGGGTCAATATCGGCAAGCAGTGGATCGATGTCGAGAAGGTCGACGTATTCGTCGATTTGGCGAGCTCCGGCGTTGGCCTCGCAATCGCCAACCTCGCGAAAGAAAGGAACGTGGTCAATCTGAACTCCGGTTCGGCCTCGTCCGATCTCACGGGCGCGCAATGTTCGCCGAACACGGTGCATTGGGTTTACGACACTTACATGCTCGCCAACGGCACCGGCAAGGCGCTGGTCAAATCGGGCGGCGACACCTGGTTCTTCCTGACCGCGGATTACGCATTCGGTCAGGCGCTTGAGCGCGACACCAGCGCCGTCGTCACCGCCAATGGCGGCAAGGTACTCGGCAGCGTCAAGCACCCGCTCAACAACGCGGACTTCTCCTCGTTCCTGTTGCAGGCGCAGAACTCGAAAGCAAAAGTCATCGGCCTCGCCAACGCCGGCGGCGACACCACCAACGCGATCAAGCAGGCCGCCGAATTTGGCATCGTCGCGGGCGGCCAGAAGCTCGCGGGCATGCTGCTGTTCATCACCGACATCAATGCACTCGGCCTCAAGGTCGCGCAGGGCCTCAACTTCACCGAGACGTTCTACTGGGACATGAACGACCAGACCCGCGCCTTCAGCAAGCGCTTCATGGAACGTTTCAAGAAGAACCCGCCGACCATGGTGCAGGCTGGCGTCTATTCGTCGCTGATCCACTACTTCAAGGCACTGGAGGCGCTCGGCGGCAATCCGCATGACGGCCGCGCGGTGGTTGCCAAGATGAAGGAACTGCCGACCGACGATCCGCTGTTCGGCAAGGGCTCGATCCGCGCCGACGGCCGCAAGATCCATCCGGCCTATCTGTTCGAAGTGAAGGCCCCCTCGGAGTCGAAATATCCCTGGGACTATTACAAGCTGATCGCCACCATTCCGGCCGACGAGGCCTGGCTGCCGCTGGAGAAGAGCGTCTGCCCGCTGGTGAAGAAAAGCTGAGCCAGCCCATCAAGGAATGCCGGCGGGCATGGCTCGCCGGCAGCTGCCGCCGGCAATTCATTTTCTGCCGTTGAATTTCACTTCAAGGCTGAACGGAAACTCATCATCAGTGAGTTTCGCCGGCGGTCGCGGCACCGGATCCGACCGCCGGATCATCGACAGCGCGGCCTCGTCATAAAGCGGATCACCGGAAGATTCCGCAACCGCGACCGACAACACGTGGCCCAGGCGATTGAGTACCAGACTGACCCTGACCTTGGCACTCTTGTGATTTTCAACTTCCGGAAAGCGCTTGTGCAATTCGAAATAGGCGCTGACTTTCCGGCCCCAATCCGCCGTTAGCCTCTGCTTGTCCTTGCCAAGGCCGATATTGGGCGCGGTCGTCGTCGGAGCCTCGCGCGCATTTTCAAGGGATTGCTGCGCCGTTGCCAACTGCTGATCCGACTCCGGCGCCGCGGTAGTTTGCTGGGTCTCGACTTTCGGATCGTCCTCGGTCGCCTTGGTGACCTTGTTCTGCGTTACGGCGCGATCCGGATCGGGGGTCTCGGTCGGGGTGTCCTGAGGCAAGTCGGTCTGCTTGGCCTCCTCTTTCTGATCCGGCAGCGGCGTCGAGGCCACCTGAGCATCGACATCCGGGCCTGGTGGCAGATCGCTGTCTTCGACATGCGGCGAAGTCCATTCAACTCCCACTTCGACCGCATTGGCACCAAGGGAATCGTCGCCCGCGTCGTCATTCATCCGCCCGAAGGCCAGCGCCGCCAAACCAAGGTGAAGCACCAGCGCGCCCACGGCGGCGCAAATCCAAAGCCGCCGTGACGGCTTTCGATCAACTGCCAGCTCATGCAGCGTGATATCGGACATATGCTACGGCTTCGCGCCCCCGGCCGGGGATGACTGTGCCGCATCGTCAGGAACGCCCTCAAGCGCCACCAGCTTCATCCGGTAGTTTCCCTTGCGCAGGATTTCGAGCACGTCCATCAGGTCGCCATAGGGCACCTGACGATCGGCGCGCACGAATACCAGCCGTTCGGTATTGCTCGCAGCCGCGGCGTCGAGCGTGTTGATGAGATCGTTCCGCCTGACCGGATTCTCGCCAATCGCCAGCGTCAGGTCCGGCTTGATGCTGACATAGGTCGGCTTGTCCGGCTTCTTCTGCGGAGTTGCGGTCGACGACGGCAGATCGATCGGGAGATCGACCGTCGACAGCGGCGCCGCCACCATGAAGATGATCAGGAGAACCAGGATGACGTCGATAAACGGCGTGACGTTGATCTCATGGGTCTCCGCGAAATCGTCGTCGTCGAGATCGCTGTCCGAGAGCGAAATGCCCATCGCCTACTCCGCCGCGCGCGAATGCGTGCTGCCGTGGCTGCGATCGAGATCGCGCGATAACAACCGCGCCGCGGCGCCCGACGCGCGACTGACCAGTTCCATGTAGCCCTTGGTCACGCGCGCGAAGTGATTGTAGATGATGACTGCCGGGATCGCCGCGACCAGTCCGATCGCGGTCGCCAGCAGCGCTTCGGCGATGCCGGGTGCGACCACCGCGAGGTTCGTCGTCTGCGACTTCGAAATACCGATAAAACTGTTCATGATGCCCCAGACTGTGCCGAACAGACCGACGAACGGCGATGTCGCGCCGATCGTGGCCAACAGTCCCATCCCGATCCTGATCCGGCGCCCTTCGGCACGGACGATTTCGGCAAAGCTCGAGTTGGCCCGCTCCTTGATGCCATCGTCGCTGGAGATTCCGGCCGACGCTCGCGCCTCGCCCATCGCCGCGGCGAGCAACCGCGACAACAGGTTGTCCTTGGCGCCGAGCGCGAATTGCGCCTCCGCCAGCGACCGTGCCTCACCGATCTTGCGCAGCGCTCCGCGCAGTTTGCCCTGCGCGACCGACAGCTCGATCAGCTTCGCGATCAAGACCGTCCATGTCACCAGCGAGGCAAAGGCCAAGCCGATCATTACGCCCTGAACGATAATATCGGCGTTCTGGAACATCAGCCAGGGCGACAACTCTTTCATCGCCACAGGCGTTGATTTCAGCGCCTTACCTGCACCTTCGGCTGATGGCGCCGACGCATCGGAAGCAGCCGGCGCCGCAGCGGGTTGAGCGGCCGCCATCGGTGCGGGAGCCGGCAGTGGTGCGGGGGCTGTTGGCGCGGCCTGCTGCGCTGCCACAGCAGGCTGAGCCGCTGCTGCGGGGGGCGCGGTGGCGACAAGCGGTGCGGATGGGACCGCGGCCTGCGGCGCGATTTGGACTGCTTTCTGCTGCGCGCGCACAGGTGAGGCCGACGACAGCGCCAACACGAGAATGGCACCAAAGGTCGCTCGAAACCAAGTCGCTCGGAACAATGACGTCTTCATACTTCGGCCCAGTAGCGGATCAGATTGTGATAGATGCCGGTCAATTTGACCGTTTCAGGGTCATCGCGCCCAAGACGCTCCACCAGGGCCTGAATAGCGGTGTCGAGATCGAAAATCAGGCTACGGGCATGGGCATCTCGTATCATGCTCTGCAACCAGAAAAAAGACGCAACCCGGGCCCCCCGGGTGACCGGGGTGACCATATGCAAACTAGACGCAGGATAAACTACGAGATCGCCGGCCGGCAGCTTGATTTCATGGGATCCGTAGAGGTCCTCGACGACCAGCTCGCCGCCATCGTACTCGTCCGGCTCCGATAAAAATAACGTGACCGACAGATCGGTCCGGATCCGCAAGCCGGTCAGATGATCGCCGCGCACGGCATTGTCGACATGGATACCAAAATGGTGCCCGTCCGCCGCCGCGTAACGATTGAACAGCGGCGGAAAGATATGGAGCGGCACCACCGCCGAGATGAAACGTGGATTGGCTGTCAGCGCCGAGATCACGCGGTTGCCGAGCTTGCGCGCGACCTCGCTGTCCGGCGGCAACTGCTCGTTGCGCTTTACCAGAGCCGATTGCGCACCCGCCGTGGAGCGGCCGTCTTCCCAGGCGCACTCATCCATGATGCGGCGGAAATCCGCCACATCGCTTTTGCTAAGGACATTTGGAATGCAAATCAGCATCGCATCGGCAATCAGAACCTCGCCGAGATCATCAAGGCCGCGGTGCGGCCGGGTGCTTCCAGAACGAATGGCGCCGCGCTCTGATACAATGCGGTGTAGTAGAGCTTGTTGAAGATGTTGTTGACGAACAGCTTGGCCGTCCAGTTCTTGTCGATCTTCGCCTCCGCGAAGGTATCGAAGCGCCAGAAGCTCGGCAGCGACGTGCCCTGGTTGGCAGCGAGCAAGGTGCCGCCGTACATCTTGGAACGATAGACGGCCTGCCCGCCAACCTCCCACCGATCGTCGATTTGGTATTTGCTCAGCAGGCTGAACGACTGATTGGCGATGTTGGCGAGCGGCAGGCCGACGTTTGACGTGAACAATGCGGTGTTGGCCGGGAGAACCAGCGACTTCGTCACCTGCGACTTCATCAGCACCAGGCCGCCGAACACACTCCATTTGTCGGTGATCTTGCCGGCAACTTCGAGGTCGATGCCACGGATTTGATAGGCCGCGCCGGCGCTGACGCAGGAAATCGTGCCCACGCCTCCGGTTGGATAGGGACAACCCGGGACCGGGGTTGTGGTACTGGCGTTCACTGACTCGCGCGCATTGGTGACATCGGTCTGGAACAGTGCGCCGCTCACAAGCAAATGTCGGTCAAACAACTCCCATTTGTTGCCAACCTCGATCGCCGTATTCTTCATTGGCCCAAAGATCTGGTTTGAATTGCCGTTGAGGACGGGCGCCAGCCCCCCGTAATTCGCGCTGGTGCCGTCAAATTCGGAACCCACCGGGTTCGACGACGTCGCATAGGCGACATAGACGCTGGTAATCGGAAGCGGCTTAAGCGTCAGGCCGAGATTGAAGTTCGGCATCCCGAATTGCGCTGCTTGCGCACCCCAGGAGTTCGGATTCGGGACACCGCCTGACGCACCGAAGCCACTGGTTTTGATGTTGTAGTCGTCGTAGCGGATGCCGCCATTGAGGATCAAGACATCACGGTAATTCGCGCTATCGAGCAAATACCCACTCGCGGTGTCGATGGCGATCTTCGTGGGCAATCCGTTAAGGGTCGGCGCACCAAACGGCTGAAACGTGAGCTGCGGATTGAAAATACCGACGTTGTTGAACGAGCCGGCGCTGGTGGAGGTGTTGCCCACCACTTCCGAAGTCAAACCGGTATACGTGTCGATGCTGGAGGTCTCCCGGGATATCTCCACACCCGCGAGCGCGGTGTGATGCCAGCCGCCCGTCGTAAACTTGTAGGTTGCCTCGGTCTGGTTCGCGACCACATCGGTCGGCTGATACCGGCTCTGCGGGTTGGCAGTCAGCGTCCCCGCCGCAAGGTTGGGCGATTCAGGAATCGTCCCGATGTAGTTCAGCAGCGAATGCGAAGCCCTGACCTTATCGCTGATCACAAGATCGGGGGTGATCTGGACTTCGGTGTTGAGCGTGCCGATGTCCTGGTGAACCTCGAAGAAATCGCGGTTGGCGAAGCCGTAGAAATTGTTGCGATTGACGCCGAAATCCGGGAACGGACCGCCGGCGGTGGTCGTCGTGCTCGGTCGGTAATACGGCACGCCGAAATCCGGCAAGCCGTGGATGTCGGTGTGAACGTAGTCCGCGTTCACCTTCACCGCATCAACCGGCGTCCACTTCAGCGCCACAAAGCCTCCACCACGATCGTCGGTAGTATAGCTTCGGCCTTCAACTCCGGCATCCTGGAACAGGCCGCCAGCGCGGATCGCCAGCGTCGGGCTGATCACCTGGTTGACGTCCAGCGTGACGCGCTTGGTGCGGTCGGTCGCGAACGTTGTATCCATGTTGTAGAAGCTTTTTTCGGTCGTTGCCTGCTTGGTGACGATGTTAATCGCACCACCCGTCGTGCCGCGTCCGGCGAATGATGAGCCAGGTCCGCGCAAAATCTCGATCTGCTCGGTGAAGAAATTCTCGCGGACGCTGACGCCGGAGTCGCGGACACCGTCGATGAAGACGTCATTGCGGGTATCGAAGCCGCGAACGAAAAACCGGTCACCAAAGGCGTTGCCGCCCTCCCCGGTGCCGAGCGTCACGCCGGCGGTGTTCAGGACCGCCTGCTTCAATGAGGTGGCGTTCTCGTCCGCCAGCACTTCCTTGCTCAGCACGGTGACGGTCTTCGGCGTGTTCAACAGTGGCTCGGGAAATTTGCCCGAGGCCTGAATGTGGTCGACCTTGTAGGGCGCCGCCGCATCCGCATAGGGGTTGCGGTCGGCGCTCAAGGCGCCGGCGTTGGGAAATGGCACCGGTGCGGCTGCGGCCTGTTGCGACCGCCGCGCCGCCGCGCGCCGCAGGGCATTGCGAGCACGGATCTGGTCCGGCGTCGGCTTCGAGACGGTCGGACGCGACCGCGTGACGGGAGCATCGACCGTCACCGGCGGGAGGTTTGATTGTTGCGCTTCGGCGGCGCCGGAGAAGGAAGCCACCGCCATCAAGCCGGCGACTGCCGAGACCTTGCGTCCGGAAAAATTATCGAACGTTTCGCCGACCGAGTTCACCGCCGCGTTCGAACGCAGCGACCTCGGCGTCTTTGCCTTATTCATCCCACTCGCCCCTTAACCAGAATTAGATCTGCTCACGTGGACCATTCACGATGAGCGCCCGCATGTTGGTTATCGAGCGAGAAAAATCGGGTCAATGCGAATACGGCGGACAAGCGTTTGAATCTGTCCAGATAAAAACGATTCTAAATCGGTAGTTTGAAATCGTTCTAAATTCAGATTTGAAACGTTCTAAATCAAGGCAGGAAATGCCTGCAAATCGGGCCTTTTCGCTTCTCATGACGGTGTCGTCAATCGGTGCTCGGCGGCTTCATCAGCGAGAACAATTCATCGACGGTTTGTTGCGCCACATGCCGCACGCGATCGGTATTTTCCATTCCTGCGATGTTAATGCCCTTCACCACCGCGCGGATCTCGTCACGAAAGTCGGTGAGAAACCGCAGGGGATCGCGAGATTCATTGGCGACGCGCGCGATCAGGCCCGTGATCAAAATCTGACACGCAAGCATGCGTCCGTTCAATTCGTCCATGATGGTCTCCCGGCTGATGGCTGGTTCGGCGTTGGGTTCGCGCGGTGATATGGACGACGCCCGCTCCGGTGACAACCGGAACACCCGATGCGCGATTTGGAATCCGTCGGCACGATCAACCCCTGGACACATGCGTGCGGTCTTCCGCAATCGCCTGCGCGCCGTCAACTGGATGCTGCCTGCCGGTGTCAGCCGCTACTTCGACGTCACCTGGACATTCACTTGGCCGCGACGTCGCCAGACTCGGCGAGGCCCTTGATCCGGTCCTTGATGTCGCGAAGCGTGTCGAGACTGGTCTGGATCGCCTCGGCGGAAATATCCCGCAGCACATTTTGCGCAATGGATTCGCGCAGGCTGTCGAGATCATCGACCAGTTGACGACCCGCCGCCGTCAGGAACAACCGGTTGGCGCGGCGGTCCCGGGGGTCGTGCTGCCGCTCCAGCAGGCCATGCTCGACCAGCCGGTCAAGCAGGCGCACCAGCGAAATCGGCTGCAGCTCAAGCACATCCGCCAGATCGACCTGCGACAACCCTTCCTGTTCCCGCAGCCGGAACAGCACGATCCACTGCGCGCGGGTCGTGCCGCGGCCCTTGGCGCGATGATCAATGTAGTTGCGCAGGAGCCGGGAGCTCTCCACAAGTTGCGCGATGAATTGACGTTTTAAGTCGAGAGCCATTTTTACTCGAGAGCCATTTTACTCGACAGCGATGGGCTTTCCGGATCCCAAACCTGTCCAAATGTTTAGGATTCTCAAAGGATAGTGTGTTTACACATTAAGTGCACGCATATTATATCTGGCGAGTCCGGAACCAGCTGGAAGACGTTACAATTTCCTTATTTTTGAACCAACAAGCCTTCTCCGGTAACAACGAGCTGTCATGAAAAAATCGCGCACTATTATCCGGGTTTTGTTGATCGCAGCGGTTGCGGCGGCAGGCTATTACGGCTGGAACCGCTACCAGAACGGACAGCAGGCTGCGGCCAAGGCAGCCAGTGCGCAGAAGTCGGCGCGCAACGCGGTTCGCGTGAGCACTGCTCCGGTCCAGAAATCAGACTTTCCGGTGTATCTGACCGGGCTCGGAACCGTGCAGGGTTTCAACACCGTGCTGGTGCGGACCCGCGTCGATGGCCAGATCGACAAGGTCGCCTTCAAGGAAGGCCAGATGGTCAACCAGGGCGATTTGCTCGTGGAAATTGATCCCCGGCCCTACCAGGCAACGCTGGATCAAGCCAAAGCCAAAAAGGTGCAGGACGAGGCCAATATCGCCAATGCCAATCTCGATCTGCAGCGCTTCACCAAGCTCGGCGAATTCGCGACCAAGCAGCAGACCGATACCCAGCGCACCACCGTGCAGATGCTGACGGCGCAGATCGCGGCCGATGACGCGGCCATCTTCAACGCCCAGACCCAGCTCGATTACACCCAGGTCAAATCGCCCATTCCGGGTGTCGCCGGCCTGCGTCAGGTCGATATCGGCAACATCGTCAATGCCTCGACCCAGACCGGTATCGTGACCATCGCCCAGATCGAGCCGATCGCCGTGATCTTCACGGCCCCGGAAGAGCAGCTCCCCTACATCAACGAGGGCCAGGCCGCCGGAGCACTCAAGGTCATCGCGATCACGACCGACGGCAAGAAGCCGCTGGCCGAGGGCGTGCTGTCGGTGGTCAATAATCAGGTCGACAGCACCAGCGGCACCATTCGTCTCAAGGCGGTGTTCGATAACAAAAACCGCGCGCTGTGGCCGGGCCAGTCGGTCTCGACGCGGCTTCTGATCAAGACGCTGAAAGACGCGACCGTGGTGCCGGACGAGGCGATCCAGCACGGCACCAGCGGACTCTACGTTTATGCCGTCACTCAGGACAACAAGGCCGAACTGCACAAGGTCAAGGTCAGCGCGTCGATCGACGGACGCTCGGTGATCGAAGAAGGCCTGTCGCCGGGACAGCAAGTGATCACGGCGGGCCAGTACAAGGTTTCGCCCGGCAGCCTCGTCAGCACCGCGGTAGCAAGCTCCGATCCAGCGCAATCCAGGGTTCAACAAGAATGAGCGACGGGATTTCAGCACCGTTTATTCGCTATCCCATCGGCACTTCGCTGATGATGGCCGGCATTCTCTTCGTCGGCCTCGTCGCCTATCCGCTGCTTCCCGTAGCACCGCTGCCCCAGGTCGACTTCCCGGCCATCCAGATCACCGCGACGTTGCCGGGCGGAAGCCCGGAAACCATGGCCTCCTCGGTGGCGCAGCCGCTTGAGCGGCAGTTCGCGCAGATTCCGGGCATCGCCCAGATGACCTCGACGAGTTATTTGGGAACCGCCGCGGTCACCATCCAGTTCGACCTCAACCGCAGCATCGACGGCGCCGCCAACGACGTGCAGGGCGCGATCAACGCCGCCAGCGGCCAATTGCCGAAGAACCTCCCCTCGCCGCCGACCTACCGCAAGGTCAATCCGGCGGACTCGCCGATCCTGCTGTTGTCGGCCTCATCGGACTCGCTGCCGCTGACCACCGTCAGCGACGCGGTCGACGCTCAGCTCGCGCAGCAGATCAGCCAGATTTCCGGCGTGGCTCAGGTCACCATCGGCGGCCAGCAAAAGCCGTCGGTCCGCGTTCAAGTCGATCCGGCAAAACTGGTCGCCAAGGGCCTGTCGCTCGAGGATGTCCGAAACCAGATCGCGATCACGACGGTCGATAGCCCGAAGGGCAACATCGACGGCGACACGCGCGCCTATACGATCTACTCCAACGACCAGTTGCTGGATTCCAAAGACTGGAACGACGTCATCGTCGCCTACCGCAACGGCGGCCCGTTGCGGATCCGCGACATCGGCAAGGCCGTCACCGGCCCGGAAGACGCCAAGCAAGCGGCCTGGGCCAACGGCAAGCGCGGCGTGTTCCTGGTGGTGTACAAACAACCCGGCGCCAACGTCATCGACACCGTCGACAAGATCAAGTCGCTGCTGCCGCGGCTGGTCGCCGCGATCCCGCCGGCGATCAAGATCGAGGTCATCAGCGACCGCACCCAGACCATTCGCGCGGCGGTATCCGACGTTCAGTTCACACTGCTGTTGACCATCGCGCTCGTCGTGATGGTCATTTTCGTCTTCCTGCGCAGTTTCTGGGCCACGGTTATTCCGACCGTGACGGTGCCATTGGCATTGCTCGGCGCCTGCGCCCTGATGTGGGTGTTCGGCTATACGCTCGACAATTTGTCGCTGATGGCCTTGACCATCGCCGTCGGTTTCGTGGTCGACGACGCCATCGTGATGCTGGAAAACATCACGCGCTATATCGAGGAAGGCGAGAAACCCCTCGCCGCGGCCTTCAAGGGATCCAAAGAAATCGGCTTCACCATCGTGTCGATCAGTATCTCGCTGGTCGCGGTGTTGATCCCGCTGCTGCTGATGGGCGGCATCATCGGCCGCCTGTTCCGCGAATTCGCGGTGACCCTGACCATGACGATCTTCGTCTCGATGGTGGTGTCGCTGACGCTGACGCCGATGATGGCGTCCCGCTTCCTGCGCGCCCACAGCGAAACCAAACACGGCAAGTTCTACGAGTGGAGCGAGCGAGCCTTCGACGCCATGCTGCGCGCCTATGAGCGCGGCCTGGACGTCGCCCTGAGCTGGCGGCGCACCACGCTCATGATTTTCTTCGCGACGCTGGCTCTTTCGATTTATCTTTTCGTCGTCATTCCAAAGGGGTTCTTCCCGCAACAGGACGTCGGCCTGATCTCAGCCACGTCTGAAGCGGCTCAGGACATTTCCTTCGCGGCCATGAAGCAGCGGCAGGAGGCCCTCGGCAATATCGTGCAGGCCGACCCTGACGTCGCCAGCGTGGCGATGGCGATCGGCGGCAGCGGCCGGGCCGGCAACAACGGCAACCTGTTCATCACGCTGAAACCGCGCGACGAACGCACCGCCAGCGCGCAACAGATCATAGCGCGCCTGCGTCCGAAGCTCGAAAAGGTCGAGGGCGCCCGACTGTTCATGCAGGCGGCGCAGGACGTGCGGCTTGGCGGCCGGCCCACGCGAACGCAATTCGAGTTCACGTTGCAGGATGCCAATCTCGATGAGCTGAATGAATGGGCGCCAAAGATTCTGGCCAAGATGCAAACCCTGTCCGAGTTGCGCGACGTCGCGACCGACCAGCAGAGCCAGGGCACCACGCTGCAACTGAACATCAATCGCGACACCGCGTCACGCTACGGTATCCAGCCGCAGTTGATCGACGATACGCTCTATGACGCGTTCGGCCAGCGCCAGGTCACGCAATATTTCACGCAGCTCAACAGCTATCACGTGATCCTGGAGATCCTGCCCGAGCTGCAGGGCAACCTCGACACCCTCAACAAGCTCTACATCAAGTCGCCGCTGACCGGCGAGCAGGTACCGCTGGCGACGTTCGCGACCTGGACCAGCGTGCCGGTCCGCTCGCTCTCGATCAGCCACCAGGGCCAGTTCCCGGCCATCACCATCAGCTTCAACCTCGCCCAGGGTGTGGCGCTCGGTCAGGCGACCGACGCGGTGCAGAAGGCGATGACCGACATCGGCGCGCCGGCCACGCTCAATTCGAGCTTCCAGGGCACCGCGCAGGCGTTCCAGCAATCGCTCGGCACCGTGCCGCTGCTGATCATGGCCGCGCTCGTCGTGGTGTATCTGATCCTCGGTATTCTCTACGAGAGCTACATCCACCCGCTCACGATCTTGTCCACGCTGCCTTCGGCCGGCGTCGGCGCGCTCGCGATCCTGATGGCGTTCGGATACGATTTCAGCCTGATCGCGTTGATCGGCATCATCCTCTTGATCGGCATCGTCAAGAAGAACGGCATCATGATGGTCGACTTCGCGATCTCCGCCGAGCGCGACGAGCATCTGTCGCCGGAGCAATCGATCCGGAAAGCCGCACTACTGCGCTTCCGCCCGATCATGATGACGACGATGGCGGCGATGCTCGGTGGCGTGCCGCTGATGCTGGGCACCGGCACCGGCTCGGAAATCCGTCAACCGCTGGGTTATGCGATGGTTGGCGGCCTGATCGTGAGCCAGGCGCTGACGCTGTTCACAACGCCGGTGATCTATCTCTATCTCGACAGGCTATCGATCATGTTTTCGAACTGGGGCCGATCTGACAATGCCGATCAGGATCGGCACGCCGACGTGCACGGCGCGATCAAGGAAGCCGCCGAGTAACCTGGCATCGTTGCCGCACCGGCGCATCCGAAAGACGTTCAATCTGGAGGCGGCTCAGTGAAGATTTGCATCCGATATGTGTTGCTCGCGGGGGTCACGACTTTCGGACTGAGCGGGCTTGGCCACGCGCAGCAGGCGCCGAAATCCAAAAGTGCGCCACCGACAGCGCAGGCTCCGGCGCCTGCCGCAGCCGCCGAGCCTGCGCCCGCGGCCGCTCCCGGCTGGGCCGCGCGATGCAGCAGCGCGAGCCGCGACGCTCCGCTGGAGTGCGCCATGGAGCAGACCGCCGTGCTCAGCAAGACCGGACAACTGGTCGTACTCGTCAATATTCGCGTGCCCGCCGATACCCACGCGCCGGTCATGCTGGTGCAACTGCCACTCGGGCTCAATCTGCCGGGCGGCGCCAAATTTCAGATCGACGATGGCAAGAACGTCGATCTGCAAATCCAGACCTGCGAAAACCGCGGCTGCTATGCCAGCGGGACGATCGCCCCCGATGTGCTCGCGGCGATGAAGGCAGGCAAGCAGATGAAGGTGTCGTTCCAGACCATGAACAAGGAAACGATCACCATTCCGATGCCGTTGACTGATTTCGCGCCGGCTTACGACAAGATCAAATAGTCATTGCTTATTGTCTCGCCATCTCGGCGGCGCCGACGCCGTCGCCGTCGAGCTTCTGGTCGTTGTGCATGGCGACCGTCACCCGCAGCAATCGTCCGGTGAATTCGAACGGCGCCTCGTAATGCGACACCGGACTGGAGCGATCGCGGCCGATGTCGAGGCCGGACCAGGAGATGAGGGTGTGGAAGCCGAGCTGGGTTCGCAGCGAGCCGGCAGGCTCACCGTCGATCAATAGCGTGTAGTCGCTGAACCCGGTGCGGGAGCCCTTGGCCGGCGGCTCCGCGCGCACCTGGCGTTCAACGTGAACCCCGAGCCGGTGCGCGCCGGGTGGAATCTTGCGGTTGGAGGTGACGATCTCGTGGCCGCCGCCAATATTGAGGTCGTGAATCAACAGACCGTCCTTGATGTAGAGGCTGTAACCCGAGGTCGCGTCGCCATGCGCCATCAACACCCCCTCCGCGCCGCGCTCGCCGATCTCGACATGCGCCTCGATGGTGTAGCTGCGGCTGCGCACGTCGGGCGCGACATCCGTCGGCACATGCCCCATCCCGGCGTGGAACACGAAATTGCTGCGCGCGCCCTGGAAGCGCGCGGCGTTCTCCGCAAAGCGCGGCCCGAAGCGATCGTCGAGCGGCAGCACATTGTGCTTCTCGGCCTCGCCCCACCATATTTTTATCAATTCCGCCAGCCGCTCCGGCTCGCGCGCGGCGAGGTCGTCGACTTCGGAAAAATCCTTGTCGAGATGAAACAGCTCCCATTTGTCGTTCTCGAACGGCGTGCCCGGCGGATGATAGGCAACCGCCTTCCAGCCGCCGTGCCAGAGCCCGCGATGGCCGAACATCTCGAAATATTGCGGCGAGGCCTTCGAGGGCGCCGAAGCATCGGCGATTGACCGCGCAAAGCTTTCGCCTTCGATCGGCATTTGCCGGCAACCCGCGATCTCTGCGGGAGCTTCGATGCCGACCAGATCGAGCAAGGTCGGCACGAGGTCGCTGGCGTGAACGAATTGATGACGCAATTCACCCTTGGCCGCGACCCGCTTCGGCCAGGACATCACGAAGGGATCGCGAATGCCGCCGCCATGGGTGTTCTGCTTGTAGCGACGCAGCGGCGTGTTGGAGGCCATCGCCCAGCCATGCGGAAAATTGGTGTGGCAGTCCGGCCCGCCGATGTCGTCGATCCGCCGAATCTTTTCCGCGATCGGTTCCGGCCTGAAATTATAGGGTCCCATGGCGTTGACGAAACCGAGCGGTCCGCCTTCCTGGCTGGCGCCATTATCCGACAGCACCAGGATCAGGGTGTTGTCGCGAATACCCGCCTGCTCCAGAAAGCCGATCAGTCGCGCCAGATGGCGATCGGCGTGATCGAGCATGCCGGCGAATGCCGATTGCAACCGCGTGAAAACTCGCTTCTCATCGACGGCGTGCTCGTCCCAGCCCTTCACGCCATCATTGCGCGCGGGCATTTTGGTGTCCGGCGGCACGATCCCCATCGCCTTCTGGCGCGCCATGCGCTGCTCGCGCTCGACGTCCCAGCCATGCGCGAACACCTCGTCGTAGCCCTTGATGATATCGGCGGGCGCCTGATGCGGCGCGTGGCAGGCACCGAACGCAAGCCAGGTCAGCCAGGGCACTTCAGGCTTATCGGCGACGTGATCGGCGATAAAACGGATCGACTGATCGACCAGGTCCGACGTCAGATGGTAGCCGTCGGCATGGCTTCCGGGCGGATCGATATGGGTGTTGTCGGACACCAGTTCCGGTGCGTACTGGTCGGTCTCGGCGTCGAGGAAGCCATAGAACCGGTCGAAGCCGCGGCCCAATGGCCAGCCATCGAACGGACCGGTAGCGCCGCTCTCGGTCAAAGGCGTGACATGCCATTTGCCGACCATGTAATTGCGATAGGCGTGTGCCCGCAGCATTTCAGCCAGCGTGCCGGCCTGCCGCGCGATCTTGCCGCGATAGCCCGGATAGCCGCTGTCGAAGTTGGCCAGGCAGCCGACGCCGACCGAATGGTGGTTGCGCCCGGTCAATAGCGCGGCCCGAGTGGTCGAGCACATCGCGGTGGTGTGAAAGCCGCTGTAGCGCAGCCCTTCAGACGCCAATGTGTCGATGGTCGGCGTTTTGATCGGCGAGCCGTAGCAGCCGAAATCCGAAAAGCCGACATCGTCGAACAGCACGACGAGAATGTTGGGCGCCCCGGCCGGCGACTTTGGCGTTGGTGGCCACCACGGTTTGGAGCCCGCGACGGTCTTGTCGATCTTGCCGCCGAAGGGCGGTTCGCTGCCTGCGCTCATTGCTTGGCTCCCTGCTCCTGTTGCCGCGGTTGGTCAGGCACGCTTTCGTGCGGCGTGGCCGCGATCATACCTTGCTTATAACCATAATCCGAATTATGATTATGATTAGTCGGCCCGGAGTTGCAAGACAAATGTCGTCTGAAGCGGAAAATATGGACTTTCCGGGGGTCGCGCCGTCGCGGCAGAAACGTAGCCGCGAGATGACCGCGGCGCTGTTCGGGGCCGGCGCGGAGATGTTGCGCAGCCGCAGCCTGGCGGAGCTCTCGATCGAAGCGCTGTGCGCCGAGGTCGGCGCGACGGTCGGGGCGTTCTACAGCCGGTTCGAGAGCAAGGAAGCCTACTTCAACGCGCTGATCGAACTCGCCGCCCGCGACGGCGAGCAAGGCCTGTCGCGGATGGCGTCGAGCGAGCGTTTGACGAATGTTGACCTTGCGGATCTTTGCCGGCTGCTGGTCGGCGGGGTGATCGGCTGGGCCCGCAAGCACGAGGGCGTGCTGCGCGCCGCCCTGCAACATGACGATACCAGGCCGGACCGCTGGACCACCTTCAAGCGCCTGGCGCACGCAACCACATTGGAAGCCACGGCCCCCCTGCTTCGCGCCATGGGCAAGGACCGCCAGGCCCCCAAGACCCGCGCCATCGCCTTCGGGTATCAGGTGGTGCTGGGCACGCTGGTTAACTCCATCCTCAACGATCCGGGGCCGCTGTCCCTGCACAATGGCGAGATGGAGATCAGGCTGAGCGGCTGCCTGCTGTTGCTGCTGGAAGCCGAGATGAAGAAGTAAACTAACCGGTGCCGAGATAGACTTTTTGCACCTGCGGATCGTTGGCGAGATCGGCCGCGGTACCGGACAGCACGCTCCTGCCGACCTGCAGCACGGTTGCGAAGTCGGAGACTTCCAACGCCAGTTCGATCGACTGCTCGGCGAGCAGGATGGTCAGCCCTTCCTGGTGCAGCCGTCCGAAGGTCTCGTACATCGACTCGACCACCGCGGGTGCCAGCCCCAGCGACGGCTCATCCAGCATCAATAGCCTGGGATCGCTCATCAGCGCCCGCCCCACCGCCAGCATCTGCCGCTCGCCGCCGGACATGGTGCCGGCGCGCTGGTTGCGCCGTTCGGCAAGCCGCGGAAAAATCTCGTAGACACGTTCGAGCAACGGCTTCTTGCGCGCCTTGTCGCGCAGCGGCGTGGCGCCAAGCAGCAGATTATTTTCGACGCTCTGCTGCACGAACAGCCGCCAGCCCTCCGGCGACAATGCAAGGCCCTTGCGCACGATCGAAAACGCCGGTTGTCCACCGATCTCCTGCCCGCCAAACACGATCGAGCCCGAATGCACCGGAATGAGGCCGGCAATGGCATTGAGCGTCGTGGTCTTGCCGCCGCCATTGGAGCCGAGCAGCGCCACGACGCTGCCTTCAGGCACATCGAGCGAAACATCGGACACACCGATCAAATCGCCGTAGTGCACCTCGAGGTGCTCGATCTTGAGCAGCGGCTCGCTCATGTCGCGGGCCCGCCCATCAATTCGATCGGCGTGTGACCGGCCGCGGCCTTGGCGGCGCGCTTGCCCAGATAAGCCTCGACCACGGCCGGGTTGCTGGTGACCTCGCGCGGGCTGCCGCGGGCGATTTCCCGGCCCTGGTGAAACACCACCACGCGCGTCGCCAGCGACATGATGACTTCCATGATGTGCTCGACGATCACCAGCGTGACGCCGGAACGATGGATATCGCGCACCAGATCGATCGCGAGCTGCACCTCGCGCTGGGTGAGACCGGCCATGGCCTCGTCGAGCAGCAGAATCTTCGGCTCAGTCGCCAGCGCACGCGCGATTTCGAGCCGCTTGCGGCCGGGCGTGCCAAGCGAACGCGCCGGCGCGTCCGCCAATTTGCTGAGACCGACGCGCTCCAGCACCGCGCGCGATCTGGTTTCGGCTTCCGCGCGATGCGAGGTGCGAAGAAACGCGCCGATCATGACGTTTTCCAGCACCGACATGCCTTCGAACGTCTGCGGCACCTGGAACGTGCGGGCCACGCCAAGCTGCGCCCGTCGCTCCGGCGTCATGTCGGTAATATCGTGACCTTCGAACAACACTTTGCCCGAGGTCGTCTCCAGATCGCCGGTCAGGCAGTTGAAGAAGGTCGACTTGCCGGCGCCGTTCGGCCCGATCAGGCCGAGAATATCGCCTTGCTCCAGCGTCACGGACGCCGCATCGACGGCCTTGAAACTGCCGAACGCCTTCGTCACCGCGCGCGCTTCAAGAAGCATGGGGCGCTCCCGTGACAGTGGGCTTATCCTGCGCTTTGGCGCGCTTGGCCCAGAGACGGTTGATCAAATTGAGGATGCCGCCGGGTTGAAAGCGTGCGATCAGCACGATGATCGCGCCGTAGACGACAAACGTGAGCCCGGCGCCCTTGCCGCCGAGCAGATTGTTGGAGATTTCCTCGAGCGGCACCAGGATCGCAGCTCCGACCAGCGGGCCGAACAACAGGCCGGCGCCGCCGAGCGCGGCCATGATCAGTATCTTCACCGAGATCAGGATGCCAAAGCCCGATTCCGGATCGACGAAACCGAACATCGTCGCATAGAGCGTACCGGCAATGCTGGTGAGACCGGCGCTCAGCATGAAGGCGTAGAGCTTGATCCGGCTCGCCGGCGCGCCCAACGACCGCGCCGCCCGCTCGGAATCGCGGATGGCCCGCAAATAGAATCCCATGCGGCTGTCGGTCATCCACCAGGTGATGCCGAGCGTCAGCACCAACACAAACAGGAACAGATAATAATACGGCAGCGCCGAGATGAAGGAGAGATCGAACACATTGCGCGGCACGGTCGGTCCGCTGAGGCCGACACCGGCGCCGAGATAGTCGGTATTGGTCACGATCAATCGCACCAATTCGGCCACCGCAATCGTGGCCATGCTGAAATAATGCCCGGACAACCGCAGCGTCGGCACGCCGACGACCGCGGCAATCGCAACGCTGACGACGATACCGACGGGAATGCCGACCAGCGGCGATAGCGCGAAATGGGCGTAGGCGCCCATCGCCGCATAAGCGCCGCAGCCAAAGAACACGACATGCCCGACCGATACCTGGCCGGCGTAGCCGCCGACGATGTTCCAAGCGGAGGCCGCGATCGCATACAGCAGCACCAGCGCGCCGAGCCGTTGCTGGAACGGCGTCGAAAACAACAGCGGATAGGCGATGACCAGCGCGAGCGCCACCGATGGCCACAACAAGCGTCGCATCACATCTTCCCCATCAGGCCCTGCGGCCGGAACCAGAGGAAGCACAGGAACAGCGAATAGACCACGATGTCCTTGTAAACCGCGCCGATCAAGTACGCCGACAGGGATTCGATCACGCCAATCAAGAGCCCTGCAACCAGCGCGCCCGGCACGCTGCCGAAGCCGCCCAGCGATACCGTGACGAAGGCGACAATCCCAAGCGTCTCGCCGACCGTCGGCACCACGTAAAAGAAGGTCGCGATCAAGGCGCCAGCGATGCCGGTGACACCAGCCGCGATTCCCCAGGCGATCGCCTGCATGCTGTCGGGACGAATTCCCATCAGCTGTGCGGCTGAAGAATCTTCCGCGACCGCCAGCATCTTCGAGCCCAGTGACGTGCGGGTCAGCAGGATATGCAGCCCGCCGGTCACCACAAGTGCTACGACGCCCGCCAACAGGCGGGAGGCCTGGATCCTGATCCCGAACACATCGAAGGTGCCGCCGACGATATTTTCCGGCAGCGACAGGAAGTTGGCGCCGAACCACCAGAACGCCGAGTACCGCAGCAGCAACGCCAGCCCGAAAGTGCCGAGGATCTGCGCCAGCATCGGGCCCTTCATGATGCTGCGGATCAGCGCGAAGTAAACGATGATGCCAAGTGTCGCCAGCAGCAGCGCCGCGACGGGTATGCCGAGCGCGGGACCGGCGCCGAACAACGCCCAGACCACGTAGGCCACGTACATGCCAAGCATGACGAAATCGCCGTGGGCGAAATTGACGATATTCATCATGCCCCAGATCAGCGTCAGGCCTGACGAGAACAACGCATACACCGCGCCCAGCAACAGCCCGCCGACGATGACTTGAACCAGAATGGAAGACATGAAGCCGCGCGTCTTTTCGATTGGGCGGTTGCCACCGCGATCGTCCCTGGCGATCGATCGCCAACCTTGGCCGATCGTCCATGCGAACGGCGGCTCTAGCAAGCGCAAAAACCGGGCGGGGTCGGTGTCCCCGCCCTCATTCTCGTCACCAGCCCTTGAAGGGCGTCACAGGCGCTTTCGTGGCACTGCTCTTCGGCCAGACCGTGACATAATTCTCGCCGTCCTGCAGCTGGATCATGACCCCCGCGGCGAGGATGTTCTGCCCCTTGTCGTCGAACTTGACGCCCTTGTATCCGATCATCAGCTGATCGGGCTTGAGATCGGTGGCCTTCAGCGCCGCTTGGATCTTGGCAGGGTCGGTTGAACCGGCGCGATCGATCGCTTCGCAGAGGACGAAGAAACCCTGCATCTCCCGCGCGGCGGTATCGTCCATCTCGTCGCCGCTCTTCTTCTTGTACATATCGGCGATAATGGCGGTCGGCGAGCCCGGAGCGCCGACGCTCCACGACGAACGGTTGAAGACGCCTTGCGAAATCTTGCCGACCGCCTTGATGAAGGACGGATCGGAATAGCCGGAATCGTCGGCGATGATCATCGGCGGCTTGTAGTCGAGCGCCTGCATCGTCTTCTGGTACAGGATCGCATCGGAGGTGTAGGCGATCATGATCACGACGTCAGGCTTCTTTTCCTTGAGCTGCAATACCTGGCTCTGCACGTCGGTCGCGTTGACCGCGTAGGCGATGTCCTGAGAGATGCTGACACCTTTGTCCTTGAACGCGCTGGTGATGACGCTTGCGACCGAGGTGCCGTATTCGGTGTTGTCGTGCACCAGGGCGACATTGTCGGTCTTGACACCCGCGGCTTTCATGTCCTGCAGAAAATCGTAGTAGATCTTGGCGAAGTCGGAGGCGACCGGCGTCACGCGGAAGAACCATTTGAAACCGCGCTCGGTGAGATTGGCGGCAACCGACTCGCCGTTGACGAAGGGAATGCCGTACTTCTCGGCGATCGCGCTCGCCGTCAGCGTGATACCCGACTGGTAGGCGCCCGTGAGCGCGACCACCTTTTCCTCGGTGATCAGACGCAAGGTCTGGTTCTGACCGGTCGCCGGGCTGCCCTGGTTGTCGGCGAACACCACCTCGACCTTGGCGCCGCCGAGACCCGCGAGGCCGGCGTTCTTCGCCAACGGGAAATTGCCGAGTTCGGGATGGGCGTTATTGATGATGTCCATCACGGTCTCGAGCGCCGCCTTGGCATGGACACCGGCGCTGGCGGCGTTGCCGCTCAGCGGAAACACCGCACCGATCTTGACGGTCTTGTCCTGCGCCAGCGCAGGACCGGCCAATGCCGCGGAAATCGAGGCAGCACAGAGCAGCCCGAGGACATGCTTGAATCTCATGTTGATCGTCTCCGAAACGTTTCCAACCAATGTGGCTCAAGGCCAGGACGTCCACCGCCCTGCCCCGTCCATTTATTATTTTTGGACGCCCAAGCATCGCATGCCGCTTTCGCAGGGGCAAGTTGCAGCGCCCAAGACCGCCGCAGACAAATCATCGCGGGCACGGTGAGCCCAGGCGTCAGCGTAGGAAGTGCGCCGGCCTCAAGCCGCGTTGGTCCCGACATAAACGGTGTTGCTGGCGCCGGGATCGCCTTGTGCATCGTTGAATGTCACGACATGCGCCGCTGACGTTGCAAAAACCCCTGACAGTACGGAATTGAACGCATCATCCGGCGGGTCATTAGACCAAAGTGCAAAGACGCCGCCGGGCCGCAGATGTTCGGCCAGGCTTGCAAGCCCGGCCGGTTCGTAGAGCGCGGCGTGGCGCGGGTGCAGCAACTTGCGCGGCGAGTGATCGATGTCCACCAGCACCGCGTCGAAACGGCGGCGTGGCGCCGTCAGGTCAAATCCATCAGCCTGAGCCGACATCGCGAAGAAGTCGCCATGAACGAAGCGGCAGCGTGGATCGCCGGTGAGTTGCTGGCCGAGCGGCAGCAAGCCCTGCTCGTGCCATTCGATGATCTCGGGGAGCGCGTCGACCACCACCAGGGATCGCACGCGCGGATTTTCCAGCACGGCCTGCGCGGTGTAACCGAGCCCGAGGCCACCGACCACGACATCGAAATCTGTTCTGCTCGGGTCCGTTCGCGTCAGTTCAGCCAGCCCGAGCCGCGCCAGCGCGATCTCCGCGACCGTGAACAGGCTGGACATCAAGAACTCGTCGCCGAGTTTGATCTCATAGATATCGATGCCGGAAGATAGCTGCCGTCGCCGCCGCAAGCTGAGCACGCCCATCGGAGTCGGACGGAAGTCGAGTTCCTCGAAATTCACGCTCACTTGCCACGGTCCTGACTGCGACGCCCCCAGCGGCGCAAAATCGCCGCAGCTTCACGGCTTTCCACCCCAACAAGCGCATCGGCGCGCGCTTGCCAAGGCCCGGGCTGAACAGTAGAACGGCGCCAGCCCGGCGGATTTGTCACCGAATCCCGCCGCCGCAACCGAATGCCGCCTCGCAAACAATACAAGCCATTGATTTTGCACGGCAATTCTTGGGGAATGGTGTAACGGTAGC
>JBDTKZ010000014.1:0-8979 GCA_039935075.1 Bradyrhizobium sp.
TTGCCCATGCGTGCCTCCTCCGAACGAAAATCAGCTGGCCTGGCCGCAATACCGGCTGCGTTGCCTTTGACTTGCGCCAGACTAATTCACGACGGCTTTCTTGAAAATGCGGCAAAGTCGCGGGCAACGCCGCAAGGCGTCACTCGCGTTTGGCCGGTTGTCTACTGATAACCGGACGGCAGAACATAAACTGTCTGCCACATCACATTTGGAAAGATTCCCGACCGCCTGACTCCGCTTGTACCCGGTCAGGCCGTCGCCTTCCCCGGCGCGGTTTCGCGCATCATCGCCATGGCGATCAGCCCGACGGCGGTCGCAAACAGCAGGTACCAGGCCGGCGCCAGTGCGTTGCCGGTGACATGGATGAGCCAGGTCACGACCAGTTGCGCGGTGCCGCCGAAGGTCGCGATCGCAACCGCGTAGATGGTAGCAAAGGCGCCGCCGCGGATATTCTGGGGCAGTCCTTCCGCCAAGGCCACGTAGAACGCGCTGTAGGGGATGCTGCCGATCAGCGACAGCAGCCCGAAGCCGCCCAATAGCGCCCAGGCGCTTTGGGTGTCCACGATCCACAGGAAGGTCGGATAGGTCAGCAGCAGCGCGATCAATTGCGGCCATACCATCACATGCCATCGGCCGGCGCGATCGGCCAGCCAGCCGCCGTAGAGCGCGCCGACGATACCGAACGCGTTGCTGGCGACCGAGGTCGCGAAAGCAAGGCCCGTCGAAACGTGCAGCGTGGTTTCCGCGTAGGTCGTCATGTACTGGCCGACATAGGTCGCGATGGTGCCGCTGGCCAGAATGAGCAGACCAAGAGTGATGAGGCGAGCGTTGGCGCGGATGGTCGCGAACCGCTTGCCGCCAGCTTGTTTCACCGATGCTGCCACCGCGGCCAGATCGACCGTCTCGGGCAAGCGGGAGCGCAGCCACAGCCCGAACGGCAGGCAGGCCGCACCGAGCAGGAAGGCAATGCGCCAACCATAGGATTGCAGCTCGGCATCGGTCAGTACCCTCGACAAGATGACGCCGACCAGCGCGCCCGCCGTGGCGGCGATTTCCTGGCTTGCCGGCTGCCAGGAAACCGCAAACCCCCGCCGGCCCGGCGGTGCGGATTCCATCAGATAGGCCGTGGTGGGACCGACCTCGCCGCCCAGCGAGAAGCCCTGCACCATGCGCGCAAGGATGGCGATCACGGGAGCTGCGATGCCGATCGTCTCGTAGGAAGGCGTCAACGCCAGCACGATGATGGCCGCTCCCATCATCGTAAAGCTCAGCATCATCGCCGGACGGCGGCCGGCGCGGTCTGAATAATGCCCGATCCAGATGCCGCCGATCGGACGGGTGACAAAGCCGACGCCGAACGTCGCCAGTGACAACATCAGGCTGCCGAACTGGCTGTTCGAAGGAAAGAAGGTGTGGCCGATCTGAACCGCGAAAAAGCTGTAGGTGATGAAATCGTAGAATTCGAGCATGTTGCCGATGGTGACGGCAAGCGTGGCCCGGCCGATCAGGAGCTTCGATTTCGGTTCGACCGCAGAGCCTGGCAAGGATTGAGTGCTCATCTTGTCTGGTCCGTCGATCCGTTTGCTGCATGCCGGTGCGTATTGATACAATAAGCGCGGATTCGTTCCACGCGCCATCAGCGATGCTGATAGCATGCGCTTTGATCGAGGTCAGGGGAAGCCAATGCGGTCGGCTATTCGTTGTTGCGCGAGCGCCGTCATGGCTCTCGGTTTTCTAGCCCTTGGTTTTCTGGTCAACGGAGAGGTCATGGCTTTCGACATCGAGGCTCATCGCGGCGGACGGGCGCTGTTTCCCGAGAACACGCTGCCGTCCTTTGCCAATGCGCTCTCGATGGGCGTGAACACGCTGGAGCTGGATATCGGCGTCACCGAGGACGGCACGGTCGTGGTGTCCCACGAGCGCAAGCTCAACCCCGACCTCGCCCGCGGCGCCGATGGCGTCTATGTCGCGCCACCCGGGACGCCGTTCGTCCGGTTGCGGCTCGAAGATGTCAAGACATATGACGTCGGCCAGCTCCGGCCGGGCAGCGCCTACGCGGCGCAGTTTCCCGATCAGCACGCCGTGCCGGGAACGCGAATTCCAACGCTGATCGAGGTCTTCGACCTCGTGCGCCGATCAGGCGACAGCCAGGTCCGTTTCAATATCGAGACCAAGATCGACCCCAATCATCCCGAGGAGTCACCCGACCCTCAGCAGTTTGTTACCGCACTGCTTGACCTGCTGCAGGCGCAGAAAATGACCGACCGCGTCATGGTCCAGTCGTTCGACTGGCGGACGCTGCAATTGGTGCAGCAACAGGCGCCACGCGTACCGACGGTCTATCTGACCCAGCAGAAGGGATTTGGAGCGACCATCGCGCTGGACAAGGCCACCGCATGGACCGCGGGCTTCAACCCCACCGAATACGGAAAATCGCTGCCGGGCACGATCAAGGCCGCGGGCGGTGCGATCTGGTCGCCTTATTTCGGCGACGTCGATTCCGACCTGATCGCCGAGTCCCATCGGCTTGGACTGCGGGTCGTGGTGTGGACCGTGAACAAGCCGGCCGACATCGCAAGGATGATCGACCTCGGCGTCGACGGGATCATCTCCGATCACCCGGACTTGCTGCGCAGGATCGCCGGCGAAAAGGGCATTGCCTTGCCCGCCGGTCACCCCGTTACGCCATAGGCCGCGCGCCAGATAGCGCCGCTGCGCGAGGCGCGCCGGCAGCGACGCTACTGGCAAAAGCCCGATCTCCTCGGGAGAAGAGATCGGGACCGTTGCAATCCTGCTCGATGGCTTGCTTGAATCGATGCCTGCTTTAATTGCCGACTCGCGATCAGCCCGGCATCAAGACGGTGTTGACGACATGGATCACGCCGTTCGACTGGTTCACGTTCGGAATGGTGACCCTGGAAACGTCGCCCTTGCCGTCAACGATCGAAATGCGGCCGCCGCTATTTTGCACGGTCAGCACGTCGCCTTCCACGGTCGTCAGCTTCCGGCCATCGGTCAGATCCGAAGCTTCAAGCCGGCCCGGCACCACATGATAGGTCAGGATCTTGGTCAGCGTGGCCTTGTTCTCCGGCTTCACCAGCGTCGCCACGGTGCCCTTCGGAAGCTTTCCGAACGCCGCATTGGTCGGCGCAAACACCGTGAACGGTCCCGGCCCCTCCAGCGTATCGACCAGACCCGCGGCCTTCACCGCGGCCACCAGCGTGGTGTGATCCTTGGAATGGACGGCGTTCTCGACGATATTCTTGGACGGGAACATGGCGGCGCCACCGACCATCACGGTCTTTTCCCTTGCCGCGACCGGCGCAACGAACGAGCCCGAGAGCATCAGCGTGGCGGCGAATGCGCTCACGACAAGAAATGGAATACGATTGGACATGGTCGTCTCCTGTGACTGACTGACAGACCGACGGGATTCCGGCGATCGAAAACGCATCGCCACGCGCGCCCTGATGACATCAGGCGCTGCAGCGTCGTCAGCCGGAGTTACGGCGCACGCCTGAAAATGGTTTCAGAAAATTAAATGCGGACTTGCGGTGGACGCGCGCACTCCGCGCCATCCACCGCAAGTCCGAAGGTGTTGCCGCCCTGGACGCCGCCTTACGCGGCGCGCACCGTATTGAGGAACTCGCTAACCTCGTGCTTGAGGCGGTTGCTGTCGCGCGACAGCGACTGGGCCGCGGAGAGAACCTGTGAGGATGCCGATCCGGTCTCTCCGGCGCCGCGCTGGACGTCGGTGATGTTGGACGAGACCTGCTGGGTGCCCTGGGCCGCCTGTTGAACGTTGCGGGAGATTTCCTGGGTCGCGGCGCCCTGCTCTTCCACGGCCGCGGCGATGGTCGAGGAGATCTCGGACAGCCTCTCGATGGTGCCGCTGATTTCCTTGATGGCACTCACCGAGTCCTGGGTCGCGGCCTGGATGCCGGCGATCTGCTGGCCGATTTCACCGGTCGCCTTCGCAGTCTGCTCCGCCAGCGCCTTTACCTCGGACGCCACCACGGCAAAGCCGCGGCCGGCTTCCCCGGCGCGCGCCGCCTCGATGGTCGCATTGAGCGCCAGCAGGTTGGTCTGTCCAGCGATGGTGTTGATGAGCTCGACGACGTCGCCGATGCGGCCTGCCGCCTTCGACAACTCACCGACCCGATCGTTGGTCTTGCGGGCCTGCTCGACGGCCTCGCCGGCCATCCGCGCCGATTCCTGCACCTGACGGCTGATCTCGTTGACGGAAGACGCCATTTCCTCGGTCGCCGACGCCACCGCCGACACATTGGTGGAGGCTTCCTCCGACGCCGCGGCAACCGTCGTGGTGACTTCCTGGGCCCGTACGGCGGTCGCCGTCAGCGTGGTGGCGGACGCCTCCAGTTCGGTCGAGGCCGAAGAGACGGTTTCGATGATTTCACCGACCGCGCCCTCGAAAGCGTCGGCAAGCTTGATCATGTCTGCCTTGCGCTGTTCGGTGTTGCGCTTCTCGGTCGCCTGCTGCTCGGTCCGCATCCGCTCGACTTCAAGCCCGTTCTTCTTGAAGACCTCGACCGTGCGCGCCATGTCGCCAAGCTCGTCGCGGCGCTCGATGCCGGGAACGTCGGCTTTCAGGTCGTTGCGTGCAAAGGCTTCCATCACGGCCTTCAGCAGATTGATCGGCTTCACAATACCGAACTGACCGATCAGAAAGCCGGCCAATATCCCGAACAGGATGCCGCCCGCGGCAACCAGCATCAGCTGCCGTGAAGTCTTCTGATATTCCTCCGACGCATGCGCGGCGAATTGGTTGACGCGGTCGTCAAGTATTCCCACCACCGTTCGCATGTCTGTTCGCAATTGACCGGCCGACGTCTGGCTGTTCATCGCCGAAGCGCGCAACCGCTCGACCTGTTCGGACAGTTCAATGCCTTTGGCTTCGTCCGCCAGCCGCAACGTGTTTTCAAGGCTCTTCTCGTAGGTGGCCATCGTGTCTCTGATGCCCGGCAACATGGCGCGGGTTTTCTCGTCGCGGGTTTTGCCGAAATCCTCAAATCGCGCCTTGAACAGTTTCATCTGCTCGTCGACGATCTTGCGTACGACCGCGCGATTCTCCGGACGCGGATCGAGCGCGACCTGAAATTCGGCGCTGCTGAGCGAAATGACGCTGGTGCTGGCCCGCGCGGCTTCAAGCGCGCGTTTCGCCGTCGAGGTCATGGTTTCAGCGTCGTCGTTCATCGCGCTCATGGCGCTGATGCCGAGCCAGCTGGTGCCCAGTGCTACCGCGCCAAGCAGCATGATAACCGCGAGGATTTTGGTGATGATCTTGACGCGTGCCAGCAATGACATTGAAAGCCCCCCGAATTTTGCCCAATGGGCCAGCCGACGGCATCCACCGCGAAGCAACAGGCCGCCGGCGGCGGCCTGATTCGGGTGTCCGAGCGAGCTGCATTCCAAGCTAATAAGCAATAAATACCGCGGAGCCTGTTAGACCCGGTTAATTTACGGTTCCGTAGAAGTACGGCTATCGTCCGGATTTTGCAGTTGAGGTGGCCGCTGATCAGCTGATCGGGCACCAATTGGCGCAACCGCCTTTTACCATGACGGCCAGAACGGCGTGTGGCGCAGCGATGTTTCTGCGATAGTTGCCTATCCCAGCGATGAAGAGGCCGCGATGATCTCCAGGAGAACTTTCATTCATTCGACACTGGGCGCCGGAGCAGCACTGCTCGCCCCGAGATGGATGATTTCCGCCAACGCGGCGCTTTCTTATCCCACTCAGCCCGTACGGTGGATCGTGCCTTATACAGCGGGCGGCGCCACCGACGTCTTGTCGCGGCTGATCTGCCAATTTCTCTCGGATCGGCTCGGCCAGGCCTTTGTCGTCGAAAACAAGCCCGGCGCCGGCAGCAACATCGGCACCCAGGCCGTGATCAATTCACCCCCGGACGGCTACACGCTGCTGCTGACCAGCACCGCGAACGCCATCAACGCCTCGTTCGATCCCGCGCTGCCGTATGATTTTGCCAAGGGCATCATGCCGGTTGCCGGCGTGGCGCGGATTCCGCTGGCGCTGGTAGTGAACAATGAGTTGCCGGTCCGCAATGTCGCGGAGTTCATCGCCTACGCCAAGGCCAATCCGGGCAGGCTGAGCATCGCCTCATCCGGAATCGGGACCTCGCTGCATCTGTCCGGCGAATTGTTCAAGGCGATGGCCGGCGTCCAGTTCACCCATGTGCCCTATCGCGGATCGGCCCCCGGCCTGACCGACGTGATGTCCGGCCATATCCAGGGCATGTTCGACAACGTCACCTCCTCGTTTGAATTCGTGAAGGGCGGAAAACTGCGCGCGCTCGGCGTCACCACCAAAGAGCGATCGGAAACGCTGCCGGACGTGCCACCGATCGGCGACACCCTGCCGGGATTTGAGACCAGTTCGTTCTACGGCGTCGGCGCGCCCCACGATACGCCGCTGGAAATCGTCGATCTCCTGAACAGGCAGATCAATGCAGCACTGGCCGACCCGACGATCAAGGCGAGGCTCGGCGAGCTCGGCTCCATCGCCATCAACGGCGACGCCAGACAATTCGGCGTCATGCTTGATGTCGAGACCGAGCGCTGGCGCAAGGTGGTGGAATTGTCGGGGCAAAAGAAGGAGCAGTAGCGGGGCCGGACGATCGCATCAGCGCGCGACATTGTGATGTCACAATCGCCCCCACGGCAGCTCATAATCCCTGATCCGCAATCCTTGATCACAATCCTTGGATCGCAAATGCAAATCCCTGCCGGCTTTAACCGACAGGGATCAGCAGGAAAGATGACGAACGGCGGGTTGTTACACCCGGTGGCCCATCAAGGACCTGCGGAGCAGATTAAAGTCCTGCGCAAGGATTCCTGCAAGTCCTTTTCGTGAGCAGGGAATAACTCATCCCCTGGTGTCGAGGGATACTCCAAGTTGATGCGCCTTGACCGCGGTTGCGCCAACGGTTCGCTTCAACGCCTTGGAAATTTTGGCAACACCGACTTTCTTCTTCGCCAGCGATTTCAATTCACGCACATCGGATGGGGTCCACGCGCGCCTGACGGACTTTTTCTTTTTGGCCATACCGGCTCCTCGTTTCAAGAAGCGCGCTTTTATCACACCAAAAAGAATTAGCAACGCAACGAAAAGTGCGGCGAGCTAAATTACAAGCAATCCATATAGGCTTATTACGACTAACGTTTAGTCGCATCTTTCGCGGCAGCCATCACCCCGCCGGTGATCTGTCGCATATGCTCGCCTGCATTGGTGAACTGGCTCCGCAGAAATTCCGATTGAATTTGCATGGCTTGCTGAAGGTCGGTGGCGTGAACCAGCTTGCGCGCGTGCTCGAACGCAGCCTTCATGTTCTGCTCGGTAAAGGTGAGCGCCTGCCTGGAAATCTCCGTTCCCGGATTGGGCATCGATGCCACCGATTTGTTCGCGGCATCGAAAAACATTCCAAACGCCTTTTCGGTCTGATCGATGGTCTTTTCGACCAAATCGCGCAATTCCGCCGGGACTTCGATTTTCGGCTCGATCATCTCATTTTCCTCCATATCCAAGTCGACGGTTAGCATACTTCCTTAGCGGCGTCCTTGCCGTATTTTGCTTCCAGTTTCGGTAAAGAAACGGTATCGACGCTGGATGCAGGTGACGATCGGGCCTGTAGCGGCGGTATTCCGGGAAACCATGGATTCACCTCAACTGACCCAAGAGCGAAATCGGAATCTCAATCGGGACGCCAACGGGACGCTCAACAGAGCGCCGCGGCTTCGCGAGAGGCAAAGGCGGTTCTCGTTCTTCATTCTGTTTGCCGGGATCTTCGTGTTCGTCGCCGCGGCGGGCGCGCTCTATTATGCCTTGCGGCCGGAGGTGCTGCGTATCGCGGTCGGTCCAGCCGGCAGCGACGATCAGAAGCTGATTCAAACGCTGGCGCACACTTTCACGCAGCAGCGAAGCGCGGTCCGGCTCGCCCCGATCGCGACGACCGGCCCGGCTGAAAGCCTTACGCTGCTCGGTGCCGACCGGACCGACCTCGCCGTGGCGCGCGGCGACCTTGATATGCCGGCCGACGCCCAGTCGGTTGCGATCCTGCGCAAGAACGTCGTGGTGCTGTGGTCGCCTTCGGGCCTGCCGGCGAAGGGATCCAAGAAGGCGCCGGTGCCCAAGATCAAGAGCCTTGACGATCTGCCCGGACACCGGCTTGGCGTGATCGGAACGACGCCGGCCAATGTGACGCTGCTGCGCGTCATCCTGAGCGAGTCCGGCATCGATGCCGACAAGGTCACGGTGGTGCAGTTCGCGACCCAGAAGATCAGCGACATGGCGCACGACACCAGCATCGATGCTTACATGTCGGTGGGCCCGCTCGACAGCAAGATCACATCGGAGGCGATCGCCGCCACCGCCCGCGAGCGCGGCGAACCGAAATTCCTTCCGATCGACGTCTCCGAGGCGATCGCCTCCAAGCATCCGCTTTATGAGTCGGAAGAGATTCCGGGCAGCATCTTCAGCTCTTCTCCGGCAAGGCCCGACGACAAGGTCGAGACCGTCAGCGTCAATCATCTGATCGTTGCGCGGCGCGCGTTGTCCGAGACCGCGGTCGGAGGATTCACGCGGCAGCTGTTCAGCGTTCGGCAGGCGTTGGCGCGACAGTTGCCCGGCGCCGCCAATATCGCACCGCCCGATACCGACAAGGACGCCGCCCTGCCGGCGCATCGCGGCGCCGCGGCCTATATCGATGGCACCGAGCGGACCTTTCTGGAAAAATACAGCGACTACCTCTGGGCCACGATACTGCTGCTGTCGGGCCTTGGTTCGGCGGGCGCCTGGTTCCGCAGCTATCTGAAGCGGGACGAGAAGGCCCAAAGCGTCGCCCTGCGCGACCGCGTGCTGACGCTGGCCGCACAGGCGCGCGACGTCAATTCCGCCGACGAGCTGCGCGGCATGCAAACCGAGGTCGACAACATCATTCGCGAAAC
>JBDTKZ010000015.1:0-46603 GCA_039935075.1 Bradyrhizobium sp.
GTCCAGTCTTCATCGACATGCAAATGCTCCCCGTAAGACCTACGCCACAAAGGAATCAGCCTTTGAAAAGCTTCGCAACCTAAAAAGATGTGTGCATTCGATAGCCGATCACCGGGGAGAGCGCGAAATAAGCCGTAAAACCATTGCGCAGGGAAGGCCGGATTGCCTCCGCTGACCTGTATGCTCGTGTGCGTTTTCTATGTGCATCTTTGCACACGAGACCGCGGGTGCAGCGTGCACCCGGCTTTCCCTGCGCCCTCTCTTATTGGGCGAACGAATTTGCAAAACTCGGGCGAATGCTGTCGCGAGAACGCGAGGTCATGGTCGTAGCCCGGATGAGCGAAGCGATATCCGGGGTTTTAAGTTCCCGCATATCGCTTCGCTCATGCGGGCTACAGGTTGTTTGACATGTGAATCGGAATATGGCCGCAGCATAGGCTGAGTGAGAACCCCTCACGCCCCCGGAGGCGGCGGCAGGAAGTGAATGTTGTATTCGGCCGCCATCGCCACGACGTCCTCCGGCTTCTGTTCCTTCATGTTGTGAAGGCCCCAGAACAGATCGTACAGTTTCTTGGTCGGCGATACCCAGAACAGCACTTTCGCGGTCTGGTCTGATTTGTTGAAGATGCCGTGCGGCATGCCCATCCCGAGCCGGATCAGGTCGCCTGGGGTGGCCTGGGCTTCGGAGCCGGCCAGCATGAAATCAAGCTTGCCCTCCAGCATGTAGAGATATTCGTCCTGGTCGGGATGGATATGCGGCGGCACGAAGGTGCCGGGCGGCATCGTTGCGTGCCAGGAGAAAGAGTGCTCGGTGCAGCTCTTCGGCACATAGGTCTGGCCGAGGATATTCCATGAAATGCCCTGCATGCCCTCGTTGGCGCGGGTGATGCCGGTGATCTCGCTCTTCATCGCTTGTTCCTTCCCAAAACCGGGTGCTAGTTGCCGGCGCAATCCTTGGCGTAACGGTCGCCATAATTCTCGAACACCTTCTGCACGATCTCGGTCTGGTACTTGCCGTCGGCGCGCTTGGCGACCTTGGTCAAATAGAAATCCTGGATCGGATAGCCATTGGTATTGAACTTGAAGCCGCCGCGCAGCGAGGTGAAATCGGCTTTCTTGAGGGCCGCGGCAACCGCGTCCTTGTTGGTGAGATCGCCCTTGACCGCCTTGACGGCGCTGTCGATCAGCATGGCCGCGTCATAGGCCTGCATCGCATAGGTCGCTGGCACGGCGTTATAGGCGGCCTCATATTCGGCGACGAATTTCTTGTTTTGCGGATTGTCAAGATTGGGCGCCCAATCCGAACCGCCGAACATGCCGACCGCCGCGTCCTGCTGCGCCGGCAGTGTCGATTCATCGACCGTGAAGGCGGAGAGGAACGGGATCTTGTCGGCGAGGCCGGCCTGCTTGAACTGCTTCACCAGGCTGACGCCCATGCCGCCCGGCATGAAGGTGAAGATGGCGTCGGGCTTCATCGAGGCGATCTTGGAGAGTTCGACCTGGAAATCCAGCGTGCCCAGCGGCACATAGGTCTCCTCGACAATCTCGCCTTTGTAATCGAGCTTGAAGCCGGCAACGGAATCCTTGCCGGCCTGATAGTTCGGAACCATCACGTAAACGCGCTTGTAGCCGCGGTCCTGGGCGACCTTGCCGAGGATTTCGTGGACCTGGTCGTTCTGGTACGAGGTCACATAGAAGAACGGGCTGCATTCCTTGCCGGCGTAGCTCGACGGGCCGGCATTGGGGCTGATCAGGAAGGTCTTGGAATCCACCACCGGCTTGTGGATGGCTTGCAGGATATTGGAGAAAATCGGTCCGACCACGAAGTCGACCTTGTCGCGTTCCAACAATCCTCTGACCTTGGTCACCGCGGCATCCGGCTTGAGTTCGTCGTCGACCGCGACGACCTCGACATCGCGGCCGCCCATCTTGCCGCCGAGATCCTTGACCGCGAGCGCGAAGCCGTCGCGCGCCTGCTGGCCGAGTACCGCTGCCGGGCCGGACAAGGTCACGATCACGCCGATCTTGATTTTTTCCTCGGCGTAGGCGTGACTGGCAGTGAGCCCCAGCAGGATTGCCAACCCGGCCGATTTCAGTGACTGCTTCATGATCGCTCCGCTCATTGCCGGTCTGTGTGAAGCTGAAGTCCATTCAGCTTGAACGCCAAAGAAGGCAGCTTATTCCGACGATAGCTTCCACCGCAAGCGAAGCAGCGGCAGCGCGGATCGTCAAAAGCCGGCATGCAAGCCGCGCGCCAATTGTTTGAAACCTAAAGAAATCCGGCGTTCGCGGCCGGTTGCGGCGTCGGGTGTTTTGACTTACAGCACCGATAGGCCAATATTGAAGGCTGCTGTCGCGAGGCGCGAAAGTGCTGGCGCGAGAGCGGCTCCAGGCAATTATGATCGCAGCATGATCCTCGATTCCGAAACCAAGGCCGTCGAACTTCCCCACGAGCATGGCGACGAGCTCAGATTGTGGCTGCGGTTGCTGACCTGCACCACCTTGATCGAAGGCGAAGTGCGCGGCAGGCTGCGCGAGCGCTTCGATGTCACGCTGCCGCGCTTCGATCTGATGGCCCAGCTCGACAAGGTGCCGGAAGGCATGACGCTGTCGGATGTCTCGAAGCGGATGATGGTCTCGAACGGCAATGTCACCGGGCTGGTCGAGCGCCTGGTCGAGTCGGGCCATCTCGATCGGCGCACCTCGGACTCGGACCGGCGGGTGCAGGTGATACGGTTGACCAAGGCCGGCCGCGCCGAGTTTCGCAAGATGGCGGCCGAACATGAGACCTGGATCGCCGATATTTTTTCGGACCTTACCCCGAAGGATGTTCGTGAATTGATGCGGCTGTTGGCGAAGACCAAGGCGTCGGCCCAGAAATCCGCGCAAGCGAGGTCGCTAAAACCTTGAGCGATCCGGTCGACTACGAGGTCGAGTACAACAACCGGGCGCGGGTGCCGGAGAATCCGGCGCTGATCGCGGGCTGGGCGAGGGATGCCGCGGCCTACCGTGAGACGCACGCGCCACGCATCATTCGCTATGGCTCGGGTGCGCGGCACACGATCGATGTGTTTTCCGGCGATCGCGACGGTCCGATCGTGGTCTTCATTCATGGCGGCTATTGGCAGGCGCTGGATGGCTCGTTTTTCAGTCACCTCGCAAGCGGGCTGAATGCCCATGGCATCAGTGTCGCGATTCCGAGCTACGACCTTTGTCCCGGCGTCACCGTCGATCAGATTATCCGGCAGATGCGGATGGCCACGCGTGAACTGGCACAGTTGGGCCTGCCGCTGGTCGTCAGCGGTCATTCCGCCGGCGGGCATCTGGCGGCCTGCCTGCTGGCCACCGATTGGCCCGCGTTCGATGCTTCGCTACCGGCCGACCTGATCATCGCGGCCTACGCCATTTCGGGCCTGTTCGATCTGGTCCCGCTGGTGGGGACGTCGATCAACAATGCCCTGCATCTTGACGCCGCATCGGCGGAAGCCGCCAGCCCGTTGTTCTGGCAGGCGCCTGCCCGCGGTACCCTGGATGCCGTCGTCGGCGAAAACGAAAGCGCCGAATATTTCCGCCAGAGCCGGACCATGGCCGAGCGCTGGGGCGCGGCTGGTCTCGCGACCCGGTTCGGCGTCGTCTCCGGTGCCAACCATTTCACCGCGATCGCGCCGCTGGCCGATCCGGATACGCCGATGGTGGCGCGGCTGTCGGAATTGGCGGCGCGCTGACTTACTCTCCGGGATTCAAAAAGCGCTGGAACCGCTGTGGCCGGCCCTTGCGCCAAACTATTTTAAGCCTAAAATGATTACCCATAGCGCTGCCAAACGCGCGCGATCCAGATCTCAGGCCTTTCATCCCGAACGCGAGGGCGATGGAAATGTCAGGTGGTAATCCCGAGCTTGGCCCGTCAGGGCACGTCGATGATTTTACGCGGCGAAATCTTCCGCCGTTTCAGCAATGGCCGGAGCTGCCGCTGGACCGGCCGGAGTTTCAATACCCCGAATATCTCAACGCCGCGGTCGAACTGACCGACCGTATCGTCGAGCAGGGGCTCGGCGATCGCATCGCGTTGATCGGCAATGGCCGCCAGCGCACCTACAAGGAACTGGCGGATTGGTCGAACCGTCTGGCGCATGCGCTGGTGGAGAATTACGGCGTCAAGCCCGGCAACCGCGTGCTGATCCGCTCCGGCAACAATCCGGCGTTGGTCGCGGCATGGCTGGCGGCGACGAAAGCAGGCGCTGTCGTCGTCAACACCATGCCGATGCTGCGCGCCGGTGAACTGAGCAAGATCGTCGATAAGGCGGAAATTGCGCTGGCGCTGACCGACAGCCGTATCGCCGACGAGCTGGTGGCCTGCGCCAAGACCAGCCGCTTTCTCAAGCAGGTGGTGAATTTCGACGGCACCTCGAACCATGACGCCGAACTCGATCGCGTCGCGCTGAACAAGCCGGTCCGGTTCGATGCCGTCAAGACCGGCCGTGACGATGTAGCCTTGCTCGGATTTACTTCCGGCACCACAGGCGAGCCCAAGGCGACGATGCATTTCCATCGCGATCTCATGATCGTCGCGGATGGCTATGCCAGGGAAGTTCTCAACGTCACGCCGGACGACGTCTTTGTCGGGTCGCCGCCATTGGCCTTTACATTCGGGCTCGGCGGCCTTGCGATCTTCCCGTTGCGGTTCGGCGCCACCGCGACGTTGCTGGAAAATGCCGCGCCCGCCGAGATGGTCAGGATCATCGAGACCTATAAGGCCACGATCTGCTTTACTTCGCCGACGGCATATCGGGCGATGATGGCTGCGATGGACAAAGGCGCCGATCTGTCGTCGCTGCGCCTGGCGGTGTCGGCCGGCGAGACCTTGCCGGCGCCGGTGTTCGAGAGCTGGACCCGCAGGACCGGCAAGACCATCCTCGACGGCATTGGCTCTACCGAATTGCTGCACATCTTCATCACCAACCGGATCGGCGATGCTGTCGCGGGAAAGACGGGAAGGCCGGTTTCCGGTTACGAAGCAAAGATCGTCGACGACGATATGAACGAATTGCCCGTTGGCACCGCCGGCAAACTGGCGGTTCGCGGCCCGACCGGATGCCGTTACCTCGGCGACAGCAGGCAATCGAACTATGTGCGCGATGGCTGGAATCTGACCGGCGATACCTTCGTCTGCGACGAGAACGGCCGGCTGTCGTTTGTCGCCCGTTCCGACGACATGATCGTTTCTTCCGGTTACAACATCGCAGGCCCCGAGGTCGAAGCCGCGTTGCTGGCGCATCCGGCGGTGATCGAATGCGGCGTGGTCGGTGCGCCGGACGAGGCGCGCGGCATGATCGTCAAGGCCTATGTGGTGCTGTCGCCGGATGTCACCGGCGATGCGGCGCTTGCGACCGAGCTGCAGGATCACGTCAAGCAGACGATCGCGCCTTACAAATACCCGCGCGCCATTGAATTCGTCGCGCAACTGCCGAAGACGGGAACCGGAAAACTGCAACGATTTGCCTTGCGGCAAATTGCGATGGAAGCCGCAGCTTCGACCTCAGCCGGCATCGCCGCGGAATGAAGTCAAGGGAGACCCAATCGTGAGTACGCCAAAAGCGCCCGCGCTGGCCGTGCTGCCCGTTACGGATAGCGAGGCTTCGGATACCGGCTTGCAGATTCTGCAGCCGAGCGGCTGGCCGATGCCAAAGGGATATGCCAACGGCATCGCGGCCGACGGTCGCCTTGTCGTGACCGGCGGGGTGATCGGCTGGAATATCGCGGGTGAATTGGCCGATGATTTCGTGGCGCAGGTCCGCCAGGCCCTGAGCAATATCTCGGCTGTTATGGCCGAGGGTGGCGCGCGGCCCGAACATCTGGTTCGCCTCACCTGGTATGTCGTCGACATCGAGGAATACCTGGCGAACCTGAAGTCGCTCGGGCAGGCCTATCGCGAGATCTTCGGTTCGCATTATCCGGCGATGGCACTGGTGCAGGTGGTGCGTCTGGTCGAAAAGGCGGCGCGGGTCGAGATCGAGGCGACCGCGGTGGTGCCGCGTTAAAAGAAAAACGCCGGCCGCTGCATAGCGACCGGGGCTTTCGTCTTCAAACTATCTTCGGTTTGCTAGTTCCGGTAGGAGCTGTCGACGCGGTCAAGCTTGCGGAGCAACGCGGGCCAGGCCAGGTCGCCGTTGCGGTTCGGCAGGTTCGAGCGCGGCTTTACCTTGTCGAAGGTGGCTTCCAGCACGTCCTGCGGCGGATAGACCAGCTTGGTGTTGCAGGACAGCGCCATCACCTGCACTTCGCAGGCGCGCTCCATCCGGTACAGCAGGTTGAAGGTCGCCGGGATCGTTCGCCCGACCACCAGCAGGCCGTGGTTGCGCAGGATCATCGCTTCATGCTCGCCGAGGTCGGCGACCAGCCGCTCGCGCTCGCCGACATCGTCGGCGATGCCTTCGAAGTCATGATAGGCGATGTGCAGGAACCGCATCGAGGTTTGCGCCAGCGGTAGCAATCCGCATTCCATCGCCGAGACCGCCATGCCGGCCGGCGTGTGGGTATGCGCGACGCAATCGACATCGGTTCGCGCCATGTGAATGGCGCTGTGAATGACGAAGCCGGCGGCGTTGACGCCATAGTCCGAGGCGTTGAACAGGGTGTTGCCGTCGAGATCGATCTTGATCAGGCAGGACGCATCGATTTCCTCGTAGAGCATCCCGTACGGATTGATCAGGAAGTGGTCATGCGTTCCGGGAACCCGGCACGAGATGTGGTTGGCGATCATCTCGGTATAGCCATACATCGCGGTGAGGCGGTAGCAGGCGGCGAGATCGACGCGGGTTTGCCATTCCTCCGGGCTGACCTGTTCGCGGACCGATTTAACGACTTTGATGGCAGGGGAGCTGACGGGTGGGGTCATGACGTTTCTCCGGAGGAACGGTTGATTTTTTGAAATGGCGGCCCGCTCGATGGCCCCCAGAATACCGGCAACTGCTGCTGCGCCGCAAGACGAGCAGAGCCGCCATCGCTGCAACGCAGCTATCGCCAATGCGCTGCGGAATGCCCTTCAGGCGGCAAAACGCGCGGAAAATGCCGACAATGCGTTATTTGGGGACCGCCATCCGCAAAAAGCTCATCACGCTTCCCAGCGCGGCAAATCCGGCGCCGAGCGCCAGCGCGAGCGCAGCACCTTCATGGCCCGCGAGGCTGAAGCACAGAGCCGCAAGTGCTGCGCCGATGGTCTGACCGGTCAGGCGCGCGGTTGCCACGATGCCGCTGGCGCTGCCGCTGCGTCCGACCGGAGCGCTCGACATCAGGGCACGCATGTTCGGCGTCTGAAAGAAACCGAAGCCGAGCCCGCAAATCGCCGTACGCCAGACGATATCGGCAACGCTGGGGGCCGCCGGTAGCATCGCCAGTAGCGCCATTCCCAGCCCCAGCATCGCCAATCCAAGTCCGCCAAGAATGCCGGCGGGGTAGCGGTCAGACAGCCGTCCGCCGATCGGCGCCATGATCGCCACCACGAAGGGCCAGGGCGTCATGAAAAACCCGGTCTCGACCTGCGAGCGCTGCAGCACGTCCTCGAAGTAGAACGGCAACGCCACGAACGACAGGCCCTGGACCGCGAACGAGCAGACCGCGGTCAACGCGGACAGCGCAAAAATCGGCCGCCGAAACAGGTCGATCGGCAGCATCGGCGCCGGATGATCGGCGTGCCGGCGGGTCAGGATCCAGCCCAACACGAGCGAGGCGATCAGTTCGACAATGACCAGAGGTGGCGATGCCTTGTGGGCCGCGCTGCCGATCCCGATGATAAACAGGCCGAGGCAGCCCGCCGCCAACACCGCGCCAAAAGAGTCGAAGGCGTGCACGGCGCGCGGCGTCGGCGGCAACGTCTTTAATCCGATCAGCATCGCGATGACGCCGAACGGCAGATTGATGGCGAACAGCCATGGCCAGTGACCGATCGCAAGGATGCCGGAGGCGATCGTTGGCCCAAGCGTGAAGGCGGTCGCGACCACCAGCGCGTTATGGCCGAATCCACGTCCGACCATGCGGCTCGGATAGACGAAGCGGACCAAGGCCGTGTTCACGCTCATGACGCCGCTGGCACCCAGTCCCTGCAGCGTTCGCGCGACCAGCAGGCTGTCCAGCGACCATGCGCAGGCGCAGCCCAATGATGCCAATGTGAACAGCAGGAGGCCGCCGAGATAGATGCGTTCATGGCCGACGATTTCGCCGAGCGCGCCAAGCGGCAGCAGCGTGGCGACCAGCGCGATCTGGTAGACATTGACCACCCAGACCACGTCGGCCGGGCTGACATGGAGGTCGACGGCGATGGCGGGCAGGGCGATGTTGGCGATCGCGGTATCCAGCGAGGCCATCGTCAGCGCGGTAAAGATCGCAGCGATAGCCCAGCGCCGGCGCTCCCAGGGCAGGCCATCCGTGACCGGCGCGGAAGCTGGCCTGGCGGTGGTTACATCGGTGGACATACCCGCAAAATTCTCCTGATCGCGATGGCGATGACGCCGTCGGCGGCAGGTACACCAGAAACGCGGCCGGCCCCAGCCGTGCGGCTGCATGATGCGTATGCGATGGTCCGGCACGCCCTGCGCTATTTCCGCCCGGTACCTTTTGCTAGCTTTCGGGCCGCTTCGCGATCGACTACGCTTGGCATTGCACTGCGACCGCGAACTCAAAAAAGACGGTCGACGGCAAGGGGAAGCGCTTTGAACGGACGGGAGGGCTTCGGCACCGAGTTCCTGCGCGGCGGGGTCACCCCGATTGGGGCCGCGGATGGCGTAGTCATCCGCAGCGGCAACGAAAGCAACCGCCGCCGGCTGTGGACCGGCCTGTGGGTTACGCTGTTGCTGGCGATCCTCGGCTTTCTGGTCATCTATCCCGTTCTGACCTTGTTGTTTGGCGCGCTGACCGACACCAATCCGGTGGTCGATGGCTTGAGCCTGAGCCACCTCTCGATCGCCAATTTTGTTGCCGTGCTGATCAATCCCAACGTGGCCGAAGCGTTGTTCAATACGTTGCTGGTCTGCGGCGGCGGAACCCTGATCGCGGTGGTGATCGGGTTGGCGTTCTCCTGGATCGTGGTGCGGACCAACACGCCGTGCAAAGGCTTTATCGCGGCGACCAGCGTGCTGCCGCTATTCGCGCCGCCGCTGGTCGCGGGCGTGGCCTGGACCATCCTGGGTTCGCCGAAGACCGGCCTGATCAACACCATGTTCAAATGGATCGGCCTCGACTGGCATGTGAATTTCTATTCGCTGCCGGGCCTGGTGTTCGTGTTCGGCATCTACTACGCGCCCTATGTCTACATGTTCACCGCGTCGGCGCTGCGCAACATGGATCCGAGCCTGGAGGAGGCCGCCGAAATCTCCGGCGCCAGCGCGTTCGCGACGCTGTTTTCGGTCACGTTCCCGCTGATCATGCCGGCGATCATCTCCGGCATGCTGTTGTCCTTTATCGTGATGCTCGGCATCTACGGCATCCCGGCGGTGCTTGGCGCGCCGGCCAATATCAACGTGCTGACCACCTATATCTTCAAGCTCACCAATTGGTCGCCGCCGCTGTATAACACCGCGGCCGCGGTCGCCATTCTCCTGATGATGGTGACGGGCTTTCTGGTGTTCCTGCAGCAGAGGGTATTGAGCGGGCGAAGCTACACCACGGTGGCCGGCAAGGCGTTCCGGCCGCGCAACCTCAATCTCGGGCCATGGCGCTGGTTCACGTTGGGCCTCGCCGTCGTCTATCTGATTGTCGTCGTCGTATTGCCGAGCCTTGCGATCATCGTCGCGGCATTCCGCAAATTCATGTTCATCCGCGACGTCGGCAGCCTGTTCGACATGCGGCAATATTCCCTGATGCATTTCTACAGCATCTTCGACAATCCGTTGACATTGAATTCGATCTACAATGCGGTCGAGGTCGGCATCATCACCGCGGTGGTCGGCGGCACGCTCGCTTTTGCGATCGGCTACACGATCCACCGCACCAACGTCCCGGGCCGCCGCACCATCGATTTGATATCGACGATTCCGGTGGCGATCCCCGGCCTCGTCGTCGGTGTCGCTTATCTGTGGGCGTGGATCGGCGTTCCCGCCGGCCTTTACGGCACCATCTGGATTCTCGCACTGGCGTTCATCGCACGCTTCATCCCGGACACCGTCAAATCGCTGTCGACCTCGTTCCTGCAGATCCACAGGGAATTGGAGGAGGCGGCCTGGGTCTGCGGCAAGGGTGTGATCGGCACCATCGTGACGATCGTGCTGCCGCTGGCGCGGCCCGGCGTGATCGCGTCGATGACGTTGCTGTTCGTGCTGGCGATCCGTGAGCTTGGCTCGTCGCTGTTCCTCTACACCAGCAACACCATGGTGATGTCGGTGTTGCTGCTCGATTATTACGAAGGCGGCAACCTCGGAAAAACCGCGGCGTTCAGTATCGTGCAGACGATCCTGCTCGGCGTTCTCATCGGGGGCGCAAACTGGCTGTCGCGAGGAGCGGCCCGGAACAACGTTGCCCGGACAGGATAGAAAAATCAGGGAGGTTTGGCTGTGAACATGAAATTCGTTACCATGATGGCTGCGATCGGGGTTGCCGCTCTCGGCATCGCGTTGAACGTTCTACCGGCGCAGGCGGAGGGGAATTTCGGTTCGCCGGAGCTGATCGCGGCAGCCAAAGCCGAGGGCAGACTGGTGTTTTACACGGCGAATTTCGCCGAGGTCGAACAGCTGGTGATCAAGGAGTTCAACAAGCGCTTCCCCGATATCAAGGTCGAGATGATCCGTGCGCCGGGTGGCCAGCTCATCACCCGCGTGCGGACCGAGGCCGCCGCCGGCAAGCTGATTGCCGACATCGTCGATCATTCCGATCGTGCGCTGATGCTGCCGCTGGTCGACCTGTTCCAGGATTACGCGCCGCCGAACGCGGCCGATTACGATCCCGCCGCGCTGATCTCGCCGAAATTCTGGCCGCGGGCCACGGTGGCCTGGTCGATCGCCTACAATACCGAACTGGTGAAAGATCCGCCGAAGAGCTGGAAGGATCTGACCAAGCCCGAATACGACAAGTTGATCGGCCAGGTGTTCGCCGAATCCGGCGGTACCACCTGGACCCGGATCATGTTCGAGCGCCAGGTGCTGGGCGAGGACTACTGGGCCAAGCAGGCTGCGACCCATCCGGTTCTCTATCCCTCCGGCGCGCCGATGGCGGACTCGCTGGTGCGCGGCGAGATCGCGATGGGCCCGCTGCTCTACAATGCGATCTATCCGAAACAGAAAGACGGCGCGCCGGTCAAGATCATATTCCCGCCGGAGGGCGTGCCGGCCAATCCCTATGCGTCGGGGATTCCGAAGACCGCGGCGCATCCCAACGCGGCCAAGCTGTTCCTTAACTGGTGCCTGTCGGTGGAAGGCCAAAGCTTCATGATCAAGGAGCTCGGCAATCTCACCTCGCTGAAGGTCGTGCCGTTCTATCCGGAAGGCTTTGATCCCAAGGTCGTAAAAATCTGGGTGCCCAAGTTCGACGATTATGTGAAGCTGCATGCTTCCTGGGTTGCCGATTGGGACAAGACCTACGGCTATCGCCAGTGACCGCACGCGTGAAAGCAATATCGTGACCGGCACGCTCGAAGTCAGCGATCTGCGCAAGCAGTTCGCGGTCGGCCGTCCCGCCATTGACGGCGTCAGCTTTGCCGTGCCGGCCGGCGAGATCGTCGTGCTGCTCGGGCCCTCCGGCTGCGGCAAGACCACGACCTTGCGCTGTGTCGCAGGCCTTGAGCATCCGACCGGCGGTGAGATCAGCATCGCCGGGCGAGTGGTGTCGTCGCCCGGGCGCCGCATCCTGGTGCCGCCGCGGCAGCGCGATCTCGGGATGGTGTTCCAGTCCTACGCGGTCTGGCCGCATATGACGGTGCGGCAGAACGTGGTCTATCCGCTCAAGCACCGCAAAATCCCCCGCGCCGACGCCGACAAGAGAGTCGACGAGGTGCTCGATCTCGTCGGCCTGTCGGAATATGCCGAACGGCCGGTGGTCGCGCTGTCCGGCGGGCAGATGCAGCGGGTGGCGCTGGCGCGCAGTATCGTCTATCGGCCGCAATTGTTGTTGCTGGATGAGCCGCTGTCGAATCTCGATGCCAAGTTGCGGCTGCGGCTACGCGACGATTTGCGCGTGATCCTCAAGCAGACCGGCATGACCGCGCTGTACGTCACCCACGATCAGGCCGAGGCGGTCGTGCTCGGCGATCGCATCGGCGTGATGCGCAACGGCAAGCTGCTGCAAATGGGCACGCCGGACCAGATCTATAATCGGCCGGCCGATCCGTTTGTCGCCAATTTCACCGGCGCCACCAACGAACTCTCGGGCACGCTGATCGAGCGATGCGGCGAGTTCGGCGTGATCGACCTCGGCGATGGACGGCGCGGCGAGGTGAAGCTGCTGCAGGCATTGAGCCCGGGCGACAAGGTGCGTGTCGCATTGCGACCGGAAAACATCGGCATCGGCCAGCACGAGGGGTCCAACGTCTTTCCGGCGCGCGTGCTCGATCGCCGTTATCAGGGGACGCAGACGGTTTACGAGATCGATGTGTTCGGCCGACGGCTGGAGGCGCTCGAACTCGGCACCGCGGCGCGGCATCAGGTCGGGGTCGAGACGACGGTCGCGTTGCCGCGGGAGGCGTGCTGGGCCTACAGCGATACCGGGACGTCGTCCCACGACTGACGGTAACGGAGGTTCGACTCGCAAGCGATTGTGGAACGCGGCCGTTCGTCTACAGCGGCACCACGATCAGGATATCGACGTTACGGGAATCGAGAACGACGATACGTTCCTGTAGCCTCGCAACGCCGCCTTCGAGAACCACCTCGTCCAGATATTTTCCGGTGGCGAACAGGTCCATCCGGCCGTCTTCCATGATGCGGACGATCTGAAAATTACAGCGGGACGCGACCGCGCCGGCTGATTTTCCCGGACCGATTGCGGCCAGCCCCATCAAATGATTGTAGGTGTGGGGCTCGAAGATGTTGGCGGTATGGAACGCCTTGACCCGGTCCACCATCATGCCGCGCCCGCTGCACCGGATAATGCCGATCGGAAGCTGTTGATCGTGGTTCTCCCTGGTCGTGACGTGGTAGAGCGCGGATTCGGTGAAGAAGCCGGGCCATCGATCGATCTGCCCATCGTCGAGCGCATGGGCGTAGTCGCGGATCAGGCCGGTGACCTGATCCTGCGTCGGCGCGTCGGCCGGTAGCGGCGTAATTTTTCTGACTTTATCGGCCATGACCTAGAATCCCATGATTTCGCGGTAGCCATGCCAGAAGCCGCGCACCGCGGTTTCAGTTGCGCGTGAGTTCTTCTCGGACTCGACCTTGCGGCCGCCCATTTCCATGAAGGACGCGCGTTGCGGGTCGGCGCGCGTCCCGCGCTGGACGAATTCATTGATGCAGCCGTCTTCGAGTGAAACCAGGCCCGCAGCACCGGTCAGATTGCTCTGCATGACGCGCATCTGGGATTGTTCCTCGGTGTCGCGGTCGTAACCGAGATAGATCCAGAACAGCTCGGTCTTGTCGATGCCGCGCGGTGCGAAGAAGCGGATCGCCAGCGAGTTGAGCGTGAACTGGATACACATGTTCGGAAACACAGTCTGAATGCTGTGGGTGATGCCGTCGTCGAATTCATCCCACGCCTGCAGCAGTCCGGGTCCCTCCAGCGCCGAGTCGTAGCTGGCGGAGTGCACATTGGAGTCGCGGTACTCGGCGGCCTCGGTCAGTTGCGCCCGGCGCGCGAAGCTGACGTGGTGCCACTTGCGATCGGACAGCACGATGCCGCCATCCATGTCGAGGCGGTTGACCTTGAAGGTGGTGTAGAACGTATGCAGCAGGGTGGCGTGATAGGAATCACGCAAATTCTCGGCGTAGAGTTTCCAGTTGTTGTGAATGGTCTGGCTGTGGGTACCGAGCACGCGCAGCTTTCGCCCCAGATTACGCTTGATGAAGGTGGCCATATCCGGACCCAGATAGGTCTCGACGCTTTCCATATCCGTGGCAAAGGTGCCGAAGATCATGCCGCAGAAGATTTCCACCTTCAGGGGCTGCAGCCGGTGCTGACTGGTGTCGAAATCTTCGGGCATGCCGCCCTGGCCGCGCACGCCGTTGCGGAAGGCGACGCTCTTTAGCTTGCCATCGAGGTCGTAATTCCAGGCGTGATACACGCAGGTCAGGCTCGAGACGTTATCTTTCTTCTTCAGGCAGACCAGCGCGCCCTTGTGCGCGCAGCGGTTGACCATCGCGTGGATCTGGCCTTCCTGATTGCGCGTGATGACCACGGGCGTTTCACCAACGGTGGTGGTTTTGTAGTCGCCGGGGTTAGGGATATCGACCTCGAGGCCGAGGAAATTCCAGGCGCGGCCGCGGAAAATGCGCTGTTGCTCCTGTTCATAGATTTCGGGGTCCGTAAACAGACGATACGGCGCGCGCGTGACGCCTTCGATCGGCCATCTGAATTTATCCGGTGCAATGTTCGCCGGTCGGGGGGCGACCGCTGGGGCTACGATGGGCATTGGCCGCTCTCCTCCGCATATCGCGTCCTGCGACGCCATTTCAGGGAGAGGCTACAAAGCGTGGTACCTCGGCAGCCAATAATTTATTCGGTGAATTAAATAAGCATTTGTTATCAGCCCTGTCGGAATTCACGCGGGCCGGGCCGACTTTCGCATGTGATCGAGGAAAGCGACGACCGCCGGTGCCCGCTCGGACTTGCGAAACACCACCGCCAGGTTTGATTGTTCCTTGATCTCCGCCACCGGGCGATAGACCACGTCCGGGATCTGCAGACGCCGCAGCGAATCCGGCACGAAGGCGATGCCGAGGCCGCCGGCGACCATGCCCGCGAGCGCAACAAATTGGCCGGCCCGCTGCGTGACCCGCGGCGATAATCCGCCCGTCGCGCAGATTTCAGCGATCTGGGCGTTGAAACCGACGCCGTCCTGAATCTGCATGCCGACGAACGGTTCGTCCTTGAGCATGGACAGCGTAATCCGCTTCTGCCGCGCCAGTTTGTGGCGCGCCGGGACCGCCAGGATAAGCGGTTCGCGGTATAGCATGGCCATCCCGACATCGAGCGGAAGCGATTTGACGGGCGTCCGGACGATGCCGAGGTCGAGCCGTCCACTGCCGACATCATCGAGCTGCTGCAAGATGCCGAGCTCGTTCAGGCGCAGCTCGACCATCGGATTGGCCTCGCGAAAGGCGAAGATGGCCTTCGACAGCACTCCGGAGAACACGGCAGACCCGACAAAGCCGATTTCGATATGACCGAGCTGGCCGCGGCCCGCCTGCCTTGCGACCAGCGCGGTTCTGTCCGCCTGCTGCAGCGTGCGAATGGCCTCACTGAGCGTGACCCGTCCAGCGACCGTCAGGCGGACCGATCTTTTTGTTCGTTGAAACAGCTGCACGCCGAGATCGCGTTCGAGCGCCTGGATCTGCTGCGTGAGCGCCGGCTGCGCGATGCCAAGACGCTCGGCGGCGCGCCCGAAATGCAGCTCCTCCGCCAGGACCGACATGTATTTGAGACGCCGAAGCTCCATGATTTCCAAAACCCTGACAATGATCCGCAACGAGATGAAGGCCGCCGACGACCAAAAACCGCCATCGCGACGCGGCCGAGAGCTGGTTCGTTTTCAAAACTGGCTTGCTTTTCGAAACCTATTCTGCCGACGATCCCTTACGTTCCCCCTTGGTAAGGATCGTCGCGCGCGATCTCGGCCGGTCATCCTCCCAGTTCAAACGGTCAGAATGTTAAACGGTCAGGACGCAAACATAAGGCCAGCTTATTTATTATGGGCGTCACATTATTGGAACGCTTCTGAAACTCAATCTAAATTGACAGCGAGCTGTCACATCCGCCCGAAAACTCAAACAACAAGAGGGGCGTTTTCGGGAGGAGAAATCAGATGAAGGCTCTCAACAGCTATAAAGTCGCTTTGCTGCTTTTGCTGGCGGCGTCGCAGGCATTGAGCTTCATCGACCGCGTCAATCTGTCGGTCGTCTTGCCCGGCTTGATCAAGCAGAACATTTATTCGGCAAGTGCTGCTGGCTTTCTGATGTCGATCCTGAACTGGTTCTATGTCGGCGCCATCATTCTGGCGGGGCCTCTGACCGACAAGATCGGGGCGCGCCGAGCGTTTCCAGGCGCTGTCGCTTTGTGGTCGCTGGCGACCGCCTTGTGCGGCCTCACCATCCAGTTCTGGCCGCTCGCGGCGCTGCGGGCGCTTGTCGGCATCGGCGAGGCGCCCAATATCCCCGCCGCGTCGCAGGTGATCCGGCAGAATTTCAGCAAGACCGAGCGCGGATTTGCCGTCAGTGTGCAGTTCTCGGGCAACAAGATCGGGTTGGCGGTCGGCATTCCACTGTCGGCGTTCCTGCTCAGCGAGTTCGGCCGATCGTCGGTGTTCTACGCGACCGGCCTTTTGGGCGCGTTCTGGGTGCTCGGTTGGCTCTTGGTCTACCGGAAGCCCGCCGCGGTGACGGAGGCCGCCGCGGCAACCCCGCAATCCAACGTCAAGTGGCGCGAACTGCTGAAGGTGAGATCGATCTGGGGCATGGTGCTCGGCCAGGCCGGCTATCTCTACGTCTATTATGTCTTCGCGACCTGGCTGCCGGGCTATCTCGCGCTCCAGCAACACATGTCGATCATGCGCACCGGCTTCTTCGCGATGCTGCCGTTCGTGTCCGGGATCGTGTTCACGCTGTTTGGCGGCTGGATCAGCGACCGGATCATTGCGCGGGGACACAGCGTCTCGTCGGTGCGCAAATCCTTTGCAGTCGGCGGCATTTTTGGGGCGACGATTTTCATCGTGGTTGCGGCGCTGTCGCACGAGGCCTGGATCGCGATCACGGCGTTCACGCTCGCGGTGTCCTTGCTCAGCCTGACGACGGCATCCGCCAACGCCATGCCGATCGATGTTGCGCCCCCGCATCTGGTGTCCTCATGCGCATCGATTCAGAACTTCGGCGGCAACATTGGCGGTGCCCTGGCGCCACTGATTACCGGTCTACTGATCTCATCGACCGGAAGCTTCGTTGTGCCGTTGCTGTTCACCGCCGCTGTCGGTCTGGTGTTCGGCTGCGGGGGCTTCGGATTGGTGGTGAAGAATCTCGATCAGGAAATCGGCCAGGTCGGCAATGAAGCCGGCAATGAAGCTGCTGCGCCGGCTGCCGGATTCAGCGGTGTATCTCCGGGATTGAGCCGGGCTTGAATTGGGCGAGCCCGGCTCGGCGTTACTGCCGGGGGATGCCGGACGCCTTGACCACTGCCGTCAATTTCTCGTAGTCCGCTTTCATCAGGCTCGCGAGTTCGCCGAGTTGCATTGGCTTGCCCGGAATATCGGCGACCGCGAGCTGGCGCTGTACGTCCGGATTTTCGAGCGCCTTGTTGATGCCGGCGTGGATCTTCTCGACAATGTCATCCGGCGTCGCCGCGGGCACATAGATGCCGTACCAGGGAACATAGGCGGCGCCGGGATAGCCGGCTTCGGCGATGGTCGGCACATCGGGAAGATCTGGCACGCGCTTTTCGGTGAACACGGCGAGCGGCTTTACGGTCCCGTTCTTGATATGCGGCAGCGCCAGCGCCAGCGACACCACCTCGAAGTTCATCCGGTTGGTCATCAGGTCGACCAGCGCTGGCGGCTGCCCCTTGTAGCCGATATTGGCGAGCTCGATGTTGGCGACACGAAACAGCTTCTGCGCGGTCAGATCGGTCGACGCGCCGGTGCCGGCATTTCCGAAGTTGAGCTGACCGGGTCTGCTGCGCGCATATTCGACGAATTCGGCGAGCGTCCTGACCGGCATTGTCGGATTGACCAGCGCCACGCTCTGGTTCCAGACCGCGACGCCAACGCATTTGAAATTCGCCATCGGGTCCCAGCCGGCGTCCTTGTACAGCGTCGGGTTGACCAGTACGGCCGGTCCGGTGATCAGCCAAGTGTAGCCATCGGGATCGCTTCGCGCGACCATGGCTGTACCGATATTGCTGTTGGCGCCCGGCCGGGAGTCCGCGACGACCGCCTGCTTCCAGTCCCGGCCGGCCTGCTCGGTGACGGCACGCGCGACGATATCGACGATGCCGCCGGCCGGGTAGGGCACCACGATGTGGATCGGCCGGTTCGGATAGGGGCTCTCCGCCCGCGCCGACAGGCCAAGGCCGAGCATCATTGTGAAGACGACGATGGCGATCCCGCCAAGGCCACGGATGCTACGCATAGTTTCCTCCCATGATGACGACATCGTTCGTGCGATGTGCTTTTTGTTTCCGTTGAAATATTCGGCTGCGGCGTCCCTTACGCGTTGGCTGCCAGCGATCGAATGCTGCGCGCGAGTCCGAGAATCCGTGGCCCGCACTCGCGCTCGATCTGTTCGGCGCTGAAGCGGAACGAGGGAATGCCGCAATTCACCGACAGGCAATCGCCAGACGGCGTGCGATAGATCGGTGCGGCGACGCCAAAGATCTCGCGCCGCCATTCGCCGAGCGAAACCCCAAAGCCGCGCTCCTTGCAGAGCTGGATATCGGGCAATGTCCGCGTTTGCACGTAATCGAATTCCTCCGGTCGTTCTGTCTTCACGGTCTGCACGTAACGCGCAAGTTCATCCTCGGTGTACAGCGACAGCAGCGCGCGCCCGACCGCGGTGGTCGCGAGCGAACCGGTAAACCCGACGTCGGGGACATGCGGCACCGCGTCGGTGGTGCGCAGCGTTTCGACATAGATGAAGTCGAGCCCGAACGGCATCGCGATCGACACCGTGCCGCCGGCATAGGCGGCGAAGTCGCGCATCAGCGGCCGCGCCATCTGCCGGACCTTCAGCGCCGACAGCACGGGATAGGCGGCGGCCAGCACGCCAAGGCCGAGGTCGAACCGGCCCTTGTCGTTGCGCTTGAGGTAGCCGAGCTGGGCCAGCGTATAGGTCAGCCGCGACACCGTCGGCCTGGAAAGACCGGTGTGCAGCGCCAGGTCGGCGTTCGACAGCGAGCCGCTGCTGTTGCGAAAAGCTGCAAGCACATCAAGCCCATGGGCCAGCGTGGTCGAGAACGACGGATCGGTTGGATCGGTCGGCCGGGACAATGCGGAAGCGCCTGACGATGCCTGAGTCATACAAAATAATGGCCACATATCGCAATTTTGTCAATATATCGAAACAAATTTGCAATTCGTTCTGACATGAGTTTAGATGTCTCCGAGAAACGGGGAGACCCCATGGATTTCGATCTGTCCGCCCGGTCGGAGCAGTGGCGCAAGCGGCTGCAGGCGTTCTTCGATCAGGAACTGCTGCCGCGTCATCGCGCCTGGGTCGAGCATGTCGCCCTGCATCGCGAGACGCCGCCGTTCATGGTGGAGCTGCAACAAAAGGCGCGGGCGGCGGGCTTATGGAATCTCGGGTTGCCCGAACTCGCAAGCGACGAGCCGGGCACGCGGCTGTCCAATCTCGAATACGCACCGCTCGCCGAGATCATGGGCCGGCTGTTCTGGGCTTCCGAAGCCTTCAACTGCCAGGCGCCCGATGTTCCCAACATGATCGCGCTGCAGAACTGCGCCAATCCCGAACAGAAGCAGCGCTGGTTGCGGCCGCTATTGAATGCCGAGACCCGTTCGGCGTTCGGCATGACCGAGCCGGATGTAGCCTCCTCGGATGCGACCAACATCGCGACCCGGATGGTGCGCGACGGCGACGACTACATCATCAATGGGCGCAAATGGTTCATCACCGGCGCCGCCCATCCGCGCTGCAGTTTTCTGATCGTGATGGGTGTGACGAATTCCGAAGCCGACCGCACCCGCCGCCATTCCTGCATCATCGTGCCGATGGCAGCCCCCGGGGTCCGCCTGGTCCGGTCGCTGCGCTGGATGGGCTGCGAGGATCATGTCGCGCCGATCGGCGAACTGACCTTCGACAATGTTCGGGTGCCCCGGGCCAACCTGCTCGGCGCGGAAGGTGAAGGCTTCAAGGTCGCGCAGATCCGCCTGGGGCCCGCGCGCATCCATCATTGCATGCGCTCGATCGGGCTCTGCGAACTCTTAATCGAATTGATGATGGTGCGATCGGCGGAGCGCTCCGCGTTCGGCCGCACCGTGATGCAATATGACACCGTGCAGCGCTGGATCGCGGAATCCCGCGTCGAGCTCGAACAGGCGCGGCTATTGGCCTATCGCTGCGCGTGGCTGCTCGACCGCAGCGGTCACCATGGAGCGTGGCGCGACGTCTCGCTGATCAAGGTCGCGGTGCCCGCGATGCTGCAGCGGATCGCCGACCGCGCATTGCAGGTGTTCGGTGCGATGGGCGGATCGGACGATACGCCGATCCATCAGGCGCTGGCCTGGGGGCGTCTGCTCCGGATCGGCGACGGCCCGGACGAAGTGCATCTGCGGCAGATCTTCCGGATGGAAGCGATGCCGCCCTGGTCGATCGCGGACTCGCCCTATCTCGCGGCGCGCGTATCGTGACCTTAGAGTTCGTCATGCCCGGTCAAAGCCGTCCGAAGGACGGCGTCGCTTCCGCTCGCCTATGTGCCGGGCATCCACGTCTTGACTGTGTAACAGCAAGGAAGACGTGGATGGCCGGGACAAGCCCGGCCATGACGAAAGGGAATTCGATTCATGAGGAGGAGTAAGGCCATGACCCAGACACCCAGCGAATTATCCAGGGAGCTTCCAAAGGACGCCTCGGCTTCGGTGGTCGCCCGGCACGCGGCGACGCTGAAGGCGTTGCCGTTCTCCGACACCCGCGATTTCGACGAGGCCAAGCGCGGCTTTCTCGGCACGCTGGACCATGCGCGGATCACATCGGCGCAGGGCAGGGTGGTCTGGAGCCTTGAACCTTACGGCTTCCTCGCTGACGCGGACGCGCCTGCCACGGTCGACCCGAGCCTGTGGCGGCAATCGCGTCTCAACATGAATCACGGCCTGTTCGAGGTGATGCCCGGCGTTTATCAGATCCGCGGGCTCGATATCGCCAACATGACGCTGATCGAAGGCGACAGCGGCGTGATCGTGGTGGATACGCTGACCTCGATCGAAGGCGCGCGCGCCGCGATGGAGCTTTATTTCCAGCACCGCGGCAAGAAGCCCGTTGCCGCCGTGATCTTCACCCACACTCACACCGACCATTGGGGCGGTGCCCGCGGCGTGCTCGACGACGAGACGCTCGCCAAGGGCAGCGTGCCGATCATCGCGCCCAATCTGTTCATGGAGCATGCGGTCTCCGAAAACATCATCGCAGGTCCGGCGATGCTGCGGCGCGCGCAATATCAATTCGGGCCCTTCCTGCTGAAGGGGCCGCGCGGGCAGGTCGATTGCGGCCTTGGCAAGTCGATGGCGGCGGGATCGGTGGCGCTGCTGCGCCCGACCGATCTGATCATCGCGACCGGCGACAAGCGCATCATCGACGGACTCGAATTCGAATTCCAGATGGCGCCGAACTCCGAGGCGCCGGCGGAAATGCACTTTTTCATTCCGCGCTACAAGCTGTTGAACCTCGCCGAAAACTGCACGCACAATTTCCATAATTTGCTGCCGTTCCGCGGCGCCGACGTGCGCGACGCGCTGGCCTGGTCGAAATATCTCGGCGAAGCCTTGCAGATGTGGGGCGGCAAGGCGGATGCGATGTGTGGCCAGCACCATTGGCCGGTGTGGGGCCAGGAGCGGATTGACACCATGATCCGCCAGCAGCGCGATCTCTATAAATTCGCCCATGACCAGACCATTCGCCTGATGAATCACGGGCTGACGGCAAGCGAAATCGCCGAGACGATAAAACTGCCAGCGAGCCTCGACGGCGCATGGCATGGCCGGGGCTATTACGGCCACATCCGGCATAACGTGAAGGCGATCTACCAGAAATATCTCGGCTGGTACGACGCCAACCCCGTCAATCTCGATCCGCTGCCGCCGGTCGAGTCCGGCAAGAAATATGTCGAATACATGGGGGGCGCGGATGCGATCCTCGATCGCGCGGCAAAGGACTTTGCCAAAGGCGAGTTTCGTTTCGTGGCGCAAGCGCTCAGCCATCTGGTGTTCGCGGAGCCGGACAATCCCCGCGCAAGAGCCATGCTCGCCGATACGTTCGAGCAGCTCGGCTATTCCTCCGAGAGCGCGACCTGGCGCAATGCCTATCTGTTTGGCGCGCAGGAATTACGGCTCGGCATGCCCAAGGCGCCGCCACGCCCGCCGATGCCGCGCGAAACGCTGGCGGCCCTTCGCACCGAGCAATTATGGGATGTGCTGGGCGTCCGCCTCAACGGTCCCAAGGCCGAAGGCAAGCGCATCGTGCTGAACTGGAGTTTTACCGACACCAGCGAGACCTTCGTTCTCAACCTGGAGAACAGCGCGCTGACCTATATCGTGGGCACGCAGGCGGCGACGGCCGACGCCAGCTTCACGCTGGCGCGCGGCACCCTCGACGAAGTGATCGCGAAGCTGACGTCATTCCCGGAAGCGGTCGCCGCCGGCAAGATCAAGTTCACCGGCAATCCGATGCGGCTCGGCGAGCTGATGGCGCTGATGGACGAATTCCCGCGGATGTTCGAGATCGTCGAGCCGAAGCGGACGGCGATAACGTAGCAAAGGCCGTCATTGGCTTTTTGAAAATTGCATCCTTGTCGTCATCATCTGCGAAGGCGGATGATCCAGTATTCCGACGCGGTAGTGATGGGAAGAGCCCTCGCGGCGTACTGGATACTCCGCCGGAGCCTGTCATCGGGCTCGCCGGAGGCGAGGCCCGGTGGCGGAGTATGACGGCGCTTGAATTGCCTCGTCGCAGCATCGCCCTCGTAGGGCGCCCTAAATCCCCAGATACGCCGCCTGCACCTGCTTGTTGTTGGCGAGTTCGGCGCTGGTGCCGTGCATGATCACGTTGCCGCTTTCCAGCACATAGGCGCGCTGCACCAGCGACAGAGCGCGGCTGACGTTTTGCTCGACCAGCAGGATGGCGGTGCCCATCTTGTGGATCTCGCCGATCTTCTCGAAGGTCACGTCGGTCATCACCGGTGCGAGGCCCAGCGAAGGCTCATCCAGCATCAAGAGGCGCGGCTTGAGCATCAGGCCGCGGCCGACCGCGAGCATCTGCTGCTCGCCGCCGCTCATGGTGCCCGCGAGTTGTTTCTTGCGGTCGGCCAGCCGCGGAAAGATGCCGTAGACCAGCTCGAGCGAGCGGCTGCGCTCGGCCTTGGCCTTCGGCACATAGGAGCCGATCTCGAGATTTTCCTGCACGGTCATCTCGGGAAATACCTGACGGCCTTCCGGCACATGGGCGATGCCGAGTTCCGGAATCCGGTGCGGCGGCAAGGTTGCGAGATTGACGCCGGCGAAGGTCACCGTGCCTGACGTCATCTTCACCAGGCTCGAAATCGCGCGCAGCGTCGTGCTCTTGCCGGCGCCGTTAGCACCCAGCAGGCCGACGGCCTCGCCTTCGCCGATGGTGATACTAACATTGTGGATCGCCGGAACCGAGCCGTAGCTGGCGCTAACGCCTGACAATTCGAGCATCAGTGTTCTCCCGCCGCCGGTGGGTGCACATAGGAGCCCAGATAGGCGCGGACCACTTCCGGATTTTCCACGATCTCCTTCGGCGTCCCTTCGGCGATCTTCTGGCCGTGATCGAGCACCACGATGTGGCGAGCGACCGCCATGATCGCGCGCATCACATGCTCGACGATCACGATGGTGAGGCCGCGCTGCGACAGCTTTCCGATCAGCCCGACCGCCTGATCGATCTCGGCGGGGTTCAACCCGGCCATGACCTCGTCGAGCAGCAGCAGCCGCGGCTGCGTCGCCAGCGCGCGCGCCATTTCGAGCCGGCGCTGGTCGATGGTGGTGAGGTCCTTGGCGGCGGTCTGCTCGCGGGCGGCGAGGCCAACGAACTCGATCACCTCGCGGGCCTTTTCGCGCGCCACCGCGATGGTCTTGTCGCGCAGGAACGCGCCGGTCATCACGTTGGCCAGCACTGTCATCGCGCCGAACGGCTTTGCCACCTGAAAGGTCCGGGCCACGCCGTGCGCGCAGATATCGTGCGGCCGCAAGCCCACGATCTCGCGCCCGTACGCCAGCACCGAACCTGAATCCGGCCGATGAAATCCGGTGATCAGATGAAAGCTCGTGGTCTTGCCGGCGCCGTTCGGGCCGATCAGCGCCACGGTGGTATTTTCCTGGATGGTAAAGCTGACGTCCTGCACGGCACGCAGCCCGCCGAAGCGTTTGCTCAATCCCTTGATGACCAGCGCGTCTGCCATGCTCGGTACCTTTACGCGCGCGCCGGACGGCGGCTGAGATAACGCTGATAGGCTTCGGTCACTATTCCTATCAGCCCGGTCGGTCGCCACAGAATGACAGCCATCAGGATCAGGCTGTAGACGGTGAGTTGCAGTCCGCCGAGCGAGCTGCCGAGCCAGCTCTGCAGCAAGGTCGATGTCGTTTCCAGCAGGATGGTGCCGATCACCGGCCCCCACAGCGTGCCGATGCCGCCGACGATTGACACCAGGGCCGCCTCGATCGAGATGTTGAAACTGAACGCGGTCGCCGGATCAATGAAGTAGATGTATTGGGTGTAGAACGTGCCGCCCAACGCGGTGAGAAATGCGCTGATCATGTAGATGTTGCGCTTCATGCTGGGCGCATTGACGCCGATCGCCTCGGCCGCGTCTTCGTCCTCGCCGATCGCAACGAGGTAATAACCCATCCAGGACTTTTCGATCGCGTAAGTGATGACGAGCCCGACCGCGAGCAGGCCGAGGACAACGTAATAATAGGCGGACTTCGCTTCGAACTGCATCATCAGCGGCGCGTTGCCGAGATTTGGGATCGTGGTGCCTTCGGCGCCCCAGGCGAAGTCGCGGAATTTCAGGAAGATCAGCATCAGCGCCTGCGCCGTTGCGATGGTCGCGATGGTGAAATAGGGGCCGCGAAGCCGGAAGCACAGCCAGCCGATCGGCAGGCTTGCCAGCATCGCAATCACGCCGCCGGCGATCATTCCGATCCAGGGCGAGATGCCGTAATTCACCTGCATCAGGGTCGAGGTGTAGGCGCCGAGCCCGAAATAGGCGGCGTGGCCGAGCGAAAGCTGTTTGGCATAGCCGCCCATCAAATTCCAGGCGACGCCCAGGAACGAGAACAGCAGAATCCGGATGAAGATATCGATCGCAAACGAACTCTTCACCACCAGCGGCAACACCAGCGCCATCGCCGCGAGCGCGGCAACCGACAGCAGGCCCAGTCTGTTTGGTTTGTCCACTAGCGTACCCTCCCGCCGCCGAGGCCGTTCGGCTTGAAGGCCAGCGTCAGCAGCAGCATCGCGAACACCACCAGCTGGCCGGAATCGGCGCCGACATATTGGATACCGAGCGACTCGGCGACCCCCATCATCAGGCTGGCGATCAAGGCGCCCATGACATTTCCGAGCGTGCCCAGCACGACCGCGACAAAGGCCATCAGCACGAAAACCTGGCCGACAAAGGGATAGGCCGAGTAAAACGGCATCAGCAGCGAGCCCGCGGCGCCTGCCAGCGCCAGCGCAATACCGAGCGCGACACAAAACACCCGGTTGGGATTGATGCCCATCAAGGTCGCGACGTCGCGATTTTGTGACGCGGCCCGCATCGCCTTGCCAAGATCGGTGGTGTGCAGGAATACCCAGAGTGCGGCGCTCAGCATCATCGCGACGACAAACGCGATCAGTTTTGCGACGGGGATATAGAGCCCGCCGAGATGGAAGGCTTCGTCCGAATAGAACGTGTGCACGGTGCGGTAGTTCGCGGTGAACAGCATCAGCGCGAGATTGAGCAGCAGCAGCGACAGCGCGAAGGTCAGGAAAATCTGCGGCATGTCGTTTGGTCCCAGCACCCGGCGGATCAGGAAATGCTGGACCAGGACGCCGATGACGAACAGCACCGGCATGGTCACGACAAGCGATACGATCGGATCGATGCCGAACTGGGTGGCGAGATAGAAGCTGATATACATCCCGATCATCACGAATTCGCCCTGGGCGAAATTGACGATCTTGACCACGCCGAAGATCAGCGTCACGCCGATGCTGACGAGCGCGTAGATGCCGCCGATGAGCAGGCCGTTGATGACGGCCTGGGCCACTGTCTCCAGCATCGGATGCGACTTAGGTTTTCAGCAGCGGCGCGCGGGCGTCTTCCTTCGGGAAGACGCTGGCGAGATCGCCGTTCTGCCACTGCACGCCGACCGGATGGCCGTAAATGTTCTTGCCGTCGGGGCCGAACTTCACCTTGCCGCCCGGCGCCATCGCCGCATAGCCCGAGGAGACGTCGAGCGTCGACAAGGCTTCGCGCACCTTTTGCGGATCGGCCGAGCCGGCGCGCTCCAGCGCGTCGGCGATCATGAAGGTCTGCGCGACGAGGCCGCCGGCATATTCGAACAGGAAATCGCCGGTGCGCTTCTTGTATTCGACGTTCACCTTCTGCGCATCAGCGCTCATGTCGTGGTTCCAGTGCGCCACGCCCTGCAGACCTTCCGCGAGCTTGCCGACGTTCTTGTAGAAGTCGGGGATCACAAAACCGCCCGAGCCGCCGTTGATCGCGACGTCGAGTCCGACCTGCTTGACGGCGCGGACGATCAGGATCAGGTCGTTCAGATAGGATACCGAGAACAGCGCATTGGCGCCGGAAGCCTTGACCTTGTTGATGAGCGGAGACGCATCGGTAAATCCGGCCGAATAGGGTTCGAACATCACGATTTCGACGCCTTCGCCCGGCGCCAATTCCTTCAGGCCGTTGGAAGTCGAGGTGCCGAACGCGGTATTCTCGAAAATGACGGCCACCTTCGGCTTGTCGCCCACCAGCTTTGCCATTTGCAATTGCGCCTTGGCGAATTGCGAGGCGCGGGCGAACGGCGTGAAGGTGTAGGTGCGTCCCTTGTTGAGCTGGTCGGAACTGGAACCGGTGATGATCGGTACTTTCGCGCGCTCGCACACTTCGCTGGCGATCAAGGTCAGCGCGCTGGCGAAACAGCCATGGACCGCCGATAATTTGTTGCCGGTGATCAATCGATCGGTTTCGGTGCGGGTGACCGTGGTGTCGCTCTGTACGTCGGAGAGGATCAGATTGAGCTTGGCGCCGCCGAGCGATTTGATGCCGCCGGCCTCGTTGACCATTTCGACCGCGAGCTTGGCGGCGGCGACGCAGCCGACGCCGATCTGCGCCATGCTGCCGGTGGTCGGATAAAGCGCGCCGATATTGACGGGATCGGCTGCCCAGCCCCGCAACGGCACCGCTCCGAATGCGCCGGCCGCGATCGCGCCGCTGGCCTTGAGGAGGAATTTGCGGCGGCTGTGCCGCTTCGACAGAATTTGATTGGTTCCGCTCGCACTTTTATCGTTCAAGACGGACTGCTGGCGATCTTTTGTCATGTCGTCTCCCCCTTTTGTGCGATGCGGCGCGGACTATTGTCTGCTTTGGCCGCTCGCCTTGTTTATTCGACGAGCATCGTAGCCGCGTTGAATATTGTTTACAATATAGTTTTCAATATTATCATCGTCATGAAAGACTGAACTCCTGGTCCGCTGGCTGTGCCGGGGTGGGATGCCGCTTCCAATCGGGGAAAACATGGCCGGGAAACCGCTCAAACGAGCGACAACGCGAACGGCGAAACCGCCCGTGATGCCGGACGCGCCGGCACGCGAGCCTTCGGCCGCAGCGGTGATTGCCAGGCGCATCGAGGAAGACATCGTGCTCGGGCGGCGTCAGCCGCGCGAGCGCCTGATCGAGCAGGATCTCTGCGATCTGTTTCAGACCCATCGCGGCGACGTGCGGCTGGCGTTGTTCGAGCTTGAGAAGAAGGGCCTCGTCGAACGCATCCCGAACCGTGGCGCGATGGTTCGCGGACTGACGCCATCAGAGGTCACGGAAATCTACGCGGTCCGCGAAGAGCTGGAAGTGATGGCGGTTCGCATCATTCCGTTTCCGGTGGCGCCGGCGGATATCAACCGGCTGGAGGAATTGCAGCGTCAGCACAGTGCCGCCGTCGTCAAGGGCGATTTGCTGACGGTGTTCTACAGCAATTTGCGTTTTCACCAGATGGTGTTCGGGCTGTGCGGTAATGCCTGTTTGATCGAGACCATCGAAATGCTGGCGCAGAAGGTCTACGGCATAAGATCCTATGCCCATGCCTTTCCGCAATCGCTCGACCGCGCCCGCCGCGATCATCTCGACATGATCAAGGCGCTACGCGGCTCGCGCCGGGACGCGCTGATCGCGCTGACCCGGCGTCATCTTGAGCCGTCGCCCCAAGCCTATATCAAGGCCTATGAACGCCGCTTCGGCAAAGCCGAATTGGCGCCCACGGATTGATCGCTTCTACTCGGCGCTGCTCACCAGCTTGATGCGCGGCTGGGTCGCTTCCATCAGGCCGCGATAGGCCGCGAGATAGTCGAGCGCCATGCGGCGCGCCGTAAAGCGCTTCTCGAACTGCGTGCGAACCGCGGCACGATCGATGTTGGCGAGGCGGCCGACGGCGGCAACCGCGCTGATTTCGTCCTCGACGATGAAGCCGGTCAGGCCTTCGTCGATGATCTCGGGCACCGATCCCCGGTTAAAGGCGATTACCGGCGTACCGCAGGCCATCGCCTCGATCATGACCAGCCCAAACGGCTCCGGCCAGTCGATCGGCAACAGCAGCCCGATTGCACCGCCGAGAAACTCGGACTTTTCGTGATCGCCGATCTCGCCGATATATTCGATCAGCGGATGATCCATCAGCGGTTTGATGAGTTCGTCGTAATAATCCTGGTCGGCGCGGTCGACTTTGGCGGCGATCTTGAGTGGAATGCCGCAGCGGATGGCGATCTTGATGGCACGGTCGACGCCTTTTTCCGGCGCGATCCTGCCGAGCACCGCCAGATATCCCGGCGTCACTTTCCGTGGCATCAGCAGTTTTTCCGGCAGGCCGTGATAGATCGTGCGGGTCCAATTGGCTTGTGGCACCGGCCGGCGCTGCGCATTCGAGATCGAAATCACCGGAACATTGGAAAAGGTGCTGAAGACCGGCTGATGCTCGGGAAGATCGAGCCGGCCGTGCAGGGTAGTCAGGAAGGGCGTGGGTTGCCGCTGGAACAGCGACCACGGGTAGTAGTCCAGGTGGAAGTGCAGGAAGTCGAATTCCTCGTCGTCGCATTTTCGCCTGACGCGTTCCAGCATCACCATGTGGAGCGCGTTCGGGTCGCGGACCGACCCGTCAAGCCGCAGCGCCCTTGGCCACGTTGCATCAAGTTTTGCTGAAGTCTGGGAGTCGCCGCTGGCGAACAGCGTGACGTCGTTTCCCAACGCGACAAGTTCCTCGGTCAACCAGTGGACCACCCGTTCGGTTCCGCCATACAATTTGGGTGGAACAGCCTCCGTCAGCGGAGCAACCTGCGCGATGCGCATTGTACCAGTCTCCTGTTTGTGATCGTCGGTGAAGAAAGCCCCTGTCGTGAGCGGCACAGGCATGCCGAGTCGGGAACGTTCTCGCATCTGCGAAGTTCCTTCCACCAACGCAGTTCTTCCACAGCGCGGTCTTGTTGAGGCCATCTCGTCCAATCAGGGTTCGCAAAATGCGATTGCTGCGGAATTGTTGCGCAGTGATGGCAGCGGAAGGGGAACCGCTGATGCCGGTCCCACGTTCCCTAAACGGCGCATGCCCAGATAGATTCTCCCACATTCCAAGAGGTTTGCAGTCACATGGACAGTCTCTCAGGATATGCGCACCGTCCGTTTCCCTTCGTGCTGCGCTATCTTCGCCAGCGTCTTGCATCTCATGTGATCATCCTGACTGCTGTTGTCGCAGCGGTTGGCTGTTCGGTAGGCGCGCAATATGGCGTGAAGAGCCTGGTCGATAGCCTTTCGGCCGGGCCCTCGCACTCGGGTGGCGTATGGCTGGCATTCATTTTCCTCATGTCGCTGATCGCGGCCGACAATTTTTTGTGGCGGATCGCGAGCTGGACCGCGAGCTTCACCTTTGTTGGCGTGACCGGCGACCTGCGTCGCGACATCTTTCGGCATCTCACCGGCCATGCGCCGAGCTATTTCTGCGACCGGTTGCCGGGCATGCTGACCAGCCGCATCACCGCGACCTCGAACGCGGTGTACACGGTTGAAAACATGTTCGTTTGGAACGTGTTGCCGCCGTGCATGGCGACCATTGCCGCGATCGTATTGATTGGAACCGTGAGCCCGTATATGGCGGGTGGGTTGATCGTGATCGCCGGTGCGATGGTCATCGCCATGTTCCATCTGGCGGCGGCGGGCAGACCGCTGCATGACGAATTTGCCAACAAGGCCGCCGCGGTCGACGGCGAAATGGTCGACGTCATCAACAATATGCCGCTGGTACGCGCGTTTTGCGGCCTCAGCTTCGAGCATGACCGGTTCGATGCGACCGTGAACCGGGAACTGACGGCGCGGGGTCGCAGCCTGCGTTACCTCGAAAAGCTCCGGATGCTGCACGCCGGCGTGACCGTCCTGTTGACCATCGGGCTGTTGGCCTGGGCCGTCTTGCTGTGGCAGCGTGGTGCTGCGACCACGGGCGATGTCGTGCTGGTTTGCACCTTGGGGATTTCCATCCTGAGCGCGACGCGCGATCTGGCGGTGGCGCTGGTCGATGTCACCCAGCATGTGGCGCGGCTGACCGAAGCCATTGCCACGCTGCTGCTGCCGCATGAATTGAAGGATCACCCGGAGGCCGAAACGCTGGTGAAGGCGGGCGCGGCGATCACCTTCAACAATGTCGGGTTCCGGTATCCCGGCGGCCTGAAAGTGTTCGAGCGTTTCAGCCTGCGCCTGCAGGCCGGGCAGCGGGTCGGGCTGGTCGGTCAGTCCGGTGGCGGAAAATCCAGCCTGTTTGTCCTGCTGCAGCGGTTCTACGATCCGCAAGCCGGCAGCATCACGATCGACGGTCAGGATATTTCCCGCGTCACGCAGCAAAGCCTGCGCGAAGCCATCTCGGTGGTGCCGCAGGATATTTCGATGTTTCATCGCTCCATCATGGAAAACATCCGCTACGGTCGGCCAACCGCGAGTGACAATGAAGTGCTGCGGGCCGCGATCTCGGCCCGCTGCGATTTCGTCGAAACGCTTCCCGAGGGGTTGGCGACCATGGTCGGCGACCGCGGCGTCAAGCTGTCGGGCGGCCAACGCCAGCGCATCGCGATCGCACGTGCCTTCCTGAAGGACGCGCCGATCCTGCTGCTGGATGAAGCCACCGCCGCACTCGACAGCGAATCCGAGGAAGCGATCCGCGAGGCGCTGGCCCGGCTGATGTACGGCCGCACCGTGATTGCGATTGCGCACCGGCTGGCGACGCTGCGCAATTTCGACCGGGTAGTGATGCTCAAGGCCGGCAAGATCATCGAAGACGGGCCGCCGGATCGCCTGATGCAGGGCGAGGGGCCGTATCGCGAGCTGGTGACGCAGGAAATGAGCCGCCTGGCGACGCATGCGGCCTGATCCGCAGCGGTGGTGTTGCGTCAGAGTGCATAATTGCAAGGCAACGGGAAAACCGTGCGGGGTCACATGCCAGCCGAACTTATAGCCCAGATCGCAACCGCCCGGACCGTCGAACCGGTCCAGGAATCGCCGTTCTACATCCCGATGACCGGACCCGCGGCGCGGCCGCGGCGCTCGCTCAAGCATGATGACACCTTCATCGTGTTGGATAGCCATGGCGACATCGGCGCCTCCGCCGGCGGCCCCGACGGCCTGTTCAATGCTGACACTCGCTATTTGGCCCGGCTCGAACTGGCGCTGGATGATGTGCAGCCGCTGCTGCTCGGCTCGAACCTGCGCGATGACAATTCATCGCTGACGGTCGATCTCACCAATCCGGATATCTATCGCAACGGCCGCATCGTGCTGCAGAAAGATATGCTGCATATCGTGCGCACCATCTTTCTCTGGCGCGGAACCGCCTATCAGCGCATCGGGCTGCAGAACCACGGCGAGAGCCCCGCCGGCTTCGATCTAAGCCTGCAATTCGACAATGATTTTGCCGATTTGTTCGAAGTGCGCGGTGAAAAACGCCCGCGCCGGGGTGTCGGCTCCAGCAAGCAGCTCGGGCCCGGCGATGTGCGACTCGATTATCAGGGGCTCGACGATACGTCGCGCAGCACCATGCTGCATTTTGATCCCAAGCCGACGCGCCTGACGGTCAATACCGCGAGTTATCATTTCGAACTGGGGCCGCAAGCGACCAGCTCACTGTTTATCGCGGTGTCCTGCAACAAGCCGGTCGGTGCGAAGCCAGTCCCGTTCTTTCGCGGATTGCTGGCGCATCGCCGCGAGATGCGGCAGTCGACCGCGGGCGCCACCAGCATTGAAACCTCGAACAGCATTTTCAACGAGGTGCTGTGCCAGTCGATGGCCGACCTCAATATGCTGATGACGGATACCCCGCAGGGGCGATATCCCTATGCCGGCATTCCCTGGTACTCGACGACCTTCGGCCGCGACGGATTGATCACCGCGATGCAGATGCTGTGGATCGACCCGCGGGTTGCGCGCGGCGTGCTCAAACGGCTGGCTTTCTATCAGGCCAAGACGGTCGATCCGCTCGCCGACGCGCAGCCTGGAAAGATCCTGCACGAGATGCGCGGCGGTGAAATGGCCGCGCTGCGCGAGGTGCCGTTCGCGCATTATTACGGCAGCGTCGATTCGACGCCGCTATTCGTGCTGCTGGCCGGTCTCTATGTCGAGCGCACCGGCGACGAGGAAACGCTAGCCGAGTTGTGGCCGGCGATCGAGGCGGCGCTGCGCTGGATCGATGGTGCAGGCGATCCCGACCAAGACGGCTTTGTCGAATATCAGCGCGCTTCGGAGCAGGGGCTGGCCAACCAGGGCTGGAAGGATTCGTTTGATGCGATCTTCCATGCCGACGGGCGTCTGGCCGAAGGCGATATCGCGCTCGCCGAAGTACAGGGCTATGTGTTTGCCGGCAAGCAGCTGGCCGCACGTTGCGCCGCGCGGCTTGGCAAAAAGGACAAGGCGAAAAAACTCGAGGCCGAAGCCAGGCAACTGGCCGAGCGGTTCGAGCAAGCGTTCTGGTGCGAGGAGCTCGGCACCTACGCGCTGGCGCTCGATGGCAAGAAGCAGCCGTGCAAGGTGCGAACGTCGAACGCCGGGCAATTGCTGTTCAGCGGCATGATCCGCGCCGATCGTGCGCGTCTGGTCGCGGCCGACCTGATGCGGCCGCATTTCTTCACCGGCTGGGGCATCCGCACCGTGGCGCGCGGCGAGGCCCGCTACAACCCGATGTCGTATCACGACGGCTCGATCTGGCCGCATGACAATGCCCTGATCGCGCTGGGTCTCGCGCGCTACGGCCTGAAACATTCGGTCGCGCATTTGTTCGGCGGGCTGTTCGACGCCGCGGCCTATATGGACCTGCGGCGGTTGCCTGAATTGTTCTGCGGTTTCCGGCGCGAGAAGGGGCGAGGACCGACGCTCTACCCCGTCGCCTGCGCGCCGCAAGCGTGGGCCAGTGCGACCCCGTTCACGCTGCTGGAAGCGGCCCTCGGCCTGGAATTCGATGCCTCGCACGGCGAAATCCGGCTGCGCAATCCGCGCCTGCCGACGTTCATCAACGACGTGGTGCTGCGCGACTTGCAGTTGGGCACTTCCAGCGTCGACCTCCGGGTGCGCCGCCATGGCGACGATGTATCCCTGGAAGTTTTGCGCACGCGCGGCCAGATCCGGGTGTCGATCGTGCTGGCGCATTAAAGGCCAAGGCTGCTCTCGATTCAAGGCTGCCCTCGATTGAAGGAGACCCTATGCGCGTCAATCGCCTGTTCGCGTTGTTTGCAATCATTTGCCTGACCGCAGCGGTGACCCCCGTTCGGGCCGCCGACGAAGTTGTGCCGGCGCCAAAGGAAGCCGCCAAGCCGAAGGACGCCGCGCCGCCGGCCTCGGTCACCATCATTAGCGCCAGGGAGGCGCACGGCGTGCTCGGTCGTGATGTCCGCAGCGCGGTAAACGAGGACATGGGGAAAATCGTCGATGTGATCGTCGATCGCGCCGGCACGGTCCGCGCGGCGGTGATCGATTTTGGCGGGTTTCTCGGTGTCGGCAGCCGAAAGATCGTCGTCGACTGGAACGCGCTGCGTTTCGGACGCGTTGCCGACAAGAGTGACAGCGTCTCGCTTGAACTGACCAAGGATCAGGTCAAGGCGGCGCCGGAATACAAGGAGGATGCGCCGATCGTGGTGCTCGGCGCCTCCGGTAGCCTTCAGCCACTGCAATTTGATGACCAATGAATAAAGTGGAGGGGGACGCCCTGTTCGCGCGCGCGCCCAAACACCGGATTGACCGGATCGATGGCGATGATCGCGGACGATCGACCGGTGGCGATGATCGTGCGCCGTCGTCACCGCAAATCCCCCGGCCGGGGCCGTCGCCCTGCCGCGAGAGCTTGCGCGGCCTCGATTGGTTCATCTTTTTTCTCGCGGATGTGCAAACCGGGTTTGGTCCGTTCGTCGCGGTTTACCTCACGACGCAAAAATGGACCCAGGGTGAGATTGGCCTTGTGCTATCGATCGGCGGCATCGTCGCCCTGATCGGGCAAATGCCCGGCGGCGCCATTGTTGATCTCGCCCGCTCCGAACGGCTGGTCGCGGGTCTCGCGGTCGCGACCATCGGCGTCAGCGCGCTCGGCTACGCGGTATGGCCCATTTTGCCGATCGTGGCCGCCGCCGCGACCTTGCATGCGGCCGCGAGTTGCGTGCTCGGTCCGGCGATTGCCGCCATCAGCCTTGGTCTGGTCGGCCCGTTCGCGATCAGCGAGCGGCTCGGGCGCAATGCGCGCTTCGCCTCGCTTGGCAATGGAACGGCCGCCGCGGTGATGGGCACGGCCGGATATCTGCTATCCAGTCGTTCGGTGTTTATCGTCACGTTTATCCTGGCGATACCTGCTTTGCTGGCGCTGGCCCAGATCCGCGAGCGCGAGATCGATGCGGCGCGGGCGCATGGCGCGATCGAGCGCGAAGCTGACGGCGTCAAGACCACCAGCATCTTCAGCCTCGTGCGTCAGCCGGCCTTGCTGATCTTCGCCGGCAGCATCCTGCTGCTGCAATTGGCCAACGCCGCGATGCTGCCGTTGATGGCGGGTGTCGTCACCACCCGCTCGAGCCAGTGGGCGCCGATCCTGATCGCGGCCTGCATCGTCGTGCCGCAGGCCATCGTCGCCTGGACCTCGCCTTCGGTCGGGCGCAAGGCGCAGCAATGGGGACGGCGTCCGCTGCTGCTGCTGGGCTTTGCGGCGCTGGCGATCCGCGGCCTGTTGTTTGCGATCGTGCAGGATCCGTATTTGCTGGTCGCGGCACAGGTATTCGATGGCGTCACCGCCGCGGTGTTCAGCGTCATGGTGCCGTTGATTGTCGCCGACGTCGCCTTCGGCAGCGGCCACTTCAATCTGGCGCAGGGCCTCGTTGGCACTGCGACCGGTATCGGGGCGTCCTTGAGCACGGTGCTGGCAGGCTATGTCAGCGACAAGTTCGGCAGCAGCGTCGCGTTCACCGGGCTCGCTTGCGTCGCCGCGTTGGGGCTCGCGATGATCTGGTTCGTGATGCCGGAAACGCGGCGCGAGGCTCATGCCGACAGCGCCTTGCGATAGAGCGCGCCGTAGCAGGCCGCCGAAATGTCCCAGCTGAACGAACGCGACATCGCGTTGCGGCGCATCGAATAGAGGCGGTCTTTCGCCATGTAGGTCGAGAACGCGCGGCGCACGCCGCCGAGAAACGACTCGGTCGACGGCTGCGAGAACAGAAATCCGGTTTCGCCGTCCTGGATGGTTTCGGCGAGACCGCCGGTCTGGTGGCCGATCGGCAGCGATCCGAAGCGCTGCGCGTACATCTGGCTCAGCCCACACGGTTCGAACCGCGACGGCATCAGGGTAAAATCGCTGCCGGCAAAAATCCGCCGGGCCTGGCCGTCATTGAAGCCGATGACGACGCCGATCGCATCGGGGCGGCGGCGATGGGCATCCACCAGCGCCTGCTCGATCGCAGGCTCGCCGCTGCCGGTCACGACGATCTGCCCGCCGGCCTCGATGATCTTGTCGGCGGCGGATAGCACGAGATCGACGCCTTTCTGATGCACCAGCCGCGCGACCAGTCCGAAGATCGGGCCGCGCGATACCGCCAGTCCGAATTGCTGGCGAACGTAATCGGCGTTGGCGCGCTTGCCCGCCCAGTCGCCGGCGCCGAACGGTTGCGCCAGTTGCGCACAGACCCGCGGGTCCCAGCTCTCGTCGATGCCATTCAGAATCCCGGTCAATTGCGCGGCGTTGGAACGCCGGCGAAGCAGGCCCTCGAGGCCGCAGCCGAACTCAGGAGTGGTGATCTCCCTGGCATAGGTTTCGCTGACCGTGGTCAGGTGGGAGGCGTAGACGATGCCGCCCTTGAGAAAGGACAATTTGTCGTAAAATTCGAGACCGTCGATGTGGAAGGAATCCGCGGGCGCGCCGATCCGTCGCAGCGACTCCTTGGGAAACAGGCCCTGATAGGCCAGATTGTGGATGGTCAGGATGCTCGGGATCTTGCTGCCGCGCCATTTCAGGTAGGCCGGCACGAGCGCGGCCTGCCAGTCGTTGGCGTGGACCAGGTCAGCTGCCCAATTTTTGTCCAAGGTGCCTGCCGCCAGCTGGGCAGCGGCCGAGGCAAATCGTCCGAAGCGGACATCGTTGTCCGGCCAGTCGCGGCCGTTGCTGTCGCCATAGGGATTGCCGGGACGATCATAGAGTTGCGGGCACAGCAGCACATAGATCGGCAGGCCGTCTCGGGTTGAGGTGCGGCCGAGCATGCAGGCCGGCATCTCTCCCATGGCCGCGCAATGGCCGACGACTTGCAGGTGAGTGAATTGCTCGACGACGTCCCGGTAGCCCGGCAGCAGGATTCTGACATCGCTCAGGGAGCGTAGGGCGCGGGGGAGGGCCGCCGACACGGCCGCAAGGCCGCCCACCCGGACGTAATCGTCCATTTCCGTCGTGACGAACAATACCCTCAAGTAATGCCCTCGTATCAGCCCTGATTATGAATAAGCAAGAACGGGTCCAATTTTTATGCCGGTGAGATAGGGATCGCGGGATCGCGCGCAAGCAGCCGGAGCCAAACACCTGTTGTCAGTGGGGAGCCGCTTCCCTGGCGCGGCCGCACAATCTAGGGTCAGGTTGCGCCGGGCCGCATGGCGGAGGGAGCCGCAGGAATGACAATAAAGCGAAACGATGAGGGTAATTTGACAGACAGTTTGCAGGGCCGGGGCGTTCAGGGCCAAAGCTTCCAGGGTTTGCGGGTGCTCGATTTCTCGACCACGATCGCCGGTCCGCATTGCACGCGGATGCTGGCCGACATGGGCGCCGAGGTAATCAAGATCGAAGCGGCGGAAGGCGAGACGATGCGAACCCGCCCGCCGGTTCGCAACCGCTGCAGCAGCGTTTTTGGCGGACTCAATGTCGGCAAAAACAGCTTGGTGCTCGATCTGAAATCGCCCGATGCGATCGACGTGATCCGCCGGCTGGTGGCGAAGGCAGATATCCTGGTCGAGAATTTCCGCCCCGGCGTGATGCGACGATTGAAGCTGGATTACGCCACACTGCGGGCGCTGAATCCGAAGCTGATCTATTGCTCGATCTCCGGATACGGCCAGACCGGCCCGTCGGCCGAACTGCCGGCCTACGCGCCGGTGATCCATGCCGCCTCCGGTTACGACATGGCGCATCTGTCGTACCAGCCCGGCCGCGGCCGGCCGGACTATTGCGGCATTTATCACGCCGATGTCCTGACCGGCGTCTATGCCTTCGGCGCGATCGCGGCGGCGCTCTATCAGCGCCAGGGCAGCGAGCGCGGCCAGCACATCGACGTTTCGATGCTGGAATCGATGCTCAGCCTGACCTTGAACGAGGTGCAGTGGTCGCAATTTCCGGTGACCTCGCCGAGCCGCCCGATGTTCGGTCCGGTCGAAACCTCGGATGGCTATGTCATGATCGCCATCGCCAGCGAGAAGACCTTCCAGAGTCTGGTGACCGCGGCTGGCCGTGCCGAATGGATCAACGATCCGCGTTTCGCGAGATACAATGACCGGCGCAGCAACTGGGCCGATCTGATGGACGGTATCGAGACCTGGTCGCGCACGCTCACGACCGAGCAATGCCTGGCCGCGCTGAACGAAAACGGTGTGCCCAGTTCGGCCTATCGCAGCGTCGCCGAGGCGTTGGCCGATCCGCAGCTCGCCCATCGCGGCGCGCTGACCGAGGTGGAAGACGACGGCGGCACGTTCAAGGTGATGAACCTGCCGTTTCGGATGTCTGATACCAAAGTATCGGCGGGCCGCCGTACGGCAACGCTGGGTGAGCATACCGTGACCTATCTTCGGGAGAGTGGTCTGGCCGAAGACGAAATCGCGGCTTTCACCGGAAAAGCCCTGGCGAGGGAACGTCGCTAGAGGCACGTTTCCCCGACGAGGCAAATGTGAACTGCGGCTTTTCATCCGGCATAGGCCTGCGGCCTTGCCGCAGCGTGCAATTCCAGCCAATCTGATTCCTGCACATCGGCGATCCGGAATACCGGACGCACATGATCCGGGAGGAGTTTCAAGATGGCGGCGATCTGCCCGCGCAGCTTTGCGCGAATTTTCCTTATCGCGGGATTTGCCGCGATTTCGTTTGCGGGTTTTGCCTTGGTTGCGGGCCCCGCCAGCGCCCAGAAGCAGGGCGGCAGCATCACCGTCGGTCTCGAACTCGATATTCCCGGTTTCGATCCGCTGAAGGTCGGCGTCTACGATACCTCGGCGGAAACCGCGGCCGCGGCGATCTTCGACACGCTGGTTACGCTCGACGACAAGGGTCAGCCGCAGCCCAAGCTCGCACTTTCCTGGACCCATTCGGACGATTACAAGACCTGGACCTTCAAACTGCGGCCCGGTGTCAAATTCCACGACGGCACGCCGTTCAATGCGGAAGCCGTGAAGGCCAATTTCGACCGCCAGAAAGATCCCGCCAACAAATGCCGCTGTGCTTTCTACATCGCCTTCATCAACGATGTGCAGGCGCCCGACGAACTGACGGTCATCTATAATTTGAAGGATCCGTCGGTGAATTTGCCGGGGATCCTGACGATACAGAGTTCGAACAATGTCGTGCAATCGCCGACCGCATGGAAGACCAAGGGGGACGATTACAATCGCAATCCCGTCGGCACCGGGCCCTATATCCTGAAATCATGGACCGCGGGTGACCGCATGGTGCTCGAACGCAATCCGGATTACTGGAACAAGGGGCACCCCTATCTGGATCGGATCGTGCTGAAGCCGTTGCCGGATGCGCAGTCACGCTACGCCAGCCTGCAATCCGGTGAAGCCGATATCGTCTGGGACGATGAATATGATGCCGACAACGTTCAGAAGGCGCAGAAAGACCCGAAGATGACCGTGCATACCTATGCCGGCTCCGGTGCACAGGTCTATGCCTTCAACACCAAGACCCCCCCATTCGATGATGTGCGGGTGCGCCAGGCGCTGGTGATGGCGATCGATCGCAAGAAATTTTCTCAGGCGATCACCGATGGTCTCGCAAGGCCCGCCACCAATCCCTATGGCGACGGCTCCTGGGTCAAATGCAAGGATGATGGCGCGCTGCCATACGATATCGAAAAGGCCAAGGCGCTGATCAAGGATTACGGCAAGCCGGTCGATTTCAAGATGATCGTCAGCGCAACGCCGCGCGGGCGCACCGTCGGCCAGGTTCTGCAGCAGTTCTGGAAGCAGGCCGGCGCCAACATGGAGATCGAGCAGGTCGATCAGGCCACCATCGTGCCGCGCGCCTTCATGCGGCAGTTTCAGCTGACGCCGTGGCGGATCGTCGATCTCGCCGATCCCGATCCGCAGATGTACGCGAATTTTCACACCGGCAGCCCGGTCGCGCTTGCCAATTATTCCAATCCTGAACTCGATCGACTGCTCGAGCATGCGCGGACCACCGCCGACGTTGCCCAGCGCACCGACGATTATTGCGCCGTCAGCCGCTTGATCAATCACGAGGCGATCTGGTTCTGGACCTTCCAGAATACCTACTACGCGATCTCAAGCGCCAGGCTGAAAGGTCTACCGAATATCTATGGCGGAGTGATCGACGTCTCGAACGCCTGGCTGGAATAGTCCGACATGGTCTGGTTCGTCGCGCGAAGGCTCCTGTATCTGGTGCCGGTGCTGGTCGCGGTGTCGCTGCTGACGTTCCTGATCGCGTCCCTGCTGCCGGGCGATCTCGCTTACGTCATCCTCGGCGATCAGGCGACGCCGGATAAAGTCGCGGCGCTGCGCCATGACATGGGACTCGACCAGCCGGTCTGGTGGCGTTACGCGAGTTGGCTCGGTCATGTGCTGCAGGGCGATTTCGGCCGGTCGTTTCGAACCGGGCAGACCGTGCTGCAGGCGGTCAGCGAGCGGCTGCCGGTATCGCTCGAGCTGATGTTCCTGGCCGAAATCGGCGCGCTGGCGATCGGCATTCCACTGGCGATCGCGTGCGCGGTTCGCAGTGGCAGCGCGTTCGACCGCTTCATGACCGGCAGCGCCTTCAGCATGCTGTCGGTGCCGGCATTTCTGTCGGCGATCCTGTTGATCTATCTGTTTGCGGTCGAACTGCGGTGGTTGCCGGCGACCGGTTATGTGCCGTTCGACGAGGACCCGCTCGGCAATCTGCGCAGTTTTGTGCTGCCGGCGCTGACTTTGGCGCTGGGCGAATGGCCGGTGCTGATGCGCGTGCTGCGGTCCGACATGATCGCGACGCTGCAGGAGGACTACATCGCGATGGCGCGGGCCAAGGGACTGAAGCCATCACGAATTTTGCTGGTGCATGCGTTGAAGCCGTCGTCGCTGACGCTGGTAACCGTCACCGGCATCAATATCGGTCGGCTGATCGGCGGCACCGTGATCGTGGAATCGATTTTCGCGCTGCCGGGGATCGGGCGCCTGCTGCTTGGCGCGATCTATACCCGCGATCTCATCATCCTGCAGGGCGTCGTGCTGTGCGTCGCGTCGGGCTATGTGTTGATGAATTTTGTCGTCGATATGCTCTATGCCGTCCTCGATCCCAGGATCCGTCATGGCCACGCTTGAGATCGCCATCGACCATGATGTTGCCGCGAGTCCCATCAGGCGAACGCGGCGGCTCGGGGCATTGTTCTGGATGGCGGTCGGCTGGCTGGTGCTGGTGTTTGCCGCGGCGGCCCTGGCCGGTCTGTTGCCGTTACCGAGTCCGACCGACATGGACATGCTGGAACGCCGCGCGCCGATCTCGGCGATGCACTGGCTCGGCACCGACGCGCTCGGCCGCGACGAACTGGCGCGGTTGATTTATGGCGCGCGGATTTCGCTGACGGTCGGCCTCTGTGCGCCGATCATCGGCCTCACCATCGGCGGCGCGCTTGGCATGCTGGCGGGCTATTTCCGCGGACGCTTCGAATCGCTTGTCGTCGGCAGCATGGATGTGCTGCTGGCATTTCCGCCGCTGATCCTGGCGCTGGCGGTCACCGCCTATCTCGGGCAATCGCTGTTGAATCTCACCTGCATCCTCGGCGTACTCGGCATTCCCGCCTTTATGCGGGTGGCGCGGGCCTCGACCTTGACGCTGGCGCGGCGCGAATTTGTGATCGCGGCGCAAGCGCTGGGTGCGACCCATGCGCGGATTCTGCTGCGCGAGCTGTTGCCGAACGTCTTCCTGCCGCTGCTGGCGTTCTTCCTGCTCGGCGTCGCCGTCACCATCGTGGTCGAAGGTGCCTTGTCGTTTCTCGGCCTTGGCGTGCCGCCGCCGATATCGAGCTGGGGTAGCATGATCGGCGAGGGCCGGGAGAGCCTGGAGGTCGCGCCCCAACTCGCCTTCATTCCCGCGGTCACGATGTTTCTCACGGTGCTGTCGTTCAATCTGGTGGGCGATACCTTGCGGGCGCTCACCGACCCGCGGCAGGGTGCGCTGTGATGGCGCCGGCTTTGCTTTCCGTCGAAGCCGTCGCGGTCGATCTGGCGACCCCGCGTGGTAATCTTCGCGCGGTGGATCATGTCGATCTGAAGATCGAGGCCGGCCAAACCCTCGGCATTGTCGGCGAATCCGGGTGTGGCAAGACCATGCTGTCGCGCGCCATTCTTCAGCTGCTGCCCAAGAAGGCAAAGCTCTCCGGCCGCGTGCTGTTCGACGGGCAGGATCTCGCATCGCTTGCTCCTGAACGCTTGCGAAAATTGCGCGGGCGATCGTTGGCCGTCGTGTTCCAGGATCCGATGACCTCGCTCAATCCGGTGCTGACCATCGGCACTCAATTGATCGAAACGCTGCAGGAGCATCTGGAGTTGGATAGCGCTACTGCGAAGAAGCGCAGCATCGAGCTGTTGGCCGCGGTCGGAATCCCGGCACCGGAGCAGCGATTGACGCAATATCCGCATCAGCTTTCCGGCGGCATGCGGCAACGTGTTGCGATCGCGATTGCACTGTCGTGCGAGCCGAAGCTGTTGATCGCGGATGAGCCGACCACCGCGCTCGACGTGACGGTTCAGGCGCAAATTCTTGATCTGCTGGCGCGTGAACAGCGCCGCCGGCACATGGCGATGATCCTGATCACGCACGATCTCGGCGTGGTCGCCGGGCGCACCGACGAAGTCGCCGTGATGTATGCCGGCCGCGTCGTCGAGCGCGCGCCGACCCCCGTTTTGTTCAAGAAAATGCGGATGCCCTATACCGAAGCGCTGCTCGCGGCACTGCCGAAGATCGACGCCCCTCCTCATACCCCATTGCCGGCGATATCGGGACGGCCGCCCGATCCGACCCGACCGCTGCGGGGGTGCTCGTTTTCGCCGCGCTGCCGCTATGCCGACGATCGATGCCGGCGCGAAAAGCCGTTGCTGGCGGATGCGGAAACGCCGGACCATCGATACGCCTGCTTTCATCCGATTGGGGTTGCCGCGGGTGTCGGCGCATGACGCAGGATGCCGCCCAGCCGCTATCGCGCGAGCCGCTTCTGCAGGTGCAAAACCTCGTTGTCGAATATGCGGTGGGTCGCAAGACCGTCCATGCCGTGTCCGATGTCAACCTGCAGATTGCGCGGGGGGAGACCCTGGGTCTGGTCGGCGAGTCCGGTTGCGGCAAATCCACATTGGGCCGCGCGGTGCTGCAACTGCGCCCGGCGGTTTCGGGTCGCGTGCTGTTTGACGGTCAGGATCTCACGGCGATGCAGGGCGAGGTCTTGCGGCGGATGCGCCGACGCGTGCAACTGATCTTCCAGGATCCGATCGCCTCGCTCAATCCGCGCCGGCGGATCGGTGACATCATCGCGGAGCCGCTGGTGATTGCCGGCGTCAAGGATCCCGCCAAACGCAAGCAACTGGTCTGCGATGTGCTCGGCGCCGTCGGCCTCGATCCCGGCCTGGTGATGGAACGGCTGCCGCATGAATTTTCCGGCGGACAATGCCAGCGCATCTGCATTGCGCGCGCGCTGGTGCTCAATCCCGAGTTTGTCATTTGTGACGAGCCGGTCTCGGCGCTGGACGTTTCCATCCGCGCTCAGATTCTCAATCTGCTGGAGGAGATGAAGGTTCGCTATGGACTGACACTGTTGTTCATTGCGCATGATCTCGCGGTCGTAAAGGCGGTCAGCGACCGCGTCGCCGTGATGTATCTCGGCAGGCTGTGCGAGGTCGCTCCATCCGAGCAATTGTTCAAAACGCCGGCGCATCCCTATACCGCGCTCCTGATCGAGGCGATCCCGGTGCCCGATCCGGATATCCGTCCGGCCGAGACCGTGCCGGTCGGCGAGCCGCCGTCGCCGATGGCGCCGCCCTCGGGGTGCCGTTTCCGCACCCGCTGTCCGCGGGCGGATGCACGCTGCGCCGCCGAGATGCCGGAACTTCGCCCCGTCGCGCCCGGGCAGTTTGTGGCCTGCCATCATCCATTGATCGGGGCAGCCTAAGCCTCTAACAACGGTCAGGGAAGCGCGGACCGTATCCGCCCAAGAGGCCATCCAAGAGCAAGAATCGACGGGAGAGAAGCGATGAAGAGTTTCCAGGTCAGCGAGTTCAACGCCCCCTTGACGGAGGTCGATCATCCGACGCCGCAACCGTCGGGCACCCAGGTGCTGCTCAAGGTGAAGGCGGCCGGGGTCTGCCACAGCGATCTCCACATCTGGGAAGGCGGTTACGATCTCGGTCACGGCCGCAAGCCGCTGTCGCTGAAGGATCGCGGCGTCACACTGCCGCGCACGATGGGGCATGAGACCGTCGGCGAGATCGTCGCGTTCGGACCTGACGCGGACAAGGGCGACCTGAAGGTCGGCGACGTCACGCTGGTTTATCCCTGGCTCGGCTGCGGCAAATGCGAAATCTGTCTTTCCGGCGAAGAGAACATGTGCGTCGTCAAGCCGAACGCGCTCGGCGTCTATTGCGACGGCGGCTATGCCGACCACATGACGGTGCCGAATCCGAAATATCTGCTGAACCTGAAGGGGCTCGATCCCGTCACCGCGGCGCCCTATGCCTGCTCCGGCGTCACCACCTACAGCGCGCTGAAGAAGGTCGAATTCGCCTTCAACTCGCCGATCGTGATTTTTGGCGCCGGTGGTCTCGGCCTGATGGCATTGTCGCTGTTGAAGGCGATGGGCGGCAAGGGCGCTATCGTCGTCGATATCGACGCGCGCAAGCGCGAGGCGGCGGAAGCCGCCGGCGCGCTCGCGACCGTCGATGGCAAGGCGCCCGATGCGCTGGAGCAACTGGCCAGGAAGGCCGGCGGCCCGATTCGCGCGGTGATCGATCTGGTCGGCAACGCGGCGACCACGCAACTCGGGTTCGATTGTCTGACCAAGGGCGGCAAGCTCGTTCTCGTCGGCCTGTTCGGCGGCGGCGCGCCGTGGGCGCTGCCGCTGATCGCGATGAAGGCGGTTACGATCCAGGGCAGCTATGTCGGCAATCTCCGGGAGACGGCGGAATTGCTCGATCTCGTCCGCACCAAGAAGATCGCGCCGATCCCGGTCACCACGATGCCGCTCGCGAAGGCTAATCAGGCGCTGACCGATCTGCAGCAAGGCAAACTGGTGGGACGCGCGATTCTGACGCCTTAGGATTTCCACCGCCGTCATCGCCGGGCTCGTCCCGGCCATCCACGACTTCCTTGCTTGCTGCATAGAAAGACGTGGATGCCCGGGACAAGGCCGGGCATGACGAACTCTGGCGTCTCACTCGTTTTAGTTTTCTCAAGGAACTCCCTCCCATGTCAGCTAACGACGCATTCCACATTGCCGTACTCGGCGGCGACGGCATCGGTCCCGAAGTCATGGCGCCGGCGCTGGAAGTCCTGCGCAAGATCGAGTCCAGATCGGGCCTTAAGTTCCGCTTCACCGACGCGCCGGCCGGCGCCAATAATTATCGCGAAACCGGCAAATCGATGCCGGAAAGTACCGTGCGGTTGTGCGACGAGGCGGACGCGATCTTGCTCGGCGCCTGCGGCCTGCCGTCGGTGCGTTACCCTGACAACACCGAGATCATGCCGCAGGTCGAGCTGCGCTTTCATTTCGACCTCTATGCCGGTGTACGTCCGGCGCGGCTGATTCCGGGCGTGCCGAGCCCGATCGTCGGCGCCGACCAGCGCGGTATCGATCTGGTGGTGATCCGCGAATCCACCGAGGGGCTGTTCGCGTCGATGGGCAAGGGCGTCGTCACCGATACCGAGGCGCGCGAGACGCTGGTGATTACCCGCAAGACCTCTGAACGCTTGTTCGAGTTCTCGTTCCGGCTCGCCGAACGCCGCAAGGCGCGCGGACGGGCGAATGGCGGCTTGACCTGCGTCGACAAGGCGAACGTGTTCAAGGCGTTCGCGTTCTTCCGCGAGATGTTCGACGAGGCAGCCAAGCGGCATCCGGATGTGAAGACCGACCGGCTCTATGTCGACGCCTGCGCGGCGCTGCTGGTCAAGCGTCCCTGGGATTTCGACGTGATGGTGATGGAAAACATGTTCGGCGACATCCTGTCCGACATGACCGCCGGCCTGATCGGCGGCATGGGCATGGCGCCGTCGGCCGACATCGGCGACCGCCACGCCGTGTTCCAGCCGTGCCACGGCACCGCGCCCGACATCATGGGGCAGGGCAAGGCCAACCCGACCGCGATGATCCTGTCGGCGGCGATGATGCTGGATTGGCTCGCCGACAAGCACGGCCTCGAAGGCGCCACCGAGGCCGCCGAGCGGATCGAGCGCGCGGTCGACAAGGTCTACGCCGCCGGCATCAAGCCGATGGAGTTCGGCGGAAGCAATGGCACCGCGGATGTGACCAAAGCGGTGCTGGAGGCGTTGTAGGATATGCTGTCATTCCCGGGCGATGCGTAGCATCGAACTATGATGTGCAATTGCACATCTGAGAATCTCGAGAGTCCCCGATGCGCAATTGCGCATCTGAGGTCTGGTCCTTCGGACCATCCCGGAATGACGACGCGAGTAGCGAGTAGATGGGGTAACGGGCCGCGGTCCGCCTTCCAAGCAAGCCGCGCTCGCTACGGCGCTATGGGTGGCGCGCTTCGCGCGGCTTGCTTGGAAGGCGGGCGGTCGTCCCTCACATAGATGGTGTGA